>JBCKZS010000031.1:0-32352 GCA_038918905.1 Vicinamibacterales bacterium
AGAATGCAACACCCGGTGTCTGGATTCCATCGCGTCAACAACGACCTGTGGTGCGACGAGGTGCCCCTCGCGGCGATCGCCGACGCGGTGGGTACGCCCGTGCACGTCTACAGCCGGCGGCAGCTCCTCACCCGGTACGGGGCGCTCGACGCCGCGTTTGCCGGGTATCCGCACGACCTGCACTATGCCATCAAGGCCAACGCGACGCTGGCCGTGGTCCGGGAGATGCGCGCGGCGGGCGCGCACGCGGATGCCAACTCGGGCGGCGAGATCGACGTCGCGCTGCGGGCCGGCTTTGCCCCGGACCAGATTGTGTTCACCGGCGTGGGCAAGACGCACGACGAACTCGCGCGCGCGGTTGCGCTCGGTCTCAGGGCGATCAACGCCGAGTCGCCCGGCGAAGTGGAGCGGATCGACGCCATCGCCCGCGCGCACGGGGCGCGGGCGCGTGTCGCGGTGCGGGTGAACCCCGATATCGAGGCCGGCAGCCATCCGCACATTTCCACCGGCCGCCGCTCCAACAAGTTCGGCATGTCGGTGACACAAGCGCACGAGATGGTCACCGACATGGCGCGTCGTCCCAGCCTGCAGGTCGTGGGGCTTCACGTGCACGTGGGGTCGCAGATCACCTCGGCCCTGCCGCTGGCCCAGGCGGCTGGCACCATCGCGACGCTGGCCACGACGCTGGCCGCGCAGGGAATTGCGCTGGAACACCTCGACATTGGCGGCGGACTCGGCATCGCGTACCAGCCGGACCAGGCCGTGCCGACCGCCGACGAGTACGCCGCGGCGGTGTTGCCCGCCGTGCGCGAGACGGGACTGCGATTGGTGCTTGAGCCCGGCCGTTGGATCACCGGGCCGGCCGGTGTGCTGCTGGCACGTGTGGTGGACCTCAAGGCGCAAGCCGACGGCCGCTGGTTTGTCATCGTCGATGCGGGGATGACCGACCTGATTCGGCCCGCGCTGTATGGCGCGTGGCACACGATTGAGGCGGCCCAGCCGCGCGACGGCGACGCGGTGTCGTGCGACATAGTGGGACCCGTGTGTGAAACCAGCGACACGTTGGGGAACGGACGGACGTTGTCGCCAGTCCAGGTGGGGGATTTACTGGTGGTGCGTGACACCGGAGCCTACGGGGCCATCATGGCTTCGAACTACAATCGACGTCCCACTGCCGCCGAGGTGCTGGTGGATGGGCCCGCGTGGCGGATTGTGCGCCGCCGCCAAACCGTGGACGACATGTTGCAGTGGGATGAGTGATGCTGATCGCCTTTGAAGGTCTGGACCAGAGCGGGAAGGAAACCCAGGCGCGGCACCTGCGCGCCCGGATCGAGCAGGAGGGCCGCAAGGTCCACCCGCTGTCGTTTCCCGACTACGACACCCCCGTGGGCCGCGAGATCGCGAAGGCGCTGGCGGGCGAGCGCGAGTTCGGCGCGGACGTGATACAGCTCCTCTACGTCGCCAACCGTTGCGAGTACCGGCCGAAGATCGAGTCGTGGCTCGGTGCCGGCGGTGTCGTGGTGTGCGACCGGTACCGCGCGTCGAGCATCGCCTACGGCGAAGCGCAGGGGCTCGACCCGGTCTGGCTCGAGGACGTGCAGCGGTACCTGCCACGGGCCACGGTCACGATCCTGCTCGACATCGCTCCGAAAATCGCGGTGGCGCGCAAAGCCACCGGCCGCGATCGGTACGAACGCGACTTGGCGCTGCTGGCACGGGTTCGCGACAGCTACCGCCGCCAGGCGCTGCAACCGGATTGGGTGCTCATCGACGGCGACGCCTCGAAAGACGACGTGCGCGCGGCCGTGGAGGCCGCGGTGCTCCCACGGCTTACGTCCCCCTCGTAACCGCCCGGGCGGCGGTCAGCACCACGATCCGTTCGACGCCCGCCTCCCGCAACACCCGGCTGCACTCGTCGGCCGTGGCGCCCGTCGTCATCACATCATCGACGAGCACCACGCTCGCCGGCACACGCGCGGCACGTCCGGGCACACGGCGCACGGCGTACACCTGCCGGACGTTGGCGCGCCGCGCGTCCGCGGGAAGGCCCGCTTGCGGCCGGCCGAGGCGCCGGCGCCGCAGCCCGCGCCACACCGGCGGCCCCAACGCGCGCGCGAGTTCGTCCGCCTGATTAAATCCCCGTCCGAGGGCCCGCCACGGGTGCAGGGGCACCGGCACGACGACGTCGGCGCCCGTGAGCAGGCCGGGCGCCGCGTCCCGCATCAGCCGGCCCAGCAGCAGGCCCAGGGACTGATGGCCGCCGTACTTCAAGGCGTGCACGATGTTGCGCATCGGACCCTCGTAGATCGCCGCGGATCGGGCGTGATCAAAACTGGGAGGCGTCGCGCGGCACGCGGCGCACAGCGTGGGCTCAACACGACGCCAGGTGCGCAGCGGGTCGCCGCACCGATCGCACCACGGCGGCGTCGGGCGGCGAATTGCCGACCAGCAGGGCCGGCACACCGGCCCGACGCGGCCGTCGGTGAGCGGCCCGCGACAGGCCACACAGATCGGATCGAGCAACGTGATGAGACTGCGATCGATCCACCCAGGCCAGGCCATGCGGCCGGTGGTTCAAGATCGCTGCCAGCCACGCGGGCGCGTGGGGCGCCCTCTGATCGAGCAATCACGCGTGAGCGTGGCAGAAACCGAAAGGGTCGTCGCCTGTCAGGGTGCAGAAACTTCAATCGGCTCCGCGCCGCCCCAGAGGCGTTCGAGCGCATAAAACGAGCGGTGTGCCGGCAGAAAGACGTGAACGATGAAGCTGAAATAGTCGAGCAGAATCCACTCGCCGCGCCGGTACCCCTCCACGAGCGCGGGTGGCTGACCGATGGTCTTCAGCCCGGCCTCCACACCATCGGCGATCGCCTGCACCTGCTTCGTGTTGGCGCCCGTGCAGACGATGAAGAAGTCGGTGAACGCGGACGCCTTCCTCAAGTCGAGCACCGTGAGATCGATGGCGAGTTTGTCCTGCGCGCACGCGAGCGCGAGTTTGACATCGGCGGGCAGACGCGGCGTCGGGGTCCTGGTCTTCGCGGCCGGCTTCGCCGTCGCCTTCAAGGCGGCCTTCTTCGGGGCCACGTGTCGTCTGGCAGGTTTGGTGCTCTTCGCGGCCACGCGTTTCTTCGGCGCGGCAGATCGCCTGGTGGCGGGGCGTGTGGTCGTCTTGCTCATTCCACTCCTCGATAAAGGCCGTGTGTCCCGATGTAGGACGCCACCGCGTCGGGCACGAGCCCGGTCAGTGTGGTGCCGGCCGCCGCGGCGGCACGTATCCCGGTCGATGATACCGGTGCCGTGGCCGCGTCCACCAGAAAGATCACGGGCTGGCCGCGATCGCCGGACTCGCCCGGCGTGAACAGGCGCGCGGCCAACGCGGGCAGCCGGTCGCGCAGGTCACGGGCGTGGTGCCCCGGTCGTGAGACCACGACAAAATGGCAGCGGTCCAGCAACGCGGGATAGCCCTTCCAGGTCGCGATGTCGGCGAAGGCATCGGCGCCCGTGATTACATACAGCGCGCGCAGATCGACGCCAGCCGCCTCAAGCCGATCCAGCGTCGTCATCGTGTAGGACGGCGCGTCCGAGTGCAGCTCCAGCTCCGACACGGTCAGCCAGGGTTCGGTGGCGGCGGCCAGGCGCACCATCGCCAGGCGCGCGGTGGCCGCGGCCACCGGGGGATCGCGATGCGGCGGATGGTGGGCCGGCACGAGGGCGACCTCGTCGAGGTGCAGGGCCGCGCGCGCGGCGCGGGCGACGTCCAGATGGCCCAGGTGGATCGGGTCAAACGTGCCGCCGAGCCAGCCGAGTCGCCGTGTGGAACGTGCGGAGGACGACGGGTGCACGGGCGCGGTCACGAGGCGTCGGAGGCGGACTTGGCCGCGATGGCCGCCCACATGGCCTCAAGCAGGGCGGGCAGACCTTCGCCGGTGACGGCGGAGATCGGAAACAGGGGCACCTTCTTTTTCTTCAGGTGTGCGGCGAGCGCCTTGAGCCGTTGCGGATCGTCAAGCGCGTCGATCTTGTTCGCGACCGCGATCTGCGGCTTCGACGCCAGCGCTTCGGCCCTGTCATCGCCCGTGCCGACAAACCGCGCCAGCTCGTGGCGGATGACGTCGAAGTCGTGGACCGGGTCCCGGCCCGAGAACGACGACACGTCGATCACGTGCACCAGCACTTTCGTGCGTTCCAGGTGCGCCAGAAACTTCATGCCCAGCCCATGGCCTTCGTGGGCGCCCTCGATCAGGCCCGGCACGTCGGCAACGACGAAGCTGCGGTCGCCGGTGAGGCTGACGACTCCGAGGTTGGGTGTGAGGGTGGTGAAGGGGTAGTCGGCGATCTTCGGGCGCGCGGCCGAGATGCGCGAAATCAGCGTGGACTTGCCGGCGTTCGGATACCCGACGAGGCCCACGTCGGCGAGCAGCTTGAGGCGCAGCCGCAGCAGACGCGTGTCGCCCTTCTCGCCAGGTTCGGTCCGGCGGGGCGCGCGGTTGGTCGCCGTCGCAAAGGCCGCGTTGCCGCGGCCGCCGCGGCCACCCTTGGCGACCAGCACACGGTCGCCGACGCTGGCCAGGTCGGCGAGCAGGATCAGGTCGTGGTCGTCGGTCTTTTCGTAGACGACCGTGCCGGGCGGCACTTCGAGGACGAGGTCCCCGCCATCCGCGCCCGTGCAGTTGGAGCCCTGTCCGTGGACGCCGCGGGCGCCGTTGAACTCGGGGTGGAACCGGTAATTGACGAGGGTGTTCTGGTGCAGGGTGGCGACGAGATAGATCGAGCCGCCGTGGCCACCATCGCCGCCAGACGGACCACCGCGCGGGACGAACTTCTCGCGTCTGAAGGCGAGGCAGCCATTGCCGCCATCACCCGCGTGGACCTGAATGTCGACTTCGTCGACGAACAACGAGTGGTGCCTTTACGCCTTGTCCCCGTCTGTCAGGGCGGCGACCGGCACGATGCTGATGAAGCGGCCGCGCTGGCCCTGGTCGCTGAACTTGACGGTGCCAGCAATTTTGGCGAACAACGTGTCGTCTTTGCCCAGCCCGACGTTCAGGCCCGGCTTGAACTTGCGCCCGCGCTGCCGCACGAGGATGGAGCCGCCCGTCACGAGGTTGCCGTCGTGGCGTTTGACGCCCAGCCGCTGCGACTGACTGTCACGTCCGTTGCGGGAACTGCCCTGACCTTTTTTGGTCGCCATGGTGCTGCTCTTCTTCCTGCGTGTGCCGTCTTACGCGTTGATGGCCGTGACCTTCACGCGGGTCGACTGCGTGCGGTGGCCGATCGTCTTGCGTTCCTGCTTGCGGCGCTTCATCTTGAACACCCGGATTTTCTTGCCCAGGGTCTGTTCTTCGATGACGCCCGTCACGGTGGCACCGGTCACGTAGGGGGCGCCGGTGACGATGGCGCCATCCGCCGTTTCGACGAGCAGGACCCGGTCGAACGTAAACGCCGCGCCCGGTTCCAAATCCAGCCGATCGACCACAACAACCGCGCCTGGCGTGACTTTTTCCTGCCGGCCGCCGGCTTCGACAATGGCGAACATCTGCGACTCTCCCACTCCGAAGGTCTACCCGCACGGAACCCGGGTTCGGGCGCCGTCGGAACCTCCAAGGCTAACACCGGACCGGGGGGAGGGGCAAGGGGCGCAAAAAGGGACTGGCGCAAAAAGGGACGGGTGTCGGCCTATGGAAAACTCAGGCAGAGCGGTGGCCGGGTTTTCCACAGGCCGACACCCGTCCCCTCTTACTTCAGCAGCGTCCGGGTGCCCTTGATCTTCTGGGTGCTCAGGGTGCTCAGGAAGCCCGGCAGCAGGCGGTCCATCAGTTCGAAATACGAGGACAGCGGCGGCGTGTTGTTCGTGGCGCTGTACAGCGTCTCTTCGCGGAACGACTCGCTGTAGAGCTGCACACCCGTCCGGCCGTCGATGAAGATGAACTTCGGCGCGAGTGCGTAGCCCTTGCGGTCCTCGAATCGTTGCACGGGCTGCACGGATCGGCGGCCGTACTGGTCGAGATATTCCTCTGACCGCGACACCATGCCGCTCCGCTGCACATCGGTAAACAGAATCGACCCCGTGATGATCAACGGCGCCTGGTATTCCTCGCCCAGCCGCTTCCAGTAGTCAACGTCCGCGAAGATTTCCTCATACGGCTGCAGATCGCGCTCCGACATGATCTTCGGATCGGTGCTGGCGGGCTCCGACGGATCCACCACCGGCTGTTCCCCGCTGGCGCGCCGGCGCCGATCCACTTCGTCCACCAGCGAGATGACGTCCGAATCGATCACCCTCAGGTCCGTCCGGTTCCGCAACTGACTGCGAATCAGACGCACCGTCTCGGTATTCGGATCGACATCCTTCGAGCCGCCTGACAGGAAGCCGAGGATCAACACCCGCTGAAACGACGACACGTCCAGCTTGGCCTGGATCGGCGTCTCGATGCCGATGTCATAGAACTTCAGGCAACTGGACGCGCCCAGCGTCAGCGCCAGGCTAGCGATCGCGACGACGGTTTTGGCGGTCATAGATCTCCCTGAACAGGTCGTAGTTCTGAATGATGAAATTGTTCCTGGGATCGAGTGTTTTGGCCTTTTCGTAGGCCTTGAGCGCATCGGCGAACTTGCCCTGCTGTTCGTACGCGATGCCGAGGTTGTTCCACGCCGAGCTGTAGGTCGGATCGAGTTCGACGGCTTTTTCCCACCGGAACTCGGCTTCCTTCCAGAGTCCTTTTTGCGCCAGCTCGATGCCGAAGGCGACCTGGGCCTTCGACTCGGAGCGCCGGTCGGCTGAGAGCGGGATCGTCGAGACCAGCGCCAACGCGATCACCAACGCCGGTGCTAACGCCCACTCCTGGATCCAGCGAGACGAGGTGTGCTGTTTCATGGCTGTGAGCTCCCAATATACCCCTGTACGCGCTCATTGCACCCGCACGTACTCGCAAAATCTGCAAGACGCCTGCCGCGTGTCCAGTGCGGAAAATGCCACCCCCCCGCAGTGAAACGGGGTTCAACTGTGGCATCGAGGATGCACAGGAGAACCCTGTGCACCCTCCTGAGGACAGCCTCGTTCTGGCGTGGCTTCGACCCGGCTCCGACACGCTGGCCTGCCGATTGGTCAAGGAGGGGGTCGCCTCGCTCGAGGACCTCGGGAGCCGGCTCGGCCTGTTGTCCGGGGACCTGACGGGGCGCGTGGCCACCGCGCGGGCGTTGGCCGCCGCCGCCCGGCAAGAGGCGGTCGACCGTGGGTACGGGCTCGTGACCTGGGGCGACGAGACCTATCCGTCCCGGTTGGCCGAGATTGTCGATCCCCCCCTCGCGTTGTGGACACGCGGCGACGCGTCGTTCGAGGGTCCCGCGATCGCCATCGTGGGGTCTCGCCTGGCGACACCCGCCGGTGTGATCGTGGCCCGCCAGTTGAGCCGGGACCTGGTGGCGGCTGGCTATACGATCGTCAGCGGCATGGCCGCGGGCGTCGATGGCGCCGCGCATGAAGCGGCTCTGGCGGAGGGCGGCACGACGATCGCGGTGCTGGGCTGCGGCGTGGATATCGCCTATCCTTCTCATCATCGGCGGCTGGCCGAGGCGATCATCGCCGCCGGACGGCTGGTGAGCGAGTTTCCACCTGGAACCTCGCCCAAACCCTGGCATTTTCCCCTCAGAAACCGCATCATCAGCGGTCTCTCCCAGGCCGTGATCGTCATCGAAGCTTCGGAGAAGAGCGGGTCGCTGATCACCGCTCGTCTGGCGATGGAGCAGGGGCGGGATGTGCTGGCCGTGCCCGGGAGCGTGGCGTCCGGGCGGTACCGCGGGTGTCACGCCCTCATTAAGGATGGGGCGCGGCTGGTCGAGACCGTGGATGATGTGCTGGAAGAGGTGGAGGGGATTTCGGCGGGCCTGGCGGGACGCGGTGACGATAAAGCCTGGGTGGTCAGTAAGTTAGAGGCAGGAATGGCGCGCGGCGAGGCGTACTCGGTTGACGAGTTGGCCGGACGAACGGGCCTGGCCGTGCCGGACCTGCTGGCCGAATTGGCCCAGTTGGAGATTGCCGGCAGAATCAGCCGGTCGTCGGGGGGCCGTTTTGTCCGGCCTTGACGTGGCTGCTAGTGTTAAACGAATCGGCTCATCAACTATGGCAAAGGCATTGGTAGTGGTCGAATCGCCGGCAAAGGCGAAAACGATCAGTAAGTATCTGGGGCGCGACTATAAGGTACTCGCGTCCATGGGGCACGTCCGGGATCTTCCCAAGAACAGGCTGGGGGTCGACGTGGAGGCCGGGTTTGCGCCCGACTACGTCGTGATTCCGGAACGGGCCAAGGTCATCAGGGCACTCAAGGAAGCCGCGAAGTCGGTCTCCGAGATCTTCGTCGCGACCGACCCCGACCGCGAGGGCGAGGCGATCGGCTGGCACCTGGCCGAGGAGCTGGGCACCAAGAAGAAGGTCGTCCGGCGGCTGATGTTCAACGAGATCACCAAGAAGGCGATTCTCGAGGCGATGGCCCATCCCGGCGAGATCGACATGAAAATGGTCGACGCGCAGCAGGCGCGGCGCGTCCTCGACCGGCTGGTCGGCTACAAAATCAGCCCGCTGCTGTGGGACAAGGTGCGGCGCGGGCTCAGCGCCGGTCGTGTCCAGTCGGTGGCCCTCAAGCTCATCTGCGATCGCGAACGCGAGATCGAAGCGTTTGTCGCCGAGGAATACTGGCATGTGACCGCCCGGCTCGCCGCGGCGCTGCCGCCCGAGTTCGACGCGCGACTGGCCCGCAAAGGGACCGCCGCCGTGAAGATCGCCAACGAGGTGGAGTCGAAAGCGATTCTGGCGGACCTCGCGAAGGCGGCGTTCGTCGTGTCGTCGGTGCAGACCAGGGAACGAAAAAAACACGCCGTGCCTCCCTTCATCACCAGCAAGCTGCAGCAGGCGTCACGATTCCCGGTCAAGAAGACGATGATGGTGGCCCAGCAGCTCTACGAGGGCATCGAGCTGCCTGGCGAAGACGCCGCCGTCGGTCTCATCACCTACATGCGTACCGACTCGGTGCGCGTGTCCGATCAGGCGCTGACCGACGTGCGCGCCCACATCGGCAAGGCCTACGGGGCCGGGTATCTGCCCGGGCAGCCGAACCGCTACCGGGTCAAGCAGAACGCGCAGGACGCGCACGAAGCGATTCGGCCGACATCGATGGCGTATCCGCCCGACGTCGTGCGTCCGCACCTGACGTCCGATCAGTACTCGTTGTATCGCCTGATCTGGAACCGGTTCGTGGCCTCCCAGATGGCGTCGGCCACGTTCGACGACACGACGGTGGAAATCACCGCAGGGGATTACCTGTTCCGCGCGAAGGGCTCCGTGCCGAAGTTTGCGGGCTGGCTCGCGGTGTATGGCCAGGCCAGGGACGAGGCCGAAGAAAGTGAACGGACCGAGCGTCCGGCACCCGTGGCGGGCGCGCAAACGGAGAGCGACGACGAGGGTGGCACGGCGGTGCTGCCAGTGCTCAAGGAAGGCCAGACGCTGACGGTCAAAGCCATCACGCCGGAGCAGAAGTTCACGCAGCCGCCTGCGCGATTCAACGAAGGGTCGCTGGTCAAGGCGCTCGAAGAAAACGGCATCGGCCGGCCGAGCACCTACGCGTCGATCATCAACGTGTTGCAGTCGCGCGAGTACGTGAACAAGACCGAGGGCCGGTTCCGGCCCTCAATCCTGGGGCGCCGGCTTGTGGAGAAACTGCTGCACCCGGCGTTCGACGACATTCTGGACATCGAGTACACGGCCCGCATGGAGAATCAGCTCGACCAGATCGAAAAGGGCAAGGCGGAGTACGGCAAGACGCTCGCCGCGTTCTACAAGCAGTTCGTGAAGGACCTCGCGCGGGCCGAGAAGATCATGCCCAGCTACAAGGAAGGGCAGCCCACCGACATCGTGTGCGACAAGTGCGGCGCGCCGATGGTGGAGAAGTCGGGCAAGTTCGGCATCTTCCTCGCGTGCAGCGCGTACCCGGCGTGCGACAACACGAAGGAAATCGAAGTCGCCGACGCGCCCACCGAGGACATGGACGAAACCTGCGACACCTGTGGCAGATCCATGGTCGTCAAACGCGGGCGTTTCGGGACGTTCCTCGCCTGCACCGGGTATCCCGAGTGCAAGACCACGCGGAAGATCATCGCCACCAAGCAGGGCGTGACCGCGGCCAGGGCGGATCAGATCCTCGACGAGCCGTGTCCGAACTGCGGCAGGAATCTGGTCGTCAGGCAGGGCCGGTTCGGCGAGTTCACCGCGTGCACCGGGTATCCCGAGTGCAAGTACGTCAAGCAGCAACTGACGGGCATCACGTGCCCGAAGGACGGCGGCGACGTCGCCGAGCGCAAATCGCGCCGCGGCAAGGTGTTCTACGGGTGCGTCAACTATCCGAAGTGCGACTTCACGCTCTGGAACAAGCCGATTCCTGACCCGTGTCCGAAGTGCAGGCAGCCGTTCCTGACCGAGAAGATCACCAGGCGGCACGGGCGCCAGTTACTCTGCAGCAACGACGCGTGTGACTACGTGCGCAGCGAGGAGCTCGTCGAGGCCACGACAGCGTAATGGTCCACGTCATCGGCGGCGGTCTCGCCGGAAGCGAAGCCGCCTGGCAGGCGGCTTCGATGGGCGTCGACGTCACGCTTTACGAGATGCGTCCGGTGCGCCCCACGGCCGTCCACCAGACCGACCGCCTCGCCGAACTGGTCTGCAGCAACTCGTTCCGCGGCGACAAACTCGACAATGCGGTCGGACTCCTCAAAGAGGAGATGCGGCGGCTCGGGTCGCTGATCATGCGCGTGGCCGGCGAGGTGCGCGTGCCCGCCGGCGCCGCGCTGGCCGTCGATCGGCACCAGTTCGCCGAGCGGGTGACGGCCGCGATCGCCGCGCATCCCCGCATTCGCGTGGAACGCCGCGAACTCACACGCCTGCCCACGCCTGCCGAAATGTCGCCGCTCATCGTCGCCACCGGCCCGCTCACGTCGGAGTCGTTGTCAGCAGACATCGCGGCCTTTGTCGGACGCGACCACCTCGCGTTTTTCGACGCCATCAGCCCGATCGTGCTCGCCGAGAGCATCGACCTGTCAAAGGTCTTCCGCGCCTCACGCTGGGATCGGTCCCTGAGGAACGAAGATCGCCAATCCGCCATCACGCCATCCAGCAATCCCGATCCTCAATCCTCAATCCTCAATCCTCAATCCTCAATCCTCAATCCCCAATCTCAGGTAGTCGCCGAAGGCGACTACTTGAACTGTCCTTTCACCCGGGACGAATACCTCGCGTTCCACCAGGCGATCGTCACGGCCGGGAAGGCGGAGGGGCATGACTTCGACAACACGAAGTTCTTCGAGGGGTGCCTGCCGATCGAAGTGATGGCGCACCGCGGGGTGGACACGTTGCGCTTTGGTCCAATGAAACCCGTGGGGCTCGACGATCCGCGCACGGGACGCTGGCCGTACGCCGTGGTCCAACTCCGGCAGGACACGCTGGCCGGCGATCACTACAGTCTGGTCGGCTTTCAGACTCAGATGAAGTGGGGCGAACAGGCGCGCGTGTTGAAGATGATCCCCGGACTTGAGCAGGCAGAGTTCGTGCGGTTCGGCATGATCCACCGCAACACGTACATCAATGGTCCGACAATCCTCGCCGAGACGTGGCAGACACGGACGCGTCCCGATTTGTTTTTTGCGGGGCAGGTGTCTGGAGTCGAGGGCTACGTCGAATCGGCGGCGTCGGGCCTTATCGCCGGCCGCAACGCCGCGCGCCTGGTGCTGGGGCGTGAGGCGGTCGCCCCGCCGCGGACCACGGCCATCGGCGCGTTGAGCTACTACGTGTCGCACGCGGATCCGGCCCACTACACCCCGACCAACATCACCTTCGGCCTCATGCCGCCGCTCGAGGCGCCCCCGAAAAGCCGCCATGAACGACAGATGGCCACCAGCACCCGGGCGCTCACCGACCTTGAGACCTGGCTGGCCGGCATCCGTCATGATGGGCTCGTGACTCGCAACACCAGGGACTTTCCCGCTGACGATCCGGGCGTGCGAGTGCCGTACTGACATGCTGAAGGACGCCATTCGCGAGTTCCTGCAGTTCCTCAAGTACAACAGGAACGCGTCGCCGCATACCGTGCGCGCGTACGACACGGACCTGACGCAGTGTCTGGACTTTCTCGCGCGGCAGTGGCGCGTGAAGCCGAGCCAGGTGCCCATCCGCGCGTTTGATGCCGACGGGATCCGCGGATTCCTGGAAGCGCTGCACCAGCGCGGCAACAGCCGGGCGTCGGCGGCGCGCCGGCTCGCGGCGCTGCGGACGTTCGCCCGGTACCTCGTGCGTGAGTCGAAACTGCGCGGAGACCCCACGCAACTCGTCGGCTCTCCGCGCAAAGAGCAGTCCCTGCCGGCGCACCTCGACCTCGCGCAGATGGACCACGTGTTGGCGGTGCCGGATACGACGACGGTGGCGGGGCGCCGGGATCGGGCGATTCTGGAACTGTTTTATGCCTCGGGACTGCGGCTGAGCGAGCTGGTCGGGCTCGATCTCGAGGACGCGAATCTGCCGGGCCGCATCGTGCGCGTGCGTGGCAAAGGGGGCAGGGAACGTCTCGTGCCGTTCAACACCTCGACGGCCAACGCGCTGCGCGTGATGGTGCAGGACGCCCGGATGTTGCCGGCCGCGCCGGCGCCGCGCCGGTCGGCGAGACCCGGGCCGCACGCGCGCACGCGCCACGCCTTGTTTCTGAACCACCGCGGAGGCCGGCTGACCACGCGCAGCGTGGACCGCATCGTGCGGCAGGCCGCGCGGCAGGCCGGTGTGCCAGGCACGATCAGTCCGCACGCGCTGCGCCACACGTTTGCGACGCATCTGCTGCAGGCCGGCGCCGACCTGCGCGCGATCCAGGAGATGCTGGGCCACGCGCGGCTCAGCACGACCCAGCGGTACACGCACCTCGACATCGGCCGTCTGATGGAGGTCTACCGCAACGCGCATCCGCGCGCGAAGTGACGTGTCACGTTCGACGATCAGACAGCGACGGCTTCAGGCTGCGGTCGTCGCGATCGCGGGATTTCGATGTGGAGAATCTTGATCTTGTAGTTCATGACGCGCGGGCTGATGCCGAGCAGGTCCGCCGCATCCTTCTGAATCCAGTTCGACATCTTCAGGGCTTCGACGACCGCCTGCCGTTCGATTTCCTCGAGCGGAATGCCCGTCGGCGGAATCCGCACGGCCAGCGGCCGCTCGCCGGAGTGCGTCGTGGTCTGATCGCCGATCTGCAGGTCGGCCAGCGTCACGGCGGAGCCGTCGGTGAGCAGCACCGCGCGTTCGATGACGTTCTCGAGTTCGCGGATATTGCCCGGCCAGTGGTGACGCATCAGCACCTTGAGGGCCTCGGGATGGACGCTGTCCACCTTCTTCTTCAGCTCACCCGAGAAGCGCTGCACAAAAAAATCGGCCAGCGCGGCGATGTCGTCCTTGCGATCGCGCAGGGGCGGCATTTCCATCGACACGACATTCAGGCGGTAGAACAGGTCTTCACGGAATTGCCCCTCCTTCACCATCTGTGACAGGTTCCGGTTGGTCGCGGTGATGATGCGCACGTCCACGCGCAGCGTCCGCGTGCCGCCCAGCCGCTCGAACTCGTGCTCCTGCAGCACCCGCAGAATCTTGGACTGGGTGCTGGGGCTCATGTCGCCGATTTCGTCCAGGAACAACGTGCCGCCGTCTGCCTGTTCGAACCGGCCGATGCGCTGTTTGTCCGCGCTGGTGTACGCGCCTTTCTCGTGGCCGAACAGTTCCGACTCCAGCAGGTTCTCCTGCAGCGCCGCGCAATTGACCTTCACGAACGCCTTGTTCGCGCGCAGGGAATTGTGGTGGACGGCACCCGCGATCAGTTCCTTGCCCGTGCCCGTTTCTCCATGAATCAGAATGGTCGAGTTGCTGCGCGCCACCTTCGACACGATCCCCAGCACTTGGCGCAATGCGCCGCTGGCGCCGACGATGCGGTCGAAGTCGTAGATGTCCTGCTGCGTGTGCCGCAGGTAATCGACCTGGTGTTTGAGGTGCCGCAGTTCGATGGCCTTCTCGATCTTGAGTTCCATCTCTTCGATCTCGAACGGTTTCTGCACGAAATCGACCGCGCCGATTTTCATCGCTTCCACCGCCGTGTGGATCGAGCCGAACGCGGTCATGAGGATCACCGCCGCGTGGGGCTGCAGCGAGCGCGTCGTGCGCAGCACGTCCATGCCGTCCGCGCCGCCCATCCGCAGGTCGGTCAGCACCACGTCAAACTGGCGGTCCTGCAGCCGTTCGATCGCGCCCGTCCCATTGGCGGCCTCCTCGACATCGTGGCCCGCGTGGGCCAGGGCCTTCACCAGGCCCTTGCGGAGTGAATCGTGATCGTCAACAACGAGAATGCGTCCCATGGTGTGTCTCCCTCAGAGGGGCGGCGCCGGGATCACCGGCAGCGTCACCCGAAAAGTGGTGCCGCGTCCTGGCGCGGACGTGGCGTCAATAATGCCGTCGTGCGCGTCGACCACCTTGCGCACGATGGACAACCCCAGACCCGTACCCTGTGGTTTGGTGGTGAAGAACGGGTTGAAGATCCGTTCGAGGTCGTCCTCGGAAATGCCGGGACCGTTGTCCCGGACCTCGATCTTGACCTGCGCCGACAACGGCTGACCGGGGCTGGACGGCTCGGCGTCCCCGGGGACCAGAGACGCGCGCACGTCCACGTGGCCCCCTGGCGTCATCGCCTCGATCGCATTGGTCATGAGATTGGTGAAGAGCTGCCGGAGCTGCTGCGGATCGGCCAGCAGTTCCGGCACGTCCGGCGCGATGTCGACGCGCACCTGGTCGGCGCCGTATTCGAGTCCTTCGATCGCATCACGGATCACGTCGGTCAGCTCGACGCCCTCCACCTGCAGGCGGATGGGCCGGACAAACTCGAGGACTTCCACCACGATGGCGTTGGCCATCCTGGATTCCTTGATGATGTCGCCGAGCGTTTCCATGGCGTCGGGGCGATCGGTGAGCTGGCGGCGGAGGACGCCCGCCATGATCTCGATGCTGGCGAGCGGATTCTTCACCTCGTGCGCGATGGCGGCCGCCATCTCACCGAGCGTCGCCAGACGATCGCGCAACCGCTCGCGTTCTTCGAGCTGTTCGACCCGGGTCAGGTCCTTGAAGAACAGGGTGAGTCCCACCTGCCGACCCTCATCGTCATGGATGTGGGAAATGGTGTAGCCAATCGCGCGCCCGGTCTGGCGCAGGCGGAGCTCCGCACGGTTGGGGAGGTCCGAGGTGTCAAACGCCGATTGGAGCACGCGCACGACCTCGGGGCAGTCCTGCAGGACTGCCGCATACGGGCGTCCGAGATCCCCGGGCCGCGCCACCAGCCCGAGCACGCGGTAGGCGATGTCGTTCATCGCGGCCACCCGGCCGTCCCGGCTGATGGCCAGGACACCATTGCGCAGGTTGAGGACCAGATGACGGAAGAAGCGATCGGTCAGGGCGTCGGCCGGCAGGGCGGCGCTGCCGGGTCGCGGCGCACGCCTCGTCCTCGCCGCCGCCGTTCGTCGGCCCGCCGGTCGAAGGTCTTTCTTCGTTGACGCACGTGATGACATTTGCATATCCCCGCTCCGGGCACGGACCTCAGAAGGCAAGGCACGTACCCGGTTGCCGTGACCACGCTGACGCACAGAATTGTGCGTGGGCGGGGGGACTGGTGGATCCAGACCCGACGGGATGATTACAGAATCATCTGGGAATTACAAAGATGTAATAAAAAAACAAACGCTCACGAGTGTTGAAGCGCTTCCCACGCGTTCATGAGGTCGCCGACCTCCCACATCAGCTTCTGATGGCGGGCGACGGCCACATCCGCGGCGTCGCGGTTGTCGTAGAACGCGGGGGACGCCATTTGCGATTCGAGCGCCTTGATTTCACTTTCGTGCGCGGCGATGCGGGTCTCGAGTTCGGCGATGCGTGCCTGGCGCTCGCTCTCCGCGCGCTTCTGGCGGCGCGCCTCGGCATCGGAGCGCTTCTTGTTTTCATGGCTCTTGTGCTCCGGTGCTCGGGTGCTCTTGTGCTCCGGTGCACGGGTGCTCTGGTGCTCTGGTGCACCCCGCTGCTCTTTGCTCCACAGGTATTCCGTGTACGTGCCCGGGTAGACCTCCGCGGTGCCGTGGCCGACGGCGATGATCTTCGTTGCCAGGCGGTCGACGAAATACCGATCGTGCGACACAAAAATCAACGTGCCGCCGAAGGCCGCGAGGGCATCCAGGAGCACGTCTTTCGAGTCGAGGTCGAGATGATTGGTCGGCTCGTCGAGCAGCAGCGTGTTGGCGGGGCGCAGCAACATGCGCGCGACGGCGAGTCGCGTGCGTTCACCGCCCGAGAGCACGCCCGCTTTCTTGAAGATGTCGTCGCCGGCAAACAGGAACCCCCCGAGGATGTTCCGAATCATCGGCACCATGCCCACCGGCGAGTCGGACTCCAGCGTCTGATAGACCGTCTTGCCCTGGTCGAGCCGGTTGGCTTCGTCCTGCGCGAAGTACTGCACCACCACCTGGTGTCCTTCGCGCCGCGAGCCGGCGTCCGGTGCCTCCGCGCCCGAGAGCATGCGCATCAGGGTCGACTTGCCGGCGCCGTTGGGCGCGACGAGCGCGATGCGGTCGCCGCGTTCGATGTGCAGCGACAGGTCGCGAAAGACGACGAGATCGCCGTAGGCCTTTGTCACGCGGGTCAGTTCGAGGACCGTGCGGCCGCTCTTCGGGCAGGCGGGAAACGTGAAGTGCACCCGTTTGCGCTCGGGCGGCACCTCAATGATGTCGATCTTGTCGAGCATCTTGATCCGGCTCTGCACCTGCGCGGCCTTCGTGGCCTGGTAGCGGAACCGATCGATGAACGCGCGCAGGCGCGCCACCTCGTTGTCCTGCTCCTGTCTGGCCTTGCGGAGCCGCTCCAGCCGCGCGTCGCGTTCCACGAGATACGCCGAGTACGTGCCCACGTAGTCGGTCAGCGCGCGCAGGGACAGGTCGGCGATCTTCGTGACCACCGTGTCGAGGAAATACCGGTCGTGTGAGACGAGGATGACCGCGTACGGATAGTCCACCAGGTAGGACTCGAGCCAGTTGCGCGCGTCGAGATCCAGGTGGTTGGTCGGCTCGTCAAGCAGCAGCAGCGTCGGGCGGCCCAGCAGCAGTTTTGCCAGCGCGATGCGCATCTGCCAGCCTCCGGAAAAGGCGTCCGCCGGTTTGCTGAAGTCCGCGCGCGCGAAGCCAAGGCCATCGAGCACCTGCGTCACGCGCAGGTCGATGCTGTGTCCCTCTTCGTGCCGGAAGTACTCGGTCAGGTCGTGGTACTGGACAAGGAGACGCTCGTGCTCGCCGTCGGGCAGGGCCGGGTCCGCGAGCCCGTGTTCGATGCGGGCGATTTCGTCGCGCGCATCGAGCAGCGGCCTGAAGGCCTGTGACACTTCATCGACAAGGGTGCGTCCGCTGTGGTCCAGGCCATCCTGCGGCAAGTACCCGACGGTCAGGCCTGACGGCCTGATGATGAGGCCCTCGTCGGGCTCGTCGAGTCCCGCGAGCATCCGCAGCAGGGTCGTTTTGCCGGCGCCGTTCGGGCCGCAGAGCCCCACGCGATCGCCGTCGGAGACCTGCCAGGTGACGCGGTCGAACAACACGCGTTCGCCGAAACGTTTGGTCAGGCCGGACAGTTGGATCATGCGGAGCGTGCGTGGCGCCGCGGCGCCGCCGGACCGGTCAGCCTTCGGCGGCGGGCAGCGGCTCGCCCAACGCGCGGGCGGTGGCCGCCAGGATGCGCGGCAGCCGGAACGGCTTGGTGAGATACCCGGCGACCCCGAGGTTGATGGCCTCGATCGCGCTGGCTTCGGTGGAATAACCCGTGATGATGATCACCGGCAGGTCAGGCGCGATCCGCCGCGCTTCGCGAATCACGGACAGGCCGTCCATGCCGGGCATCTTCAGGTCGGTAATCAGGAGGTCGTACTCGACCGCGTGCAACCGCTCGACCGCCGACGCACCGTCCGGGGCCGCATCCACGTCGTAGTCGGCCATCGTCAGCGTCCTGGCCAGCAGGTCCCGCACGGCCTGCTCGTCGTCGACCACCAGAATGCGGGGCCGATCCCCGGGGCGTTCCTTGTCGCCGGTGCCCCGACCCGTCTGCCGGCTCGAATCGAGCCACGCATCGATATCCCGTTTGCGGAACCGCCACTGGCGGCCGACTCGGACGGCCGGGATCTTTCCGGCCTTGATGAGGCGGTAGACCGTCCGCAGGTTGACCTGCAGATAGTCGAGTACCTCTTCCGTCGTCAGGAAATGGTCGTCGTTCATGAGTCATGTGAAGTGTAACACTGTGCGCTTGACGGACAGGAACGGCCGGGACGGCCGTCGGAACGGTCGTTCTGGACGTCGCCGGACCCGACGGGATTGCGCCGGACGGCCTGCGACGACGCCCGACGGCACCGGTATACTGGGTTCTGCGTTCTCCCCCACGGGGGAGTACAGACTCTCCACGGCCAACGGCCGTCCAATGAGCTGAGCACGCCCGGAGGGGCCCGGCCGATACGCGGGCCACGCTCTGCGGGAGCCCGGGGGCTTTCGCCACCTGCACCGATGACGTCAGACGAAGAATTGGTCGCGCGCGCGACCGCCGGAGATCAGGACGCCTTCAACCAGCTTGTCGTGCGCTGGGAGCGGCCGATTTATGCCTTGGCGTACCGCACGCTGGGCCGGGAGGAAGAAGCGCGGGATGTGGTGCAGGACGCCTTTCTTCGGGCCTATCGAGGCCTCAAAGGCTTCAAGGGCGAGGCGAAGTTTTCCTCCTGGCTCTACCGCATCACGCTGAATCTGTGCCGCGACTGGATGCGGAAGGAACGGCGGGCGCCGACGTCGCAGACACCCGAAGGCGTTGACGCGGTGGAGTTGGCCGACCAGCAGGCGGCCCCGACCGAGTCGGTGGAAGACCTGGTGGCGCGGCGGGAGATGTCAGAGGCGGTGCAGTTGGCGATGGCCCAACTGCCCGAAGAACAGCGGACGGCGATCATGTTGAAGGAGTACCACGGCCTGACGTTTCAGGAGATCGCCGACATGCTCGATTGCCCGCTGAGCACCGTGAAGACGCGTTTGTATCAGGGGCTGACGGTCTTGCGGCGGAGACTGGAACGGCAGCAGGCGGAAACGGCCAGCCTGCGCCGGGCGACCTGGGAAAGTTCGTCGTAGTCCGAGCGGGCCAATCAGGCCCATCGGCGGGATCAACGCGGAGGGCGCGCGCGCGGCGCGCCAGTGAGGAAGAGAGCGATGTGTAACCAGCGTGAACGACTGATGGACTACCTCTATGAGGAGGCCTCGCCGATCGACCGGCGGGCGGTCGAAGGCCATCTTGAGACTTGTGGCGCCTGTCGCGAAGAAGTGCGCGCCTTCCGGCGCGTGCGCGAAGACCTGCTCGCCTGGGAGGTCCCGGCCTGCGAATCGGTCTGGACGCCTTTTGCGCCGGCGCCCGTGGTCCCCTGGTTCCGGCAGGTGCCCGCCTGGGCGATGGCCGCGGCCGCGGGCCTCATGTTTGTCGTCGGCACGGCGGGCGGATTCGCCGCCCAGATGTTCGCCACCGGACGACAGGTCGCTGCGATCACCGCCACGAGTCCGGCTCCGGAGGTGGTCTCGGCCGCCGTCGCCGGTCTGAGTGATGACGACGTGCGTCAACTGGTGCGCCGTGAGATGACCAGAACGGATGGGCCGGCGCAGGCCGGCCAGGAAGGACGAGCCGGCCGGGCAGCGATGACGCGCGTCACGCTGCCGGCCGTGTTCGACACACGCGCGGGCCAGAAGCTCATCGGCCAGGCCGAAGCGCTGGTCAGCGCGAGTGAAGGCCGGCAGTGGGAACGCCTTCAGGAGTTTCTCTATGCCGTGGCGCGCGAGAACGAACGCGAGCGCCGCGCCCAGGAACAGACCATCGGCGCGTTGCGCCAGCAGGTGCAGGATCTGCAGAGCGTGGTGAACCACTTGATGACGCAGCAGATGAAGGGGCAGCAATGAGAGTCACACAGGGAGGCACCGTCGTGGTGATTCGAGCGATCGTGGCAGGGGTGGTGATCGCGGGCGCGAGCCTGGCCGCGCAGGAGAGACGCGCGGACGCGTTGTCCGCGGACGTGCAGATCCAGCAGCGGCGGTTCCAGTTCCAGTTGATGGAAGGTGTGTTGGAGAACGCCGTGCGTCAGGGCGCGACCGAAGTGGCCATGCGCGCGCAGGGCGTGATGCCGATCGGCATGTTGTTCATGGGGCGACCCAAGGCCAAGGGGTTCCCGCTCGACGGCTACGGGGTCGTGTTCGACGTCGAGATCCCGGTGATCAGGGAAAGCGCCGTCCTGCTGAACCAGATGCCGAGGCCCAGCGCGGCGAACACGCCGCCGACGGTGGGCAATCAGACCGTGGGCGGCCGCGGGTCCGGCGCCGGCACGACGCGCGCCACGGGCGTGGTGCCCGACGACCCGATGCTGCGATCGCCGGTGACGAGCGACCCGTTTCTCGCCAACCCCGACCTCTTTTATCGCGCGACCGTGCGCGAAAAACTGGTCGACGTGATGCTCGACTATTCGCGGTCGCTGGGCGTGGGCGCCGACGAGTGGCTG
Organism: Vicinamibacterales bacterium; assembly: GCA_038918905.1. GTDB lineage: Bacteria > Acidobacteriota > Vicinamibacteria > Vicinamibacterales > SCN-69-37 > SYFT01. The sequence continues at coordinate 20,646 of JBCKZS010000031.1, forward strand.
TCGGTGGTGTCGCGCAGTGAAGACGACCCGATGCCCAACAGCCTCTACGATGATTCGCGGACGCTGATTCTCCGGATCAAGGGCGCCGACCTGTCCCTCTTCCTCGAGGGAAAGATCTCCCGCGACGAGGCCAGGAAGCGCGTGGTGGAATCGCAGTTCTGATCTACAATCGGCGGGCCATGTCCCGCCGATTGATGTTTCTCCGGGCGTCAGTGTTGTGGGTGGCCGCCGCGGTGGCCGGCTGCGCCCAGGTCAATCTCAGGACCGCCGTCGAAGTGACCGACGTCTCGTCGGGGTACTTCGACGCGGGCCTCACCGATGCGGGCCTCAACAGGCTCGTCCCGAGCCTCACCTTCACGATCAAGAACGTGTCGTCCGACCCAATCGCGTCGATCGACGTGGTGGTGTTTTTCTGGGCGACCGACGGTGAGGGGAAAGCGGAAAAAGAACTCGACGAATTGATCGTGAAGGCGGTCGGGGGCACGGCCCTCGCGCCGGCGGCGGCGACCGAGCCGGTGGTGGTGCGCTCCAGCGTGGGGTACACGCTTCAGGGGGCCCGCGCCGAGCTGTTCTCGCATGGCGCGTTCCGTGACGTCACTGCGAAGTTGTTCGCCAAACGCGGTGGTCGCATCGTGCCGATCGGCGAATTTCCGATCGAACGCCGCCTGCTGCTGGGTGGACCCTCCGAGTCGACATCCCGGTGACGGTGACGCCACCGGCCGTTGCGGCCGCCACTGCGCCCACCCTGGAACGTCGTCTCGGGCCCTTTGACGCGGCCGCCATTGTCCTGTCGAACGTGATCGGCGGCGGGATCTTCTTTGTGCCGGTGATCGTCGCCAGCCTGGTGCCGAGTGCTATCGGCATGCTGGGTGTGTGGTTGCTCGGCGGCGTGCTCGCGTTTGCCGGCGCGATGGCCTATGCCGAACTGGCCGCGCTGCGGCCCCGCGCGGGTGGCGAGTACGTGTACTTGCGCGACGCGTTCGGACCCCTCACCGCCTTCCTGACCGGCTGGACGTCGTTTGTCGCCGGGTTCTCTGGCGCGATTGCCGCCAGCGCGGTGGCGCTGGCCGATTATGTCGGCCGGTTTCTTCCGGCGGCCGCCGACCGCACACCGCTCGTCAGCATCCCTCTGCCGCTTCTTCCGCTGACGGTCACGCCGCAGGCGCTGGTCGCGCTCGCCGCCATCGCGGGGTTGTCGTTCATTCACATGCGAGGCCTGAGCCCGGGGCGCCTGGTGCACAACACGCTGGCCGGCCTCAAGGTCCTGGGCATCGTCGTGTTCATCGCCCTGGGGCTGACACTCGGATCGGGCTCGTACGCGCACCTGGCGAGCACCCACGAAGTGGTGGCGCCCGCCACGGGATGGTTGCTGGCGCTGATTCCCGTGATGTTCAGTTACTCGGGGTGGAACGCGGCCGCGTACGTGGCGGAAGAGATTCGCAACCCCGGCCGCAACGTGCCCATTGCGCTCGGACTCGGCACCGCTGCCGTGGTCGTACTCTACCTCGCGTTGAACGTACTGTACCTCTACGCGCTGCCGCTCGCCGACATTGCCGCGGTGCAGAGCGGCCGCCTGACCGATATGGTCGCCGAGCGTCTCTTCGGGTTTGTCGCGGGCAACCTGCTCGCCATCTTCACCATCATCAGCATCGCGGCCAGCATCAGCGCGATGGTCCTCGCCGGCCCGCGTGTGTATTTCGCGATGGCGCGTGACGGCGCGTTCCTGCCATCGGTCGCCGAGGTGCATCCGCGGTATCGCACCCCGGCCCGCGCGATTGTCGCGCAGGCGCTCTGGAGCGCGGTGCTCGTGTTGTCCGGCACCTTGTCCGAACTGGTGGCCTACACGGGATTCGCGGTCGTGTTGTTTGCCGGCGTGGCCGTCGTGTCCCTGTTCGTCCTGCGGCACCGGCATCCCGAGGTCGAACGCCCGTTCAGCGCCTGGGGGTATCCCTACGCGCCTGCGTTGTTTGTGCTCGCGTCCGCGATCATGGTGACGCACGACATCTGGAACAACCCCCGGACGTCACTCTTCGGTCTGGCGGTGATCGCCGCCGGCATTCCGCTCTTCTATCTGTTCGCCAGGCGGCGCTAGCAGCACCGCCAGCGTGGCCACCGCCAGCGTGCCGTCCGACGCGGCAAAAAGCAGATACGACGCCGGCGCGCCGTTGGTGAGGTAGTCGTGGATGAAGATCGCGGCGCCGGCGCCCTTGAGCAGGGGCCCGAACACCCACAGGTAGGCCCGATGGCGGGCGGGGTCGCGCAGCGGTTGCAGATACCCCAGCCCGATACAGACGAGGCACACGCCGGTCAGCGTGACAAACAGCCGGGGCTCTGGAACGGTGACCCCGAAGAGTGACGCGAAGCGGTCCGTCGCCACGAGCAGCGCAAGGCCGATGGCGAGGTCATACACGAGCGAAATGCCCGCGACGACCGACTGCTGGCGTCGCGCGGTCACTGCTTCTTCAGCGAACCGCGCACGGTCGTGGTCTTGCCGGCGGACAACTCGATCCGCGGCACGAAGGTCTCGTACCCGTCAGCCGTGATCTCGACGAGGTGTGTGCCCAGCGTGAGCTTCAGGTGATTCGTGAGGCCGCTGAAGTCGCCGACCGTGCCCACGAGGGCGCCATCCACGTAGACCTTCGCGTGGCTGGGCGACACGCGCAACCGCACCGACCCCGTCGGGGCCTCGTCCGCCCTGTCGTCCCTCGCATCTCTGTCGCCGTAACTCGAGGTCGTTGCGCCACCCCACGGGTCGCACAGCCAATACCCGACGCCGTAGCACCAGGGATCGTACGGGTTATACCAGGCCCCATACCGGTAGAGGGAATACCGGGAGGTGCCATACCGCCACGGGTCGAACGACACGTATCCGTACCCAAACCCGCCGTAGTACCAGGGGTACCAACGGCCCCACGGGCTGAACGGGTTCACCGGAAAATACAGGTTGTAGTTCGGGGACACATAGCCGGCCGGGCGGCCCATCGCCATGCCCACCGCGGGCTGCGATCCACGCGCGCGCGAACCGTACGGGACAGCCGCGCCGGCGGCGCCCGCGCCCGCCGTGTCACTCCCGCGGTTCACAGAGGAGCTGCCGGTCCGCGCGGCCGTGCGCGTCGTGCCAGGACCAGCCGTGCCAACGACGGTCGACGATCCGCTGCGCGAACTGGCTGCGCCCGATCGCGTGGCCGATGACGTGGGCGTGCGGGATCCCGACGCCCTCGGTGCCGATGACGGAGGCGCTGACGAAGTTGAGGACCCCGACGATCCCGACGACCCGGACGAACTGGTTCCTGCCGACCCGCGTGCGACCGCCTGGTCACCCGACGATCCGGTGCCAGACGACCCGGCCGACGAGCTGGATCCGGCCGAGCTGCCGCGAGGAATCGCCTGGCCGGCAGCGGCGGCCGGCACGGCCAGCGCCGCTGACACGGCGAACACGACGAGCGAACGGGGATAGCGGAACATGGCACATTCTCCTTGAGCCTCGGGCAGGGGGTGGCTCTCGCTGGCTGGTATTGCAACAATACTGCCACACGGGGGGTTCGCCAAATCAGGACGAACCCGGGCACCGCCCTCTGACCTGTCCTCCTCACCGGGCGCCAACCGGGCGCCCTTGCCCTCTGCCGCGGACGGCTTTACGATGCCAGTTCCGGCCCGTTTGTTCCGTTCACCCACATCCGGCCCATTATTGATGTCCCAGATTCACGCCACCACTGTTCTTGCAGTCCGCCACCACGGCAAGGTCGTGATGGCCAGCGACGGCCAGGTCACGCTCGGCCAGACCGTGGTCAAACACCAGGCCCGCAAAGTGCGCCGCCTCTATCAGGATCGCGTGCTGGCCGGGTTTGCCGGCACGGCCGCGGACGGCTTCGCGCTCTTCGGCCGGTTCGAAGCCAAACTCGAAGCCCACCGCGGCAACCTCGAACGCGCGTCCGTCGAACTGGCCCGCGAGTGGCGCACCGATCGCGCGCTGCGACGCCTGGAGGCCATGCTGCTGGTCGCGGATCCCGGCGCCATGTACCTGCTCTCGGGCACCGGAGATCTGATTGAGCCCGACGACGGGATTATGGGGATCGGATCGGGCGGTGCATTTGCGATGGCGGCCGCGCGGGCCCTCGTTGGCCACACCCCCTTGCCGCCACGCGCGATCGTCGAACACGCGATGGCGATCGCCGCGGATCTGTGTATTTACACCAACACCCGTCTGACCCTGGAAGAAATCTAGATGCTCACCGTGTCTCCTTCCCAATCCACGACGCCGGGCGGGTCGCTCACGCCGCGCGAGATCGTCGCCGAACTCGACAAGTACGTCGTGGGCCAGGCCAGGGCCAAACGCGCCGTGGCCATCGCGTTGCGCAATCGATACCGCCGCCAGCAACTGCCGCGGGAGATGGCGGAAGACGTGGCGCCCAAGAACATCCTGATGATCGGTCCGACGGGCGTCGGCAAGACCGAGATCGCGCGGCGGCTCGCCAAACTCGCGCAGTCGCCGTTTCTGAAGATCGAGGCCTCGAAGTTCACCGAGATCGGGTACGTGGGCCGCGACGTGGAGTCGATGGTGCGCGACCTGGTGGAGATCGCGGTGAAGATGGTGCGCGAGGAACGCGAGGCCGAGGTGCGCGCCCGCGCGGCCGGGGCCGCCGAGGAACGACTGCTCGATCTGCTCCTGCCCCCGTCCCCCGCCGCGGCGTCAGGCTTCGGCACGGCGTTCCACGATGAGCAGATGGTGCGCGAGCACGCGACGACCACCCGGGAAAAACTCCGCGACCAGTTGCGCGCCGGCAAACTCGACGACAAGACGGTGGAACTCGACGTCCCGCAGAAGGCCATGCCGTCGTTCGAGGTGATCGCGGGATCATCGGTGGAGGAGATCGGCGTCAATCTGCGCGACATGATGCCAGGGTTGTTCCAGGGCCGGACGCGGCGCCGGCTGCTGCCCGTGTCCGAGGCGCGCGAACACCTCACCCAGGAAGAGGCCCAGAAGCTCATCGACATGGACGGCGTCGCGCGGGCGGCGATCGATCGCGTGGAGAACTCGGGCATCATCTTCCTGGACGAAATCGACAAGATCGCGAGCAAGGAAGGGAGCCACGGTCCCGAGGTCAGTCGCGAAGGGGTGCAGCGCGACATCCTGCCGATTGTGGAGGGCACGACGGTGAACACCAAACACGGGATGGTGAAGACCGACCACATCCTGTTCATTGCGGCCGGCGCGTTTCATGTGTCGAAACCCTCGGATTTGATCCCGGAGCTGCAGGGGCGGTTTCCGATTCGCGTCGAGCTCGACGCGCTGGGCCGTGATGAGTTCGTGCGGATCCTGACGGAACCCCGAAACGCGCTGATCACCCAGTACATCGCGCTCATGGCCACCGAGGGTGTCCACCTGGCGTTCACGCCCGAGGCCATCGTCCGCCTGGCGGAGCTGGCCACCCTGGTGAACGATCGCACGGAGAACATCGGCGCCCGGCGGCTGCACACGGTGATGGAGCGGTTGCTCGACGAGGTGTCGTTTCACGCGCCCGATCTGGCCGGCCAATCGATTACGATCGACCCGGCATACGTGGACCGCATGCTGGCCGACATTGCGAAGAGCGACGATTTGTCGCGGTACATTCTGTGACCGGTTCACGCTGGGGCCTCGCATCGGCGCTGCTGGTCGTTGTCGCGGCCGCGGTGACCGCCGGATGTGGGAAAAAGGGGCCGCCCCTGCCGCCGCTGCGGCCCCTTCCGGCCGCGCCCACCGAGGTCACCGCGCGCCGCGTGGCCGACCGCGTGCACCTGCGCCTGTTGCTGCCAGCCGCGAATCAGGATCCCGCCTCACCGGTATCGGTCTCGCGCGTGCACATTTATGCGCGCACGGTGCCGTACGGATCCGAGGCGCCGACGGTCGCGCAACTGATCCATCGTGACTTCCTCGTCGGGTCGATCGACGTGCGTCCGCCCGCGTCGCCCGACGCGCCGCCTGCCGACCCGGCCGCACCCGTCGATCCGCGGCCGGCGCCCGGGGACGCCGTGTCCTGGTCTGAAACGATGCCCACCACGCCGGCTCGTCCGCTCGTGCTCAACCGCGAACAGCAACAGCGCGCGGCGGCCCGCCGGCCGGTCCCGCTGCGACTGGCGCCAACCGGACTTGTGGTGCCGTTCATCCGGGTGGTCCTGCCCACGCGGTATTACGTGGTGGTGGCCATGTCGGCGCAGGGCCGCGCGGGACTGCCCTCGGTCATGCTGCCCGTCGTATTGGGAGACGCGCCCGCGGCTCCGACGGAGGCCGCCCTCACCTCCACCGAGACCACGCTGACGCTGACGTGGAGCGCGCCGGCAGGGGTCCCCGTGTCTGTGTACGAGTCGGATGCCGCAGGCGTCGAGCGCCCGGCGTCGGTGCAGGCCGCGCCGATCACCACCGGCACCTGGACGACCCCGGTGACGTTTGGCCGCGAGCGCTGCTTCACGGTGCGCCGTGTGCGGCGTGTGGGACCGGTTTCGGTGGAAAGCGCCGCCGCCGGACCGGAGTGTGTCACGCCCGCCGATACGTTCGCGCCGCCCGCGCCGGCCGAGCTGCGCGGCGCCGCCGAACCCGGCCGCGTGACCCTGCAGTGGGATGCCGTGACGGCGTCCGATCTGGCCGGGTATCACGTGTTGCGCGGTGAAGGGGCCGGTGAGACACTGCAACCACTGACGACGACGCCGGAACCGGCGAATCGGTTCGTCGACACGACCGCGCGCGCGAGTGTGGAGTACGTGTACGTCGTGGTGGCGGTGGACACCGCCGGCAACCTCAGCGCCCAGTCGCCCCGCGTGGTGGTGACAGGACGATAGGAACAGGTGATGGTGCGACTGTATCGGATTGAGTTCGAGGGGACGCCGCGCTACGCGGCGGAGCGTGAGGGGCAGTGGCGTCTGGTGGACGGCGACATTTATGGCCGCTGGACGGAAGCCGACCCGATTGCGGCGGAGGGCCACCGCGTGCTTGCGCCCGTGCAGCCCTCGAAGATCGTCTGCGTGGGCTTGAACTACAAGAACCACGCGGCGGAGCAGCACAAGCCGTTGCCGCCCGAACCGCTGCTGTTCATCAAACCCTCGACGGCCGTGATCGGCCCGGGTGAGGCGATTCAGGCGCCCGGCTGGGCCGGGCGTATCGACCACGAAGCGGAACTCGGCATCGTCATCGGCAGACGTGCGCACCGTGTGCCGCTCAACGAGGCGGACGCGTACGTCCTGGGGCTCATCGCCGTGAACGACGTGACCGCGCGCGACCTGCAGCACAAGGACGGCCAGTACACGCGCTGCAAGGGGTTCGACACGTTTGCCCCGATCGGTCCGTGCGTCGCGCTGGGGCTCGACGGTCGCGACCTGCACGTGCGCGCCTACGTGAACGGCCACCTGCGGCAGGACTCCCGCACGCGCGAACTGATATTCACGATTTCCGAGCTCATCACCTTCATCACGTCGATCATGACGCTGTTGCCTGGCGACATCATCTCCACAGGCACGCCGTCGGGCGTCGGACCCATCGTGCCAGGCGATTCGGTGACGGTGCACGTGGAGGGTGTGGGCGCGCTGACCAATCCGGTTGTCCCGCAGGAAGGCCTGCAGTAAGGATGGATGCATGAAGATTTTTCTCGACACCTGCAATCTGAAAGAGATCGAAGCGCTGATGCCCCTGGGCATCATCGACGGCGTGACGACCAACCCGTCGTTGATGGCGAAGGAGGGCGGCGATCCGCGCGCGATCATCAAGGCGATCTGCGAGGCCGTGCAGGGGCCGGTGAGCGCCGAGGTCGTGGCCACCGACTGGGAAGGGATGGTCGCCGAGGGCCGCGCGCTGGCTGCGATCGATCCGCATGTGGTCGTGAAGGTGCCGTTTACCCGCGACGGCGTGCGCGCGACGAAGGTGCTGGCCGACGAGGGCACGCGGGTGAACGTCACGCTGATTTTTTCGGCGACGCAGGCGTTGCTGGCGGCGAAGGTCGGCGCGGCGTACGTCAGTGCGTTCGTCGGGCGTCTGGATGACATCGCCTCGGATGGCATGGGCCTGGTCCGGCAGATCGTCGACGTGTTCGACGCCTATCCCTTTACGACGGAGATCCTGGTGGCCAGCGTGCGTGGTCCCATGCACATCGTCGAGGCCGCCCGGATGGGCGCCGATGTGTGCACGTGCCCCTCGTCGGTCGTCGAGGCGTGTTTTAAACACCCGCTCACGGACATCGGCCTGGAGAAATTCCTGAAGGACTGGGCCACGGCGCAGGCGGGCCGCACGTGACCACCCCGCGCGAGCGTCTGGCCGCGCTCGAGCGGCGCGCGGAACTCGGCGGGGGGGAAGACCGGCTGCGGCGCCAGCGCGACGGCGGCAAGCTGACCGCGCGCGAACGGGTGGACCTCCTGTTCGACGCGGGCACGTTCGTCGAACTCGACAAGCTGGTCACCCACCGGTGCCGCGATTTCGGCATGGAGCGGGAGGTGGTGCCAGGCGACGGCGTGGTCGCGGGTCACGGGCGCGTGGATGGGCGGCCGGTGTACGCGTTTGCGCAGGATTTCACGGTCTTCGGGGGATCGCTCTCGGAGACCAACGCCGCCAAGATCGTCAAGGTGATGGACCTGGCGGTGAAAATGGGCGCGCCGATCGTGGGGCTCAACGATTCGGGCGGCGCGCGGATTCAGGAAGGCGTCATGTCGCTGGCCGGGTACGCCGACATCTTCCTGCGCAACACGCTCGCCTCGGGCGTCATTCCTCAGATCTCCGCCATCATGGGGCCGTGCGCGGGTGGCGCCGTGTATTCACCCGCGATCACCGACTTCACCATCATGGTCGAGGGCACGAGCTACATGTTCGTGACCGGCCCCGACGTCATCAGGACGGTCACGCACGAAACCGTCACCAAGGAAGAGCTCGGCGGCGCCATGACGCACAACGCCACGAGCGGAGTGGCGCACTTCGCGGTGCCCACCGATCGGGAGTGCATCCTTCTGATTCGTGAACTGCTGGGCTATCTGCCGTCGAACAACCTCGACGATCCGCCCAGAGTCGCCACCACCGATCCCGTCGATCGCGAAGACGACGCGATGGACCGCGTGGTGCCCGAGCAGCCGAATCAGCCGTACGACATGCTCGACCTCATCCAACTGGTCGTCGACGACGGCGGGTTTCTGGAGGTGCACCAGCACTACGCGCAGAACATCATCACGGGGTTCGGGCGGCTGGGCGGCCGGTCGGTCGGGATCGTCGCGAATCAGCCCAAGGTGCTGGCCGGGTGTCTCGACATCGACGCGTCGGTCAAGGGTGCGCGGTTCGTGCGTTTCTGCGACGCGTTCAACATTCCGCTGATTACGTTCGAAGACGTGCCGGGTTTCCTGCCGGGTGTCCGCCAGGAACACGGCGGCATCATCCGCGCCGGCGCAAAGCTGCTGTATGCCTACGCGGAAGCCACGGTGCCCAAGATCACGGTGATCACGCGCAAGGCCTACGGGGGCGCGTACTGCGTGATGGCCAGCAAGCACATCCGCACGGACGTCAACTTCGCCTACCCCGCCGCCGAGATCGCGGTGATGGGGCCGGAGGGCGCGGTCAACGTGCTCTATCGCCGCGAACTTGAGCAGGCCGCGGATCCGGCCGCGCGCCGGGCCGAGCTGACCGCCGAGTTCCGCGAGAAATTCGCCAACCCGTTTGTGGCGGCCTCGCGCGGGTTCATTGACGAGGTGATTCCGCCCCGGCTGACACGAGCCAAGCTCATCGCCGCGCTCGCGGGCTGTGAAAACAAGCGCGACAAGAATCCGCCGAAAAAACACGGCAACATTCCGTTGTGAGCCGCCGACAGAAAGTCCTCATCGCCAACCGCGGGGAAATCGCGGTGCGTATCATTCGCGCCTGCCGCGAACTGGGCCTCGGCACGGTGGCGGTGTATTCGGAGGCCGACCGCACCGCCCTCCACGTCCGCCACGCCGACGAGGCGCACGCCATCGGGCCAGGACCGGCGACCGGGAGTTACCTGCGCATCGACACACTGCTGGACGTCGCGCGGCGCAGCGGCGCGACCCTCGTGCACCCCGGCTACGGGTTCCTCGCCGAGAACGAAGACTTCGCGCAGGCGTGCGTCGACGCGGGCCTGACGTTTGTGGGGCCGTCGCCTGACGCGATCGCCCGCATGGGCAGTAAGACCGCCGCCCGGCAGGTCGCGAGGGCCGCCGGCGTGCCGGTGGTGCCGGGCACCGAGGCACCCTTTGCCGCCGACGCGAGCGACGAGGTCATGGCCGCCGCGGCCGCGGAAATTGGCTACCCGCTCGTGGTGAAGGCCGTGGCGGGCGGGGGCGGCAAGGGCATGCGCACCGTGGCCACGCCCGACGACCTGCTGGCGGCGGTGCGGACGGCGCGATCCGAGGCCGGGTTCGCGTTTGGCGACTCCGCGGTGTACCTGGAACGGCGTCTGTGGCGCCCCCGGCACATCGAAATTCAACTGTTGGCCGACGCGCACGGCACGGTGATTCCGTTCGTGGAACGCGAGTGTTCGATTCAGCGGCGTCATCAGAAGGTGGTCGAAGAGTCGCCCTCGCTGGCGCTGACCGACGCCACCCGGCGCGCGATGGCGGATTGCGCGGCGGCCGTGGCGCGCGCCGCCGGGTACACCAATGCCGGCACGATCGAGTTCCTGCTCGACGAGGACGGACAGTTCTACTTCCTCGAGATGAACACGCGCCTGCAGGTGGAACATCCTGTCACCGAGATGGTGACCGGCATCGACCTGGTGCACTGGCAATTGCGCATCGCACTGGGCGAGCGGCTGACGATCGACCCGGCGCAGGCGCTGACGCCGCGCGGTCACGCGATCGAATGCCGCATCTACGCCGAGGATCCCGACCTGGGCTTCCTGCCGTCCCCGGGGCTGGTCCGCGGGCTGAGCGTGCCCGGCGGGCCGGGCGTGCGCGACGACCGCGGCGTGGCGGCGGGCTTCGACATCCCGCTGTTCTACGACTCGATGATCGCCAAACTGATCGTGTGGGGGGAGACGCGGGTGGAAGCGACCAGCCGGCTCGCCCGGGTCCTCGACGAGTACCGCGTGATCGGCGTGCGGACGACCTTGCCGTTTTTCCGGTGGCTGGTTGGCCAGCCGGCGTTTGCGGCCGCACAGTTTGATACCACCTACCTTGACGGCCTGCTGGCCGAGCGCAAGGGACAGCCATTTGTCGACGCAACGGATGGGGATGCCGACGACGCGGTGATTGTGGCGGCGCTGGCCGCCTGGTTCCGCGCGCACCAGGCGTCGGCGACGCCGGAGGGCGCGCCGGCCGCGACCCCCTGGCGGGGTGCGGCCCGCCTAGAGGCGCGGCGATGAGATTCGAAATCGACGCCGCCGGACGCGCGCGCGCGGTGCAGGTCGACCGGGTGTCCGACCATGTCTTTTGCGTGATCGTGGACGGCGTGGCGCATGACGTGGACGTGCGCCACACCGATCTCGGTCTGTCGCTCGTCTTTACGGCCGACGGGCGGTCGCTCGACGCGGCCGTGACCTCGCGTCCTGGCGGCGAGTGTCTCGTGCAGTTGCCGCACGTGGATGTGCCCGTGGTGGTGGACGGGCCACGGCACGCGCGGGTGAGACGGGCGGGCGCGTCCGGGGCCGGTGAACAGCGGGTGACGGCGCCCATGCCCGGCCGGGTCGCGCGCGTGCTGGTGCAGGCCGGCGACGAGGTCGCCCATCGCCAGGGCCTCGTGGTGATC
>JBCKZS010000032.1:0-31614 GCA_038918905.1 Vicinamibacterales bacterium
GTATCTCGGTCATTGCGGCTACGCCGTCGCTACGCAGAAATGAAAACTGCTCTAAACAGCGCGTTTCAAGAAAGGGAGGCCGGGTCTTCAGACCCGGCGACTCGGCGGGACTGAAGACCCGGCCTCCATCAGTTTTGAAACGCGCTCAAAAGGTCCGAAGCTCCAGGAATCACGTTCGCCGGTCTTCCAGCTCGGTCCATCGCGCCAGGAGCTGGTCGAGTTCGGCCTTGGCGCGGTCGAGCTGGGCCAGGGTGTCCTTGATGCCCTCAGCCCCGGCCAGGTAAAACTCGGGCCCGGCCACGGTGGCCTCGAAGTCGCGTTGCCGCGACTCAAGGGCCTCGATCCGGGCCGGCAGGGCGTCCAACTCCCGCTGGTCCTTGTAGGAAAGCCGGCGGCGGGCGGGTTCGCCATCTCTGCCATCTCTGTCAGCTCCGCCACCTCCGCCACGTCTGCCATCTTTGCCATCTTTGCCAGTCGTGCCAGGTTCAGGACGCTGGTGCAGCCAGTCGTCGTACCCCCCGACGTACTCGCGGATGACGCCGTCGCCTTCGAACGCCAGCGTGCTGGTCACGACGTGGTTGAGGAACTCGCGGTCGTGGCTCACGAGCAGCACCGTGCCGGGAAACTCCACGAGCCGGGCTTCGAGCAGCTCCAGGGTTTCGAGGTCCAGGTCGTTGGTCGGTTCGTCGAGCACCAGCACGTTCGCCGGCCGGGTGAACAGGCGCGCCAGCAACAGACGATTGCGTTCGCCGCCCGACAGCGCCTTCACCGGCGACCGCGCCAGCGCCGGCGGAAACAGGAAGTCTTCCAGATACCCGTGCACGTGCCGCGTGCGTCCGCCGACCGTCACCGTGTCGTTGCCGTCGGCGACCGTGTCCACCACCGTGCGCTCCGGGTCGAGCTGTTCGCGCTGCTGGTCGTAGTACGCGACCTGCACGTGGGTCCCGATTTCCACGCGCCCGCTGTCAGGTGCCAGTTCCCCCACCAGCAACTTCAGCAGGGTCGTCTTGCCCGATCCATTCGGCCCGAGGACCCCGATCCGATCGCCGCGCATGATCCGCGTGGAAAAATCGCGGATCACGTGGACCTCCGGCTCCCCGGACCCCTGGACCCCTGGACCGTTGGACCTCGCGTAGCTCTTGCTGACCGCTTTGACCTCGAAGACAACCTTGCCCGACCGCTCGGCGCTGTCCATCGTGAGGCGCACCGACCCGATCGCGTCGCGCCGCGCGGCGCGATCCGACCGCATGGCCATCAGCGCCTTCACGCGGCCTTCATCACGCGTGCGCCGGGCCTTGATCCCGCGGCGCAGCCACGCCTCTTCCTGGGCCAGGAGTTTGTCGAACTTTTTGTGGGCGGTCTCCGCCGCGGCGAGGGCCTCTTCCTTGCGGCGCAGATAGTCCTCGTACACCGGCAGCACCGGCGTCCCTGTCGGCGGAGCCGACCGGCCGTAGGAGGTCAGCCCGCCGCGATCGAGTTCGATCAGCCGCGTGGCCAGTTGTTGCAGGAACGCGCGATCGTGCGTGACAAGGACGACGGCCCCGGTGCAGGCGGCGAGAAACTTCTCAAGCCAGGCGATCGCGTCGATGTCGAGGTGGTTGGTCGGTTCGTCGAGCAGCCACACGTCCGGCTGCACCACGAGTGCCTGCGCAAGGGTCACGCGCCGGCGCCAGCCGCCCGACAGCGTCTCCACGTGTGCGTCGGCCTCAAGCCCGAGCCGGCTCATGACCTGTTCGATCCGGTGTGCCTGTTCCCAGTCGTCCAGCCCGGCCGCGTCGTGCAGGCCTTCGGCGATCGCCTCGCGCACCGTGACGGCCTTCGTCACTCGCTCGATCACGTCCTGCGCCAGCCGCGCGATTTTCACGCCCGGCCCCCGCCACACCGTGCCGGCATCCGGCGCGAGGTCGCCCGCGAGGATCTTCAGCAGCGACGACTTCCCGGTGCCGTTGCGTCCGACGATGGCGATGCGCTCGCCGGCGTCAATCTGCACCGACGCGTCGCGCAGGAGCGGGAGGTGGCCAAAGGCCAGCGAGAGGTGGTCAGCGACGATCAGGGGCATGCGAGGTGGCTGAGGTGGCTGAGGTGGCTGAGGTGGGTGAGATGGGTGGGGTGGAATATGGCAAGAGCCTGAATCCGCGGGTGCGCCGGAGAGTCAGGCTCAGCTGTTGGTGCGGAAGGGGGGACTCGAACCCCCACGGTATTGCTACCGCCAGCCCCTCAAGCTGGTGCGTCTGCCAATTCCGCCACTTCCGCAATCAGGTTTTCCGCACGCCGCACGTCCGATCCGTCGCACATCCGCATGTCGCACGCCGCACGTCCCCACGTCGCACGTCCGCACGCCGCACGTCCGATGCTACTGCCCGCCGCCTCGGCCACCAGCCGGCGTCGGCGTCGGCACCGCGCCGGGGTTCATCAGCGGATCCACCGCCGGGGCCGGGGTTGAGGTGGTGACCGGAGCGACCGGGGCCGCCACGCCGCCCACAACCGACGAGCCGAACCCACCCGACGACCCGGCGATCGCCAGGGCCAGCGAGCCCAGCATGAACAGCACCCCGAGAATGGTGGTCGCGCGCGTCAGCACGGTCGCGCCGGCACGGGCCCCGAAGGCCGCCTGACTGCTGGAGCCGCCGAACGCCGCCGCAATGCCGCCACCCTTGCCCTGCTGCAACAGGACCGTCACGAGCAGCAGCAGGCAGACGATGATGTACAAGGTGAGAAACAGGTAGGACAGCATAACGGGTGGATTATAGCAGACCCTTCGGGGTGCTCTGGTGCTCCGGTGCTCTCGTGCTCCGGTGCATCAGAGCACCCGCACCTGAGCACCATGGCACTGGTAGGCGCCCAGCCCGCGATGGGTTGCCGGTTCACGGGCCCACCGCCTTCAGGCCCTGAAGCATCGCACCGATGTAGCTGGCCTTGTCTTCGTCCTGAAACAGGACGTGCCGCCTCACCATCTCCGGCTTCTCGATGCCCCACTGCTTCCGCATCACGTGCGAGGGCGTGTTCGACACGATGAACGAATCGAGCGCTACCCTGGGGCCGCCGAGCCGCTGCTCGATAGCCGTACTCCGGGCCCTCCTCGCGCCCGACGCAGGGGAAGTTGGGGTCGTCCTCGGCAATATCCCAGTACTCGAGGCGCGGCAGCTCCCAAGGTCCTGCAAGACGCCACTTGCCGTGTGGCGCATCTCCGGCGTCCGCCCAGCGTAGACCTGGTGGAAGTTCCGGAAGTAGCGCAGGTTGGTCGTCGAGAATCCCCGTCCATACCGCTCCGTGAGGCGGCTGGAGAGGTCGTCGATCAGACGCCGTCCGTACTCCGCCCGCTCGGAGTAGTAGCGGCGGAAAAAGCTGAACAGGTGGTCGTAGACCTCGGCTTCGAGCCCGTCCAGGTCGACCGCGTCCTCGGCCAACCGCGCGCGCAGATCCCTGACCTTGGGGAGCGTCTCGGGATCGGCGTCCAGCGCCTGCGCCTGTCCCACAAGGCGCCGATCGGCACCGCATACAGATGGTCTTCGAAGCTTGCGCGGGTCTCGCCGTCGTACAGCACCACGCCGGCCGCGAAGCGCGGTCCCCCGGCCGCCCCGCTCCAGCACGATATCCACCTCGTAGCGTCCTTGTCACGGAAGTGATGGCAGCGGACCTCCATGCCATGTCGTGCGGCCTGGATTCCGAAGTCCTGCCTCCTTCAGCGCTTCCTTGAACTTCATCTGGAGGCCCCCGGGCTCGGCTTTAGCGCATCCGGGGAGCACCGCCGTCGACGATCGCGGCAAACGAGCGCGCCTCCAGCGACGCGCCGCCCACCAGGACGCCGTCCACGTCCTCCAGACCGATGAGTTCGCGGATGTTCTCCGGCTTGACCGATCCCCCATAGAGGATGCGGCAGCGGTCGGCATGGGCGCCGCCGAACCACTCGCGCAGGCGGCGGCGAATGTGGGCATGCGCCTCGCCGGCCTCGGCCGCCGTGGCGTTCTTGCCGGTGCCGATGGCCCAGACGGGCTCGTAGGCCAGGATCAACGTGCCGATCTGGTCGCCGGTGGATCCGTCGAGCCCGGCCTTGAGCTGCCGATCGAGCACCTCAAGTGTCTGGCCGGCGTCCCGTTCCTCCAGCCGCTCGCCGATGCAGACGATCGGCGCGAGTTCCGCGGCGCGGGCCGCCTGAAGTTTGCGGCTGACCCACTCGTCGGTGTCGCCAAACAACCGGCGTCGCTCCGAGTGTCCGATGATCACGTACTCGGCGCCGGCATCCTTCAACATCGCGCCGCTGATCTCGCCGGTAAAGGCGCCCTCCCGCTCGAAGTGCAGGTTCTGACCCGCGACGAGGATGTTGGTCGTGCGCGACGTTTCGGCCGCCACCGCAATCGACGTGAAGGGGGGCGCGACCAGGACCTCGGCCTGGGTGGCGGCGAGCCCTTTGGTGAGCGCCGCGAACTCGCGGAGCCAGGCCACCGTCTCGAGCCCCGTCTTGTGCATCTTCCAGTTCGCCGCGAAGATTGGGATTCTCATATGAGCGCCGCCACGCCTGGCAACGTGCGTCCGCCGAGGAACTCGAGCGAGGCGCCGCCGCCGGTTGAGATGTGCGTCATGCGATCGGCCACACCCGCGCGCGTGACCGCCGCCACCGAATCACCCCCGCCGATGATCGTCGTGCCCCGGGCGTCGGCCACGGCCGCCACGGCCCGCGCCACGCCAAGTGTGCCCGCCGCAAACGGCTCAAGCTCGAAGACGCCCATCGGGCCATTCCACACCACCGTGCGCGCCGTTGCAATGCGCGCGCGATAGGCGGCGATCGTGCCCGGGCCGATGTCCAGGCCCTTGCGGTCGCCGATGGCCGGGTCGTCGATGCCGAGGACTTCGGTCGGCACGTCCGCCGCGAGGGCCGTCGCCACGACGTGGTCGACCGGAAGTTCGAGGCGGACGCCCTTCGCCTTCGCCAGCGCTTCAAGGTCGCGAGCTGTGTCGATCAGATCCTCTTCCACAAGCGACGTGCCGACGTCGACGCCACGCGCCTTGAGGAACGTGTACGCCATCGCGCCGCCGATGAGCAGGGCGTCGACCTTGCCCAGCAGGTTCTCGATGACTTCGAGTTTGTCGGACACCTTCGCGCCGCCGAGAATGGCGACAAACGGCCGGTCGGGACTCGTGAGCGCGCGTCCGAGGTACGCGACTTCCGACGCCATCAGCAGCCCGGCCCCACGCGCGGCCATGTGGTGCGTGATGCCCTCGGTCGAGGCGTGCGCGCGATGCGCCGCGCCAAACGCGTCGTTGACATACACGTCGGCCAGCGCGGCCAGGGCCTTGGCGAACGCGGGATCGTTGGCTTCCTCCCCGGCGTGGAAGCGGAGATTCTCGAGCAGGATCACGCCGTCCTTATTCGCCGCGATGACCCCGGCCGCCGCCGGCCCGGTGCAGTCGGGCGCAAACGCGACCGGGCGTCCAAGCAGGTGTGCCAGATGCGTGGCCACCGGCTGCAGGCTGAACTCCGGCGTGGGGCGGCCCTGGGGACGGCCCAGATGCGACGCGAGAATGACCGTGGCGCCCGCGTCGAGCGCGACCGCGATCGTCGGTATCGCGGAGCGGATGCGTGTGTCGTCGGTGATCGCGCCGTCTTTCATCGGCACGTTGAAGTCCACGCGCATGAACACGCGCGCGCCCGACAGTGCGAGGTCGCGAATGCCGCGCATGGCCGTCCTACAGGCCTTTCGAGGCCATGTAGCGGATGAGATCAACGCAGCGGTTCGAGTAGCCCCACTCGTTGTCGTACCACGCCAGGACTTTGGCGAAGTTGCCGTCTATCACTTTCGTGCAGGCCGCGTCGAGCATCGCCGAGTGCGGGTTGCCGCGGAAGTCGATCGACACGAGCGGCGCGGTGACGTATTCGAGAATACCCTTGAGCGGACCGTCCGCCGCCGTCTTGAACGCCGCGTTGATCGCGTCGGCCGTCGCGGGCTTCTCAAGAATCGCGTTGAGGTCGACCACCGACACGTTCGGCGTCGGCACGCGCATCGCGATGCCGTCAAGCCGGCCCTTGAGCGCCGGCAGCACCTCGCCCACCGCGCTGGCCGCGCCGGTGGTCGTCGGGATGATCGACAACGCCGCCGCGCGCGCGCGCCGCAGATCCTTGTGCGGCAGGTCGAGCAGGTGCTGATCGTTGGTGTACGCGTGCACGGTCGTCATCCAGGCGCTCCTGATGCCGAACGACTCGTGCAGCACCTTGGCGACCGGCGCCAGGCAGTTGGTCGTGCAGGACGCGTTCGAGATGATGTGGTGTTTCCCCGGGTCGTACGACTCGTGGTTGACGCCCATGACCACCGTCACGTCCGGCTTGTTGGCCGGCGCCGTGATCACCACCCGTTTGGCGCCCGCCGCGAGGTGCTTCGCCGCCTCATCCCGGTTGGTGAACCGGCCGGTGCCTTCCAGCACGACATCCACGCCAAGGGCGTTCCAGGGCAATTGGGCCGGGTCCTTGACGGCGAGGACCGTGAACGTGTCGCCATCCACCGTGATGCCGTTCGCCGTGGCGCTGATGTCGGCCGTGAGGTTGCCGAGCAGCGAGTCGTACTTCAGCAGGTGCGCCAGCGTGGCCGCATCCGTGAGGTCGTTGACCGCCACGATGTCAATGTCGTCGTACGCCAGGGCGGCGCGCATGATGTTGCGGCCGATTCTGCCAAACCCGTTGATGCCGACCCTAATCGCCATGCGCGCGATCTTAACAGGAACCCGAAGGTATATTGTCCAGTGCGTGCACCTCCTCTACACTCTGGCCATCGTCGTCCTGGCCGTGGTCCTGTCGCCGTGGTTTCTGTACCAGGCCGTGCGCTACCGGAAATACGTCGGCAGCCTGGCCCAGCGGATGGGCGTGCTGCCGATCAGCTTCAACCTCGACGCGGACGCATCCATCTGGATTCATGCCGTATCGGTCGGCGAGGCGCTGACCGCCAGGGCCCTGCTGCCCGATCTGCGCGAACGGTACCCGGACCTCAAGATCTTTCTCTCCACCACCACCATGACCGGGCAGCAGATCGCCCGCGAACGGCTGGCGGACGTGGACGCGGTTTTCTTTTTCCCGTTCGACCTGCCCGTCTTCGTGACCCGCACCCTGCGGCTGGTCCGGCCGAAGCTCTTCATCATGATGGAGACCGAAATCTGGCCGAACCTGCTGCGCGCGTGCCGGCGGACGGGGGTCAGGACCCTGATGGTGAACGGCCGCATTTCGGCGCGGTCGTATCCGCGCTACCGGATGACGCGCGGGTTCTTCCGCGGCGTGCTGGCCAACGTCGACCGCTTCTGCATGCAGAGCGACGAGTCGGCGCGGCGCATCATCGACATCGGCGCCGACCCGGCCAGGGTCTCGGTCACCGGCAGCCTGAAGTTCGAGTCGCTGGAATCACCGGCCGCCGCGGCCGGCCGCGGCGCGGGCCGGGTGCTGCGCTTCTTCCGCATCCCCGCGGCGCGCCCGGTCCTGCTGGCCGCCAGCACGATGAAGGGGGAAGAAACCGCGGTGCTCGCGGCGTTTGCCGCCGTGCGTCGGGTGCAACCCGACGCGCTGCTGATCATCGCGCCGCGCAAGCCCGAGCGGTTTGACGAGGTGGAAGGCCTGGCGCGCGCCGAGGGCCTGCGCGTGGTGCGGCGCACGGGCCTGACGGTGGACGCCGAGCCGCGCGCCGATGTCGTCATCCTGGATTCGATCGGCGAGCTGGCGCACCTGTTCCAGGTGGCCACGGCCGTGTTTGTCGGCGGCAGCCTCGCCGACCACGGGGGCCACAACATCCTCGAACCCGCGGTGCACGGCAAGCCGATTGTCTTCGGGCCCCACATGCAGAACTTCGCCGAGATCGCGGACACATTCCTGCGGCAGCGGGCGGCGATTCAGGTGACGTCGGCGGCCGGGCTGGCCCAGGCCTGGGTGCGTCTGGTGGGAGAGGGCGGCGCCGCAGAACGCGCCCGCCTGGGCGCCGCCGCCCGCGCGCTGGTGGAAGCCAACCGCGGCGCGAAACCGCGCACCCTGGCCGCCGTGTCCGACCTGCTGCCGGTGGCCAGACCGCGGCTGGTGAGGGGGACGGGTGTCGATCTGTGGAAAACTCGGGGGCGATGACAGGGGGACGGGTGTCGATCTGTGGAAAACTCAGGGGCGATGACAAGGAACAGGGGGCTCGCCGTGGCTAGCCCCCCGTTCCCTTCCGACGCCCCCGAGTTTTCCACAGATCGACACCCGTCCCCTTTCATTATTTCGGTCGGCAACATTGCCTTCGGCGGGCGGGGCAAGACCCCGACCGTGGCGGCCATCGCGAAGATCCTGCTGGCGATGGGGGAACGGCCGGCGATTCTCTCGCGCGGCTACGGCCGGCGCGTGGTCGAGGACGGCGTCGTGGTGGTGAGCGACGGCCGGCACCTGCTGGCCGACCTCGACCGCAGCGGCGACGAACCCCTGATGCTGGCGCGGGATCTCCCGGGCGTGGCCGTGCTGGTCTGCGACCAGCGCGCCGTGGCCGGCGCGCTGGCGCGGCACACTCTGGGTGCCACGGCGCTGATTCTCGACGATGGGTTTCAGCATCGGGAGATGGCCCGCGACGTGGACGTGGTGATCGTGACGCCCGGCGACCTGTCGGGTCGCCGGGCGCCCCTGGGGCGCCTGCGCGAGTCGCCGTCGGCGCTCGCGCGGGCGGATGCGGTGGTGCTTGACGCGGAAATGAGCGCGGAGCTGATTTTGCCGCAAAATCAGCTCCGCGCTCATTTCCGGCTCCGCCGCCACGCCGGGCCGCTCGTCGCGCTCGCGACGGGTGGCCCGGCGCCCGGGCCTGCCCCCGCGCCCGGCGCCCGCGTCTTCGCGCTGGCCGGCATCGCCGGCCCCGCGCGCTTTTTGCGCGCAGTCGCCGACGCCGGCTTCGTGGTCGCCGGCGCGTGGACGCCCGGCGACCACCAGCGCTACACCCGCGCGGACGTCGCGCGCTTGGCGCGCGACGCCCGCGCGGGTGGCGCCGGCCTCGTCCTCACCACCGCGAAGGACGCCGAGCGGCTGCGGCCGTTCCGGCCGCTGCCGCTGCCCGTGTGGACGCTGCCGCTGACGGTGACAATCGAGCCATGGGCGGGAAATGAGCTCGTAGCTGATTTTGCGGCAAAATCAGCTACGAGCTCATTTCCCGCCAGCTTCGCCGCCTGGCTGGCCGCGCGCGTCGCTGACGCGCGCCGCCAGCCAGGTCGCCAGCATCGCCCCACCGAGGTCTCCGCGTGAACCGGCGCGCGTTCCTCCACCGCCTGGAATACGGGCTCGTCGTCATCGTGCGGGTCGTGGTGTCGTGGTGCCCCGATCGGCTCGGGTCCGCGCTGGGGACCACCATCGGACACGTGTTCTGGATTGCGGACGCCGGCCGCCGGCGCCTCGCGTTTCGGCAGTTCCAGGCCGCGTTCCCGCGCAAGTCCCCCGACGAATGCCGGCGCATCGTCCGGCGGACCTTCGCGCACTTCGGCCGATCGCTCACGACGCTGTTGAAGTTCAGCACGCTCACGCCCGACCAGATACGCGCAAGGGTCGTGTGTGATGGCGATGATCGGGTGCGGGACGCGCTGCGCCTCGGCAAGGGAGTCCTGCTGGTGACCGGCCACTTCGGCTACTGGGAGGTGCAGGGCCTGGCGCACGCGCTGATCCTGCCGCCCATCTCGCTGCTGGCTCGGCGCCTCGACAACCCGCTGCTGCACGATCTGCTCGAGCGCGTCCGCACCGCTACCGGGAACCACGTGATCTACCGGCGCGGCGCGTTGCGACGGGTCCTGCGCGCGTTGGGCCGGAACGAAGCCGTCGCGATTCTGATCGATCAGCACATTCAGCCGGCCGATGCCGTCACCGTGACCTTCTTTGGGCGGCCGGTCGCGACGACGTCGGCGGTGGCGGCGCTGGCGTTGAACACCGGCGCGCCCGTGATTCCCGTGTTCGGAGTGCCGTTGCCCGACGGACGGTATCGCATGGTCTACGAACATCCCATCGAGCCGCCGTTGCCGGATACGCCCGATCCCGTCACCGAGCTGACGCAGCGCTGCACCGACGTTCTCGAGATGTACGTCCGGCGTCATCCCGAGTTGTGGCTCTGGATGCATCGGCGATGGCGTGAAGAGGTGACGGGCCCCGAGCCGGTCGGCGGCATGTATCCGGTGGGACGTGATGATTCCCCCTAACCACACCGTCGTCGAACGTCTGGTGGTGCGCGCGCCGAACTGGCTGGGTGATGCCGTGCTGGCGTTGCCGGCGATGGCCGCGATCCGCCGGCACTTCGCGGAGGCGTCACTGACGGTGGCCGCGCCCGGCGGGGTGGCGGCGCTCTTTCGCGAAGAGACCGACGTCCGTCCCGATCAGGTACTGGTGTTGCCGGCAGGCGCGCGGGAGGCGACCCGCGCGATCCGCGATGGGGCATTCGAACTCGGGATCCTGTTACCGAATTCGTTTCGCAGCGCGTGGCAGTTGCGCAATGCCGGAGTGCCGCAACGCTGGGGGTATGCGACGTCCGCGCGCGGGTGGCTGCTGACGCGCCGCAGCGCCGGCAGACGCAAGGGCGCGCAACATCACAGTGAGTACTATAGGGAGCTGATTCGCGGATTCGGCGTGCCGTGTGATGACGCGCCGCCGCGTGTGACGCCGGCGGCGGGCAGTGTGTCGGCCGCGTTGAAGGCGCTCGGGCTCGAGAGGATCGAAGCCGCGCGGCAGACGCGTCTCGTGTGTGTGGCGCCGGGCGCTGCGTATGGGCAGGCGAAGCAGTGGCCGTCGGCGCGCATGGCGCAGCTCATCGCACGGTTGGTGCGTGAGCGCGACACGACGTGTGTGCTGATCGGGGCGTCGCACGATCGCGCGGCGGGGCGTGAGATAGAATCCTGGCTTCGCGCGCAGGCCCCTGAGGCGTGGGCGCGGGTCCATGATCTGATCGGGCGGACCGATCTGGGAGCGCTGGTGGGAATCGCGTCGCTCAGCCGCGTGTGTGTCTCCAACGACTCGGGCGCGATGCACGTGGCCGCCGCGACCGGCCGGCCGGTGGTGGCCCTGTTTGGTCCCACCGACGAGCGGGCGACACGGCCGATCGGACGAGGGGACGTGCTCACGGCGCCCGCGTTCTGCCGCCCGTGTCACCTGCGCGACTGTCCGATCGATCACCGCTGCATGAAACGCATCACCGTCGACATGGTGTTTGCCGCCGTCTCACGCCACCTGGCGTTCGCCCCCGCGGAGGCGGACCGATGACGCGGCCCGCCGTGTTTCTCGATCGCGATGGCACGATGATTCACGAAGCCGGATATCTGAGCCGTATCGAAGACGTGCGGTGGTATCCGGGCACCATGGATGCCGTCCGGCTGCTCAATCGGGCCGGCTACCTCGTGTGTGTCGTGAGCAATCAGGGCGGCATTGCGCTGGGGTTGTTCGATGACGCGTTTGTGGAAACGGTGCATGCGAGCATGGACGCCGAGTTGCGCGCGTCGGGCGCCGTGGTGGAGGGGTGGTACTACTGTCCGCACCATCCACACGCCGTGGTCGAGGCGCTGAAAACGCCGTGTGTGTGCCGCAAGCCCGGACGCGGGATGATCGATGCTGCGTGTGAGGCGCATGCGATCGACCTCGCGCGCTCGTGGGTGATCGGCGACCGGGATGTGGACGTGCGGATGGCGCGGGCGGTCGGCGCGCGCG
Organism: Vicinamibacterales bacterium; assembly: GCA_038918905.1. GTDB lineage: Bacteria > Acidobacteriota > Vicinamibacteria > Vicinamibacterales > SCN-69-37 > SYFT01. The sequence continues at coordinate 11,660 of JBCKZS010000032.1, forward strand.
CCGTTCTCGTGCGCACGGGGCATGGCGAACGCGACCTGGGGCGTTTGCAAAGCGCTGGGGACAAGACGGGCGGCACCGCGCCCGAAGGTGTGTGGGTGGTGGCGAACCTGATGGAGGCCGTGGCCGCGCTGCTGGCGCAGGACGGGCAGGGAGCAGCATGATCGGGACACAGGATTCACGTAAGGTGGGACTTGCGGCCGACACGGCAGCGGCCAGACGCAGGGCGGGGCTTCAGCCCCGCCACAGCGATCGTTACGCCGAAATCATCGCGCGCTTCAAGCGCGCGCACATCGTGGTGGCCGGCGATCTGATCGCGGACGAGTTTCTGTACGGCCAGGTGGAGCGTGTCTCGCGCGAGGCGCCGGTCCTCATCCTGACGCACGACGCCACCGAGGTGCGGCCGGGTGGCGCCGGCAATGCGGCCAGCAACGTCGCCGCCCTGGGCGCACGTGTGAAGGTCGTGGGTGTCGTCGGTCGTGATGAAGCCGGGCGCCGATTGCTCGACGCGTTGCCGGCGCGCGTGGACACGCGCGGCGTGGTGCGCGCCGCCGGATACGTGACGCCGGTGAAGACGCGGGTGCTGGCCGGAGGCGTACATTCGGCGAAACAGCAGGTCGTGCGGATCGATCGTACCGGCCCGCCGCTGTCGCCGCGGCGGGCCGCCGCGCTCGGCCGCCGGATCGAAGTGGCGCTGGCGGGCGCGATTGCCGACGCCGATGCCGTCATCGTGTCCGACTACGGCAGCGGCCTGTACGCGCCCGAGGTGATTGCGCGCGCCGAAGCCCGCGCGGCCGGCCGTGGAGGTGGAGGACGCGGAGGACGCCGGGGCGGAGGGCGGACCGCGCACATCGAACCGACGTATGTCGGCCGCGTGCCGATGATCCTGGTGGACTCGCGGCACGGGTTGTCGGGATTTAGAGGCGTCACCGCGTGCACGCCGAACGAATCCGAAGTCGAGGCGCTGCTCGGCGTGAAAATCGGGGATGACGCCGACGCGCTTGAGAAGGCCGGACGCGCCTTGTTGCGCAAGCTGCAGTCGCGCGCCGTGTTGATCACCCGCGGCAGCCGCGGCATGGCACTCTTCGAGCCCGGACGCCCCACCGATCACATCCCCATCGTCGGCAGCGATCAGATCGCCGACGTCACGGGCGCCGGCGACACCGTGATCGCGACGTTCTCGCTGGCGCTCGCCTCCGGCGCCACATTCGGCGAAGCCGCCCGCCTGGCCAACTACGCCGGTGGCCTGGTGGTCATGAAGCGCGGCACCGCGACCGTGTCGGCCGCCGAACTGCTGGCGGCCACCAAGTGAAGCGGGGACGGGTGTCGATCTGTGGAAAACTCCCGGCAGACCGGCGCAGGAGGGCAGGGGGACGGGTGTCGATCTGTGGAAAACTCCCGGCAGACTCAGCGGCGATCTGCCGGGAGTTTTCCACAGATCGACACCCGTCCCCTTAGACAAGTGCTTTTCACCCCAGACGCCCTGCTCGCCCGCATCGACGCCGACCGGCGCGAGGGCCGATCCATCGCGTTCGCGAACGGGTGTTTCGACCTGCTGCACGTCGGGCACGTCCGGTATTTGCAGGGCGCCCGGGCCGAGGCCGACCGGCTCGTGGTCGCGGTCAACGGCGACGCGTCGGTGCGCGCCCTCAAGGGTGAAGGCCGCCCGATTCTCGATGAGGCCGCCCGCGCCGAGCTGGTCGCCGCCCTCGCCGCAGTCGACTATGTCGTCATCTTCAACGACCGCACCGTCGATCGGCTGCTGACGCTCCTCAAGCCGGACGTCCACTGCAAGGGCACCGACTACACCGTCGACACCGTGCCAGAACGCGAGACCGTCCGCGCCTACGGCGGCCGCATCGCCATCGTCGGCGACCCGAAGGACCACGCCACCCGCGACCTGCTCAAGCAAGTGTCCTCGCACGCCGCACCCACCTCCGCCCTTCGGGCTACGGCGGGCAGGCCCCGCACCCCGCACGATTCGCACCCCGCACGCCGCACCCCGCACGATTCGCACGCCGCGCGCCGCACGTCGCACGCCCCGCACGACGCAAGAATACTGGTCGTGCGCCTGGGTTCTTTAGGCGACCTCGTTCACGCGCTGCCTGCCGTCGACGCGATCCGGCGTCGATTTCCAGACGCGGAAATCGACTGGCTCGTCGAGCGCGCGCATGCAGACCTGCTCGCGCTGGTGCCCGTGATCTCGCGCGTTGTGGTGTTGCAGGAGCGAACGGTGGCCGGGTGGTGGCGCGTCGTGCGCGACCTGCGCGCGCGCAGATATGACATCGCGGTGGATCTGCAGGGCCTCGTGAAGTCCGCGGCGCTCGCCCGCCTGTCCGGAGCCCGCCGGGTGATCGGCTTCGACAAGCGTGCCCTCCGCGAGCCCGCGGCGCGGTTCTTCTACACGGAAACGCCCGAGGTGGGTGAGGGGCGGCACGTCATCGACAAGAACCTGGCGCTGGCCCAGTACGTAGGGCGTGGCTTCAGCCGCGCCAACAGCGGCGGGGCTGACGCCACGCCCCACGTACAAACCAATCTTGCATTCCCCTTCGTCGTCACCTCGTCGCCTGCGCTCGACGCGCTGCGCGCACAGGGCATCACCGACTTCGCGCTGCTGAACCCGGGTGCCGCGTGGCCCAACAAGCGCTGGCCGCCGGACTCGTTCGCGGCCGTTGCGCGATGGCTGCAGGCCACGCACGGCTGGACCCCGGTCGTCTTGTGGGGGCCCGGCGAGGAATCCATCGCCGACGCCGTCGTCGCCGCGTCGGGTGGCGTCGCCCACCGCGCGCCACGCACGACCTGCGCCGATTTGATCGCGCTGGCGCGGGCCGCGCGCGTGTTGGTGTCGGGCGACACCGGTCCGCTGCACATCGCGTGTGCCGCCGGCTCCGACGTGAACCCCTGGCGCGCCGAAGCCTTCGCGGAGGCGGCCCCCTCCGCCAAGGCTTCGGCGCGCCAAAGGGCGGGCGTCCCGGCTGTGGCGCTCTTTGGTCCCACTTCACCTGCGCGCAACGGGCCGTGGGACGATCGCGACGTGTCGATTTCGAGATACCACCGGTGTGACTGCCACTATCAGCGCGTCTGCCGACGGGAAACAGGCTGGTGTCTGGGCACCATCACCGTCGACGAGGTGACGGCCGCGATCGCGCGCCGGGTGGCGTCCGCATGAGTGCGAACGCCCCGGCGTCGGCCGGGATCTGGTCGCGGCTGGCGCGGTGGCGTGTGCCGCTCGGGTTCGTCACGTTCGGGGTGGCGTTCTGGCTGGCCGATCCCACGCCGATGTCGTGGCAGCTTGGCGCGGGGATCGGCCTGGTCGGCCAGGCCCTGCGCGTCTGGGCGGCCGGGCACATCGAAAAGGGCCGTGAGGTCACCCGTAGCGGGCCGTATCGTCACATGCGGCATCCGCTCTATGCCGGGTCGGCCATCATGGGCGCGGGGTTTGTCGTCGCGTCGGCCAGCGTGTGGACCGCCGCGTTGGCCGCGGCGTACTTCCTCGTCACCTACATGGCCGCCGTGCGCAGCGAAGAGGCCACGCTCGACCAGCGCTTCGACGGGGAATACTCGGCCTACCGCGCCGGCCGGGCCACCCCGTCGTCATCCGACGGCCACCGCCGGTTCAGCGCGCGCCGGGCGTTCGGGATGAACCGCGAGTTCCGCTCAGTCGCCGGCCTGGCCGCCGCGCTGTTCCTGCTGTGGTTTCGGCTCTGACCCGCAGCGGCACCTCAGCCACCACCGCCACCTCTGTCACCTCAGCGCGCGCTTGTCATCGCGCCCATGTCAGTGGGATAATCTCCCGGGTTGTCGGCACGGGCGGTTAGCTCAGCGGTAGAGCACCGGCCTTACACGCCGGCTGTCACAGGTTCGAATCCTGTATCGCCCATTTTTGCGGGGTCGTAGTTCAGTTGGTTAGAACGCTGGCCTGTCACGCCAGAGGTCGCGAGTTCGAGTCTCGTCGGCCCCGCCATTTCCGTCAGTAATCAGTAAGAAGACACTGGAATATCTCATATTTTCACGCCTTGGACCCGCTCGGCGTGTGTGCGAAGGGATGCCTCCCCGGGCGGGTTGCCGTGCGCAGCCCCGACCCAGTAGGATGGCTCAGACGGCACGCCGGATCTGTGGTGGGCTGGAACCCAGAAAGGACCATGAACTACCCCCTTCTCCTCCGCTTCGTCGGCACGACCATCGGCCGTGGCTTCGTAGCGAATGTCTCGTTCACCGGGCGCTTTCTCGGCACGGAGGAGGCCGACGGCTGGTGGCTGTACGGCGTGAATCCTGGAGGAATTGCAGAAGGCGGAGACACGCTCGAAGACGCGAACGTCCGCCTGCGCGATGCCCTGAAGGATGCATTGGCGTGGTACGCCGCGCAGGCAGATTCGTTTGAGGCCTTTCATGCGTCGGTCGGTCGGTTTGTGAACGCTGCCAATGCGCCGAACCTTGTCGACTGGGAGGAAGCGGTCCTGCGCGTACGTGCGACGAGTGGCGGCCTGTCGGAATTGCCGCGTTGGTCGGCGCAGACGCCGGTGACGGTCGCCGTCACTCGTCGACAATCCGTGGCCCGGCAGACCGCGCCTCAAGGGAATCTGCCCGAAGCTCCCGCCGCGATCGAGGCATCGCCGATCGAACAATTGCCCACGTGGCACGTCGAGATGAAGGTCGACGTGGTCAGAAAGAAAGAAGCGGAGCTCGAACCGGCTGACAACACTCCAGTCTCGGAACTGGGACGAGCAGCCTAGCCGGTGGCCGGCGTCGTCGAGGTGCGTCGGCTCTGGGAGATGCTCGATGCCTGCCTTCCAAGGCACACACGCCCACAGCACGGCGACCACAAATGGACCGTCAGGACGGCTGACCGCGAGTACCCCCATCTGCCCCTGGGACCACACGGCAAGGGCAGAAAAACCAGTCGCGCCGAAATCGAGTTTCGCCACGTTCGGAACCTTGTCCGTCATTTCGGGTTCCACGAGTGCGCACATCGCTTCTTCGAGGAGATCAAGTCGCCCGTCCAACCGACGGACACTTCAGCGGCAGGTTCTTAACGCTCGATGAGCATTTCCTTGATCGGGCACACTCGACTGCAGGCTCTCCTCGCGCAGGCGGTCGTCCGCCGCCGCGTGCCGCAGGCGTTGCTGTTTGCCGGACCCTCTGGCGTGGGCAAGCGCACCGCCGCCGTCGCGCTCGCGCAGGCGGTGAACTGCCTGGCGGCGACCGGCGGGGTCGCCTGCGGCCGCTGCAGCGCATGTCAGCGCATCGCGCGCAACCAGTTCTCCGACGTCGTCCTGATCGACCGCGCCGACGCCGCCTCGATTTCCATCAAGCCCGTCCGCGAGCGGATTCTCGACCTCGTCGGGTATCGTCCGTTCGAAGGACAGCAGCGCGTCTTTATCATCGACGGCGCGGACGACCTGACCGTGCAGGCGCAGGACGCGCTGCTCAAGACGCTCGAAGAACCGCCCCCGTCCGCCCTTCTCGTGCTGGTCACCGTCACGCCCGATGCCCTGCGTCCCACGATCGTCTCGCGCTGCCGTCGCCTCCGCTTCGGCGTGTTGAGCGACGATGAGGTGGCGAAGGTGCTGGTGGAGCGATTGGGGATGGACGCCGCGTCCGCGAGGTCGCGCGCGGCCGTGGCCGGCGGCAGCATCGGCCAGGCGCTGGCGGTCGACGGCGGCACGCTCGAAGTCGACCGCGAGTCGGCGCTGGCGCTGCTCGAATCCAGCGCCAGCGCGTCGGTCCCCCAGCGCCTGAAGGTGGCCGCCGCGTTCGCCAAACACGGCAGCAAACGCCGCGATCGCGAAGCGCTGGCGATGCGCCTCGCGCACCTGTCGTCGCTCTTGCGCGACCTCGGCACCGTCGCGACCGGCGCGCCCGACACCGTGACGCTGGCCAACCCCGACGCCGCCGACGTGCTCACCCGCGTCGCGCGCGCCTTTCCGACCGACCGCCTCATCCAGGCCTTCGACGTCGTCGCCCGCGCCCAACACGTCCTCGACCGCAACGCCAGCCCCAAGATCGTGGCCGACTGGGTGGCAATGGGGATATGAGCTCGTAGCTGATTGCCGCCAATCAGCTACGAGCTCATTTGAAGCCCATATAATCAATTTCCGAACATGCCGACCAAGAGCCTTGCCACCTCTCTCGCTGCCACCCTTCTCGAACGCATCACCGCCCGCACCGCCAAAGTCGGGGTCGTCGGCCTCGGATACGTCGGCCTCCCGCTGGCCGTCGAGTTCGGCAACTCCGGATTCACGGTCGTGGGCATCGACCTCGACGCGCGCAAGGTGGACGCGATCAACAACGGCGAGTCCTACATCCAGGACGTGCCGACCGAGGCCGTCGCCAGGCTGGTCAAGGCCGGCAGACTCTCGGCGACCACCGACCCCGGCGCCGTCCGCGACTTCGACACCATCAACATCTGCGTTCCGACGCCCCTGCGCAAGACGAAGGACCCCGACCTGTCGTTCGTCGTCTCGGCCGTCGAAGCCATCCACGGCCACCTGCACCAGGGGCTGCTCGTCATCCTCGAATCGACGACATATCCGGGGACGACCGAGGAGGTCGTGCAGCCGATTCTCGAGCGGACGGGGCTGAAGGCCGGGGTGGACTTCTTCCTCGCGTTTTCGCCCGAGCGGGTCGATCCCGGCAACGAGAAGTGGAACACGAAGAACGTGCCGAAAGTCGTGGGCGGACTCACGCCCGACTGCGCGCGCCTGGCCGCCGCGCTGTACCGTTCGTCGATCGACACCGTCGTCGAGGTCAGCTCGCCGAAGGTCGCCGAGATGGTGAAGCTGCTCGAGAACACCTTCCGCGCGGTCAACATCGGCATGGTGAACGAGCTGGCGCTGATGTGCGACCGCCTCGGCATCAGCGTGTGGGAAGTCGTGGACGCCGCGGCCACCAAGCCGTTCGGTTTCATGCCGTTTTATCCCGGCCCCGGCCTCGGCGGCCACTGCATTCCGATCGATCCCTTCTACCTTTCGTGGAAGGTGAAGGAAGTCGGCTTCGAAGCGCGCTTCATCGAACTCGCGGGCCATGTGAACGGCGCGATGCCGCACCACGTGGTGGACAAGATCGTTGACGCGCTCAACGTGAACAGCCAGGCGGTGAACGGCGCGAACATCCTCGTGTTGGGCGTCGCCTACAAGCGAGACATCGACGACGTGCGCGAGTCGCCGGCGCTGGACGTCATGGCCCTGCTGATGAAGAAGGGCGGCCGTGTGACGTACCACGATCCGTTCGCCCCGCGAATCGACGGCGCTCACTGGCCCGGCGGCGTGGACATGGCCTCGGTGCCCTTGACCGACACGGCCCTGGCAGCGGCCGACTGCGTGGTCATCCTCACCGATCACCGGCAGTTCGATTACGCGGCGATCGTCCAACATTCGCGCGTCGTGGTTGACACGCGCAACGCGATCAAGACCGCCCACCCGAACGTCTTCAAACTCGGAGCGCCAGTTCCGACGCCGTGACCCCGCTCCCCGCGATCGCAATCACGGTGGGCGACCCCTCCGGCATCGGGCCGGAGATCGCGGTGAAGGCGAGTCGCGACCGGCGCGTCCTGGCCGTGTGCCGGCCGCTGCTCTACGGCCCGACGACACCTGAGGAACTGGAAGGCTACCCTGTGGGCGTCGTGAACGCGGCCGCCGGACACCGCGCGCACGACGAAGTCGTGCGCGCGGTCAAAGACGCGCGCGCGGGCCGCGTCCACGCCATCGCCACCGCGCCGATCAACAAGGCCGCGTTCGCCGCCGCCGGCCTGCCCTGGCGCGGCCACACGGATCTGATCGCGCACCTGTGCGGCGTCGCTGAAGCCGCGATGATGTTCTGGTCGGAACGTCTGCGCGTCGTGCTCGCCACCGTCCACATTCCGCTGGAACAGGTACCCGCCGCGCTGACACACGAACGGCTCCTGCACGTGATCCGCCTGACGTCCGAGTCGCTGCCGCGCTTCGGCATCGCGTCGCCGAGGATTGCCGTCGCCGGCCTCAATCCGCACGCGGGCGAAGACGGACTCCTCGGCCGCGAGGAAATCGACACGCTGCAACCCGCGATTCGGGACGCACGCGCCGAGGGCATCGACGTCTCCGGCCCCTTCCCCGGCGACACGGTCTTCGTGCGCGCCGCGCGCGGCGACTTCGACGTGGCGATCGCCTGTTACCACGACCAGGGATTGATTCCGGTCAAGCTCCTGTCATTCGGCCACGCGGTGAACGTCACGATCGGCCTCCCGATCGTCCGCACGTCCGTCGACCACGGCACGGCCTTCGACATCGCGCGACAAGACAAAGCCGACGAAGGCAGCATGGTCGAGGCGATCGTGCTGGCAGCGCGGCTTGGGCGGCGGGTAAATCGTAAATTGTAAATGCCATGATTGCAGTCGTCGGTGCCGGCGTCGTCGGTTTATCCGTCGCTTTCTCCCTCGCCCGGCGCGGCCGCGACGTCGTCGTCCTCGAACGCCACCGCCGCGCGGGACTCGATACGTCGACGCACAACAGCGGCGTGATTCACGCGGGCCTGTACTATCCGCCCGGATCGCTGAAGGCCACGCTCTGCGTCGCAGGCCGCGACCGTCTGAAGGCGTTTTGCAGGGCGCACGGCGTGCCGCATCACGAGTCGGGGAAGCTGGTGGTCGCGACCGAAGCGTCGGAAGAATCCGAGATCGATGTGCTTGCCGGCAACGCGCGCGCGAACGGCGCCGAGGTGGACATCGTGGACGCCGCGTTCGTGCGGCAGCGGGAGCCGCACGTGCGCGCGACCAAGGCGTTGTGGTCGCCCCACACCGGCTGGATCGAGGCGGAGGCGTACGTGAAAGCGCTGCAGCGTCAGGTCGAAGCGCACGGCGGCCACGTGCTGCCCGGCTCGCCGGTCATCGCCGTCGAGCCAAAGGCCGGCCATGTCGAGGTCGTCACGCCCCACGAACGCATCGAAGCCGGCGTCGTTATCAACGCCGCCGGACTGTTTGCGGACGACGTGTCGGCGTTGTGTGGGGGGGAGGCGTTCACGATCTATCCGTGCCGGGGGGAATACGCGGAATTGACGCCGCGCGCCTCGCACCTGATCAACGGTCTGGTGTATCCCGTGCCGCATCATTCGGGCCATGGGCTGGGCGTGCACTTCGCCAGGTCGGTTGCGGGGACGGTGACGATTGGTCCGACGATTCGCTATCAGGAACGGAAGGACGACTACGAACTCGACCGCGATCCGGTCGAGCATTATCTCGAACCAACGCGGCGCCTCCTCCCCGACGTGACGCTGGCCGACCTCCGCCTGGGCGGCAGTGGCATCCGCGCGAAACTCCATCCGCCCACCGAACGGTTCGCCGACTTCCTGATTCGCCGTGACACCCGGCAGCCGTGGCTCATCCACGCCGCCGGCATCGATTCGCCCGGTCTGACCGCGAGCCTGGCGATCGGGGAACGCGTGGCGGGTATCGCAGAAGGCCAATAAGAGCCCCGCCCTACGTACGAATCGCGCACGTTTTGCGCGGGCACGCGCGGTGGCACGCGCGGCAGAACGGCTTGCCGCACTGCGCGCAGGCGGCGAAGCACGCGTCGCACAGATAGTGCACACGGTCGTCGCACAGCCACGCCTGGGGCGTGGGTGTGTCGCAGCCGTCGCAGCCGCGGGTTTCCAGGCGGCCGTCGATTGCGTTCCAGGCGAACACGACCTCAGAGGTCGTGGTGCGTCGCATGAGGCGGACGCGGATGCGATAGCCCGGCACCAGGCACGCCACGACGCCGATCGGCACCAGTCGGACGCGAAGCCGATACCGATCGGCGAGGTCGGCCAGGCGCGATCGATAACTCTGCCACGTGGCCTCGAGGCGATCGCGTTCCCGGCGCCGCACGGGGTCGGACGCGCCGGGGCGCAGCAGTTTCGCGCGAATGGCGCGATCGATCTCGATCGAGTACTCGCGAAGCCGCCTGGCGTCGCGGTCGCGCCGGCGGGTGAGACTCTCGAGGAACCCGTCGACGGTGGCGGTCAGCGACACACGCGCGGACGCCAGAGCGATGGTCCACGGCACCGAGACCGCCGAGTCCGGCCCGTCAGCCGACAGCACAGGCGCGTCCAGGTCGGGCGCGCGGCCGAGGTCGGGCCAACCGGCCATCCGCGGCACCGAACGTGTGTCCGGCGTGATCCACGTGCACAGCAGCCCCCCCTCGCGCACGTCGGCTAGGAGTTCGTATTCCATGAAGACGCCGAGGCGCAGCGCGACCGCCGGCTCCACCTCGCGGACGCGCGCCACACCGTTGAGCAACGTGATGCGACGCTCGACCTCCGCGGCGGCATCGATGGGCCGCGGCGGGGGCACGTCGCACGACACGACGCCGACCCGGCCCAGCCCGCCCACCAACGCGCCCATCCGCTCGACCAGCGGGGCGTCGTAGTCCACGTGCGTCTCGGAAATAGTGTGTTCGCGGGTCGTGAAGACCAGCCGCGCGTACTCGGACAGTCCCAGCGCGTGAGCGAGCGCCGGATCGGTAATGACGTCGAGGCCGTTGCCGGTGGCCTCGACGACGGCGCCGTGTCGCGTCAGCAGCGTCCGGGTAAACGATTCGAGCGATGTGCTCATGCGACTAGACCTCGAAGTCTTCGCTGAAGAGCGCGCGATCGATCTCGCGCGTCTGCTGGTAGGCCGCTCGCGCGTGCAGGACGCGTTCGGACAATTCGTCGAACGCGCGCGCTTCTTCCTCAGGCGTGCCACAGGCAGCCCAGACGTCCATCACCAGGCTCGCGAAGTCCTGGTCGGGATCGATCTGTCCGAGGATCATCTCCATCTCGCCGGCCACCAGCTCGAACAGGTTGATCTTGTCGTGCAGAATCCGGAGGATGCGCTCCTCGATGCTGCCCGCCAGGCAGAAGTTGAACACAAACACGTCGCGCGTTTGTCCCAGCCGGTGCACGCGGCCGACGCGTTGTTCGATGGCCGTGGGATTCCACGGCAGATCGAAGTTGATGACCGTGCGGCAGAACTGGAGGTTGCGGCCTTCGCCGCCGACCTCGCTCGAGAGCAGAATCTCTGCGTGGCCTTCGAACGCGGCGATCGCCTCGTCCTTGGCGGCCGCGCTGAGCCCCCCGTGGAACACGGCCACCCGGTGTCCCTCCGCCGTGAGCGCCCGCGCCACCTCGTCGAGCGTCGCCCGGAAACGCGTGAACACGATCTTCTTCTCGTCAGGCGACCGTCGGATCAGTGCCACAAGTGCCCGTGTCTTGGCCGACGACCCCACGTCAGCGATCGCGGTCACCAGTGGCGCCATGTCGCCGAGGGCGCTGTTCATCAGGCCCTGGCGCAACGCCGACGGGCTGCTGCCCGCCTGCATCTGCAGCATGGTGAGCCGGAAGCGATCGGCGCCGGAGGCGTGCGCGTACCGCTCGCGCACGAGCGCGGCCAGTTGCGCCAGGACGTCGGCTTCCGCGCGGTCTGGATGGACGACCTCGGTGGCAGCCAGGCGCCGCGGCAGCGCCATGTCGATGTGCGCGCGCGTGTTGCGCACCATTACCTCGCGCAGCAGGCCGCGCAGCCGATCGCGCCGGCCGGCGTCGCCCTCGAGGGCGAGTTGGCCGTAGTCACGCCGGAACTTCGCTTCGGTCTCGAGCAGGCCGGGACGCAACAGCAGGATCAAATTGTAGAGTTCGCTCAGATCGTTGCCCACCGGCGTGGCGCTCAAGAGCAGCAGAAACCGTGTCTTCAGCGCATTGACGAGTTGCCACGCCGCGCTCGTGCGGTGTTTCAGCACGTGCGCCTCGTCAACGATCACCAGGTCGTAGTCGACACGCGACAGGATCTCGCGATAGGCCGTCTGGCGCACCAGGGGCAGCGAGGCGACCACCAGCGGTTCGCGCGTCCAGAACCCGGCGTCACGCCGATGGGCGCCACCCGACTCGGCGATCGCGGGTGTCAGACCGAAGCGCGACGTCAACTCGCCGACCCACTGGCTGACGAGTGAGGCCGGCGTGAGAATGAGCGCCTTGCGCACGAGCCCGCGCAGCCAGTACTCCTTCAGCGCCAGACACGCCTCGATCGTCTTGCCCAGGCCGACCTCGTCGGCCAGCAGCACACGGCCCCGGAAGTCGCGCAGCACGCGCCGCACCGTGTCGAGCTGGTAGCGGAAGTGCGTCACGTCCTGGACGACGCCGAGCGACAGCAGTTCGTCGAAGCCCTTCTGCAGGCGCAGCTCCGCGTACGCGCGGCGCAGCAGGACATCGGTCGCCGGGCCCAGGTCCGACAGTCGGAAGGCGTCGGGAAATCCATCGCGCACGAGCTCGACGTCGACCGTTGGCGGCGGCAGCGTGATGTCGGGGAACGCGGCGATCGCCTCGACCGCCGGCCGGACCGCCGTGGGCTCGGGTGCGTCGACGATCGATTCGACGTCGGGTCTGGCGTGGTCAGGGGGACCCTCGGGCGCGCGGGACGCCTGCGCCGGCGCCGGGGCGGCTGACGACCGGGTCGCCTTCCGCAGCGCGCGTGTCCATTCGCGTTTCAGGTAGCGCCCGCGGTCGCGCAGATCGCGATACAGCGGATCGCGGTTCGTCGACGCGAGAAATTCATCGAGCAGCGCCAGGCCGCGATCGAAGGCGCCGATGGCGGCAGCAGCCACCGCCGCCTGATACGAGAGGGGAAGCCACAGGGGCGGTTCCTGCAAACGGTCGTAGTGGTCCAGGCACGCCTGAAACGCCCCCTCACGAAACGCCAGGTCCGCCAGGCACTCGTGGGCGCCCTGATGGTTCGATCGGATGCGCAGAATCTTGTGAAGGAGCGGCCGCGCCACGTCAAGATGTTGCCCGTCCATGGCCCAGACCGCGCGGTCGAACAGTTCCGCGCACACCATCGCGTCCGCGCGTCGCTGCTTGTCCGTCCGCTTCGACTGCTCCCGCTGTTTCGCCTTCTGCGCGCGCCGCGTCCTGCTGCTCATGGTCGGATGCGGATTCTATCGCAGCGATCGCGAAATCCCCCGGCGTCTCCGTGCCTCCCTGGGCTACAGCCCCGGTGGTGAAACGCGCAACGCCCCGACGTGCGCCAGCACGATCTCGGCGCAGGCCTCAGGGGATCGGTCATCCGTGTGCACGCGAATCGCCGGCGCCGAGGGCGCTTCGTACGGCGACGACACGCCCGTGAACTCGGGAATCTCGCCGGCCCGCGCCTTCCGGTAGAGGCCTTTCGCGTCGCGCGCCTCGCAGACCTCCAGCGGCGTGTCCACCCAGATTTCAATGAACCGGTCCGCGCCGATGACCTCCCGCGCCCGCTCGCGGTCGTCGGCAAACGGCGAAATCACCGGCACCAGGACGATCAGCCCGGCGTCGTTGAACAGCCGGGCCACCTCGGCGATCCGGCGGATGTTCTCGCGCCGGTCGTCCTTCGAAAACGCGAGGTCGCGGTTGAGCCCGAAGCGCAGATTGTCTCCATCCAGCGTCGTGCACAGATGCCCCATCTCAAACAGCCGGCGCTCGACCACCGCCGCGATCGAACTCTTGCCCGACCCGGACAACCCCGTGAACCACATCGTCAACGCCCGCTGTCCCACGCGTGACTGCCGCTCCTGGTCGGTCACCGCGCTCCGGTGTCTGACGACGTGTGTGGATGTGCGGTCGCCGGGTTGTGCCAGTGCCTCGAGACGCCTGGCCGTTTCGGGGAGCCGGTCGATGATCATCCCGGCGCCGACCGTGTCGGACGTGAGGCGGTCGATCACAATGAACGCGCCGGTGGCGCGGTTGCGCTCGTACGGATCGCACGCAATCGGCCGATCGAGCACCAACCGGCAACGGCCGATCTCGTTCAACTGCAGCCGGTCGGCGTCCGCCCGGCGCAGGTCGTCGATGTTCAGCCGATACTCGATGCGATCGACGCGCGCCGTCAGGGTCGTCGCCAGATGTTTCACGTGGTGGCGACTGCCGGCCACAAACGGCGCCGGCGACATCCACACCACCATCGCCTCGATCTCCTGCGTCACCCGCGGCTGGTTCTTCGCGTGCACGATGACGTCCCCCCGGCTCACATCCACGTCGTCTTCGAGCACCACCGTGACGGCGGCAGGGGAGGTGGCGTCCTGCAGCGGCCCGTCAAAAGTGACAAGGTCTTTCACGCGCGAACGCACCCGCGACGGCAGCACCACCACATCGTCGCCCACCCGAACCGTGCCCGAGCGAATGCTGCCCTGATAGCCGCGGAAGTCCTGATCCGGCCGGCAGACGAGTTGCACCGGCAGGCGCAGGTCGATGGTGTTGCGCCCCGACGTCACGTGCACCGTCTCAAGCAGGTGCATCAACGTGCTGCCCTGATACCAGGGCATGCGCGTGCCGCGATGGACCAGGTTGTCGCCGGGCAGCGCGGCGATGGGCACACACTGCACGTCGGCGACCGTGAGCTTCGCGGCGAACTCGCCGAACTCGGCGCAGATGTCGTCGTAGACCGCCGCCGAGAAGTCGACCAGATCCATCTTGTTGACCGCCAGCACCAGATGTTTGATCCCGAGCAGCGTCGCGATGGCGCTGTGCCGGCGGGTCTGTGTGCGGATGCCGTGCCGCGCGTCGACGAGCAGGATCGCCAGGTCGCAGGTGGACGCGCCGGTCACCATGTTGCGCGTGTACTGTTCGTGGCCCGGCGTGTCGGCGATGATGAACGCGCGCTTCGCGGTCGCGAAGTAGCGGTACGCCACGTCGATCGTGATGCCCTGCTCGCGCTCGGCCTTGAGGCCATCGGTCAGCAGCGAGGGATCGAAGGCGAGCCCCTTCGAGGCGCTCTCGATCGCCGCCAGTTGATCCGAATAAATCAACTGCGAGTCGTAGAGCAGGCGCCCGATCAGCGTGCTCTTCCCGTCGTCGACGCTCCCGCACGTCAGCAGGCGAAGCAGGTCCTGCGGCATGTCAGAAGTACCCGTCTTTCTTCTTCTCTTCCATGCTGCCCGACCGATCGAAGTCGATCACGCGTCCCTGCCGTTCCGAGACCGTCGCCTGTTGCAACTCGGCGATGATGGCCGGCAACGTGCCGGCGGACGACTCGATGGCGCCCGTCAGCGGGTAACAGCCGAGCGTTCTGAACCGGACCATCTTCATCGCTGGCGTTTCGCCCGGCCGCAGCGGCATCCGGTCGTCGTCCACCATCAGCAGCACGCCGTCGCGTTCAACCACCGGTCGTCGCTTCGCGAGGTAGAGCGAGACGATGGGAATCTGTTCGAGGTGGATGTACTGCCAGACGTCGAGTTCCGTCCAGTTCGAGAGCGGGAACACGCGCAGGCTCTCGCCCGGACCGAGTTGTGTGTTGAACAGATTCCACACTTCCGGTCGCTGGCGTTTCGGATCCCAGCGATGATGGCGATCGCGGACGGAAACGATCCGTTCCTTGGCGCGGGACTTTTCCTCGTCGCGGCGCGCGCCGCCGAACGCGGCATCGCAGCGATACGCGTCGAGCGCCTGCTTGAGCGCCTCGGTCTTCATCAGGTCGGTGTAGGTCTTCGAGCCGTGCGTAAAGGGGCTGACGCCCTGCGCGTGGGCCTCGGTGTTCGTGTGGACGATCAGCTCCAGACCGAGTTCCTGCCGCACGTAGCGGTCGCGGAACTCGATCATCTCCCTGAACTTCCAGGTCGTGTCGATGTGCAGCAGGGGGAAGGGGGGCGGCGCCGGGTGAAACGCCTTGCGCGCCAGGTGCAGCAGCACCGCGGAGTCTTTGCCGATCGAGTACAGCAGCAGCGGTCGATCGCGCTCGGCCACCACCTCGCGGAGGATGAACAGGCTCTCGGCCTCGAGCGCTCGCAGGTGCGACGACACGTGTGTATTATCGGGCACTGACGTTTTCACCCCGGGTGTAATTCAACCCGCGCTACGATTGGGGCTCACAGGAGCCCCGTTCTGAGCAGATCCGCCACCCACGTCGTCCGCCCCACCCGCCCCGCGCCGGCTGCGGCCCGGAAAAAAGACGACACCCCCGTCGTGGTGGCGGAGAACCGCAAGGCCGGGTACGACTACCACCTGATCGAGACGTTCGAGGCCGGGATCGTGCTGCTGGGCACCGAGGTCAAGGCCATCCGCGAGGGCGTGGTGAACCTGCGCGACAGCTACGTGCGCATCGAGCGCGGGGAAGCGTTTCTCTTCAAGGTGCACATCGGTCAATACAGCCACGCCGGTGCGTCCGCCCACGACCCCGGCCGCACGCGCAAGCTGCTGCTCAATAAGCAGGAACTGCGCAAACTCATCGGCAAAACCACCGAGAAGGGCATGACCGTCGTGCCCACGCGGATGTATTTCAAGAGCGGTCGCCTGAAGGTGGCCATCGCGCTCGCCAAAGGCAAGAAGACGCACGACAAGAGGGAAACGATCAAAAAGCGCGAAGCGGATCGCGAAACCAGAGCCACCGTAAAATCCCGCGTCAGGTAACCGGTTTCAATTTTGTAAATTGTGAATCGTAATTAACAAATGACTGTCATGTCTCGTAAAGGTCTGATTCTCGCCGGCGGCTCCGGCACCCGGTTGTATCCCGCGACACGCGCCGTGTCGAAACAACTGCTGCCGATCTATGACAAGCCGATGATCTATTACCCGCTCAGCACGCTGATGCTGGCGGGCGTGCGCGAAGTGTTGATCATCTCCACGTCGCGCGACACGCCGATCTTCGAGGCGCTGCTGGGTGACGGGCGCGAGTGGGGCCTGTCGCTGTCGTATGCCGTGCAGCCGCACCCGGGCGGTCTCGCGCAGGCGTACATCATCGGACGTGAGTTCGTCGGCGAGTCGCCCTCGGTGCTGATCCTCGGCGACAACCTGTTCTACGGCAACGACCTGCCCGATCTGCTGGCCGCCGCCAACGGCCGGCACACCGGCGCCACCGTCTTCGCGTATCACGTCCAGGATCCCGAGCGCTACGGCGTCGTCGCCTTCGACACAATCGGACGCGCGACGTCGATCGAGGAGAAGCCGGCGAAGCCGCAGTCGAGCTACGCCGTCACCGGCCTGTATTTTTATGACGGCCGCGCCGCGGCGTTCGCCGCCGCGCAGCAACCCTCGAAGCGCGGGGAACTGGAGATCACCGACCTGAACCGGCGGTACCTCGAGGCCGGCGAGTTGTCGGTGGAAGTGATGGGCCGCGGCATGGCGTGGCTCGACACCGGCACACACACGTCGCTGCTCGAGGCCAGCCAGTTCATCGAGATCATCGAACGCCGCCAGGGACTGAAAATCGCGTGTCCCGAAGAGATCGCCTTTCATCAGGGCTGGATCGACGCCGCGCAACTCGAGCGGCTGGCGGAACCGTTCGGGCCGCATAACGAGTACGGCGCCTATTTGAAGAGACTGTTGCAATAATCGTGCGACGACGACGTGCGGCGGCATGATCCTTGGGAGGCCGGGTCTTTAGACCCGGCGAACGCCCGGGGGCGGCGTGCGACGACGTGCGGCGCGACGTGCGGGGTGCGGCAGACCTGAAAGGACTGTGACCATGTGGGACCGGTTGATGCGGTGGCGGTGGACGGCGGTTGGCGTGGTGCTGGGCGGTGTGGTGTTGTTTGTGTGGGTCTGGTGGCAGAACCCTCCAGTGGTTGTCGTGGATCTGGTGGAGCGGTTCCCGATGGCCATCCAGCAGCGCCCGAATCCCGAGGCGTTTCTCGTCACGGACGTGACCATCGCCGGTCAGACCCTGAGGTCCATCTACGTCGCGCAGCCGTCGCGCCTCGTGTGGGAGGAAACCGTGCCGCGGAACGCCTGGCTGAATGTGAGCCTGGGCGTGCGTGAGGAAGCGTGGGGCCGGCCGGGCGACGGCGTGTTGTTCCTGGTCGGCGTCAGTCACGCCGGCCGTTATGAAGAACTGGTGAGTCTGATCGTGAATCCCTACGGCAACCCCGCGGATCGGCAGTGGTATCCCGTGCGGCTCGATCTGTCGCCTTACGCCGGCAAGACGGTGGAACTCATCTTCAACACCCGGCCCGGGGCCGAGGGCGCAACGCTCGACAACGACCTCGCGGTCTGGGGAGCGCCCGCGATCGTCACGCGCTGAATCGTGCGGCGTGCGACGTTCGGCGTGCGCCGGGAGGGACGGGACGTAGGGCGTGGCTTCAGCCGCGCCGGGAGGACAGAAGATCGTATGAACGTCGTCATCGTCGGCGCAGCCGGCCTGCTTGGCGCGGAAATGGTGCGGGAGTGGCGCGCGGCGGGGCATGACGTGCACGCGCTGACGCGCGCTGACCTTGACGTGGCGAGCGCCCGCGACGTGCGCGACGCCGTGTCGCGTCTCGCGCCGGACGTGCTCATCAACTGCACCGCGTTCAACCTGGTCGATGAGGCCGAGGCGCGGCCGGTCGACGCCCTCGCGATCAACACGTGGGCGGTGCGGTCGCTGGCGCGCGCCGCCGCGCAGGCGGGCGCGACCTTCGTGCACTACAGCTCGGACTTTGTGTTTGATGGGCTGACCGATCGCCCGTATACGGAAGAAGACGCGGCCAATCCCGTCAGCATGTATGG
Organism: Vicinamibacterales bacterium; assembly: GCA_038918905.1. Classification (GTDB taxonomy): domain Bacteria; phylum Acidobacteriota; class Vicinamibacteria; order Vicinamibacterales; family SCN-69-37; genus SYFT01. Next base: position 30,089 of record JBCKZS010000032.1, read on the forward strand.
CGCGTCGAAGCTGCTGGGCGAGTGGTTTGCCGCCGACGCGCCGCGGCACTACGTGTTGCGCGTCGAGAGTCTGTTCGGCGGCTGCGCGGCTCGCAGCTCCGTCGATCGCATGCTGGACGCCATGCGGGCAGGGCAGCCGGTGACGGCCTTCTCGGATCGCGCCGTGTCACCCAGTCACGTCGGCGATGTCGCTCGCGCGACGCGGGTGCTCGTCGAGCAACGCGCGCCGTTCGGCCTCTATCACTGCGTCAACGGCGGTCACACCACCTGGCTCGGCATCGCGGAAGCGCTTCGCGATCTGCTCGGTCAGTCCGACGCCGCCATCGTCGCCACCAGCGCCGCGGCAACACCCCTACGCGCCGCGCGGCCGATGTTCGTCGCTCTCTCAAACGACAAACTCGCCAGCGTGGGCGTCACCATGCCAGCCTGGCGGGACGCCCTGGCACGGCACGTCCGCACCCGGGTGTTCGCCGGGTCTGAAGACCCGGCCTTCTAAGGATCACGCCGCCGCACGCCGCACGGCGACACACGTCGCACGCCGCACGTCCGCACTATTTTGTGGCGCGATAGCGCTCCAAATCGGCGTTGACCATCATCGTCACAAGCCCCACGAAGTCGACCGTAGGCGCCCACCCGAGCTGCGCCTTAGCCTTCGACGCGTCGCCAACAAGGAGATCCACTTCCGCGGGCCGGATGAAGGCCGGGTCGAGGACGACGTGTTGCTGCCAGTCGAGGCCGGCGTGGGCGAAGGCGATCTCGACGAGGTCGCGGACGGAGTGGCTTTCGCCCGTGGCGATGACGTAGTCGCCGGCGCGATCCTGTTGCAGCATCAGCCACATCGCGCGGACGTAGTCGCCGGCGAAGCCCCAGTCACGTTGCGCGTCCAGGTTGCCCAGGCCCAGCTGCTGCGTGAGTCCGGCCTTGATGCGCGCCACGCCGTCGGTGACTTTGCGGGTGACGAACTCCAGGCCGCGGCGCGGCGACTCGTGGTTGAAGAGGATGCCTGACACCGCGAACAGGTCGTAGCTCTCGCGGTAGTTCACCGTGATGTAGTGCGCGAAGGCCTTCGACACGCCGTAGGGGCTGCGCGGGTAGAACGGCGTCACTTCCGTTTGCGGAATCTCGCGAACCTTGCCGAACATCTCGGATGACGACGCCTGGTAGATGCGGATCTTCGGATCGACGACCCGGATCGCTTCCAGGACGCGAGTCACGCCCTGCGAGTTGAACTCGCCGGTGAGCGTCGGCTGGTCCCACGACGCGGGCACAAAGGACATCGCGGCGAGGTTGTACAGCTCGTGCGGCTGCGCGCGTTCCAGCGCCCGGATGAGCGAGAGCTGATCCAGCAGGTCCCCGGGGATCAGGGTGATGCGGTCGAGGATGTGTTGGATGCGCCAGTAATTCGAAGCCGACAGGCGGCGGGTGAGGCCGAAGACCTCGTAGCCTTCTGCCAGCAGCAGTTCCGCGAGGTACGAACCGTCCTGGCCGGTGATGCCTGTGATAAGTGCGCGCCGGGATGCCATCGA
>JBCKZS010000033.1:0-30469 GCA_038918905.1 Vicinamibacterales bacterium
CGCTGGGCAATGAAAGCCAGCGTCTATATCGAAACCACGATTGTCAGCTATCTGGTGGCCACGCCGTCCAAAGATATTGTTCAGGCCGCGCACCAACACATCACGCGGGATTGGTGGGCGGCCCGCGACCGGTTCGATCTCTATGTCTCGGCAGCGGTCGTGGCGGAGGCGCGGCGCGGGGACGCCGTCGCGGCGGCCCGTCGGCTGGAGGTCCTCAGTCGTATTCCGCTCGTCGCTGCCGGCCCGCGCGCTGGCGGCCTCGTGCGGTCCCTCCTGCGGCGCGGTGCACTGCCGGAGAAGGCGCGCCTTGATGCCGCCCACGTCGCGATCGCGGCCGTCAATGGGATTGACTACCTCCTGACGTGGAATCTTCGACATCTCGCCAATGCCACGATTCGTGGGAAGATTGATGAGACATGTCGACACGCGGGGTTCGTACCGCCGATCATCTGTACACCTGAGGAATTGATGGAGCCGAAGCCATGACCACGCGCCGAGATCCCATCGTTGAAGAGGTCCGAAAACACCGCGAGGCGATTGCACGAGAGCATGGGAATCGGCTCGACGCCATTCTTGCTGCGTTTCGACGCGAGGAAGTGACTTGGCCTGCCGGCACGGTTTCGCGTCCACCGAAGCGAGTCGTCAAGCGGGTATCGCGATCGAAGGCTCCTGTTGATCGGCGGCCCAACAAGCGGCTGCAGCCGACGGCCGCGCGTCAAGAGCGCTGAGCGGCCGCGGCTGAAGCCTGACGTTGAACTAAACCGCTGCGCGGTAGCGACGATCGACCGTCCGCGCCTCTTGCCATCCTCCTTGCACACAATCTGGTCGCGGCCGTCGCATCCGGAGTCGCACGGCCTCATGCAGGAGGTGTGTGATGACCGAGCTACGACGACGGATGGACGAGGACATGATCGTGCGGGGGTTGGCGGATCGCACGCGCGAGGCGTCTCTGTGGGCGGTGACCGGGCTGGCGCGGTTCTACCGGCGATCACCGGATCAGCTTGCCGATGACGAGATCCAAGCCTACCTGTTGCACCTGATTCAGGAGCGGCAACGGTCCTGGAGCACGTGCCACCTCATCATGCACGGCCTTCGGTTCTTCTATCACACGACCCTGCGGCGCGATCGGACGTCCTTCAGGATTCCGACGATGCGACAACCGGGCAAGCTCCCGGCGTTGCTCAGCTGGGAGGACGTGCAGCGGCTGATCGCCCACGCGGCGAATCTCAAACACCGGACGATGCTCATGACGGCCTACGCCGCCGGCCTGCGGCTCAACGAGGTGATCCATCTCCGGGTCACCGACATCGACTCGGCGCGGATGACGATCCGCGTCGAGCAGGGCAAAGGCGGGAAGGACCGGTACACCGTGCTCTCCGCGCCCCTGCTGGACGCCCTGCGGGCTCACTGGAAGATCCATCGGCCGGTCGAGTGGCTCTTTCCCGCGCGCGGCGGTGATCGGCCGATGGATCCGACCAGTCTCCAGCGGGCGTACCAGACGGCGAAAGGGCGCGCGGGCCTCGTGAAGCCAGGCGGGATTCACGCGCTGCGCCATGCGTGTGCGACGCCTCTGCTCGAAGCCGGCGTCGACCTGCACACGATCCAGCGCCTCCTCGGCCACACGTCGATCGCCACGACGGCACGGTACTGGCATCTGACGCACGCGTCGCTGACCACGCAGGCCGCGCGACTCGACCTGCTGACCGGCGTCCCGTCGATCCCGCCGCAGGCCTGACCCGTGTGTCCCGTGGCCTCTCCGGCCACGGCGATGTCGAGCCCCGCGTCGATCGAACTGGCCGACATCGTCCGTGCGTACGGAGACACGTATCGGCAGACGCACCGCCTCGCGGCGGTCCAAGATCGGGCGTTGCGCGCGATCGCGGCGTGCCGTACGGCCGCGCTGGGCGGGCACACGCAGACGTGTGACCAGTGCGGCGCCACGCGGCGCGCGGACCACTCCTGTCGAAATCGCCACTGTCCGAAGTGTCAGGGCGCCGCCCAAGCCACGTGGCTGGCCGCGCGCCAGGCGGAGCTGCTGCCGATCCCCTATTTCCACGTGGTCTTCACGCGGCCGCACGCGCTCAATGCGTTGGCGCAGGGCCACCCGCGGGTCCTCTACGCCGCCCTCTTCCGCGCCGCCGCCGATACCCTCCTGACCTTCGGGCACGATCCCCGACATCTGGGGGGGCACGATCGGCGTGACAGCGATCCTGCACACCTGGGGCCAGACGCTCTCGCAGCCTCTCCACCTGCACGGCGTGGTCACCGGGGGCGCGCTCACGCCCGATGGCGCGCAGTGGGTCGCCGCCAGACCGGGCTTCTTGTTTCCGGTGCGCGCGTTGTCACAGGTCTTTCGTGCGAAGTACCTCGACGCGCTTCGGCGCGCGTTCGAGACGCGCACCCTGACCTTTGCCGGGGGCACGTCCGATCTGGCGGCCCCGGAGGCGTTCGCGCGTTTCGTGGCCGACCTGCGGGCCACGCCGTGGGTCGTCTATGCGAAGCCGCCGTTTGGAGGACCGGCGCAGGTGCTCGCGTATCTCGGCCGCTACACGCACCGCGTCGCGCTCTCGAACGCGCGGCTCGTCGATCTGCGCGATGGCGTCGTGCGCTTCCGGTGGAACGACTACGCGGACGGCGACCGCGTGAAACTGCTGGCGCTGACTGCCGACTAATTCCTGCGGCGGTTTCTCCTGCACGTCGTCCCCCGCGGCTTTATGCGCGTTCGCCACTTCGGCCTGCTCGCCAACCGGCAGCGACGGGCGTTGCTGGACCGCTGCCGGACGGTGCTCGCCGCCCCAGTCCCTGCCGCGCCGGTGGCGACCGCGCGCGAGTCGGGCGTCCCCTGCCCGGTCTGCCGACGCGGCGTGATGGACCGGACCGCGCTGGTCGCGCCCGTCTCGCTGGCCGCGCCCACGAGTGCCGACACGTCATGACGGTCGTCATCACGCCGTGCCCGTGGATCGCCCTCGCGGTGTCTGGTGCCGTGGTCGGCGTGGTGTGCCTGGGCACGCACGACGTGGCCGATCCGCGCGTGCCGACCTCTCTCCAGACCCGCGGGACTCGGCGGCTCGTGACGCCAGGCCCATCCGCAGACCGCGTCCGCGCGACCAGGCGCCCCAGAAATCGCTGGCTTCTCCCGACCGACCGCTTACAATCCCCATAAGTGCCGCAGGGCAGCCACGCGGTTCACTCCAACCGGGTGTATCCGCACGGGTCTGCACCGGGGGCTGAGTGATCACGGTCGGCCGTGCGGATGAAACCCTGTTTGTTAGCCGGACAAAGTGAGGATTCCGATGCCACGCATTGTTGCGTTGTTGGCAATTGCCCTTGGTCTGCAGCTGTCGAGTGCCCGAACTGACACGCTTGCCAGACAGCGTGCCGCTTCGGGTGGTGTCATTGTGTTTCAGTCGGACCGCGACGGCAATCCTGATATCTTCATCGTGCCCGCCTCCGGCGGCGATGCCATCAACGTCACGCGTCATCCCGCGAATGACCTGTATCCCGCGTGGTCCCCGGACTGCCGCCACATCGTCTTTCAGAGTGATCGCGACGGCAACAGCGAGATCTACTCGATCAAGGCGGACGGCACGGAGCTCCGACGTCTGACAACGGACCCTGCGGCAAACGACCGTCCCGACTGGTCGCCTGATGGTCATCAGATCGCCTTCGGGGGCGGCATCGATCGTGGGAACAACGAGATCTATGTGATGAATTCGGACGGATCTGGAGTCGTAAACATCACGAACCATCCCGCAACAGACGCCGCGCCAGCCTGGTCGCCCGACGGCCGTCGCCTGGCGTTCCATTCGAATCGTGACGGCAACGTGGAGGTCTACATCATGAACGCCGATGGTACGGCTCCATTGCGTGTGACGAACAGCGAACAGTCGGAAGCGGAGCCGACGTGGTCCCCCGATGGGACGACGCTCGCCTTCGCACGGTTCCTGACACCGCGAGGCGGGTCGCCCGACATCTATCTCGCGAGAGTGGACGGCACAGATCTGCGACGCCTGACGGACCACCCCGGGACCGAGTACCATCCAGCGTGGTCGCCTGACGGACGTCAGATCGCGTTCCACACGAGCCGGGATGGCAACGCCGAGATCTACGTGATGTCAGCCGATGGCAGCGACCATCGGAACCTGACGAATCATTCCTCGAACGACCTGCTTCCACGCTGGTGCGCGCCGCGGTGAGGAGTTCCGAAGGGCGCCGGCTAACAGAGCGTTGCAGACTGACGGCGGGAGCGGCGGTGCGCGCGGCGGCGCGCTCCGCGTCCGCCGCGCGATTCTCATTGCATCCGCCGCAGCTGAACGCAAGCGTTGATATGACTTCGATTGTCAAGTACGCCCAGATGCTGGGCTGAAACGTTTCCTTATAAGCCCGCTCTTTCTTCGTGACTATCGTTCAACACACCCGGGTCAGCGCCGAGATGGGGCCAGTACTGGCGACGGTTGATCCTGCTGATATCCGTGGATTGGGTACCACCCTACTGTGATCCGTCACGCGCCTGCCTCACTCTAGCGACGAGGATCGACCGAAGCCGCCTCTTAACGTCGTCGAGGGTTACGCGGAAAACCGGGGCCGCACCCCGACGCCGACCGGGACTTCCTTCGCAATCGCCCACATGAAGGCGATGAGTTCGCGTGCGATCGCGGTGACGACCACGTTCGGATGTTTGCCGCGGCCGACGAGCCGACGGAACCGCTTGCACAGCCGGACCTGCGCCTTCCAGCCGAGGTCTTGAATGGGCTTCGGCAGTCCGTCGATCCGGGTCTGAATGTGTTGGGAGACCTTGGCCGGGTGGCGGTAGGCCCAGGCCCCTTCGATCAACGCCCGCCGGGCGCGGCCGTTGCCGGCTTTCGTGATCCCGCCCTGGCGGCGCGACGGCCCACTCGAGTACTCGGACGGAATCAGGCCGACGAACGCCGCCAGTTGCCGCGGCGAGGTGAACCGCGTGAGGTCGCCGAGCTCGGCCACCACGGTGATCGCGACCAACCACTGCACGCCGCGCAACGCCTGCAGCGCTTGCACGACCGGATAGAGGCACCACGTCGGGCCGAGCTCGCGCAGTTCGGCCTCGAGTCGGGCGAGTCGATCGACCTGCTCGTCGACGGCTTTCACGGCTTCCTGAAAAACGATCTGTTGCGCCGGCGTGGGACAGACGACCTTCGCCAGGTAGCGCTGATGCGCGGCGTTCCAATCGGCCCGGCCCACATAGGGCAGACCGAGGCGCAGCAAGAACGATTTCAGTCGCAGCTTCGCGTTCTTCATGGTGAGGCGGGCCGCATCGCGGGCGCGGCAGAGATCGCGAATCGCTTCATCGTCGACGGTGGGGACGTAGACCGGCGTGAGATCCCCAGAGCGGAGTAATCGCGCGAGCTCGACCGCGTCGCGTCGGTCGGTCTTCACTTTGTCGCCGGGCTTCTTCGGGATGAGCGACGGGGCCACCACCTGGCAGGCGAATCCCTGGCCGGTCAGGTCGCGATACAGGCCGTAGCCGCACGGCCCGGCTTCATAGGCAAACACCAGCGTGGGCGTCTTCGCCTGGAGCCGCCGGATCAGTTTGTCGAGGTCCGCCTGGCGCGTGCCGATCGCGCCGACGTACACGGGCGGATCGGCGCTCTGCCCTTGGGCGTGGGCCACCGCGATCGAATCTTTATGGACGTCGAGACCGACGAAAAGCGGAGTAGGCTCTGACATGGCTGACCTCCCGTTCACAGCACCGCTGGGGATTCAGCGGTGCGGCTCTGGCCTGGATCAGGCTAACCCGCGACGGTGTCGGAGGTCAGCCGTGAACTTGAACCGAAGTCATACTGTCTAGCGAGACGGGAGAAGACGTGGACTGGTTGACCTTTATAGCAACCCTTATTTCCGCCCTGGCTTGGCCAACGGCAGTTATCGTAGCCGTTCTTTTACTCCGTCGTCCTGTCACGTCCATGCTCCCACTGCTCCGCCGGCTCCGCTACGGAGAACTGGAGGCCGAGTTCGCGGGGGATCTGAAGCAAGTACAAGCGGCCGTAAAGGCGCTTCCGCCACCACCCCAAGCAGCCACCTCCGAGGGCATGGCGCTTCCTCCACCACCCGGAGCACCGGCCGCGGCGCTGACTCACCTTGAGGAACTGGCGGCCCTATCGCCGCGAGCAGCCGTTGTGGAATCCTGGCGCCAGCTGGACGAGACTGCCAGAGCCGCACTCGAACGCCTTCATCTAGCTGAGGCGCCGGACAAGCTCAGCCCGAGGGACTACCCTGCACTTTTGGCCAATCGAGGCGTTCTCGATTCAGAGCTGTTCGACGTTTTTCACGGGCTGCGAACCTTGAGAAACAAGGCCGCCCACGGATCTGATATGGAGGTGACGCGGGATGATGCGTTGGAGTATGTCAACCTTGTCCATGCTCTTCTCCGCCGCCTCGCATCAGCTGTGCGACTCACGAACCGCCGGAACGTGTTGCCCGCGCGAATCTTCGCACGGAACGCCCAGCGGAGCAACCGCCGGAAAACTCCGCGGAATGCCGCAGCAGAACGCCGAACGGCTTCGCGGCACCACACCAGACGACTCACCGCCGGTCGGCCGGGCTCCGCACGCCCAATCCGCCCCGATTGACCACAGGCGTGTACCCCATCGTCGGGCTCACGTCCGCGTGACCCAGCCATTCCTGAATGGTGCGGATGTCGTAGCCGTCCTCCAGCAGGTGCGTCGCGAACGAGTGCCGGCACGTGTGAGGGCCACCGTGTTTCGTGACCCCCACTCGCCGCGCCGCCTCCGACACGGCGCGCTGCACCGCCGATTCGTGTCGATGAGAACGCGAAGGGGCACCCCACACATTCGCCGTGGCGCCGCCCCGCGCCATACAACACGAGACCGACGATTCGCATCACGCCTGTGAGCGTGCCGATGACGCGCGCGACTTCCGAGCGGTTCAAGACCACGGGCAGGCGCCCTGGGCGCCTGGCCCTCGGCACCTCCGGCATGGTGCCCAGTGCCCGGCCCAACACGTGGCGATACAGGAACAGCAACGCGCTCAGCGCCTGATTCTGTGTCGAGGGGAACCTGACGGTTCGTCGCGAGCGATGACAGGAACGCCGCCACTTCAGGCGCGCCCATCTGGTCAGGGTGGCGCTTACCGTCGAACAGAATGTACTGGCGAATCCACGGCACGTACGCCTCTTCAGTGCGGCGACTGTCATGGCGGGCCCGGATGAGCGTGGTCGGGCGTTGGCACCTCGACAGGTGCCTCTGGCTCCCCTCGCGTCACCCACAGTTGCCTTGCGACGCCCCGGGTCCCGTAAACGCCCGCGCGCCGCGCCGCGCTACCATCGCCGGCGTCGGCCGGTGTCGGCCACGACCGGCTGCAACGGGGTGCCGGAGCAGTGGGCACGGCGCTGCCCCCGCTGTTTGGCTACTGGCGCGAGGTGGCCCGCTCCGTGACCGCGGTGTGCACCCAGCCGGACATCGGCGCGGGCCGCACCCTTCCACCTCAATCTGCTTGCCCGCTGCGCCGAGTTTTGCGCGCAGGCGCCCCACGTGCACATCGACCGAGCGCGTTTCGATCATGCGGTCGTATCCCCACACGCGCTCCGCGCCGCGGGAATGGCCGATACGGATAACCGCTTCAGTTCAAACATGGTTGCTAGCCCGTCTCCATAGGGCGGTTTTTGACTATAACCACGAACCGGGGAGCCCTATACTTGGAAGAAGGACTTATGAGCTTGAACGTCACGCAGAAGCTGATCCAGTCGCATCTGGTGCACGGCGACATGACGTCCGGCGAGGAGATCGGGATCCGCATCGACCAGACGCTCACCCAGGACGCCACCGGCACGCTGGTGATGCTGGAACTGGAGGCGATGGGCCTGGACCGGGTGAAGACTGAGGTGAGCGTGCAGTACGTCGACCACAACATCATCCAGGAGGACTACAAGAGCCCCGACGACCACCTCTTCCTGCGCAGCGCCTGCCAGCGATTCGGCGTGTGGTACTCGCGGCCTGGAAACGGGGTGAGCCATCCGTGCCATCAGGAGAACTTCGGCAAGCCGGGCAAGACGCTCCTCGGCTCCGACAGCCACACGCCGGCCGGCGGCGCGATCGGCATGCTGGCCATCGGCGCCGGCGGGCTGGAAGTGGCGCTGTCCATGGCGGGCGAGCCGTTCTTCACGCGCATGCCGCAGATCTGGGGCGTGAAGCTCACCGGCCAGTTGCCGGAGTGGGTGAGCGCCAAGGACGTGATCCTCGAGATGCTTCGCCGCCACGGCGTGGAGGGCGGACTGGGCCGGATCGTCGAGTACTACGGACCGGGGCTCGACGCGCTGAGCGCGATGGATCGGCACGTGATCGCCAACATGGGCGCCGAGCTGGGCGCGACCACCACCGTCTTCCCTTCCGACCAGGAGGTGCGCCGCTTCCTGCGCGCGTGGCAGCGAGAAGAGGACTGGGTGGAGCTGGCCGCGGATCCCGGCGCGGCCTACGACGTGCACGACGAGATCGATCTCTCGAGTCTCGAGCCGCTGATCGCCATGCCGTCCAGCCCGGGGAACGTGCGCCCGGTCCGCGAAGTCGCGGGCGAGCGGATCTACCAGGCGTACATCGGCTCGTCGGCCAATCCCGGCTACCGCGACTTCGCCGTGTCCGCGATGATGGTCCAGGGCCGGCGCGTGAACGACCGCGTGTCGTTCGACGTCAACCCCACGTCCCGGGCGCAGCTCGAAACGCTGGTGCGCGACGGGCACATCGCCAGCCTGCTCCACGCCGGCGCACGGCTGCACCAGGCCGGTTGCAACGGCTGCATCGGCATGGGTCAGGCGCCGGCCACGCACGAGATCTCTCTGCGTACGGTGCCGCGCAACTTCCCCGGCCGCTCCGGCACGCGCGAGGACAAGGTGTGCCTGGTCAGTCCCGAGACCGCCACCGCGTCGGCGCTCACCGGCGTGATCACCGACCCGCGCACGCTCGGCATCCCCTACCCACGCATCGCGGACCCCGACGACCCGATCATCAACCGCGAGATGTTCATGCCGCCGTTGCCGCGCGACACCGCGCTGCGCGTGGCCCTCGTGAAGGGCCCGAACATCGCCTCGCTGCCGGCATTCGAGCCGCTGCCGGATGCGATCGAAGTACCCGTTCTGCTCAAGGTGGCAGACGACGTGTCCACCGACGAGATCATGCCGGCCGGCGCGCGGGTGCTGCCGTTCCGGAGCAATATTCCCAAGATCGCCGAGTTCTCCTTCGACATGCTCGATCCCACCTACGCCGCGCGGGCCCGGCAGGTGAAGGGCCACGTCGTGGTGGGCGGGAGCAACTACGGGCAAGGCTCGAGCCGCGAGCACGCCGCGCTGGGCCCGCAGTTCCTCGGGCTGCGCGCGGTCCTAGCCAAGGGCTTCGCGCGGATCCACTCCCAGAACCTGATCAACTTCGGCGTGCTGCCGCTGACCTTCATCGACCCCATTGACTACGACGGCATCCAGGCCGGCGACGTGCTGCGCCTGGCCGGTGTGCGGCGCGCGCTCGCAGAAGGGGGCGAGCTGGCGGTCGAGAACGTCACGCGCCAGCGGCAGTTCCAGGTGCGTCACTTCATGTCGCCGCGGCAAGTGCAGCTCTTGCTCCGCGGGGGATCGATCAACTGGATGAAACAGCGCCTCTCCAGCTCACCCGAGTCTCGCGGCGCCTGATCGGCCGCCGACCTTCCGATATTTCTTACACATTTTTGTTGACGAATATCCTAAGTCGAGCTACATTGCTCAGGATGGGTTCTTCCTCCGTCCCGCTTGCCGGCTTCAAGGGCCTGCGCCGCGACCTTCTGGTCGCGCTGCGCAAGGAGCCGCCGCTGACGGCGAAAGAGTTAGGTGCGCGCTTCGGCCTCACGGCCAACGCTTTCCGTCGCCATCTCAAGGAATTGGGCGACGCCGGGCTCGTGCGCTTCCGCCGCGAAGTGCGCGGCGTCGGTGGGCCGGTGTACGCCTACTCGCTTACCGAACGAGGCGAGCAGCTCTTCCCGCGCTCCTACGCGAGTCCGCTCGCCGATGCCCTCGAAGTGGTGCGCGCCGAGCAGGGGAGCGAAGGGGTCGTCCGCATCTTCCGCCGCCGGTGGCAGGCGGTCGCCGATGCGGCCAAGCCCGTGCTCGTCACGATGCCGCTCGCCGAACGGGCCCGTGCCGTCGCCGCGATGCTCACCGAGAACGGCTACATGGCGGAATCGGAGTCGGCGTCGCCCCACGCGGTGCTCATCCGCGCGCACAACTGCGCGCTGCGCGAAATCGCGCGGCAGTTCCCCGAAGTGTGCAGCGCCGAGATGGCGTTCATCGAGGACGTGCTCGGCACCGTCGTCGAGCGGCGGTCGCACATGATGCACGGCTGCACGTCGTGCGAGTATGCGGCGCACGAAGCCGCGCCGCGCACGCCAACAAGGTAACCGCATTTCAAGGGAACATGAGATATGCAGAACACCGGTCCTGAAAAGCTACCAGGCATCAGACACGTCATCGCGGTGGCCAGCGGCAAGGGCGGCGTGGGCAAGTCCACCGTCAGCGTCAATCTTGCGCTCGCGCTCCAGCAAGCCGGCGGTCGCGTCGGGCTCCTTGACGCGGACATCCTGGGCCCGAGCATCCCCGTGATGCTGGGGCTGTCCACCGGCCAGCCGCCCGCGACGACTGCGGACCAGAAGATGGTCCCCGCGGAACGGTACGGCCTGAAGGCGATATCGATGGGCATGCTCACCGGGGACGACAAACCGGCCATCTTGCGCGGTCCGATGGTGGGCAAGTACCTGAACATGTTCATTGGCACCGTGCAGTGGGGACCGCTGGACTATTTGATTCTCGACTTCCCGCCCGGGACCGGCGACACGCAACTGACGTTGGCCCAGAGCGTTCCTCTGTCCGGCGCGATCATCGTGACGACGCCGCAGGATGTGAGCCTCAAGATCGCCCGCCGCGGGCTGCGGGCGTTCGAGACCCTGAATGTCACCATCCTCGGCATCATCGAGAACATGAGCACCTTTACGTGCCCTCACTGTGGAGAGGACACCGACATCTTCCGCCGTGGCGGCGGCGAGCGGATGAGTCGGGAGCTCGGCATCCGATTCCTGGGTGCCATTCCGCTCGACGCCGACATCGTCATGGGTGGGGACGAGGGGCGCCCGATCGTGGCCGAGAAGCCGAACTCCGTCGCAGCCCATGCCTATGTCGCGATCGCGACGGCGCTGGCCGGTCGACTCGAGGGGCTCCCCACGACGGTGCTTCCAGCATTCGCCTGGAACTGGGAAACGAACGAGGGTGAGCCGGCCTGGGTGGAGGGCGCGGTCCAGCCGATGGGCTCTCCAACCACCCCCGTCGGTTTCCGCCGGCGCGATGCGCGCACGTTGTCGGTGCTCTGGGAGGATGGCCGCCGTGACGACTTCGACGTCCGGGACCTTCGACTGGCATGCCCGTGCGCCCTCTGCGTCGAGGAAATGAGCGGTCGGGCGGTCCTCGATCCACAGAGCGTGCTGCCGGACGTGGCCCCCCAGACGATCTCCAGCGCCGGCAATTACGCCATCATCTTCCGCTGGAACGACGGCCACAGTACCGGGATCTACACGTTCAAGCACCTGCGGGCCCTCGCGGAGCGCTTCGCCGCCAAGGTGGTGGAAGATGTTTGATGTCCTGCCTCTCGACGAGACGATCACGATCCGCGCCGAGACGTCCGTCGCCGATCCCGACACGTGCAAGTTCACCGTCAGCCAGACGGTGCATCCGGGCGGTCCCTTCTTCTTCCAGGCCAAGGCATTGGCCGCTGGTTCACCCCTCGCCGAGCGGGTGTTCGCGCTTCCCGGCGTCGCCCACGTGCTCGTTGCCGACAACGTCGTGACGGTCGGGAAGGACTCGGGCACCTCGTGGTCCGCACTGAAGTCGGGGATCGGAACGGTCATCCGTGCGCAGCTCGTCTCAGGGGTACCGGCCATCCTCGAGGCCCCTCGCACCGCGGGTGCGACGGGGCGCACCGACGCCGAGGTTCGCACGGTTATTCAGGAACTCCTGGACCGGCAAGTCAACCGTGCCATCGCGGCCCACGGCGGGAAGATTTCCATTGTTGACGTGACGGACGGAAACCTCTTTGTCACCATGAGTGGCGGGTGCCAGGGATGCGCGGCCTCGCAACTGACTCTGCGACGCGGGTTCGAGGTCAAGGTGCGTAGGATCGCACCGGAGATCGTGGACATCGTCGATACGACGGACCACGCGGCGGGGAAGAAGCCCTTCTACGAGCACACCTCGTACACCTAGCAGGAACGCCATGACGCACTACGTGATGGTCGCACGCACGGGAGACGTTGAACCGGGCACCGGCAAGACCGTGGAAGTGAACGGAATGCCGGTGGCCCTTTTCAACGTGAACGGGGTCTACCACGCTATCCACAACACCTGTCCCCACGAGGATGGTCCCCTGGGAGAAGGGGAGCTTTCCCATAATATCGTCACCTGCCCTTGGCACGCCTACGAGTTCGACGTGACGAGCGGTCAGTGTCTTACCCAGCCCGCCTATTCCGTCGAGCGGTTTGAAGTACGGGTGGAGGGCGACCGCATCCTCGTCAGCGACGAGACCGTCCAGCCTGAGGCGAGAGGGACGGCCGGCCAGTGACCGCGCTTGCCAGGCGACACCGGCCGCGCGTGGTGATCGTCGGCGCGGGCTTCGGTGGCCTCGCCGCCGCGCGCCAGCTGGGCCGCGCTGACGTCGAGCTCACGGTCTTGGATCGTACCAATCATCATCTCTTTCAACCACTGCTGTATCAGGTCGCGACCGCGGCGCTGGCGCCGAGCGACATCACGGGCGCGATCCGCCACATCCTCCGCCGTCAGCGCAACACCACGGTGTTGCTCGCCGACGCTCACGGAATCGATACCACCCGCCGTGTGGTCCGCTGCCACAACGGGCTGGACGTCCCGTACGACTACCTGATTCTGGCCACCGGGACGCGTCACTCGTATTTCGGGCATCCGGAGTGGGAGGCGTTCGCACCCGGACTGAAGGGGATCGAGGACGCGACGGAGATCCGCCGGCGCTTCCTGCTCGCGTTCGAGCGAGCGGAGGCGGCGGAGACCGCGGATGAGCGGGACGCGTGGCTCACCTTCGTGATCGTCGGTGCCGGGCCAACGGGGTGCGAGCTCGCGGGCGTGATGCGCGAGATCGCAGGGAGCACCATGTGGCAGGAGTTCCGGCATGTGGATACGCGCGACACCGCCGTCATCGTGCTCGAGGCGGGTGAGCGGATCCTGGCGTCGTTCCCGGCCGCGCTCGCCGCGCATGCTGCTCGTGACCTCGCGAAGCTGGGCGTGGACGTCCGGGCACGTTCCGCCGTCACGCGCATCGAGCCGGACGCGGTCTACGTTGGCGACCATCGCATCCCCACTCGCACCGTCTTCTGGGCGGCGGGGAATACCGCATCGCCGCTCGGGCGCACGCTCGGCGTGCCGCTGACGAAGAGCGGCCAGGTGATCGTGGAGCACGACCTCTCGATCCCGGGCTATCCGGAAGTCTTCGTGGTCGGGGACCTCGCGCACGCGTTGCAGCGGGACGGCAGCCCGGCCCCAGGCGTCGGGCAGGCGGCCATGCAGGCGGGGCGCGCGGCCGCACGCAACGTGATTCGCGCGACCCAGGGCCAGCCGAGCAAGCCGTTTCACTACGTCAATAAGGGTGACCTCGCCACGATCGGCCGTGGCAAGGCGGTGGCGAACCTGTGTCACGGCCGTATCCAGGTCGCCGGCCGGGCCGCGTGGTGGCTCTGGCTGCTCGTTCACATCACGTTTCTGATGGGCTTTCGTAACCGGTTGAGCGTGCTGCTGCAGTGGGGGTATGCATACCTCACGTATCAGCGCGGCGCGCGGCTCATCACCGGCCGGCCTCGCTACGGCGGCGCGGTGGACTACGACCCGCTCCCGTACGCCGCGAACGCGCCGGTCGAAGTGTTGGTCAGCGCCCGCCGTGGACCGTGACCCAGGCGCACGCGCGCTACCCCATGGAAGTCACACCATGAGTAAATGGATAGAAGGCAAAGTCGTCAACAAAACACTTTGGACCAAAGAACTGTATTCGCTGCAAATCGATGCGACTCTCGAACCGTTCCGCGCCGGACAATTCGGGCGGCTTGCGCTCGAAATCAATGGCGACATCGTGGGGCGATCTTATTCCTTCGTGAATGCGCCGGGCGAGCGACCCTACGAATTCTATTCCATCATCGTGCCGGAAGGCCCGCTTTCTCCGCGCCTGCATGATCTCAATCCAGGCGACAAGGTGCTGCTCGCGCCCAAGGGAGCCGGTTTTTTCACGCTCGCCGACGTGCCGCAAAACGAGCACCTGTGGTTACTTTCAACGGGGACCGCGCTGGGGCCGTTTCTTTCCATCTGCAAGACCGAGGAACCGTGGCGGCGTTTCAAGAAAATCGTGCTTGTGCATGCCGTGCGCCATGGCCATGAACTGATCTATCAAGAGACCATAGAGCTTTTCAAGCAGCGCCATCCCGATCAATTTCAATTTGTTCCTTTCATCAGCCGCGAGGACACGGCATTCGCCATCACAGGCCGCGTTCCCGCGGCGATCCAGGACGGACGGCTAGAAGCGCGCGCCGGCATCGCAATCTCGTCCGAACATTCGCAAGTGATGATTGTCGGTAATCCCAACATGGTGAAAGATACGCGCGCCGTGTTGGAGGGCCGCGGCCTCAAGCTCAATAAGCGCAAGGAGCCGGGGCACATTTCCATTGAGAATTATTGGTAAACGAGCCCCAGCGAACAATGTCCGAACATAAAGCGACGATCACATGGGCGCGTCACGGCGTCGACTTCGGCTACCAGACGTATCCGCGCGACCACGTGTGGCGTTTCGAGAACGGCGTTGAGGTGCCCGCATCTGCCGCGCCCGCATATCTCGGCAACCCGCAGCGCGTCGATCCCGAAGCGGCGTTCGTCGCGGCGCTGTCGAGCTGCCACATGCTGACGTTTCTTGCGCTCGCTTCGAACAAGGGATTCGTCGTCGACCGCTACGATGACACCGCGGTCGGGCATCTGGAGAAAAATGCGAACGGCACGCTGGCAGTGACGCGCGTTGAACTGCATCCGAAGATCGTGTACAGCGGCGCCAAGCAACCGACGCAGGCCGATCTCGACTGGCTGCACGACAAAGCGCATCGCGGGTGCTTCATCGCCAATTCGGTGACGACTGAAGTCCGCGTGGTGGCGGCTTGAGGAAGCTCTCATCAAGTCCGTTCGTGCGCGCCTGGCTAGCCCGGAGCAGTAATGGTCCGGGCCCTTTTTCTTGGCACGGGCGCGGTGGCGAAGTGGAAACGTGGCGGTCTGCAAAACCGTTATGCGAGG
Organism: Vicinamibacterales bacterium; assembly: GCA_038918905.1. Classification (GTDB taxonomy): domain Bacteria; phylum Acidobacteriota; class Vicinamibacteria; order Vicinamibacterales; family SCN-69-37; genus SYFT01. The sequence goes on from JBCKZS010000033.1 coordinate 15,344, forward strand.
GTTCGATTCCCTCCCGCGCCTCCACAACATTTTCAGCAGGGATGGCATGATCGCGAACCCACGTGACGTTGAGCGCAGCAGGCCGAGCACACTCGTGGGCAACACGCCGCTCGTGCGCCTGCGTGCCTTCGAGCAGAATGCGGGTGTCTCGATCTACGCCAAGCTCGAATCGCGCAACCCCGGCGGCTCGGTGAAAGATCGCGCGGCGCTGGCGATGATCCTCGACGGCGAAGGTCGCGGCACGCTCACGGCCGGCCGCGTCCTCCTCGACGCGACCTCCGGCAACACCGGCATCGCCTACGCGATGCTCTGCGCGGAGCGCGGCTACCGTGCGCGGCTCTGCATGCCGGCCAACGTGACGCCGCAACGGACGCAGTTGCTCCAGGCCTACGGAGCGGAGGTGGTGCTCACCGACCCGATGGACGGCAGCGATGGCGCCATCCGTGAGGCGCGACGGCTCCATGCGAAGAATCCACACGCGTACTTTTATCCCGACCAATACAACAACGACGCGAACTGGCGCGCACACTACCAGACGACGGCCGTTGAAATCATCGAGCAGATGGCCGGCACGGTCTCCCACTTCGTCGCGGGCCTGGGCACGAGCGGGACGTTTGTGGGCGTGGGCCGCCGGCTGCGCGAGTGGCGTTCCTCCGTGCGGCTCATTTCCGCGCAACCCGACTCGCCGCTCCACGCGATCGAAGGCTGGAAGCACATGGACTCCGCGATCGTTCCCGGCATCTACGATCCCTCGCTCGCGGACGAGCACCTTCGTGTCTCGACCGAAGACGCGCACGTGCTCACCCAGCGCCTCGCGCGCGAGTGCGGCATCCTCGCGGGTCCATCGAGCGGCGCGGCGCTTGCGGCCTGCCTGCATGTCGCTTCCACGCTGCGTGCCGGCGTCATCGTCACCGTGTTTCCTGATGGGGGCGATCACTACCTGAGCGAAGGTTTTTGGCAGGTCCCGTCGCTCTGGCTGCCGCCTGCGGCGGCCGACGCGATTCGCCGTCATGGCATCGCGACGTATCCCGACGAGTGCTGCGGCGCGCTCCTCGGTCCGCGACCGGGTGTCGTCACCGAAGCCCTTCCGCTCGACAACGTCGCGGCCGGTGAGCGACGCCGGCGATTCCTCGTCAGTGCGGACGATTATCGCCAGGCCGAGGCGCGCGCGGATGACCGCGGCGCAGAACTCATCGGTTTTTATCACTCGCACCCCGATCATCCGGCGGTGCCATCGCCATTTGATCTCGATCACGCGTGGCCGAATCTCAGCTACGCGATCGTCTCCGTGCGCGCCGGCGAGGGCAGAGAACTGCGCTCGTGGCGTTTGCGGCCCGACCGGTCCGGGTATGACGAAGACACCGTGGCCGGATCTTCTGTCAGGAGTTCATGATGTCTGTCTCGATTCGCATTCCCACGCCGCTGCGTCCATTCACCAATCAGCTCAGCGTCGTCGCCGTTGACGGCGCCACGGTCGGCGACATCCTGCAGCAACTCACCACGCTCCATCCCGAGCTGCGGCAGCATCTCTACACGCCCGAGGGCACGTTACGCAGTTTCGTCAACGTCTACGTGAACAATGACGATGTCCGGTATCTGCAGCGGGAGCAGACGCCGGTCACATCGACCGACACCATCAGCATCGTTCCGTCGGTGGCCGGCGGATCCGGCGCGGCGGTGGCGGACCTGCCGGCGCTCACGCGCGATGACGTGCGCCGGTACAGCCGGCACCTGATCATGCCGGAGGTCGGCGTGCCCGGGCAGCAGCGGCTCAAAGCCGCGCGCGTGTTATGCGTGGGCGCGGGCGGACTGGGCTCACCCGCGGCGCTGTATCTCACCGCGGCCGGTGTCGGCACGCTTGGACTCGTGGACTTCGATACCGTCGATGTCAGCAATCTTCAGCGGCAGGTTCTCTACACCACAGCGGACGTCGGCCGACCGAAGCTGGCCGCTGCGGCCGAGCGGCTGACGGCGCTCAATCCAGATCTGAACGTCGTGAGCCACCAAGAGCGGCTCACTTCGGCCAATGCGCTTCGGATCTTCGCGGACTACGACGTCATCGTGGACGGCGCCGACAACTTCCCCACCCGTTATCTCGTGAACGACGCATGCGTCCTGCTCGGCAAGCCGAATGCGTACGGCAGCATCTTCCGGTTTGAGGGCCAGGCATCGGTGTTCGCCACCGAGGGTGGGCCGTGTTATCGCTGCCTCTATCCCGAACCGCCGCCGCCCGGTCTCGTGCCGAGCTGCGCAGAAGGCGGCGTCCTCGGCGTGTTGCCCGGGATCATCGGCACGATTCAGGCCACCGAAGCGATCAAGATCATCACGCGCGCCGGTCAGACACTGGCAGGCCGGCTGCTGCTCATCGACGCGCTCGCGATGGAATTTCGCAGCATGAACCTCCGCCGCGATCCCGCGTGCCCGGTCTGCGGCGACCATCCGACGGTGACGTCGCTCATCGACTACGAGCAGTTCTGCGGGATTCCGACAGCCGCGGCCGGCCCCTCACTCCGTGCAGAATTCGAAACGACGGTTGAGGAGCTCAAGGCGCGCCTCGACCGCCGCGATCCGGTGTGGGTGCTCGACGTGCGCGAGCCACACGAGTACGACATCTGCAGAATCGCCGGCACCACGCTGATTCCGCTCGGCGAGATCAGCAGGCGCCTGCGCGAGATTCCGTTCGGCGCGGACGCGCCGGACATCGTCGTGCACTGCAAGAGCGGCGTGCGCAGCGCGAAGGCCGTGCATCTGCTCCGGGAGCACGGCTACACGCGGATCAGAAATCTCACGGGCGGCATCATCGAGTGGATCAAGAAGATCGACCCGACGCAGCCGACGTACTGATCGACTCGGTTCGCGAATTAGATCACGGTCAACGGCGTCGTGGTCGTCTGCGAGCCCGTATGTCTGCGCAGTGTCTGATAGGGGACGTTATGTCACGGCAACAGCCCCTTAATACTTATCGTCCTACCTCCAGTGGATTGCCGAGCCGATAGTCCGTATGAAGTGGCTGTGTCGGTGACATAACGTCCCATTATCAGACACGGGGCAGATCACGTGGGGCGGATTTCACCGCCCCACGCACCGGGCGCAGTATTGGCAAGGGCGCTGGCACAGGCAAACCGTGGCGACGCTCGTCGATCTGGCCCTCAAAGGCATACCTCCGGCAGCCTGCGGCCGCAGGATCGTTGGAACTGGCTCGCTCAGTCCAGGACGGAATCGTCAATCGACTCCGGACCACGCAGGCCCGACGTCGTCCGCCCACGGCAGGGGCGGCGCCCGCCCGGTGCGCGGCACCGGCACCTGGGTCGGCAGCCCCAGATGCCGCAGAATGCGCGCGACGATGGCCGCATCGCGAATCAGCGCCACCAGGACCATGCGTCCCGCGCACCGTGGGCACGCCAGCACATCAAACCCGAAGCTGCGCTCCATCAACTCCGCCCACGCCCGATTGGGGCGACGACCGACGCGCCTGCCGTGCCCGCACACACCCGCGTCGTCAGCCGCACCCGGATCATCGACCGGAGTCGGCACCACCACCTCGCGCCACGCCGCGCGTGGTGCCAGGACGCCGTAGTACAGCACCAGGTTGGTCCGGGGCCTGGGCACCACCCTTCGACAGGGCTCAGGGTGGCCTGAGCGCCGTCGAAGGCCAACGCCGCCAACCGCTCCAGAAACTCCACCGGGTCAAACACCAACTGCGTCGTCCCGTCGGCCCATCGGCGGCGCAAGTCCAACACGACCTGCCCTTCCGACGACAGGCGCAGCCGCTCCTGCCCCACCCCTCGACGAGGCTCGGGGTGGCCTGAGCTTCGTCGAAGGCCACCGCTGGACGCAACGCGTACCGACAGAGCCGCTTCAGCCGGTCGCGCGCTCCGGCGGGCACCGCAACCGCCGCATGCAGATCGAAGCCGCCGGTCCGGGCACACCATGGACGCGGCCCGTCGTCCCACCGATCGGTGCGTCGTTCGTCGCCCCTTCGACGCACCCGCAGCCCCGTCCTGGGCCCCAACGCGGCCACACCCCGCACCGACGCAGCCGCCAATCCCGCCAGCGTCGGCGTCGCATCGGCAAACGGGTCGCACCCGTCCACCTCCGCTCCACCAGTGGTGATCCCGCGACGCGTGAACAGGCGCTCAATACGACGCGCGACGGTAGCGTCAGCACCCATTGCCGTACGGGCACGTCCGGGAGTACGTAGTCCACCAAGTGCGCCGCGCGTTCGGTCATGCGGCGGCCACCGCAGCTCTGGCAGAACCCGCGCCCCTTGCACGAGAACGCCACCAGGCGTTCCTGTCGGCACGCGGCACACCGGAATCGCGCGAAGCCCGCCGCGAGGCATCCGCAGGTCAGAAAGTCCTCGAACGCGCGCTCAACAAACCGCGGCAGCCCCTGCCCGTCTCGCGCCTGCGCCACGTGCGCGCGAAACGTCTCGTAGTACTCGCGCACGATCTGGTGCAGGGCCCCCTGCTCGGGCCAACGCGGACGATAGCTGGGCGACGACGACACAGCATCGGACGGGAGCAAGGACGGTGCCCGCCCGCGCACCGGGGCGCGGCGACGGGTGAATCGCAGTTTCTGCGTACTGTCGGGGTTTCTGCGTGGCAGTCCGTGCCACACGGACAAGAGGCGATTGCCGGCATGCGACGATGGCGGGAGCGCCAGGTTGCCGGGTCCCTGCCTGAACGTTGACGGGCCCCGGCACAAGGTAATACCGTATTATCATGACAACGATGACCTTCAAAGTCACGGAGGACGACGCCCGCCTGATCCGATCTCGGGCCAAGAAGGAAGGGATAAGCGTCTCGGAATATCTACGCCGCCGGGCGAGCGCCTCGCCGCCTGCTTCTCGGAAACCTCGGCGGGTCCGCTGCCCGCACACGGGCGCGATGATCTTTGCGGCACCTGAACACCAACCGCCGCTCACCACTGAATCGGTGCGCGAACTGCTCTCGGATTTCCCGTGACCTTCCTCCTGGATGTCAATGTCCTCGTCGCCTGGGGTTGGTCCGATCACGTCGAGCATGAACGCACAGTGACGTGGATCGCCGCCGCAAGAAAGCAGAAGGCCACCGTACTGATGACGTCGGCAATACCGGAACTCGGCTTCGTGCGGATTTCTGTCCAGCGCACGGCAGGACGCGTGACGGTGACGGAGGCGAGCAACACGTTGGCCAGCATGTTGAATTCCCTGGGAGCGTGTCATGCGTTTCTGGACGACGACCGTCCATCCAGTGGCTTCCCGGAGTGGTGCCATCATGCATCGCGGACCACAGATGCCCACCTTCTGCAACTGGCTGAAGGTCATGGGGCGAAACTCGCCACGCTCGATACCGGCATCCCCGGCGCGTTTCTCATTCCCGCTCCGGCTGCAAGAAGCTGAGAACCGTCGTCGGCGAGGATGGCCCCACCCACCAGCCGGGTGGAGCAGTTCGCTTCTTTGCGCGCGAGCCAAAGCCAACGCCATTTTGCGCCAGAAGACCGGCGAGCACATGGGGATCGCCGAGATGGTGAATGCGGGCCCGGGTGACGCCACACGAACCGTACGGGCATACCTCAAGGAAATCAGTTCGAACGGAGAGATGGCCGAGTGGTTGAAGGCGCACGCTTGGAAAGCGTGTGCAGGGGAAACTCTACCGAGGGTTCGAATCCCTCTCTCCGGCAGCCTTCACGCTCGCGCCGGACTCCGGCTCGCGCTTCGGCTGGCACGCCCACGCCCTTCCCGCAGACACCGCCTGGCAAGACCCGCCCTGGCTACCGGCTGTCGCGCCGTCCCTGGCGCCGGCGGCCCCGGCTCGAGACGTGCGCGTGAATGCGATCCTGCCCGGTGCGCATGTGCACGTCCGACTTGGGCACGAGTGGTGCGCGCGTCTTCTTGACCTTCTGGGGCGGCGCCACCGCCGCCGCCTCCTTGCGTGGCCGCCGCCTTCGCGCCCCTCGCGGCTGCCTGATACCGGGCGAGCAGTTCCGAAAACAGCTCCGCCTTGCGCTTCGTGCGCGCGTTCAACTTCTCGTTTGGCTGGCCGTCTGATAGGGGAGGTTATGTCAGGGGAACAGCCCCTTAATACAGAGCATTTTTAGCGCGGCGGCGCGGCGTCACGCTGCTGGGAGCGCGGCGCCGTGTCGGCTCGCCGCGCCGGTGCGTTAAAAATGAATTGCACGAAACCGCGGCTGGGTGTGGCTATGGGGATTGAATCGTCTTCGACCACGAGCGGCGGGTCGCCTGCGGGCAGGCACGGCCGGATTTGGTGACCGGCGACGGGACGCGCGGCGCTGTGGCGCGTCTGACGAGCGGGCGACGACCGTGTCGCGCGTGTCCGTGTGGCGTGCGGGAGGGCGGGGAGCCACACGTGTCCTGTCGCGTCGTCGCCACGCGTGTCTGGATGCGATGGTCCGTGTCCGCACGCCTCATGAGGTATCGGTAATCGCCGAGTCCCGGCGCGCGCCTGCCAGGTCCTCGACGATCGACATGTGCCCGTGCCGACAGACCGGGCAGATCCGCAAGGAGATGCCCGTCAGGGCCTCGAATCGATCGCGATAGTCGCGTGGGGCTGTCGAGGCCGAGGTCGGTGTCTCTGGCGCCGCGATGCCGAGCAGGTGTCGGCAGCGGGCGAGCTTCTCGCGTCGGTGGCGGTTCCCGAGCAGCCCGTAGTGGCGGATGCGTTGGAATCGTGCGGGCAAGACGTGGAGGAGAAAGCGCCGCATGAATTCGTCAGCGGAGAGCGTCATCGTCTTCTGTCCGTGGTCGCGATAGTCCTGATAGCGAAACCGCACCTGCCCCGCCTCCATGTCGAGGAGGCGGGTGTTGGCGATGGCCACGCGGTGCGTGTAGCGGCCCACGTAGTCGAGCACTTGCTGGGGGCCGGCGAAGGGCGGTTTGGCGTAGACCACCCACTCGGCCTGTCGCGCCGGGGCCAGATACTGCACAAACGCCTGCCGATCGGCGAGCGCCTGCAGCGTCCCGAAGCACTGCAACGTGTGGGCGGCGAAGGCGGCGTGTAACGCCTCGAGTAACAGCCGCCGGAAGAGGCGCGAGAGGACGCGCACGGGCAGGAAGAACCCGGGTCGACACGCGACCCACCGCGTGCCGTCGCGCGCGAGGCCGCCGCCCGGGACCACACAGTGCAGATGGGGATGGTGCATCAGCGTCTGCCCCCAGGTGTGCCACACGGCGACGCACCCGATCTCCGCGCCGAGATGACGGGGATCGGCGGCGATGGTGCGCAAGGTTTCGGCGGCCGTCCGGAAGAGCAGGGCATACACGACGGCCTTGTTCTGGAAGGCGACGGCCGCGACCGTGTCGGGGACGGTAAAGACCACATGAACATACGGGGTCTGGTCCAGCCGATCGGCTTGGCGCCGGTCGATCCACGCGGCGCGCGCCAGCGATTGGCACTTGGGACAGTGCCGATTCCGGCAGGAGTTGTACGCGATGCGCTGGTGGGCACACGCGTCGCATCGCTCGACATGGCCGCCGAGTTGCGCCGTGCGGCACGTCTCGATCGCGGTCATGACGCGCCGCTGGGCTGTCGACAACGCGGTCGCGGCCCGATACCGGTCGCCGTAGCGGCGGAAGATATCCGCCACCTCCAATGGGGGACGATCCACGACGTGACGCTCAGGCGGACGGCGGCGAGCAGGGCGGCGCGTGAGGCGCCGCGGGACGCGGGAGGAGATCGAGCGGGCTCGTGGTCGAGCACACGGTGGTGGTGGCGACGCGCAGAGAGCGGGCGGTCGTCCCGAGATCGCGATGGCCGAGTAGCCACTGAATCGTGCGCACGTCGGTGCCGGACTCGAGCAGATGGACGGCGAACGCGTGCCGCAACGTCTGCGGGGTGATCGGTTTGCCCAGACGCGCGCGCGGTCGTGCCTCGTGGCAGGCCTGCTCCACCGCGCTGCGGCCGAGGGGATGGTCCGGCCGACGCCCCGGGAACAGCCCGTGCGCGGGCCGGTGCAGTCGCCACCAGACGCGCAGGATGTCCAGCCGCGTCGGGGAGCGCATCACGTCGCGATCCGGCTGGCCCTTGCCTGGCGCGATGCGCAGCACCATCCGCCCGCGATCAATCGCGGAGACCGTGAGGCGCACAGCTTCGGACATCCGCAGGCCGGCGGCGTCGCCTGTGGTCAGGATCGTGCGATGCTGCAGCGATGTCACACACTCGAGAAAGCGGACGACCTCGTCTGGGCTGAGCACGATCGGCAAGGTCCGCGGCTTTTTCGGCGTCGGGATCACGTCGTCGAAGGACCAGGGCTGCTTGAGGGTGACCTTGTAGAGAAACCGGAGCACCGAGACGGCGATGACAAGCGAACTCGGCGCGAGCCGGGGCGCGGCCGAAGTGCCGGGCGAACCGGGCGACCGTCTCCACGTAGGCCCGTTCGGTATTCGGCGACAGGTTCCGAACCTGCATATCCTCGATCATGCGTTGGCGCAGTGACGTCATGGCGCGCTCCTTGGCAACAGGAATGAGCCGGATGCCCATCCCACATGTCGCCACGATACGCGCCGGTCAGAGGGCGGGAGACGAGACGCTCGTCGCAGACGATGCGATGCAGAAGTGCCCACGAACCTCGGGTCTCATCCGATCCGTGATACCGCGAAGCGGTTTAGTGCAATACGGCTTATCGTCGATGACAGTGTCATCGATCTGGCCGTGCTGGCCAAAACCGTGAGCGACAACCCGGAGAAGATACGCAAGTACGCCCTGATGTTCGTGTCATCCATGCACGACACCCTGGCCGAGGTCGCGGCCACGCTGGCACAAGCAGACATGGTGGGCGTGGCTGCCCTGGGCCACCGCGTCAAGTCGTCGGCAGCAACAGTCTGGGCGATGGGTTTTGCCGACCTGTGCCAGGCTCTGGAGCAATGCAATCGTGCCGGGGATTACGACAAGGCGTGCGGCATCGTCGCGCAAATGCGGCCCTTGCTGACACGGATATCCGAACAAATTGACAAGGAATTCAATGCGTAAAAGTCTTCTGGCATCAAGTGTGAACGGATAATGCTGACCGTGAAGATTGCAGTCCCGAAATGACCGTATTGGAAGTGGCCGATGGTTTTGAGTCACCAGCAGGCAACAGCGGACACGGCGAGAAGTTGAAAGGGCAAGCCGTGCCTGTGGCAACGTAAGCGGCAAACTTCCGTCGCATATGTGACCCCGGATACGCACAATGCGCTAACATTACTTTGTCAGGTTGACGATGCAGCCTTTGGCATAAATGACCGAATTTGGCAGTGTTTTTGGGGGTTTTTACGAAGTCGGTCCGTTGCAGGAACAAACGCGCGGCGCACGGGGAGATCCCGGCGATCTGACAAAGTAATGCTAATCGGGGCGGGTTTTCAGGTTCTTCGACACAAATTCCCAGATTGACTACGACTGAAAAGCACGGGATACTTTAAAAAGTGGCGTTGGAATTCCTATCCTTAAAGCCTCGCATCAGGAGAGTTCGACACACCCACTTCTTCAGGATTTCCCCATGCTGACACTTCATCGCTGGCTCATGAGCGCGGCTCTACCACTCGTGATCGCAACCGCTGCGGCCGCTCAGGAGCCGCCGCAGCAGACTCAGGAGCCGCCGCAGCAGACTCAGGAGCCGCCGCGGCAGATCCGGGACGGATTCTGGTTCGGAGTCGGTTTTGGCATCGCGAGCAACGACCTGAAGTGCACCGGGTGCAACTTCACCGGTCCTGACGATCCGTGGCATGGCGGGACCGGCAGGGGCGCGTACTACGCTGGGGGGTGGGCACTCTCGCGACAGGTGCTGGCAGGCATCGAGCTGAGCGCGTCCGGCACAGGAGGGAGACCGGAAAAACGAAATGCGATTCTGTTCCACCTCCAGCTCGTCGGGCACTACTATCCCAGCGCCCTGGGCAGCTTCCATGTCAAGGGCGGAATTGGCCCGGTCAGTTACTCTCTCGAAGGCCCGTACCAGGATCAGGGTGGTGGTGGGGTCCAGGCATTTGGATGGGCGGCGCAAGTCGGTGTCGGCTACGACATCCGCGTTTGGCGGAGCTTCGCGCTCGCTCCGTACGCGAGCATCACGGGAACCACGGTGCGACAGCGCTCCGTAACCGTTTCCGGCAGCGGGGGACCGGTGACGCGGCTGGACAACAGGATTGTGATGCAGCTCGGCCTGGGTCTGCGAAAGTACTAGGGCGCAGCGCGCACGAACTCAATTCAGGGTCGTGATTGAGCAACGCGGGTTACCCCTCCACGCGGCAGATCGCGAATCGCCGATTCACGAGGGAGCGATCCAGCGCGAAGAGTGATGCGCCGAGCTCGCCTCCCGACGTGCTTGATCGCCGATAGGCCGTATTAAGGGGCTGCCCCAGACATAACCTCTCCTATCAGACGCTGGGGCACATCACCCAAACGCAGATCACGCACGGAAAAGCCAAGAAAAGCTCCCAGGCCGCCTGGGCTTCGCGGTAGCGCTTGAGAGGGGAGGTTATGTTCGGGCCAGAGCCACGTAATACAGAGCATTTTTAGCGCGGCGGCACGGCGTCAAGCTGCTGGGAGATCTGCGCAGTGCCGGCTCGCCGCGCCGGTGCGGTAAAAATGAATTGCACGAAACCGCGGGTGGGGTGCCGCTATGGGGATTGAGCGGCGCCCGCTCTTCTCCGGGTTGTGCCCGGTGGAACCCCGCTCGCCTGGGTGTTTGCGGTTCCCGGCGTGTCCGGCTAGGGTAACAAGACCACCCTCCCCACGGGCTCACCCCGTGTGAGCGCATCGATTCCCCTCTGGAACTCATCAAGCGGCAGGGTACGATCAACCACCGTCGTGACAACTCCGCGTGAGACGAGCTCGACAGCCTGTTTGAGCTCCGCGAGCGTATTCCCCACGGATCCCATGACACTCGCCTCAGTAATGACGAGCTGAATGGGATGGACAGTGTAACTCTCTTCCGAGTAGCCGATGAAGACGAGCCGGCCCCGCTTGGCGATCGCTTTCGTACTCTCCTCCATCGTGGCTTTGGTAGCGACCAGCTCCATGACAACGTCCGCGCCGTGCCCGGCCGTGATATCGCGCACCCGCTCGGCAACGGAATCGGCCGTCGCATCGATCGCGTGAGCTGCTCCAAGAGACAGCGCTTTCTCGAGTTTGGCGGGTGTCCGGCTCACCGCGATCACCTCAGCGCCGGCGCGGGAGGCAAGTTGGACGATGCCAAGCCCCACCGCGCCGATCCCGTATACCAGCACGACGTTCCCAGGTGAGACCCGGGCCAGGTTCATTGCGTGGATCCCAGTCGTGACGCTACACCCTATCGGGGCCGCCGCCACGTCACTCACGTGGTCGGGAAGCGGGATGCAGTTTCGGGCCGGGACCTTGAGCGCGCTTGCAAAGCCGCCATCCGAGATAAACCCGTACTCTGCCTGCAGCGCCCCACACAGGTTCTCATCACCCACAAGGCAGTGCCGACACCGTCCGCAGCCAACGTAGTAATAGACGATGACCCGATCCCCTTCTTCGACGTCGGTCACACCGGCTCCGACCTCCGCCACCCGGCCGACCACTTCGTGACCGAGCGTAACTGGCTGTACCCCCAGATTTAGGAGGCCGGACAAGAAGTGCAGCTCCGTATGGCAGAGACCGGCTGCCTTGACCTGTACAACCACTTCGCCCGGTCCAGCCGTCGGAGCGGGAACTTCCTCTAACTTCAAGGGCTGCTTGGGCCCATGGTAACGAACGGCGCGCATACTTGCAGGCATGAAGTTACCCCGTTCAGTGTCACTTCCCGTCCAACATCTCTCTCACCTTCGCCGCCAACTGCTCGTGCGAGAACGGCTTTTCGCGCACCATCACGTCCGGGTCGAGCTCATCGCGCATCACCGCGTCCTTAGTATACACTGACATGTAGTCGTCCGGTGCCGACTGCGCCACACCTAAAACACGGGACAACAAAAGATTGAAGACCACTGCTGTCCAAATTAGCGCGCGGATTCGCAACTTGGACGGGTTAAGTCGTTGAAAACACTGAACGATTCCGATTCGAGGGAAACGACACCCCGACGGCCTCGCAGATGCTGTCCAAATTGGCGACCGGATCGCGGTGCCCGCGCCGACGCCGATTTCGCGCCGGAACGGGGATTCTGCGGCCGTTTGCGGCCTCCAGCCCCGGACCGGACGCCGACGACCCGCGCGATGCTGTCCAAGTTGCGAATCCTCAAAAGCTAATTTGGACAAGAGTGAGTGAAGACGCTGAAAGCGTAGGCGGACCCCACGCTCATGTTGATGAGAAGGGCGGCAACAACGATCCACCATCGATTGAACCGCACACAGGGCGCGACCGACAAGGATTCCGCCGGGAGCGCGGCGGCGATCTGGTGTACGCTGGTCTGATGAGCAGCCCCGCAACTACTCCGGCCATCCGCCAGCTCCCAGCGCCTGAGCTCAAGGCTCTGATTGCCTCCGGACAGCCCATTGAGCTGCAGCGGAGTACTTCCTCCAGCATGGCTTTCGCAACCTGTACAACCTTGCGGGCGGAATCGAGGCATGGTCTCGGCTTGTGGACGCGGCGGTTCCCAGGTATTGACCGATGACGCCTTTCTCGTCCCGCATATGACGGGCTGTCCTCTGCTTATCGAGTTCGCGCCAGGGAGCACCCTCTACCGGCAGCTCGACATCGTGTCCTCGCTTCCGATCTACCGAAACGGCCCACCAGGCACTTTTGTCGATCTGCTCAACGGGCCACGGATCTCATTGCCCACCGACCAGATAGTGTTCGTCGACGACGAACATGGCCGCGTGACGGTCGGCTTTGGAGGAATGCGCTTCGCCGGACTCAAGGATGAGCGGCTGATCTTCCTTCGCGTGCGGGAGCTCTTCCCTGAAGAGCAGCTGTCCCCGGCCCGCAGCCACGTGATGATCCTGGAGCCGCAGTGGGTGGCGTCGCTGCTCGTCCGTGGTGCGCCGGTGTGGCCCGAACGTGGGCCGTGATCTCAGGCGCTGGGCAAAGGCGGCGACGACTCTCCGTGTGTCGTATCCGTGAACGGCGTACTGGCTCCCGCCGCGAGCAATCACCTATGAGCTGCAGGAGAGCATCGAGCAGCCCGCGCGGTTTCGTGCCCAGTCCGGCCGCCGTTCCGCGAAGCGTTCGGACCCAGACTGCTCGTCATAGGGACGACGGAGGACGTGGAGAAGCTCGCGGATGCCCGAGGTGTCTCCGCGTTCGGCTTGGTTGATCACGTCCTGCGCGAGGTAGTTCCGCAGAACGAACCGGGGATTGACCCGGTTCATACGCGCGCGACGATCCTGCGGATCCAATCCGTCCTGCCGCACGCGTCGGGAGTAACGTTCCAGCCACGCGACGAACGCGGGCTCGGCACGCCGCATCTTCTCGGCGTCGTACATCGCAGCCCGGAGCGGGTCCAAGGCCGGCGCGTCCATGCTGATCTCCGCGAGACCGCGGAACCAGATGGTCATGTCCACCTCCGCTTCGTGCATCAACGCATGCAGGTCGTTCATCAGCTCGGCATCGTCATCGCGACACTCGGCGAGCCCAAGCTTCGCGGCAACGTCCGCGCGACTGTGCATGTTGAACTCGTGCTCATAGCGTTCGAGTCCGGCGTAGAGCGGGTCGGTCGAGGACAAGACAGGAAGAAGGGCGTTCGCGAGCTGCACGAGATTCCAGTGCGCAATCTGCGCCTGGTGCCCGAAACGGTAGCGACGCCCTCCGGCATCGGTCGTATTCGGCGTCCAGTCAGGATCAAAGTTATCGATCCATCCGTACGGCCCGTAGTCTATCGTCAGCCCGAGGATCGACATGTTGTCGGTGTTCATAACACCGTGAACGAAGCCCACTCGCATCCAGTGCGCCACCATGCGCGCCGTGCGCTCGCACACCTCCGCGAACCACTCGGCCCGCACGTCTGCGTCGGCCGGAGTGCGGCCGTCCAGCAGATCCGCGAAGTCGCGACGGATCGTGAAGTCGACGAGCTGGTTGAGCAGCGCCAGATCACGTCGCGAGGCGGGCAGCTCGAAGTTGCCGAATCGGATGAACGATGGTGCCACGCGGCAGACGATGGCCCCGGGCTCGAGGGCGGCACGGCCGTCGTAGAACATGTCGCGCAGCACGTCGTCGCCAGTCGTCACAAGACTCAACGCGCGCGTCGTCGGCACGCCAAGGTGATGCATGGCTTCGCTGCAGAGAAACTCGCGGACTGACGAACGCAGCACGGCTCGACCATCAGCCGCGCGTGAGTACGGTGTTCGGCCGGCGCCTTTCAACTGCAGTTCCCATCGCTGGCCTGCGGCGTTGATCGTCTCGCCGAGTGTGATGGCCCGGCCGTCGCCGAGCTGGCCCGCCCAGGCGCCGAACTGATGGCCGCCGTAGTTCGCGGCGTAAGGCTCCATCCCCTCACACAGCGCGTTGCCGCCGAACACCTCCGCAAACGCGGGCGACTCAACGTCTGCATCCCGGAGCCCCAGCAGCGAGGCGACCTCAGGTGAATGCGCCATCAGCCGTGGCTCCGCCACCGGGGTCGGTGCGACGCGTGAGTACAATGCGCCGTGCACCTGCCGTGGGCGGAGGTCATGCACCGGGTCGCCAGGCAACTCCCGGACGAAGGTGTTATCGAAGAAAACAGAGCTGATGAACTGGCGGCCGGTCGGTAGGGTTGGCACTCTTCCTACTATCGCATCTGGCGACCGCCGATGGCACCGGACGACGCGTGATCAGTCGCGATGCGGCCTGGCGTCAATCTGCGTCAGCATCACAGGCGATGTGTTGAAGTTCTCGAGCTCGTTGGTGTTGTTGCACGCTCGAATCGTGGTGGCATAGGACAAGGTTCCCTGTCCTTTGCGGCCATGAGCTGTCCCATGTGGTTCGCCAGGAACGTGCGCATGCATACCCGAGGCGGGTAGGACAAACCGCAAGGTTTGTCCCCACGCCTAGCCCAACTTCCAATGTCCGTCACGGTATCTCCTGTGTGTTCACGGGGTTCGCGTCGGCTTCAGCGACTATATCGCTCGCACCCAGCGCTTCAGCGGCTTCATGACCTCTAAGGGAATGCGCAGGGCCTGCCTGCGGTAGGCAGGTCTCGTAGAGGGCCTTGTGCGGCGGCTCCGGCGTTGATCCCTTGCGGATCCGCAACAACCACGTCGCCGTGGCTGGCGGGCAGCACCACCG
>JBCKZS010000034.1:0-29253 GCA_038918905.1 Vicinamibacterales bacterium
GAGCGCGATCAGCGAGGAGACGCGTTCGTGTTGCTCGATCGGATGCCGAAGCGGACGATCGGTTCGGACCTTGTAGTGATTCCGGCGACCATGGCGCATCCGCTCGATGTATCCTGCTGCTTCCAGGTCGGCCACAATCCGCTGGACGGCGCGCTCCGTGATGCCGACGAGGTGAGCGACATCCCGCATGCGCACCTCCGGCTCCCGCGCGATGCAGAGGAGGACGTGCGCATGGTTGGTCAGAAACGTCCAGGCCGGCTTCGGCTCTCGCGTGGGCCGGGCCACCGTCGTATTCCTTGCCGTCGCTTCCTTGCGGCTTATGCGGGCTGCAGCCAATGGGGAACCTCCTGGATCACGATGGCGTCATGGATCATGGGCTCGCCTGGCGTCTTCAGCGCTTTTTCCCCTCTTGCGGTCGGGTCACTACTTGTGCTAAACAATACGCGACATGAAAGTCGTTCGTCAAGGGTCGCTTTTGTGAAGGAAGTGTTCGATGAGCATGCTCCTCCTGGCCAAGGCGGCCAGCGAGTGCCTGGTCTACCGGCGGCGATACTTCGCGGAACCTGGTTCGTCGACGACCGGGAGCGAGAAATCGTCTCCGCCACAGGGGCCGGTGCATGGCGAAGGTGAAGCCGGGCGCGGCGCCGCTCGTCGCGGTCATCATGGGCAGCAGGAGCGACTGGACCACGATGCGGCGCGCCGCCGAAGTGCTTGCAGAGCTCGGGGTCCCCTACGAGGCGAAGATTGTCTCGGCGCACCGGACGCCTGACCTCCTCTTCGAGTACGTAGGCAGCGCGGAAGCGCGCGGCATCCAGGTGATCATCGCCGGCGCGGGCGGCGCGGCCCATCTCCCTGGCATGGCGGCGGCCAAGACAACTCTGCCGGTGCTCGGTGTCCCGGTGCAGTCCAGGGCGCTTCAGGGTCTGGATTCGCTCCTGTCCATCGTGCAGATGCCCAAGGGGGTACCGGTGGGCACGCTCGCCATCGGCGAGGCTGGAGCGGCGAATGCCGCCCTGCTGGCAACGGCCGTTATCGCGCTCGGCGATCCCGCCCTGAGGAAACGCCTGAAGGCGTATCGCAACCGGCAGACCGCCTCCGTCCTCAAGGACACGCTGTGAATAATGACCTCATTATCAGGCGACAGCAGGCGACCGGGGAACGTACCAAGCCAGGAGAAGACCGATGAGCATGCCGTCAGTTCGTTCAGAGAAGAAGCTCGTCACCGTCATCCCTGGAGATGGCGTGGGCCCCGAGTGTGTGCGCGCCGCCAAGCGAATCATCGAGGCCACGGGCGCCGCCGTCGCGTGGGAAGAGCGCCACGCGGGCTCGAGCGTCTTCCGGCAGGGCATCGCGTCCGGCGTGCCTCAAGACACCATCGAGTCGATCCGCAAGACCCGCGTCGTGCTGAAGGGCCCCCTGGAAACGCCGGTCGGTTTCGGCGAGAAGAGCGCGAATGTCACCCTCCGCAAGCTGTTCGAGACCTACGGCAACATCCGACCGGTGCGCGAGCTTCCGGGCGTGCCGACGCCCTACAGCGGGCGCGGCATCGATCTCGTGGTCGTCCGCGAGAACGTCGAGGACCTCTATGCCGGCATCGAGCACATGCAGACCCCGGGGGTTGCACAGTGCCTCAAGCTCATCTCGAACAAGGGCTGCGAGAAGATCGTCCGGCTGGCGTTCGAGTGCGCCATCGCCGAGGGACGCACACGCGTTCACTGCGCGACCAAATCCAACATCATGAAGCTCACCGAGGGGGCGCTCAAACGTACCTTCGAGAAGGTCAGTGAGGAGTATCCCGGTATCGAGGCGCGGCACATCATCATCGACAACTGTGCCCACCAGCTCGTCAAGAAGCCCGAGCAGTTCGAGGTCATCGTCACCACGAACATGAATGGGGACATCCTCAGCGACCTGACCTCCGCGCTGGTCGGCGGACTTGGCTTCGCGCCGTCCGCGAACATCGGGAACGAGGTCTCCATTTTCGAGGCGGTCCACGGTTCGGCGCCCAAGTACGCGGGCAAGAACGTGATCAACCCGACCGCGGTCGTCCTGTCGTCCGTCATGATGCTCCGGCACCTCGGCGAGTTCGAGGCGGCGGCGACGATCGAGCACGCCATCCTCGTCACCCTCGAGGAAGGGAAGGTCCGTACGGGCGACGTGATCGGCTACGACCAGGGCGCCTCGACCAGCGCCTTCACGGATGCCGTCATCGCGAACTTCGGTCGCACGTCCGAGCGATACCAGGTTCGGGCCTACAAGCCGATCAAGCTCCCGAATATCGATCCGGCTCCCGACTTCGTGAAGCCGCGGACGCGACGCGTCATCGGCATCGACATCTTCGTGGAGTCGGCCCTTTCGGCTGAGGCGATCGGGAAGAGCCTGGAGCATCACGTCCTGGAAACACCGGTCACGCTGAAGATGATCTCCAATCGTGGCACCAAGGTGTACCCGCCCACGGGTGCGATGACGGACTGCGTGGACCACTGGCGCTGCCGCTTCATCCTTCGGGACGCGACTGGCGACCTCGCGGACGCCGCCGTGTTCGACCTGCTCCAGCGCATCGCCGCGCAACACCGCTGGATGCACGTCGAGAAGCTGCAGGAGTTCGACGGGGTGAGCGGGTTCACCATGGCGCAGGGCGAGGACTGAAACCTCCTCGAGACTGATGGGCACCACCGACGACATCGAGCTGGCGGCCCGCGTGCTGCGCGCTGGAGGCCTCGTGGCCTTCCCCACCGAAACCGTCTACGGCCTCGGCGCGAATGCCGAGGATGCTGGCGCCGTGGCGCGCATCTTCGCGGTGAAGGGGCGGCCCTGCACGCATCCGCTCATCGTCCACATCGGCAGCGCCGATCAGCTCCAGGATTGGGCAGCGGACGTACCCGAGCCGGCACGCCTTCTGGCCGGGCGCTTCTGGCCTGGTCCCCTGACGCTCGTCCTGTGGCGAAGCAGCCGCGTGCCGTTCGCGGTGACCGGGGGGCTTGAGACCGTCGCGTTGCGGGTGCCGGGCCATCCAGTCGCGCGTGCGCTGCTCTCGGCGTTCGCTGGCGGCGTCGCGGCGCCGTCCGCCAATCGCTTCGGCTCTGTCAGCCCCACGACGGCTCGCCACGTGCGCGAGGACCTGGGAACCGCCGTCGACCTCGTGCTTGACGGCGGTCCCTGCCAGGTCGGCGTCGAGTCGACCATCGTCGATGTCACGGGCGAACAACCGGCCATCCTTCGCCCAGGTGGCGTGGCGCGGGAAGATCTCGAACGGGCGCTCGGGCACTCGATGCCGGTGCGTTCGAAGAGTCCCATCCGGGCCCCTGGCCAGCATCCGTCGCATTACGCCCCACGGGCCAGGGTCCTCCTCGTCGAGCCCGGCGAAGTCGTTGGTGAAGCGCAGCGCCTGCAGGCGCAGGGTTGTCGAGTCGGTGTCCTTCTTCCTCCCGCGCTCGAACACTCTTCCGGCGCTGGACACGTGCGGCTTCTGGTCCCCGAGTCGATGGCCGAGTACGCGCGCAGGATTTACGAGTTACTGCGGGAGTTCGACCGGCGCGACTGCGACGTCATCGTCGCCTCATTACCTCCCGGAGAGGGACTCGGGCTCGCGATCGCGGACCGACTCCGCCGTGCCGCGGGGCCTCGAGTCCCTCTGCCCCTCGACCCGACCCGCGAAGACGGTTGACCACTCCGCGCCCAAAACGACTGGGGTCGCAGGCTCGGGTCGCTCAGAGCGACGTCACTTCGACCCGCCCCAGGCAGACGTGACCACATGCGTGTCACAATGTGACCTCATTATTTGAGGAGGTTCATCATGGCCACCGTCGGCGTACGCGAACTGAAAGCGCATCTCAGCGAACACCTGAAGCGGGTCCAGGCGGGGGAGCGGTTCACCATCACCGACCGCGGCCAGGCGATCGCCACCATCGCCCCGGTCGACACGCCAAAGAACGTGGCGTGGGCGCTCAAGTGGGTCGCCGAAGGCAAGGCGCGCTGGAACGGCGGGAAGCCCAGGGGTCTCCGGACAAGAATCAAGTCGCGTGGGAAGTTGGCGTCAGAGATGGTGATCGAGGACCGCGAGTGACGGTCTACCTGGACACCAGCACGCTGGTGAAGTTGTACCTCGACGAGCCAGACTCGGACGCCGTCCAGCAACTGGTCAGTGCGGCCGACATTGTCGCCACGTCCGTGATCGCGTATGCCGAAGTGCGGGCGACGCTGGCGCGCCGGCGACGTGAAGGACAGATCACGACAGGCGAGTTGGCCGAGGTGCGACAGCAGTTCGAGACCGACTGGGCGTCGTTCCTGGTAATCGACGTTGGAGAGACGCTGGCGCACGCGGCGGGTGCCTTGGCCGAGACACAGGCGCTGCGCGGCTGTGATGCGGTGCACCTCGCGTCGTTCGAGCGAGTGCTGATCGGTGCCGAAGATGACGAAGTGCACTTCTCCTGTGCCGACGAACGCCTCAGCCGCGCGGCCAGCGAACTCGGATAACCTTAGTCGTCCGGGATTAGGAGGAATTTCCGTGTCGAATGCCGTGACGTTTTATCGCTGGGACGACATGCCGAAAGAAACTGTCACCGCCCTGCTCGATCGGCGGCTGATCACCGGGGACCGCATGATGCTGGCCCATGTCTACCTGAAAAAGGGCTGCATCGTGCCGCGCCATCAGCACGAGAACGAACAACTGACCTACGTGCTCGAGGGCGCGCTGCACTTCTGGATCGGTGAAGACGAGAAGGAAGAGATCACCATCCGGTCCGGCGAAGTGCTCCATCTGCCGTCGTGGGTGTGGCACAAGGCCGAGGCGCTCGAAGACACACTCGACGTGGACGTCTTCAGCCCCCCGCGCGCCGACTGGCTCGCAAAGACAGACGACTACCTGAGGCGGTAGTCCGTGGATCTGGGACTGCGCGATCGCGTGGCGATTGTCACGGCCGGCAGCAAGGGGCTGGGACGGGCGGTCGCGCTCGAACTGGCCGCCGAAGGCGCGCGTGTCGTCGTCTGCGCGCGCGGCCGTGACGCGCTCGACACGACGTGCGCCGACATCACGAAGGCCGGGGGCACGGCACACGGCGTGGTCGCGGATGTGGCCAACCCTGCCGACATCGAACGACTGGTGACCGAGGCCAGGCGCGTGTACGGGCCCATCGACATCCTGCTGACCAATTCGGGCGGACCCAAGGCGGGACCGTTCGACAGTCTGACTGCCGCCGACTGGGACGCGGCCACCCGCGTCCTGCTCACCAGCGTCGTCGAACTGTCCCGCGCCGTGTTACCCGACATGCGCGCGCGCCGCTGGGGGCGCATCCTCAATGTCACGTCCATCGCGGCCAAACAGCCGGTCGAAGGCCTGATGTTGTCCAACAGCCTGAGGAGCGCGGTCACCGCGTTTGCCCGCACCCTGGCCAACGAGGTGGCGGCCGAGGGGATCACGGTGAACAACCTGATGCCCGGCTACACCCGCACCGATCGGGTGGTGGACCTGTCCGCCCAGATGGCGGCGTCGGGTGGCACGACCGCCGGCGCCGTGGTCGAGCGCTGGGAAGCCGAGATCCCCATGCGGCGGCTGGGCGAACCCCGCGAGTTCGCCGCCCTGGCCGCCTTCCTGGCCTCGGACCGCGCCGGCTACATCACCGGCCAGTCGATCGCCGTGGACGGCGGCTGGATTCGCGCCCTCCTCTAGGAGGCCGGACCTTCAGGAGGCCGGACCTTCAGGTCCGGCGATCCCCCCTCCGTGTTAGTCTTTCGCTGGACGTTACGCGTTGTGTCGCCGATTGAGCTTGCGCTCCCCATCACTCCCCGGGCCCGTTTGGACGTCGTTGACGTTCGGGCCCGTACGGTCGAGGTCCATGGCGACGCCGTGCAGGGGTTCCGGCACTGCTTTTACGCGTCCGAGCACTCCACGGCGGGCTTCCTGCCGCAGAGTCTGGCCGCCCGCCTGATTGCCCGCTTCGGATCCATCTCGCCCTATCTCGACGTGTTCCGCATGGTGTTCCCCGAAGGCGCGGGATACCGGCACGACCAGTTGGAGCTGCGCGACGAACTGGCGCCCGAACAGCGGGCGATCGAGCCGACCAACGCGGATTCCCATCTGGCCTTCATGGGCAGCGGCATCCGCGCCTGTGTGACCGACGATGTGCAGCGGGCGGCGCCGGTGTATTTCATCGACTTCGACGGCGTGTATCGCGACGTGCCGCGCAGGCGGACGGCGCGTGTGGTGGGCTACAACGTTGAGCGTGAAGTCGCCCGCACCACCATCGAGGTGCCGGTCTCAACGCATCCGATCGACGCGGTGAACCTGCGCGAAACGCGCCTTGGCCTGTTCGATCGGGTGGGCGAGCTGATTGCCGAGCACGGGATCACGAAGGGCCGCGTGCGTCTGGAACTGGCCGCCGGCGAGCAGTACGCGAGCCTGACGGTGAACGAGTACGAGACGCTGCTGATGCGCCATGACCTGGCCGAAGTGCTGCAGAACCCGTTGCGGTTCGCGAAGGAAGAGGTGCGGCACGCGTGGAACGACCCGCGCGCGGTGCCGGCCAAGGCGCTGGTGTACGCGCAGTACGACCTGGTGCGCGCGCTCAATCAGTTGCTCGACGCGCTGGGCTTGCAGAGTTCACGCATCGAGCGGCTGGTGGCGCGCAGCCTTGAGGCGCCCGCCTCGCGCTTCCTGCGTATGCGCCGGTCGGTCGACCTGCTGGTGTCCGACGCGAGGTCGGCGGGGCAGGGTGAGCTGGTGCAAGGCCGGTATCAGTCCCCGATCCTCGTGCAGTGGCGCCCGGCGTCCGGCGAAGTGCGCCGGGTGGACGTCGCGCTCACGCGCTTCGAGTAACCCGCACCCCCCCCGCACCCCGCCGCACTGCTAATATCTGTCCCCATGACCCGACTGATTCGATCGTGTGTGGTGTGGTGTGTCCTGGTGGTTCCGTCGGCGGCAGCGGCGCAGGAGCTGATGCCCGGCACGAGGTACGACCAGAAAATTCCGACGCTGCAGGCCGTGCTGGGCTGGAACTTTGGCGAAGAGATCACGTCGCCCGAGGGCATCGCCACCTACCTCAAGGCGCTGAATCAGGCCGCGCCCGACAGGACGCGCCTGATTGAGTACGCGCGCACCTGGGAAAAGCGGCCGCTGCACGTGCTGGTGGTCGGGTCCGCGGCTCGCCTCTCGCAGTTGGACACGGTGAAGCTGGGCCTGCAGCGGCTGGCCGACCCGCGCGGAGTGCCCCAGGCGGAACTGGACCGGCTCCTCGCGGATCTTCCGGTCGTCACCTGGCTGATGCACGCCGTCCACGGCAACGAAATCTCCTCGTCAGACGCCGCGCTCGCCGAGGCGTACCACCTGCTGGCGGCGCAGGGCGATGCCGGCGTGGAGGTGGTGCTCCGCGAGTCGCTGGTGTTGATCGACCCGCTGCAGAATCCGGACGGCCGCGCCCGGTTTGTCCACGCGAACCAGCAGGGACGGGCGGCGGGTGTGCCCGACGCGGACCCGGCGTCGCTCGAGCACGACGAACCGTGGCCGGGCGGCCGCGCCAACCACTATCTGTTCGACATGAACCGCGACTGGTTCGCGATGTCGCAGCCCGAGACGCGCGGACGCGTCCAGATCATGCTCGACTTCTTTCCGCAGGTCGTCGTCGACCTCCACGAACAGAGCGGCGACAGCCAGTATTACTTCGCGCCGCCCGCCGATCCCGTCAACCCGCTGATCACCGACGATCAGATGAAGTGGCTGACCGCGTTTGGCCAGGCGAACGGCGAGGTGTTCGACGGGCGCGGATTCGGGTATTTCGTCCGCGAAGTCTTCGACGCGTTTTACCCGGGGTACGGCGATTCCTGGCCCGTCTTTCATGGCGCCGTTGGCATGACCTACGAGATGCCGTCCTCGCGCGGCCTCAGGTTTCTGCGCAGTGACGGCGACGTGCTGACGTATCGGGATGGCGTGATCCGGCACTTCACCTCGGCCATCACCACCGCGATCACGGCGGCCCGCAATCGCGAGGTCATGCTCCGCGACTTCCTGAGGTACCGGCAGTCGGCCATTCGCCTCGCCGACACCGGGCCGAAGGAATATCTGATCGATGCCGGCACCGATCCCGCGCGCGCCATGCACCTGGCGCGCCGCCTCGCCGCGCAGGGGATCGACGTGCGCCGTGCCGACGAGCCGATCAAGATCGGCACGCGCACGCTGCCCGTGGGCTCGCTCATCGTGCCGCTCGCGCAGCCCGCCGGCCGGCTCGTGCGCAATCTGCTGGACCCGACCATCGCGCAGAGCGAGGAGTTCATCAAGGAGCAGGACCGTCGCCGCAAGCGTGGCCTCGGCGATCAAATCTACGACGTGACCGCCTGGAGCCTGGCGATGCTCTACGACCTCGACGTCGTTCCCGCCACCACGCCGGTGACGACGAGGGCGACGAAGGTGCCGCGCGCGGCACCGGCACCAGCCGCGGGCGCGCCGCTGCCGGCGGCCAGGGTTGGCTACATCATGCCGTGGGGTCTGGTCGCCGCCGAGGCAGCGGTCGAGCTGCTGCAGTCGGGTGTGAAAATGTCGAACGTGCCACGCGAGTTCACCATTGCGGGCCGCGCGTTTCCGGCCGGGTCGGCGTTCATGCGCGTGCAGGAGAACCCGGCGGACCTGGCCGCGCGCCTTGGTCAGGTGGCGGCGAAGTACGGCATCGAGATCACGCCCATTGATTCCGCGTTCGTCGACAGCGGCGTGTCGCTCGGCAGCAATGAAGTCGCGACGCTGAAGGCGCCGCGTGTGTTGCTCGCCTGGGACTCGCCGGCGTCGAGTCTGTCGGCCGGGTGGGCGCGGTACGCGCTGGAACAGCGCTTCCGTCAGCCGGTGACGACCGTGCGCGCAGGCTCGCTGGGCCGCATCGATCTGTCGCGCTACGACGTGCTGGTGCTGCCGTCGGGCAACTACACCTTCAACGACGACCAGATGCGGCGGCTGCGCGATTGGCTGCAGCGTGGCGGCACGCTCGTGACGATCGGCGAGGCATCCCGTTGGGCCACCACCGAACGTGCCGGGCTGCTGCCGACCCATCTCCTGCAGCGTGACGGGTCGGCGTCAGGCGCGGCGGACGAGAAGAAGACCCCGCCCAAGATCGACATCGAGAAGTTTGATTACGAGGAAGCGATCAAACCCGAACGGGGCGCCCCGGACGGGACGGCCGGCGCCCTGCTGCGCGTCCGCCTCGACAAGGAACACTGGCTGTCGGCGGGGCTCGACGACGAGATTCAGGTGGTGATGGAAGGATCGCGCATGTTCATGCCGCTCAAGCTGGATGCCGGCACGAACGTCGGTGTCTATGCAAAGACCGACCGCGTGATCGCGGCCGGCCTGATGTGGCCCGAAGCCCGCGACCTCATCCAGCAGAAGGCCTTTCTCATGCACGCAGCGGTCGGCCGCGGCCATGTGATTGCGTTCGCCGAAGACCCGAACTTCCGCGCGTTCACCGAGGCGACCTCGCTGCTGTTCATCAACGCGATTCTGCTCGGGCCGGGGTATTAGCGATCCGCCGGGTCTTCAGCCCCGGCGCATCACCTAGGCGTCTTTCGCCTCGGCCATGTGCCAGTCGAGCAGGAGGTCCTGCGAACTGATGCCAGGTTCGTCCTCGGTGGCGGTGGCGCTCACATAGGTGCCGTCCGCCTGGAGGAGGCGGCTGCGGCGGGTGTCGCGCAGGTAGGCGGCCAGGACGACGGTGCGGAGGTGTTCGGCCATGGCCGCATCGCGCACGGGATACAGGACTTCGACGCGGCGGTCGAGGTTCCGCTCCATGACATCCGCGCTGCCCAGGTAGATCGTGGGCTGGCCGCCGCCAGCGAACCAGAAGAGGCGCGAGTGTTCCAGGAACCGGCCCACGATCGACCGCACGGTGATGTGGTCGCTCACGCCTGGGACGCCAGGCCGCAGCACACACACGCCGCGAACGATCAGGTCCACGCGCACGCCGGCCTGTGACGCGCGGTAGAGCAGGCGCACCATCTCCGGGTCGGTGATGGCGTTGACCTTGATGATGATCCCGGAGGGGCGGCCTTCAGTGGCCGCGGCGATTTCCTGTTCGATCAGGTGCGCGAGTCCGCTCCGCAGGCTGACCGGCGCCACCAGCAGCTCGCGATATTGATGCTGGTTCGAGTAGCCCGTCAGGTAGTTGAAGAGGTCCGACGCGTCCTCCACCATGCCGTCACGTGAGGTGAAGAGTCCAAAATCGGTATACAGCCGCGCGGTCACCACGTTGTAGTTGCCCGTGCCCAGATGGACGTAGCGGCGAATGCCGTCGGCCTCTTTCCGCACCACCAGGCACAACTTGCAGTGGGTCTTCAGGTTCAAGAGGCCGTAGACGACGTGCACGCCCGCCGCTTCCAGGCGCTGGGCCCACTGGATGTTGTTGCGCTCGTCGAATCGTGCCTTGAGCTCCACGAGCACCGCCACCTGCTTGCCGGCGTCGGCCGCCGTCAGCAGCAGGTCGACGAGTGGCGAGTTGGCGCCAATGCGGTAGAGCGTCATCTTGATGCCGATGACCTGCGGGTCGTCGACCGCCGCGCGCAGGAACGCTTCCACGGCGCCGAACGACTGAAACGGGTGGTGCACCATCCGGTCGCGGTGCCGCAGCTCGTCGAAGATCGTTTCGGCATCCGCGTTCGCCCAGATGGGTGCGGGTTGGAAGGGCGGATACTTCAACTCGGGCCGGTGCAGCTTCGTGAGCTGCATCCAGTCGCCGAATCCCAGGCGTTCTTTGGTGCGGAAGACGTTTTCGTCCTCGACCTCGAAGTTCTCGATCAGGATGTCGAGCACGCGCCGCGGCACGCCCGCCTCGACCTGCAGCAGCGAGAGCGCGCCATGCCGGCG
The DNA here is from genome assembly GCA_038918905.1 of Vicinamibacterales bacterium. Classification (GTDB taxonomy): domain Bacteria; phylum Acidobacteriota; class Vicinamibacteria; order Vicinamibacterales; family SCN-69-37; genus SYFT01. Next base: position 10,835 of record JBCKZS010000034.1, read on the forward strand.
CTGGCGCAGCCCCTGGTCGATCGACTCCAGCAGGTCGTCCGCCTCATCCTCCTGAATCACCAGATCCGCATCGCGGACCACCCGGAACAAATACGCGCCCTTCACCGTCGTCCCCGGAAACAGCCGCTGCAGGTTGGCGCGGATGACGTCTTCGAGGAAGACGAACGTCTGGTGACCGCGGGTGGCCAGCCGATCGGGCAGCGGCACGAAGCGCGGCAGGACGTCGGGCAGCTTCACGCGCGCGAACTTCGTGCGCCCTCCGTGTTTCACGACGACCGCCAGGTTCTGGCTGAGGTTCGAGATGTAAGGGAACGGGTGGCCGGGGTCGAAGGCCAGCGGCGTCAACACGGGCCAGATTTCACGCGCGAAGTACGTCTCCAGGTGCTGCGCGATCGCCGGCGTGTATTCGGACGGCTCAAGAAAGTGAATGTGGTGTTCGGCGAGCTGGGGGCGCAGGGCGCGCGTCCAGCAGCGGGTCTGTTGCGCGAGCATGTCGACCGCCTGCTTCCGCACCTGCGTGAGTTGTTCTTCGGTCGTCATGCCGTCGGTCGAGACGTCCTCGGAGCCCGTGCGCTGTTTGCGCAGCAGCGACGCGACGCGAATCATGAAGAACTCGTCGAGATTGGTACCGACGATGGCGAGGAATTTGATGCGCTCGAGGAGCGGATGGGCCGGGTCTTCGGCCTGGGCGAGCACACGTCGATTGAAGTCGAGCCAACTGAGTTCCCGGTTCAGGTAGAACGACGGGTCGGTTAACGGCGGGCTCGGCGGCGGCGCTGGGGGGGCCACCTCGGGCGTGCGACTCATAGGTCCCCCCATTGTAGTCGGCGGATGTAACATGGTCGGTCATGCGTCGCCGGCCGTTGTCGCCTCCCCAACTCCTCGCGACAGGTATGGCCAGCGTCATCCTGGTTGGCACCCTGCTGTTGGTCACGCCTCTGGCGGGCGCCGGCGGTGCCAGCATCGGCTGGTCGGCTGCCTTCTTCACCGCCACGTCCGCCGTGTGTGTGACGGGACTCGTCGTCGTGGATACCCCCACGGCGTTTTCCGGCTTCGGTCAGGTGGTGGTGTTGCTGCTGATTCAGATCGGCGGCCTCGGCTACATGACGCTGTCGACGTTCATCGCCATCGTGCTGGGGCGTCGCGTGTCGATGAACGAGCAGATGTCGCTGCAGGAGTCGCTCAACCTGAACTCGCGACGGGACATTGCGCGGTTTGCAATGACGGTCGTCAAGGTGACGTTGGCGTTCGAGGTGGTGGGCGCGTTGGTGTTGACGATGCGGTGGTGGCCGCAGTTCGGGATTGTTGACGCGGCGTGGCTGGCGGTGTTTCACGCGGTGTCGGCGTTCAACAACGCGGGGTTCAGTCTGTTCTCCAACAGTCTGATGGACTGGCGCGGGGACGTGGTGGTGAACCTGACGGTGATGACGCTGGTCGTGTCCGGCGGCATCGGGTATCTCGTGTTGACGGAACTCGGCCGGTACCGCCGGACGAAGACGTTGTCCATCCACACGCGGTTTGTGCTGGTGTTGTCGGCCGCGTTGATTCTGTTGGGGACGGCAGCGATGTACCTGGTCGAGCGGGGCAACGCGGCCACGCTGGGCGGGATCACGCGTCCTGACGCCCTGCTGGCGGCGCTGTTTCAGTCGGTGGCGACCCGCACGGCGGGATTTAATACGATCGACATCAGCGCGTTGAGTCCGGCGACGTACTTCGTCATGTTGATCCTGATGTTCATCGGCGGCGCGCCTGGCGGCACGGCGGGCGGTGTGAAGGTGAGCACGTTCGGCGTGACGGTGGTGGCGTTGTGGGCGACGATTCGAGGCATGCGCGAGCCGGTGGTGATGGGGCGGCGGTTGCCCGCGGATCTCGTGGCGCGCGCGTTGTTCATCAGCCTCATTGCGTTCCTGTCGCTCAATCTGGTGGCGGGCGCGTTGTTGGTGACTGAGGGCACGGACCTGTTGCGGACGTTGTTCGAGTCGGTCTCGGCGTTTGGCACCGTCGGGTTGTCGACCGGCGTGCCGGGGACGCCGCTCAGCCTCAGCGCGGCGTTTTCGGATTCCGGCCGCGCGTTGATTTGTCTGTTGATGTTCATGGGCCGCATCGGCCCGCTCACGCTGGCTTTCGCCCTGGCCGCCCGACAGGCGGCGCCACGCGTGGCGTATCCCGAGGGGCGCGTCCTGATCGGGTAATCACTTATGGCACCACGTCAATTCGCCGTCATTGGCCTCGGCCGTTTTGGAGCCGCGATGGCCACCACACTCCTCGGTCTCGGGCAGGATGTCATCGGCATCGACTCGGATTCCGGGCTGGTGCAGGAGTTGTCCGACCGCGTGCCGCACCTGTTGTGCGCCAACGCGAGCGATCCGAAGGCGTTGCTGGAGGCCGGCGTCGGCGACGTTGATGTGGCGGTGATTTCGATTGGCGCCAACGTCGAGGCGTCGCTGCTGATCGTGATGGCGGTCAAGGAAATGGGCGTCAAGTTCATCGTCGCCAAGGCCACGACGGACGTGCACGGCCGTATTCTGGAGCGGCTGGGTGTGGACCGCGTGATTTACCCCGAGCGCGAGGCGGCGGTGCGCATGGCGCACAGCCTGGTGGTGCCCAACGTCATCGACTACATCAGTCTGTCGCGCGACTACAGCATCATCGAGATTCCCGCGCCGGCGATGTTCGTGGGCAGGTCGCTGCGCGCGATCGACCTGCGCGCGAAACATGGCCTCACGCTGATCGCGATCAAACGCACGCTGAACGGCACGATGACCACCAGCGTGAGTCCCTCGGCTGACGAGGTCATCAACGAGGGCGACACCGTGGCGCTGGTCGGCAGCAACCAGGCGCTGGTGACACTCGAGAAGCTGGTGATCGGCCGCGGTTGACGGCGCGGTTCCAAAAATGGAGGCCGGGTCTTCCCATGAGGAGGCCGGGTCTTCGGACCCGGCGACTCAGCAGCGCCGGGTCAGTTGATTATCTCTGACTTGACCGTGTTCTCGCCACGGTGCTACTTTCAGTGTTCCTGTTACCGCATGGTGGTATCGTCTAGGGGTTAGGACACGTAGTTCTCAACCACGGAACCGGGGTTCGAATCCCCGTACCGCTACCATCCAACATGATTACTCTTCACAGTCGATGAGAAAACTCGCGATCGGCCTCGCGATCGGCGCCGCCGGGTGGGCCCTGGCGTCCGGCCTGGGCCGCCTCGGCGTGTTTGCCGACCAGGAGCTCTCCACCTACGACCGCCGCCTGGCCGCGACCCACCAGGCTGAAGACGCCAGGGACGACCTGGTTCTGGTCGAGATCGACGAGACCTCGCTGCGGCTGCTGGAGCCGATTTTCGGGGGCTGGCCGTGGCCGCGCATGATTCACGCGGCCGTGGTGGACTTTCTGACGCGCGGCCACGCCAGGGTCATCGCGTACGACGTGTTGTTCGTGGACCGCGACCTGCGCGACCCGGCGTCCGACGCAGCGTTGGTGGAGAGTGTGCGCCGCGCCGGCAATGTCGTGCTGGCGGCCGAAGCGATCTACGAAGGACACGAACCAGACGCGCGGGTCGCGCACAGCACCACAGCGGGCGTCCTCGCGCGGCCGCAGGTGCGGTTGCCGTTTGAGGATTTGGCGGCTGTGTCCGCGGGCTTCGGGCACACGTTTCTTGAGTTGGATCAGGACGGAACCGCCCGGCGTATCTGGCCGTTTGTCGAAGCGCAGGGCCGCCGTCTGTCGTGGCTGGGCCTGGCGTCCGCGATCGCGGTGGGGCAGATATCAGAAGCCGACCTGGCGCAGCTCCCTTTGCTTCAAGCGCCGGCCAGTCAGATGCTGCTCCGCATGCACGGCCCCTATGCCGATGCGCAGGGGCGTCGCACCTACAAGGCCTACTCATTTATCGACTTGCTTCGTTCCGAAGACCTGCTGCTCAACGGGGCCGCACCACTGGTGGACCCGGCCGAGTTTCGCGACAAGTACGTCTTCGTCGGCACAACAGCTGCTGGACTGAAGGACATCTATCCGTCTCCGTTCGGGGGCGCCGCAATGCCAGGTATGCAACTGCACGCCGCGGCGGTTGACGATGTGCTGTCGAAGCAGTTCATGCGGAAGGCGGACTGGCGGGTGGACCTGTTGGTGACCGCGGCGGCCAGTGCGGTGGCGGGGGTGACCAGCGTCCTGCTGCCGGTGGCGTGGGCGGTGCTTCTGGTCGTGGCGGCTGGCGCGGCCATGGTTTGGGGGCTGACGATGGCCCTGGGCGACGGGGTGTGGATCGAACTCGTGTCGCCCATGCTGGGGCTGGCGCTAGCCACATTCGGCGGGACGGCTTGGCAGTATTTTGTTGAAGGCCGGCAGAAGCGGCAGATGAAGCAGCTGTTTGGCCGCTATGTGTCGCCGGACGTGTTCGCGCATCTGGTGGCGGACCCCACCCTCGCGCGGCTGGGGGGACAGCGACGCGACATGAGCGTGTTGTTTTCCGATATCCGCGGCTTCACCACGGCCTCCGAGAGGGAGACGCCCGAGGCGGTGGTGGCCCAACTTAACGAATACTTCTCGGCGATGGTCCAAGTACTGTTCCGTCACCACGGGACACTCGACAAATTTGTGGGCGACATGGTGATGGGCCTGTTCGGGGCGCCGGTGGCCGACCCGCGACACGCGGATCACGCCGTGGCGGCGGCCGTGGACATGTTGCGGGAGCTGGACCGGCTGAACGCCGCCTGGACGGCCCAGGGGCGGCCAGCGATGGCGATTGGCATTGGGATCAACTCGGGGGAGATGATTGCAGGTAACATCGGCTCCGACACCGTCATGAGTTATACCGTCATCGGTGACGCGGTGAACCTGGGGTCTCGGCTGGAGTCGGCCACTAAGGAACACCACGCGCGGATTCTGATCAGCGAGGCCACGCGGGCGCGCCTGACGACGCCGGTGAAGACGCGGGAGATTGGGCCGATCGCCGTGAAAGGCAAGGCTCAGCCGGTGACGGTACACGAAGTGATCGCAGACGCGGAGGAGACGCGATGAGACAACTGCTGCTTGTCGGAGTGTTGGTGTTCGGGGTGACGGGACCGGCCTTTGCGCAAGGCGCGCTTGGCAGGATTGCCCAGGTGGCCGGCAAGGTCAACAAGGTCAAGGGCCTGTCCGATCAGATCAAGGACCTCGTCATCACGGAACAGGAAGAGAAAGACATGGGTGCGCAGATCAGCGCCCGGCTGCGCGAGAAGTATGGTGTTGTGCAGAGTGTGCCCGTGCACACGTACGTCTCGCTGGTGGGAGGGGTGCTGACGGCGTCCAGCACGCGGCCGAACCTGGCGTGGACGTTCATTGTGCTCGACACCGATGGTGTGAACGCGTTTGCGGCGCCTGGCGGCTACATCCACATCACGCGCGGCGCGCTCGCGCTCATCGAGAACGAAGCCGAGCTGGCAGGAGTGCTGGGCCACGAGATCGTCCACGTCACCGAGAAACACACCATCAACGCCATCAGGAAGGCGAAGGTGCAGGGTGCGGCGGCTGAGGCCGTCACGCGGAGCGAGGTGCTGGAATACCTGATCGACCGCGCCTACGAAAACCTGCTGGAAAACCAGTACGACCGGAGTGACGAAACAGAGTCTGACCAGGCCGGCATCCGGATGGCGAACAGCGTGGGTTACGCGCCCTCAGGCCTCGGGGCGGTTCTCACACGTCTCTCCGAGCGCAATAAGGACCTGAAGGAGCCAAGCGGTGTGTTTGCCTCGCATCCGGAAACCAAGGCGCGCGTCGATCGACTGATCAAGCAGATTGCGTCGGAGAAGCTTGCCGCCACCGCCACCGTGGCCGCGCGGTACAAGGCTACGATCACGTACAAGCCTGTGGCGGTGACGTCGGTCGTGGCCGGATCGGGAGCCGCCTCCCTGACCGGCAGCGCAACGGCGAAGACCACGCCGGCCACGAAGACAACGGACGCAAAGGCTACGGACGCGAAGGCGGCTGAGTCCAAGAGTAAGTTCGGCCTTGGGGCACTAACCTCAAAGCTCGGAGCCGAACGCACGAACACGGGGACCGTGGCGTCGGCGGGTTCACGCGGAGTGAATCCCGATCGCGATGCGAAGGGCGGGCCAAACTCGCGCGGTGTGACGGTGACGCTGACGCCCGCCGACATTGCGGCGTTCCGCAAGGGCATCGCGGGCTGACGTGGAGACCGCGCGGCTGACCAGTCCTCATTTCGTCGCCGGCGTCGCGTTGCTGGTCGCGGCGCTGGCGATCTACCTGTTCGCGCGCAATCCGGCGCTCCGGCGCCGGCTGCGGCTGACGCTGGGCGTGGTGCTGGCCGCCATTGCCGCGCACATCGTGTTGATGACGGTCCCGCTCCCGGCCGCCTTCGGCCCGAACATCTTCAGCGTTGAAAAACTGCTGCTGACACTGGGCGTGATCCAGGCGACCATCGCCGTACTCTTCCACGCCTGGTTCACCGAGCGGGCCACCGAACGCGCGCCAGGAATTGTGCAGGGCGCGCTGGTCATCGGCGTGTTTCTGGTGGTGGTCACGCTGGCGTTTCCGGATCAACTGTTTGCCGCGTCGGCCGTGAGCGCGGTGGTCGTCGGCTTTGCGCTGCAGGACACCCTCGGCAATTTTTTCGCGGGCCTCGCGCTCCAGATCGACAGGCCCTTCAAGCCCGGGCACTGGATTGAGGTGGGACCGTTTCAGGGACGCGTGACCGAGATCACGTGGCGCGCCACGAAGATTCAGACCAAGACCGGCAACCTCGTCATCGTGCCCAACAACATTGTGGGCAAGGAGGCGATCACGAACTACTCCGAGCCGTCCTCGCCGACACGGCTGTTCGTGGAGGTCGGCAGCGGCTATCAGGTGCCGCCAAACCGGGTGCGCGAGGCGATCCTGACCGCGATGACGCGGTGTCCGCGCGTGCTCAGGGAGCCGAGCGCGGATGTGGTACTGGTGGACTTCGGCGCGTCGGCGTTGATCTTCCGGGCGCGCTTCTGGGTGCAGGATTTCGAAACGGACGAGCGCGCGCGCGACGAGGTGCGCACTGCGATCTACTACGAGTTCCATCGGAACCAGATAGAAATTCCGTGGCCGATTCAGATCGAGTACCAGCGGTACGAGCCGCCGGTCGATGTGGACGCGATCACGAGCCGACACCAGGCGCAGATCGCGGCGGCGCCGCTGTTCGCGATGGTGGGGCCGGACGTGCTCACCGCGCTGGCCGCGGCGGCAACCGAGCGCCTTTTTGGCCGCGGTGAGGTCGTCGTCAGGGAAGGCGAGCCGGGGGCCTCGATGTTTCTGGTGACCGACGGAGCGCTGGAAATCACGGTGGGGCCCGATCGCCGCGAGGTGGCCGTGACGGAAACAGGCGGCTTCTTCGGCGAGATGTCACTGCTGACCGGTGATCCGCGTTCCGCCACGGTCACCGCACGACGTGACAGCACGGTGCTGGAGATCTCAGCGGAGGCGTTCGGCGCGCATGTGCGCAGTCACCCCAGCGTTCTTGACACCCTTGCCGAGGCTGCCGTCACCAGGCGCCATGAACTGGACGCCGTCAAGGCCGCACCTGGCGCCACGCCCGCCTCCGCACAGGCGTCCCTGCTGGCGCGCATGCGCAGATTCTTCAGGCTCGGCTGAGACACGACCGCTAGAACGGCCACCACCGTGGCGTGCGCCGATCCTGACGCCGCCCGTCACGATAGCCCTCTTCATACGCACGGCGGAACGCGTCGCGATACCGGTCCTTGTAAAGATCGCGCGGTCCGTAGCGCCGGTCATAGCCGTGATCGCCCGCGCGATACCGGCGCTCCCTGATAGGATCAAAACGGTCGCCGCGTTGTCCGTCCCGCAGCCCCGCCGCATACCCGTCGTCGTACCCGTGTTCCACCGCGAGGTCGTAGCGCGAGGCGCCGCGGCGTGCGTCCCGCTGGTCGCGTTGATCCCAGCGTTGATCCTGCCGCTGCCCCCTCTGCGGCTCGGCAGAGTACGCGGCCAGCGCGCACCCAGGCGCCGCGATCACCAACGCAGAAGCCAACAGCAATGCCCGAGAGCGAGTCATGACAACCTCCATGACTGGCCTCATTGCAAGCGTCGTGCCCATTTGAAGAGAAGCCGCGAAGCCACAAGAACACAGCGAAGCGCTGCCTGGTGTCCGCTATTCAGTCCAGACGAGGACGCGCTCACCGGTCGGAGAGTGGACATCCACCACGAGGATTGACCCGACACGCTCGAGTTCTTTCATGTCTAGGAGGCCGGGTCTTCAGACCCGGCCTCCTAGCAATCGTGTCTTCATTGTGAATGCCGGTGAGCAGACGCTCGTAGGCGATGAAGAGCAACGCCATGCCGGGCGCTTCGTAGATGCCGCGACTCCTGGCCTCGATGCGGCAGGGATCACGCCACAGCGCGTCCGCGTGCAGTTGTGGTCACTGCTGTGGGATCGACGTGCGGATTTCATCGAGCAGTGTTCCTGTGCCGTGGGCAGTCGCCCACTGCAGCAGATAGCCCCAGTCCAACTCGCTGCTCCGGACGCCGATGATGTTCCGCACGTCCTCAACATCCTTCCCACGGCGCGCGATCAGCGCCCATCGCAGTTTTGTGACGAGGGTGTCTTCAGCCGTGGCCACGAAGGCCTGCCGCCCGAGGATCGACACCCGCAGCCGGCGGCGCAGTCGTTCAAGATCGTGAGGATCGTCCGCACAGACGAACAATGCACAGACGAAGGGGCTACCGCTGACGGTGATCAGGTAGCGCGTGGTGCCGGTGACCGTCTCGAACGCGACTTGCCGCTGAAGCGTGAGCCCTGGCGGAAGGGCGTCGGCCAATCGCGTCACGTCGCTCATCGCGATGTCGACCACGAAGTCCGCGGCCTGAGTCGCTCTGGGGATGCCGTGGAAGTTCGAGGCGAGTGATCCGACGATGAGGTACCGGAGGCCCACCGATTCAAGGGCATCGATGACGGCGAGCGTGGCCTCATCAGGCGTCACGAGCGCTCCAGAGCGCGAAGCCGCTCGAGGCGAGCGGTCAGGAGGGCGGTCACGCCGTCGTCGTCCAGGTCAGGATGGGCGTGCCTGATGCCGTCCGCCATGACCGCGCACGCCCTGTGAAACAGCCGCGGTCCTGCAAGCAGCCTGTCTTGGTCAGTCATCGCCCGAGCCCGTTCCACTTCCTCGCGGTAGAGGATGCTGGTCAGCAGCGTCAGGTTCGCCATTACGCCGTGATTCTACCGCCCCGCGCAGTGGCTGCGCCGCTGGACCGATGGCCCCACGCATCTGCTGTTTGAGCCGGTGGAGTTACTGGAGCGGTTGGCGGCTCTCGGCCCGCGCCCTCGCGTGAACCTGGTGCTGTATCACGGCGTGTTGGCGCCGCGCGCCGCGTGGCGAGGACACGCCTGACGCGATGACGCCCGCTCACGCCGCGTGTGTGCCGCCGGCTGAGGGTGGGGGACGTCGGCCGAATCCTCCGGCATCTGGGCCTGCCGGACGCGGTGCCGCCCATGCGGCCCGCGCGTGAGCCGCCCCTCCCGTGGGATGACGACGGCGGTCGCGTGTGGGTGGGCGAAGGCTGAAGAAAGCAGGATGCGCAGTGGCGTGGTCGAGCCTTGGGTCGGTGCCAGGGATGGCCGGAGGTGTGCCGCGAGCCTGGGCGGACGGGGTGGGACCGGGCGGGTGTTTGACGAAACACCGTCCGAGGGCTACGCTGCGCGTGTATTTCTGGCGCGCTCGCTGTGGGGTGCGCTTGATGCGCTCCTGTGTCTGAGAAGGGGGATTCTGTCGACTCGGGAGGCCCCTAATACGGCTTATCGTCGACTTCAAGACGGCGATCGCCACAAGGTAGAACCGGCGCATCCTCGGCTCGAAGGTCGAGGCCGCGGATGGAGTCAAAGGGTGGCGGTACTCCTCGCTCGGCGTCTGGGTAAGAATCGTCCGGTGCGCCTGAGGTAGGCCTGATAGTCGTCACCAAACCTGGCCAACAGTTTCTCTTCTTCTGTGACGATAAGCCGTATGACGTGGCTGTTGCCCTGACAGGGGATGTCCCTATCAGACGGATGCCGGTTTTCGCGAGGAGGCCACGTTTGCGACCTTGGAGGCGCGCGACATCACCGTGTACATCTCACTGGGCACGGAAGGCCAATCGAGTCAGCCGCCCAACCCCGATCACCAGGCGACGCAGCGCATGGCCGCGTGCCTCGCCAGCGAGCACGGTCGGCAGCGGTATCGACGCCGGAAAGCGATCGTCGAGCCCGTCCTCAGCTGGATCAAAGAGGTGCTCGGCTTCCGGCGGTTCAGTCTCCGCGGTGAGGTCAAGGCGCGGGGCGAGTGGACCCTCGTCTGCCTCGCGGTCAATCTGAAGCGCTTCCATCGCCTCCAGGCGGCCTGACGCCAGCGGTGCCCGCGCTCTCGCCCGGCCCGCCTTCCGTCCCCCCACGCCGCCTCACGGCGCTCAGGCGTCTCGTGGACCTAGCCGACGCAACCGACCTCGACACAGACGCGAGCGATGTGGATTGTTGCGTTGCGGTCGCACGCATCGGACCTTCTGCCGCGCAGACTCCTAGCCGACTCTTGACAGAAACTTGTCCGTCCGCCCATCCGAAAGTGCTTAAATGGCCTCGACACGAGGCATGAAGAACGAACGTCTTTGGCGCGGCAGTTCGCGCAGACTCACGCTCCTACTTCTGGCGGTCGCGGTGCCTCCCGCGGCGACGCTCGTGTGGCTCGGCCTGCAACTGCTCCAGCAAGACCGCTCGCTCCTCGCGCAGCGCGACCTCGAGCGTCGTCAAGCCGTGACTCAATCGGCGATCCGCTCGCTGGAGCTGTCGGTGGCCGAGGCGGAGCGCCGCCTTCTCGAAGGTCCGGTCCCCGAAGGCATGGTGCGGTTCATGCTGTCGGCGCAGGGAGTCGAGGCGCAGCCGGCCGATCGCGTCCTGTGGCTCCCGGTTCCGCGTGTGACACAGATCGCTGAAGAACGCCAATTCGCGGAGGCGGAAAGACTCGAGTTTCAAGGAAGCGCGGAGCGCGCGCTCATCATCTACCAGGACGCGGCACGTTCACCGAAACCCGCGCTTCGAGCCGGCGCGCTGTTGCGTCAGGGGAGAGTCCGGCGCCTGCAGAGACGATGGGATGAGGCGCTGAGCACGTATCGGAGTCTCGCAGGCATTGGCGACGTGACCATCGCAGGCGCGCCCGCCGATCTGCAGGCGCGTCGGGCGTCCTGTGCCATTCTCGAGGAATCGGGCCGGACGCAGGCATTGGCGCGTGAGGCCGCGGGGCTCGAAGCCGACCTGCTGGCCGGCCGATGGACACTCGACCGGCCCGCGTGGGAGTTGACAGCCCGCGAGATCGAGCATTGGACCGGCCATCCGTTGCCGGTATCGGCGGAACGCAGGATGTTTTCGGCCGTGGCCGATGTCGTGTGGAACGAACGCCAGCGCGGGGACCAATCCAGGCGGCTGGTCGTCGTCGAGAACACGCCGGTCACCGTGTTATGGCGAGCGCAGGGGACAGACGCGACGGCACTGGCGATTTCGCCCGCCGTCCTGCGCGCGTGGACCGACAACGCGATCGCGAATGGTCCGAATGCCGGGGCCCGCTTGAGCGTGCTCGCCGTGTCCGGTGAACTGCTCGCCGGACCTGCTCCGAGCGCGGGATCTGCAACGGTGAAGGCGCCGGCTTCCGAAACCGGACTGCCCTGGACGCTCGTCCTCAGCCCCGGCGACTCGTCACCCGCGACCGCGGAGCTTGCGAGCCGTCAACGTTTGCTGTCGGTGGGGCTTGCGGCCATTCTGCTGCTGCTCGCCGGCGGCAGTTATTTCCTGTGGCGTGTCATGCAACGCGAGCTTGCGGTGGCCCGCCTCCAAACCGATTTCGTGTCGGCCGTGTCGCACGAGTTCCGTACGCCTCTGACATCGCTGCGGCACGTCACGGAACTGCTCGAGGAAAACGACGACATGCCCCGCGAGCGGCGCCAAGCGTTCTACGAGGCGCTCGACCGCAACACCGCGCGCCTGCATCGCCTCGTCGAATCGCTGCTGGATTTCGCCCGCATGGAAGGGGGCAGAAAACCCTACGACTTGCAGCCCGTAGATGCCGGCATGCTGGCGGCGCAGGTGGTCGCCGATTTCCAGAAGGAGGTCGTGTCGCGTGGCTTCACGATCGACCTTGACGTCGAGAGGGCACCCGCCTTGCAGTTGCGCGCCGACGCCTCGTCACTCACGAGCGCGCTCTGGAATCTGCTCGACAACGCCGTGAAATACTCGCCCGACCACCACGTCGTTCACGTCTCGGTCCACGTCCATCCCGCGGGCCTCGCCATCTCGGTGCGAGACCATGGCCTCGGCATTCCGGCCAACGAGCGGAAGGAGATCTTCCACCGGTTCGTTCGCGGCGAGAAAGCGAACCGGCTCGGCATCAAAGGCACGGGGCTTGGACTCGCGATGGTCTCGCACATCGTCCAGGCCCATGGCGGCACCATCGAACTCGACTCCGAGGAGGGGGCCGGCAGCACCTTTCGACTGGTGTTGCCGGTGCCCGGCTAGCATGGCGCGAATCCTGATCGTCGAGGACGAACCGGACATCGTCTTGTGCCTCGAAGAAGACCTGCATCGTCAGGGCCACGACACTCGAGTGGCCACGGATGGCGCGCAGGGACTCGAGCTCGGCATACACGGCGTCTGGGATCTCATTCTGCTCGACGTCATGCTGCCGAAGATGGACGGCTTCGATGTCTGCAGCGAGCTGCGCAAGGCGGGCGTCGCGGCGCCGATCATTCTGCTCACCGCGCGGGCGCAGGAAGCCGAAAAGGAGCTTGGGCTGGACTCGGGCGCCGACGACTACGTCACCAAGCCGTTCAGCCTGCGCGAGTTGCGCGCCCGGATCCGCGCCCAACTGCGCCGGGCGGCGCGCAATAACGAGCGCGTGTGCCGCTTCGGCGAGTGTGAAGTGGACTTCGACCGCGCCGAGCTACGGCGGGCCGGTCAGCCGATGGAGATCACGCCACAGGAGCTTCGTCTGCTGGGCGTGTTCCTCAAGAACCGCGGCCGGGTGCTCAGCCGCGATCAACTGATTGCATCGGCCTGGGGGCACGGCGTGGCGATCACCGATCGCGCCGTCGACACGCACGTCTTCAATCTGCGCAAGAAGATCGAGCCTGTGCCGTCGGAGCCCAGGTTCCTCGTCGGCGTCCGCGGACTCGGTTATCGATTCCAGGACGAGAATTGACGAACTCTTAACGAACGGCTGCCGAACGATTGACGGCGACCGTCGAGACTGCCCTCAGGAGGGCAGACTGATGACACGAACCATGAGAGTGACTGCAGTGTTGATGCTCGGCGCGCTGCTGGTGGCGCCGGTGAGGCCGGCCGCGCAAGCGAAGGCGGACGTCGCGCTTCGCGCGGCCATGGAAACGGAAACCGTGAAGGGCGACCTGAAAGGGGCGATCGAGCAGTACAAGAAAATTGCGCAAGACGCCGATCGCGCCGTCGCGGCCAAGGCGCTGATTCGGATGGCGGGGTGCTATCAGAAGCTCGGCGATGCCGAGGCGAGCAAAATCTACCAGCGTGTCGTGCGCGAGTTCGCCGATCAGACGGAGGCGGCCGCCGAAGCGCGGACGCGCCTGGCGTCGCTCCAGGGGAACCCGGCTGCGCCTGCTGGCATCATCACCCGGCAAGTGTGGACCGGCCCGCGGGTAGACATTATGGGCTCGGTGTCTCCCGACGGCCGTTTGCTGTCCTTCGTGGACTGGGAAACCGGCGACCTCGCGGTACGGAACCTTGCTACCGGCGACAACCGGCGCCTCACCAACAAAGGTTCGTGGGGCCAGTCCTCCGAGCTCGCTTTGTTCTCGCGCATCTCGCCCGACGGCCGGTTCATTGCCTACAACTGGTTGAAGAAGAACCTCCTCGGGTGGGAGATTCGCGTGGGGCCCGTCGATGGCTCCTCGCATCGAGCCCTGTTGTCAACCGACGCCATCGAGGATTACGCGCAGCCCGAGGCCTGGTCGCCCGACGGCAAGCAGATCGTGGTCTTGCTGACACAAGACGTCAACCAGATCGGTCTGATCTCCGTACCAGACGGCTCCAGACGCGTTCTGAAGTCGTTCGACTGGCGGACGCCCGGGAAAATGGTCTTCTCGCCAGACGGCAAGTACATCGCATACGACTTCCCGCCGGCCGAGAGCTCGTCGGAGCGTGACATCTATCTGCTGGCCGCCGACGGCACCCGTGAGGTGCGCTTGGTCGAGCACGCGGCCGATGACTATTTGTTGGGATGGATGCCCGACGGGCGAATCCTGTTTGCCAGCGACCGCAGCGGGACCTTTGACGCCTGGACTTTGCCTGTGTCGGAAGGCAAGGCCCAGGGCGCGCCAGAACTCTTGAAGAAGGACCTGGGGAATGTTTCCTCGCTCGGGCTTTCGCGCGCGGGCTCCTTGTACTACGGTCTGATCGTGGGAGGCACAGACGTCTACACCGTCCCACTCGACCCGCAAACCGGAAAGGTCGCGGGGACGCCCACGCAGGTGGTCCGGCGCTTCATCGGTACCAACAGCGATCCGGATTGGTCGCCCGACGGTCGGCGCCTCGCGTATGTCTCAAAGAGGGGCGAGCCGCCATCGAGGGTCGGCGCCGTGGTTCTCTCCATTGCCGATCTCGAGTCCGGCCTTCAGCGTGATCTGCCCGTCCGGCTCGGATACGTCTCCCGGCCCCGCTGGTCCCCCGATGGCCGCTCGATTCTGTTCAAAGCCAACGACGAGAAGGGGCGGCTCAGTTTCTTTGTGGCTGATGCGGACACAGGGCGCGCCACAGTCCTCGTCCGCCGCCAGGGACTCGTGTCGGCCCGCTGGTCTCAGGACGGCAAGACCGTCTTTGTCGCGACCAACGGAGACATGGTCGACAAGACCGGCCAGGCAAGCTGGATCGTGGCGCTGGACGTGAAGACGGGCAACGAGAAAGAGCTGTTCCGGGAAACCGTGACCACGCCGGATGTCCGCGTGGCCGCTTTGACGGTTTCGCCGGACGGGCGACTGCTGGCGTTCATGAAGTGGCGAATTTCAACAGGGTCGAACGTTGTGATGGTCGTCTCGAGTGAAGGCGGAGACCCGCACGAGATCTTCCGTTCCAGCAGTGACTTTCAGATCCGGGGCTCCGGCCTCACCTGGACGCCGAACGGGAGAGAGATCCTGTTGGTAAGGCAGAGCGGAACGGAAGGAGAACTGTGGGCGCTGCCTGCAGAAGGCGGCAAGCCGCGGCCGTTGGGCCTGAGCATGAAGGGTCTCGGCTGGCCGGCGATTCACCCGGACGGCCGGCAGATTGCGTTCCAAAGTGGAGTGGGGGCGTCTGAAGTGTGGGCGCTTGAAAACCTCCAGCGCCCGGTGCGCTAGGAGGTCACCATATGTCGCTAGAACAGGTACGTAAGGCTTATCGGCAACGAACCCGCTGTTACAGAGCGGCCCGCACTTCCCTTCTCGTGCTGTTGCCTACGGTCGTACTCAGTACGGCATGGGGCAGTCTCGAGCAGGTGCAACAACAGTGGCTGCGGATGGTGGATCCAACTGCGATGGACACGACATGTGCTGCCTGTTCCGATTTCTACACCTACGCCAACGGAGCGTGGCTCAAACGCACGACGCTCCAGCCAAACCAGCAGTTCCTGGTCCCCCTGCTCCTCTTGCGGGACCGCGCGAATTTAGTCGTCCAGTCCATTCTCGAATTGGATGCACGGCAACTTCGTGAGGGCTCGCTCGACCCGGGCACGACCGCTGGCCAGTTGGGTGCGTTCTTCGCCAGTTGCGTTGACTCGGCGGCGATCGTAAACGCAGGAACCAGGCCCCTACAGCGTGCGCTCGATACCATTGCGGCGATTCAAACGCCGGCCGATCTCGCTCGGGCATTCGCGATTCCTGTCGGCGCTCAGGGGCAGCGACTGGCTCCGTTCTGGGTCGCGCCGACGCCGGATCCGAACAACAGTTCGGTCGTCATCATCAGCGCCCTTGGGGGCCCTTCGATCGCTCCTCTCTTTCTCGACAGCACGTTACGGACTGAAGCTGCGGACGCCGCATTTGTCGAGCGCTCCCGACAGGCGTTGTTGGGAATCGGACTGACGCCGGCGGAAGCCGAGCTCGATGCGCGTGCCGACTTCAGGGTCAACGAGGCGCTCGGACGCGCGAGTCCCAGCATTGTGGACCAGCAGGACCCGCGGAAGAACTACAACCGCCACACGTTCGACCAGCTCGTGCAGCTCACTCCGCACTTTCCTTGGCGTGACTACTATCGCGCGATGGGAATGCCGGAGACCGCGGCAATCAACGTGGTCGCGCCGGCGTACTACACCCGGCTTGATTCGCTGATCGCCAACATTCCGCTGCGCGACTGGCAGGCCAGCCTGCGAGTACGGCTGCTGGAGATCACCGCGCAAACGCGTACCGTGAACGAAGCCGTACCGCGGGCAAGGACCTGCGCCGGCATCGCGAACAACAGGCTTGGCCGGGCGACCGCGCGCGAATACGCGGCAAGAGAACTGACGCCTGACATGCAGCGTGGCGCCGATCAGCTGCTTGAAAGCATCATCGTCGTTCTCCGCGAGCGCATCCAGCAAGTCGACTGGATGGGTCCCGCGACACGGCGTGAGGCCCTCAGCAAGGTGGACCGTCTGCGCAGGCGCGTCGGCGCGCCTGCGGTGCTGGCCGCATATGATGGATTGCGCCTTGCGCAGGATGATTTCTACGGAAACCTCGAGCGCATCGAGGTGTACTTGCGCCGAGAGGGATGGGCGAAGGTGGGCAAACCCGTGGACACCGGGGAGTGGCGTATCCTGCCTCAGGTCGCAAACGCCGGATATTGGCCGGAATCCAATCAAATCGGCATTCCGGCATCGTTCCTCCATCCACCCTACTTCGACCCGGCAGCGGACGATGCATCCAACTACGGAGCACTCGGCTCGGTGATCGGGCACGAGCTCACGCACGCGTTCGATAACAACGGCCGCCGGTACGATGCCAGCGGGACACTGCGCGATTGGTGGCTGGCAGCCGACGATGCCCGGTACACGGCAGCGACCAGGCCGCTTGTCGCGCAGTTCGACGCATACACCGTCCTGGATTCGGCGACGCACGTGCGCGGTCAGCAGGTGCTCGACGAGAATATCGCCGATCTTGGCGGCCTGAGGCTGGCGTACATCGCCTTCCAGCGTTCGATGCGCGGCAAGCCGCGAACGAAGATCGATGGCTTCACGCCCGAACAGCGTTTCTTTCTGGCGTTTGCTCAGGCATCTGTCGACTTGCGGCGTCCGGAGGCGCTGAAGCTGCAGATTGTGAACGACTGGCACGCCCCGGCGCAGTGGCGCGTCAACGGTGTCTTGTCGAACTTTCCGGAGTTCGCGAAGGCCTGGGGATGCAAGACAGGCGACGCCATGGTTCGGGGCGCGCGCCTGCGGCCGCACATCTGGTAACTGCGCCGACCGGTGTCAGGACTCGCTGATAGGCCGTATTAAGGGACTGTCCCTGACATAACGTTGGCTATCAGACCTTGGCCGACCGACGCGACTCCCGGCCAGAGCGCCATCAGCCACAGCAGCACCGCCGCCCAGACACCGTGTGTCGCATAGGCGCCGGGATAGACGTGGAACTGGACAACGGCCGTCATCACCAGCAGCCCGAGCGCGGCGAAGCGCGTGCCCAGACCGACAACGAGCAGCAGCGGCAGCCGGTATTCGTCGCGGAACAAGTCCGCCGCGGACGACGCCAGCCGCGGCACGCCCAGCTCGAAGGTCCCTCTGACGATTTCGATGGCCAGGCCCTCGATCTTCGTGTGCCCCGAGCTCTCGAACACTGCCCGAACTGCGGCGGGTCTAGGCGACGCGCGAGCGGCCGCTCAAGGGCCGTCGCTGGCGTTCATTCCTTCGCGCGCAGCTTCGCACGTCGGAGCCGAGCGCAGCGGCGACTATCAGTCGGGGTGTTTGTTGCCCCAGTCGCGCAAGGCCTTGACCACCGGCCCGAGGCTCTTGCCCTTGTCGGTCAACACGTACTCGAGCCGCGGCGGGCGCTCGTTGTAGAGCTCGCGCCGCACGATGCCCTTGTCTTCCATGTCCTTCAGGCGTGCCGACAAGGTGTTCGGCGCGACACCCGGCAGCGAGTTCTGGAAGTCCTGGAAACGGCGCGGCCCGTGCAGCAGCAGGTCACGCAGCAGCAGCATCGTCCAGCGCTCGCCGATCAGGTCCAGCGTTCGGGCGACCGGGCAGTGGTCGATCTGATAACTCTTCGCCATGGCGGCATTTTATCGACTTGACTTCGGTTTCGCAAGTACCTACAGTTGCGCAAGTTACTTTCAATTCGAGAGTGACAGTCCAGAAAGGCCGTGATGAAACACGCACTCCGACCCATCCTCTTCAGTCTGCTCGCCATCGCCTTGGCCTTGCCGGCGCTGCTCTTCGGCCAGGGCGACAACACCGCGCAGCGAGCGGCCG
>JBCKZS010000035.1:0-28176 GCA_038918905.1 Vicinamibacterales bacterium
GCCTCGACAGCCAGAATGGCCAAGTTATTGTCCCGCAGGCCCTAAGACGACCACCGAGGTCGTTTGTCAGTTACTTCTCCGGCAGCAACACCACCTTCACGTAGCGCTGCGTGTTGAGGTACGTTTTCGCGGCCGTCTGGATGGCGGCAGCGGTGAGTTTTTCGTAGTAGGACGGCACCTCGAGCAGCGTCTCCGGCGCCTCGCCGAACTGATACTTCGCCGCGGTCTGACTCAGGACGTAGGCGTTCTGCTTGATGTTGGTTTCGAAGTCGCGCAGCAGCGCGGTTTTCGCGTCGTTCACCTGTTTCCCGGTGGGCCCGTCGGCCTTGAACGCCTCGATTTCCGCGAACACACGCTTCGCCAGCGCGCCGGCGCGTGCCGGATCGCTGCCGAAGCTGATCGACAGTTGGTATTCTTCGCGCGGGCGATTCGAATAGCCGGCGCCGGCGCTCACGCTGTAGGTGCCGCCCAGTTCCTCACGCAGCGTCTCGCGCAGACGCGTCTGCAGAATGTCGGCCATGGCGCGAATCGCCACGCGCTGCTCCTGGTTGTACTGGAACGGCCCGGTGAAGGTGATGCGGGTCTGACTCTTGGGCTCGATGCCCTTGCGGACCTCGCGCTCGATCACGCCGTCGGGCGTGTGCACGCCGATGTCCTTCCACGTCTCCTTGCGTCCGGTGGACGGCAGGCTGGCGATGTACTGCTCCACGAGCGGCCGCATCGCGTCGAGATCGAGGCTGCCGACAAACACAAACGTGAAGTCGCCCATGTCCGCGAAACGGTCTTTGTAGAACCGCAGCGCGGTGTCGAGGTTCACCTCGGCCAACTGTTCGGGCGTGGGCGTCCGGCGGCGCGGGTGATCCTGCGTCATGATTTTGGTGATCAGTTCGCCATACGCGAACTCCGGCGATGCCTGCTGATTGGCCAGCATGGTCTTCATCTGGCCCATCATCACGCCGAAGATCTCGGGATCGGCTCGGGGCGCGGTGGCGCGGAGGTACGCCAGTTGGAACATGGCTTCGAGATCTTTCTTCGAGGCGCGGCCGCTCAGACCTTCTTCCAGTTCCCCGATCGAGGCCGATGCCGACGCCACCTTGCCGGTCATTGTCTTGCCGAGCTCGATGTTGCTGAGCGTGCCCACGCCGCCGCGGCCGATCAGCAACGTCGCCATGTTGGCGGAGACATAATCCCCGTCGCTCGCGAGTGACGTACCGCCCGGGCTGAACGCCCGGAACTGGATCTCATCCTCCTTGAAGTCAGTCGGCTTCAGCACCACCCTGATGCCGTTCGACAGATCCCACTCGGTGATGCCAAACGGCCGCGTGTGCTCATTCATGATCTTCCCGGGCGCCGGCGGTGTGGCTATCAACGTGCTGGTCGTCACCGTATCGACATACGCCGTGAGCGGCGCCTTGGAGGCGGCCGTGATCGCGGCGGCCAGTTGCGCCTCGGTGGGCATGGGCACGCCGTCTTTTTTCGGTGCGCTCACCATCACCACACGATTGCCTTCCGGCACCCACTCGGCCGCCAGCCCATTCACCTCGGCGAGCGTGATCGTCGGCACCAACTGCCGTGTGAGGGCCACTTCGAACGCGAGGCCTGGAATCGGCTCGCCCTGCGTCACCGCGCGGATGTACTCGGCCGCCAACTGCCCGGACGGCCGCTTGTCCATCTCCGCAAGGGCCTGCTCCAGACCGCGCAGCAGGGTGATCTTCTGCCGATCGAATTCGGAGGCCGTAAACCCAAAGCGCACGACGCGCTCACTTTCCGCGTAGAGCGCCGTCAGCCCCTTTTCGATGTCGCCGTCCTTGACCATCGCGTTGAGCATCGAGGCTTCAGCCGATTTCACGAACAGCCCGCGCGCCGCGGCGGCGTTCATGAACGGCGCCTCGGGTTTCTGCGCCATCTCGCCAAACCGCGCGTTGAGCATGCCGGCGAACAGGCTCTCGACGATCTGCCGCCGGTAGGCGCCGACGGTGGACTGTTCCCGCAGGGCCATCTTGCCGTAGACACTCACCAGCGTCATCGGCGCCTCGGCGTCTGTCGCGATCGCATACAACGTGCCCGGCTGCGGCGGCACGTCGTAGGCCGGCAGCGGCCGGGGACTTGCCGCTTTCGGCAACGGGCTGAAGTGCGTGGTGATGAGCTGCCGCATCGCCGCCGGGTCGAAGTCGCCGACCGCGATCACCGTCATCAGGTCGGGCCGGTACCAGTCCTTGTAGAAGCGCGTGAGGCTGTCGTGTTTGAACGTCTGCAGATGCTCGACGGTGCCGATCGGCAGGCGTTCGGCGTAACGCGACCCCTTCAGGAGCGTGGGAAACTGCTGGTCCTGCATCCGCGCCTGGGCGCCCCGGCGCAGCCGCCATTCTTCGATGATGACACCGCGTTCCTTGTCGATCTCGGCCGGGTCGAAACTCACGTGGTGCGCCCAGTCCTCGAGGATCTGCATCGACCGCGCCAGCACCTCCGGCTTGTCCGTCGGCACCTGCAACATGTAGACGGTTTCATCAAAACTCGTGAACGCGTTGATGCTCGGCCCGAACCGCATCCCAATCGACTCGAGGAACGCGACCGTCTCCAGCTTCGGGAAATTCTTCGTCCCGTTGAACGCCATGTGTTCCACAAAGTGCGCCAGGCCCAACTGGTCGTCGTCTTCCACCAGCGACCCGACGTTCACCACCAGACGCAGTTCGGCGCGCCCGGCCGGCAACGCGTTGCGCCGGATCATGTACTTGAGGCCGTTGTCGAACTGGCCGGTCGCCACATCCGGATCCACCGGCAGCGGCTGACTCAGCGCGGGCGACGCCGCCTGTGGCGCGGGCGCCGTGGCCTGCCCTGCCGCCACCCACCCACCGGCCACCATCACGGCACAGGCCGTGGACACCAGAAACACACGCAGACGTGACGTCATATCAGATTCTCCCCGTCAGAGTTTATCCCGACATTATGGACACAGAGAGGCCAGAGACTCCGGGGCCCTGTCGGCGCCCAGTTCGGCGGCTTCTTCCATGGCTCATGGCTCTGCCGGGGCCGGCTCGTCCTCGCCCAAGACGCGGGCGAGGGTGGCCTGGATCTTCTTTTCGAATCGCTCGATCAGTTCGCGGTTGCCGGCGACGAGGGCTTGCTCGACTTGGATCTCGGCCACGATTTGTTGCTGCGTGGCGAGTGGCGGGATAGGGAGCTTGATCTGCGTGAGGGCATTCCCGTTGAACTGCGGCTGCCCCCCCTCCAGTCATGAGCGCGTTCGCCTGATTTCAATAGAGATCGCTCTGTGCAAACACCCAACAATAGCGTGGATGGACTCGATGCTTGGGAAAGCGGAGCCGGATCAGGAACGAGGCGAACACGGCTGGATAGTCCTCTTCAAAGATCATGGCCTTTCCAAAGGTCGCGCCAGTTCGAGCGACGAGAAGGTCCCCTTTCGCGAGGTGCTTTTCGTAAGACCTCCGTCAACGTCACAAACTTTGTTGTTGAAGAGCAGCGATTGCACCGTGGTGACGACGATCTCCGCACGGCGCCAGAGGTCCCGGTTCTCCTTGGTAGATGACCGTCTGGAAGTCGGCGGACAGCAGCGCGGCGAAGGCCTTCCTGGCCTGGTCTTCCAGCTCGAGGCGGTCCACCAGAAACAGCACGCGCCGAACGTTGCCCGAGCGGAGAAAGAACTTGATGACGGCGGCGGCAGTCAGGGTCTTGCCGGTGCCGGTGGCCATCTCGAACAGGAAGCGGTCCTTGCCTTCCCCGACCGCGGCCTGAAGGCTGTGAATGGCTTTCAGTTGATAGGGCCGGAGGAAGCGGAGCGTGTTGGCCTGGATGTAGGCGGGCCGTTCTGCTTCGTTCCGCCATGCGGCTTCGGACTGGTAGCCCGGGCGCTGAGTAAGCGCGATGTAGTCCTCGCCCACCTGCTCCGCGATCAGGCACTGTGGATTGGGCGCGACCTTCTGGTAACCGATGACCGAGTCGGGCGTCGGGAACGAGGTGATGACGTAGGGATTGCCGCGCTCGAGGTCCCAGAAATAGTGCAGGTTGCCGTTGGAGAGGACGACGAAGCGGCAGTTCTGCGAGCGGGCGTACTTGCGGGCCTGCTCCTTGCCTACCAGTGGATTCTTGTCCTCGGCCTTGGCCTCGAGAACGATGAAGGGGAAGCCCCTGGCGTCGAGGAGGAGGAAGTCGACGAACCCTCTTTCGGTCTTCTCGAAGTTGTCGCCGAGCGCGTCCAGGTCGGTGGGCTTGATCGTGACGCTGGGTTCGAGACGGATGTTGGCGGGCTGGTGGCCTTCGGGAAAGAAGCGCCAGCCGGCTGCTTCGAGCAGCCTGTTGATCTTGATGCGGGCGGTGGCTTCCTTCTCGGACATTCAGGTTCCTGTCTCAGCGATGGTGGTCGAGCGGACAAGTATTAGACCGCCGTCGACCGACTCGAACTTGGATTATGTGTCAACTGGTACGACAAGCGCATAGCGGTACTTGAAAAGGGCGCTCCACACGATCCTCGCCGCAGTCGATCGACCGTGCGCGTCGCGAGAGCGCTCTCACCGTTCGTCAGCGTGGACGCCATCGCGTTGCCCACGACATCGACCCGCCGCAAGCCGCAGCCGGCGGACCACACCACCGCCAGGCCCAGCGCCAGGCAAACCCATCGATTGTTGACGACGTCGGCACGACATCGACCGATTTGCGGTAGTTCGTCTGATCGAGAAGACGGTACAGTTGCGCCGCGGACGTGCCAGGTCGCCGCATGATCTCTCGCTTCGACAGCGGGCTGGCCACCACGCGTGTCTGCGCTACGGACTGACGGTCTTCTTCGGCGAAAATGTCAGCGCGAAGACGATCAGAATCACGGCCGCGCCCGCCGCGGGGATCATCCAGATGCTGAACCAGTCGTGGCCGTCGGTGGTCACGTAGCGATCGACGACGCGTCCCGAGACAAAGGCTCCGATGAAGTAGCCCAGGCCGTTGGTGACGAAGTTCAGGAAGCCCTGCGCCGCGGCCCGAACCTTCGGCCCGGCCTTCTGGTCCGTGTAGATCTGGCCGCTCACGAAGAAGAAGTCGTAACAGATGCCGTGCAGCAGGATGCCCGCGTAGATCAGCCACATCCCGCTGCCGGCGTCACCGTAGCCGAACGCCAGGTACCGCAGCGCCCACGCGAGCATGCCGAGCACCATGATGCGCTTGACGCCCCACTTCGCCAGCAGCACCGGCAGCAGCAGCATGAACCCGATCTCGCTCATCTGGCCGAACGTCTGGATGAACGCGGCGTCGGGCACGCCAATCTCGTTCAGGAACAGATTCGTGAACGCGTAGTAGAACTGCAACGGCACGCACAGCAGGAACGACCCGATCACAAACACCAGGAACGACCGGTCCCTGAGCAGCACGAGCGCGTCCAGGCCCAGGGCATCCCGCACCGAAAACGGCGCGCCCGCGGACCTGGGCGGCGTGTGCGGCAGCACGAACGCAAACAGTCCCATGACGATCGACGCGCCGGCCGCCAACTGCATCGGCACCGCCTGCGCATCCGCCCGCAGCACCCTGCCCACCACAATGCCGGCCACGATCCAGCCGATGGTGCCCAGCACGCGGATGATCGGAAAGTCTTTCGCCGCGTCCTTCACGTGGTGGAACGCCACGGCGTTGGTCAGCGACAACGTCGGCATGTAACACAACGCGTAGACGATGAGCAGGGGGAAGAAGGTGCTCCACCCGGTCTGGAGCGAGACGAACCACATCACGACGCCGCCCGCCAGGTGCAACACCGCCAGCAGCTTCTCCGACGCAAAAAAGCGGTCGGCCACGATCCCCATGAAAAACGGCGACACCAACGCGGCGATGGCCATCGCGCCGTACGCGTCACCGATCTGGGCGCCGGTAAATCCCCTGGTCTGGGCCAGATACGTGCCCATCGTGACGAACCACGCCCCCCAGATGAAGTACTGGAGGAACATCATGACTGAGAGCTTGCCGCGCACACCGTTCATGGAAGGATCCGAATCCTGAGGTTCCGAAACGCCACGGCGTCGCCGTGATTCTGCAACACCAGATGGCCGCGCGGCCGCCGGCCGTAGGAGGGCCACTCGTTGAACTTGCTGGCCAGCACGAGGGCCACCCACTCGGGCGAGCCGAGCTCGTACTCGACCACCTTCTCGCCGTTGAGCCAATGCTCGACGTGATGGCCGTTGGCCACCAGCCGGCCGTCGTTCCACTCGCCGACCGGCCGCGTGGCGTCACGCGTGGGCGCGTGCAGCGCGTAGTTCGAAGCCGCCGACGTGAGCGGACTCCTGCCATCGGCGTGCCCGCCGTTGTCGAGCACCTGGTATTCCGGTCCGGTGTGGTACGTGCGGTCCAGGTCTTCGGTCACCCGAAACATCACGCCGCTGTTGCCGGCCGGCGGCACCTGCCACTCGAACGCGAACTCGAAGTTGGTGTACGGCTCTCGACTGACCAGGTCCGTGCCGGCGCCGACACGTGTGATCGCGGCGTTCACCACCGCCCAGCCGTCGGATCCGCCGGTCTGTTTGAAGCCGCGCCAGTGGCTGATCGTCTGCCCGTCAAACAGGCGCGTCCACCCGTCGGCCTGCTCGGTCGCGGCCGCCGGCGCCGGCGTCTGCGTCGCCATGGTGTTTGCCGCACCACCGCACGCGGCGGCGACAAACCCCGCCACGACCAGCATGCACCACCTCAGCCACCTCACCATCTCAACCACCTCAGCCACCTCACCATCTCAGCCACCTCTACAACGAATAACCCAACCGATACTCGCGCGAGAGGAATTCATTGGCCGCGGCGTTGTTGGTGAAGCGCATCGCCGAGGCGTCGTAGTGAAGCCTGGCGTTGGCCCGCAGCGACGCCACGCCCAGCAGCATGATCTCGGTCAGGTGCGCGGCGTAGGAGAACGGGCACGAAATGGTATCGGTCCCCTTAATCGCATTGACCCAGTTCATTTCGTGCGCCTGATGCGGCACACGCGGCATCCGCTCGCGCGGCGCCCCGTACGCGTTGTGTTTGTCCGCCGGCAGCAGACGCGGTCGCGATCCGTACGTGTCCTGCAGCATCTTGCCCTTGCTGCCGATGTAGAGGATGCCGCCCTCGCCGTTGAGCCGCTCCTCGCCGATCTCGTCGGGCTTGGGCGGCAGCAGGCCGCCGTCGTACCACACCAGCTTCACCGCGGGCATGCCGCTGCGCGCGGGAAACTCGTAGTGCGTCGTGGTCGCGTTGGGATAACACACACGATTGAACGGCGTGGACGTCGTCTCGATCACCGTGGGCAACCCCAGCTTCAGCCCCCACACGGGATGATCGATGAGGTGCGCGCCCATGTCGCCGAGCGCGCCCTGGCCCCAGTCCACCCAGCCGCGCCAGTTGAAGGGATGGTAGAGCGGGTGGTACTCGACGTCGGGCGCCACACCGAGGAACAAGTCCCAGGCCAATTGATCGGGCACCGGATAGTCGCCGACCATCGCCGCCGCCAGCCGGCGCGTAATAGCGGTGTTGTTCCAGTTGGTGGGCGGGTTCCCCGTGATGGCGGCCGGACGCGGAATGCCCTGCGGCCAGAACGCCAGCGGACGATTCGTCCACACGTGCACCTCGCGGATGTCGCCAATCGCGCCGGCCATCAGATACTCCTGGCCGCGCCGCGCCCCGTCCTGCGAGTGCCCCTGGTTGCCCATCTGGGTGACCACGCTCTTTTCGGTGGCCTTCTTCGCCAGATGACGGGCCTCGTGCACCGACCAGCACAGGGGCTTCTGCACGTACACGTGTTTGCCGAGGTCCATCGCGTTGGACGCGATCACCGCGTGCATGTGGTCGGGGGTGGCCACGATGATCGCGTCGATGTCTGTCTGCTTGTCGAGCATCTCGCGGTAGTCGCGATACCGCTGCGCCTTCGGCATCTGCTCGTCCACGAACTTCTTCATGTCCTCGGTGCCGCCGTTCGGCGTCCACCTGGCGTCCGCCCCGGCCTGTGCCTTCGATGTGCCGAAGTCATTCCAGACGGGCCCCGGCGGTCCCGCGGCCGCCGGTCCCAGGGCGCCGCCCGCGCCACCCTGCCGGCCGCCGACGCCGCCTTGCCGCCCGGCCTGTTCGGGCGGCGGAGGTGGCGGGGGTGGCGGATAAATACGCTCCTTCCAGCGCGTCAGCGACCGCTCCAGCAACGCATCATCCACATCACAGATCGCAACGATGTTCTGGCTCATGACGGCAGCGGTGTTGCCCGACCCCATGCCGCCGACGCCGACGGTCGCGATGTTCAGCACGTCGCTCGGTGCCTGAAACCCGCGCCCCAGCACATGCCTTGGCACAATCACAAAACCCGCGCCGGCCACGGCCGCGGTCTGCACGAATTCGCGGCGGGACACGCCTCGGTCGTCCGGCGTTGGCGCCTGGGGATCCTGCGTTGATGGTTCGGACATGGCAACACCCCGCTGCGTGGTTGGGGAAACGAGGGCCAACGGTGGCACGACTGGCGGGCCTCGGTCAAGGCCGATTCGCCGCAAGTGCCGCACCCGTCACCGCCGAATGAGACGTCCGGCTTTCATCACGAGCACCACCTGGCGCAGCGCGCCAATGGTCTGAGTTGGGTCGCCCCGGACCGCCACAAGGTCCGCCTGGAGGTTGGGGGTCACGCGCCCGATCTGGGCGCCCATGTGCAGCACCTCGGCGTCCACCGAGGTCGCAGCGCGGAGGGCGTCCAACGGCGTCATGCCGTAGGCCACCATCAACTCCAATTCGCGGACGTTATCGCCGTGGGTGAACACGCCGACATCCGACCCGCTGGCGATCTTGACGCCGGCGGCAAGCGCCGCTTTGAAACTCTCTCGTTTGCGGCCGATGTTGGCTGGTTCGGGGTCGTGTCCCTTCCGCCATCCGGCGTACTGCGCCGTCGCGTCCCCGGCCGCAAGCGTCGGGCACAAGGCCACGCCCCGCTCGGCCATCAGGCGGAACACCTCCGGGGTCCCGCCGTCCCCATGTTCGATCGTCTCGGCACCGGCCAGCACTGCGCGCCGCATGCCTTCCGGCGTGCTCGCGTGCACCGCCACCGGGCGACCGCTGCTGCGCGCGGTGTCGACGATGAGCCGCATCTCGTCGAGTGAGTACGTCGGCTGCGCCTCGCCTCGCGGGCCCCAGCGATAGTCGCCGTACACCTTGATCCAGTCGGCGCCCTTGCCGATCTGCTCGCGCACGGCGCGCACCAGCGCATCGACGCCGTCGGCCTCCTGCGCGCCTTGTGGAATGGTCCACTCGGGCGCGAATCCCTTCGGGGCGTAGCTGCCGGTCGCAATGAGCGCGCGCGTGGCGATGAGCATCCGCGGTCCAGGGATGACGCCCTGCCCCACCGCCTGTTTCAGGCCGACATCGGCGTAGTCAGCCCCCTCGGTGCCCAGATCGCGTATCGTCGTGAATCCGGAATCGAGCGTGGCCTTCAGATGATTGACGGCGCGCGCCACGCGCAGCGACTGCGGCTCGTTGAGCACCTGGGCAGTCCAGGGCGCTTCGTTGTAGGGATGGAGCAACACGTGCGAGTGCGCGTCGATCAGTCCGGGCAGCAGCGTCGCACCGGGCAGGTCGATCACCTCGGCGCCGGTGGCGGCCACCTCGGCTGCCGGGCCTACAGCGGCGATGCGATCGCCGCGCACCAGCACCACGAGGCCGTCATGGACACGGATGCCGTCGAACACGCGCGCCGGCCGCAACAGGTAGTCCGGCGAGGCCCCTTGCGGCGGCGAAGCGACCTGGGCCCCGGACGCGCCCACGAACACGCACCACCCCGCACACGCCGCCGCCACACGTCGCCGCCAGGTCATCGTCATTTCCCGGAGAGTGTAACCCGCCCAGCCGTGCGCATTACTCGACACCCGCGCGGGTTCTTCCCCAGCCAGCCCCACGCCGGCGGCTCGCCTCCCTGACGGGCGGCGTCCCCAGGCAGTTCTGGCGGCCTGGGGGGGACACCTCTTTGCTCGACGACACGGTGGAGCGCCTCGCCCGGATTGCCCCCGCGGCACGCACCATCACGGTTGTGGATCGTTCGCACCGGGCGCACGTGCAGGCGCTGGAGAGGCCGGCGCGGCTCGGCCGCACCGTGTACCAACCCGACGATCGCGGCACGGCGGCGGGCGTGCTCTTCGGCCTGATGCCTGTGCTGACGACCGCGTCCGACGCGATCGTCGTCATGACGCCGTCAGACCATGGTGTGGCGAACTCGATGATCACCGCCACGCTGCGATCGGCGCCGCGCTCGCCGCCGCACTGGCGCTCAGGCGCCTGGGGGGACACCAGGGCGTCGTCCATCCGAGCGACCTGCCGCGCCACGAACACGACGCGCCCGCGCGACTGGCGGATGCGGCGCGGAGCCTCGCCCTGCTGGCCAGGAACTGCGCGCACGCCGGTTTGACGCGGCTGGTCGAATCGCCGTTTGCCGCACCTGAGTGGCGGTCACCCCGACGAATTCGCGTGCCTGTTGAAGGATCTGCCGGCGTCGGTCGGTGTGTGCCTCGACACGGGACACACGGCGCTCGGACACCAATGGCACCGCTTCCTGGAGGTCAGCGGCCCATGCCTCCGCCACATCCATGCGAACGACAACCGGGGGCACCGGGACGACCACCTGCCCCCCGGTCAGGGGCACATCGATTGGGGCGAAATCGCGCGAACCCTGCGCGCGGCTCACTTCGCCGGCTGAATCATGCTTGAGCTGGCGGGCCCCGGCGCGGCGCCGCTCGATCCCTACCTGCGGGACGCCTTCGCGCGCGCCCTTGAGCTGCTGGATCCGTCCGTGCCTTAACTGGTGGAAGTCGGCCGTCGCACCGAGGCGGACGATGCGCCCGGTTGGCCAGGCGCGACGACCGGGAATACCGAGTGTATTTGAGGGAGGAGCAACGCCGCCAGGCGGGATGCAGCGCGCGCCGAATGCAGGCCGACTTCCACCACGGGCTGTCAACCATAGCCAGAGGCGCGAAGGGCCTCGCCCTCCCCGCCCTTCCGCTTCGCCAGATACGCCTTGCGCAGGACCTCGACGAAGCGCGCGTCCACCAGCCCCGCGGGGTTGCCCTGATAGGCCAGACCGTTGTCGGCGCGGAACTTGTCCACCGCCGCGATCGCCTCCTCGTCAAACCACCCGTACTCGCGTGGTGGCGCGGGATCGGGGAACCCCGCCAGCGTGGGACGCCAGTAGCCCACCACGTGCAGCATCCGCTTGAGTTCGATGACGTCGGCGCCGTCGATGCGGGAGAAGGTACGGTATCCAAGCCGGCGAGCGGTCGTGTAGTAGATGCGCTTCATCTCGCCGACCGGCTCCGCGTGTTCGCCGACCTCAATTGCCAGCGCGATGTGATCGCCGCCGCGCCCGGGGTTGTTCGGGTCCGCGATCTTGATCGCCGCCGACTGCAGCAGGCCCCAGCGGCGGTCGCCGCCCTTCGCCTGACCCGCTTCCAGCGCGAGGATCATCCGCTCGGCCAGCGGCAGCCCCGTCCCTGCCGTCGACTCGAAACTCTCCGCCACCGCCTCGATGACCTCGGGGCCCACCATGATGTTGGCCTGCACCGTGTAGTTGAGACCCTGCTTGCTGCCGTTCTGCGCGCCCGTGTGCGCCGCCGATCGGCCCTTCATGTCGATGACGCCCACCTGCCGCGTCTCGCGTCGTTCGTCGCCCGCCAGCAACTGCTGGATGATGTCCTTCGGTTCCACACCCGTCTCGATCAGGTCGAGCCCCCGCGCGCCGAACTCGACCATCGTGGACGCCTGCGTGCACACCGCGCCGACGCCGGCGCGCACGTGCGGCACGGCGCGCCCGACAAACGGCACGCGCGTGGTCACCGCCGCGCCCGACTGGCCGGTCGCGGGATCGACCGCGCAGAGAGAAAAAGTCGAGTACTGCGGCTGCCCCTCGGCGTTGAGCGGCACACCATCGACGGCCACTTGTTGCGCGGCCACCGGCCACGCCACGACCACCAGCACTGCGCCACGGACGATACTCTTCAGAAAGGTCATTTGTTATCGCCCCGCCGCCTTGCGCCCCGCGTCGACCGCGCGGAATCCGGCGTCGCCCCAGTTCATGACGAACACGCTGAAGCCCTGCTGCACGCGCATCTCGATGTCGTTCGCGTTGGCCGGATACCCGCACGGCACGTTGAACTCCCTGCACGCGGCCAGCACCTGCTGAATCGCGGCTTCCCACGCCACCGGATCCGGCACCCGTTGTCCCTCGGCATTGGTCGTCGAATACACGCCACGCAGCGTGCCGGCGCCGGGCCACAACACACCGATGCCCTTCACGGCCGCGATCTCGCGCACCTTCGCCATGCCTTCCTTGCTCTCGACAATCGTCCAGTTGACGAGTTCACCGTGGGGATCGAGCGGCCAGAGATCGGCTTTGGCTGTGTACTCCGCCTCGCTCAGGCCCCACACCTTCGGCGCCATGCCCACGTTGTCCGGTCGCGTGCCGCCGTTCGAGACGAAGCGCATGGCGGCGAGCCCCTGCTGCACTTCGCCGGCGCTCTGCACGTCAACAAACACCAACGTGTTGACGCCACTGTTGAGGATCGTGCTCCACTCGATCGTGGTCCTGGCCGCGTCTTTGGTGATCTTCGGGGTCTTGACAACAAGGGCGCGCGTCAGCCGGCGCGAGGTCGACCTGTCAACGAGGCCCGTGTGGCCCAGCGCGGTCACAAACTCCGTCCACGCGGGCAGGCCGCGTTCCACACCCACAGATTCAAATGTGCCGCTGAAGATGAAATCGCTTGAGGCATACGCCATCGTCTCGGTCGCAAGCTCAGCCGGCGTCTTCTGCGGGGTGGCGGGCGCTTCGCTGCCAACCCGCGGCATCCGATTCGCCGGCGCATACAGGCCGAACACCGGCTTCCCCGCCCCGAGCAGATCAATCATCGGATTGTGGCGCCGGGCCGGCGCCTGCGCGATCACCACGCCACCCAACACCACCGCAGACAGACCTGCGACCAACAGCCGTGCGCGCATACACCCTCCAGGAAAAGCGGGAAGTTTGCGCGGATTGTACCGCAGAGGACGACCTTTGGCGCGGCTGAAGCCACGCCGCTCAACTCGTGGGCTTGAGAATCGCGTAGGCGGGCAGCCCCACCGCGCCGAGGCGCTGCATCAGGGCCCTGGTGACCGGCGCGTCGAGGTCTTCCGACTGCACCTTGATCTTGACGTAGCCCTCCAGCGCGCTCGTCACCGCCGGATCCTTCAACGTCGTCTGGTCCATCGTCAGACAGTTCCTGCACCAGGTGGCCCACAGGTCGAGAAGGACCGGCTTGCCCTCGCGCTCGGCCTCGGCGAGGCCGGCCGGCAACGACGAATGCCACCCGGACTTGAGCATCTCGTCGACCGACGACGAGACAGCGGTGGCGTCGACCCTGCGATTCTCGAACAGGGTGTAGGCGAGGGAACCGTAGTAGGCCGCGGTGGCGAGGATCAGCACCCCGAAGACCTGCTTGACGCGCACCATCCACAACCCCGGCTGTGGAAGCGCGGCGATGCCAGCACCCGCGATCGGCCAGGGGATCGCCATGCCGAGACCCAGCACAAACGGCAACGCCAGTGCCAGGCGGGTGCCGCCGGCGTACATGTCGCTCGCAAAGAGCACCACCTGAATCACGACCGGCGCCACGCACGCGCCGGCCAGCAAGGCGGCGACGGCGCCCATCGTGAAGGCGAGCGCCAGGCTCCCCTGCTGCTTCGCGTCAGGGCGGAACGCGCTCGAGAACTTCGAGAGGTCGATCATCAGCACGTCGAACATCGCGAGGCCCAGCACCACAAACACCACGGCGATGCTCAGGTTGAACCACGGCGACGCGTTGATGGCGCCGAACGCACCGGCGGTCAGAATGACGACAAGCCCGATGACGCCATAGACGACGGCCATCGCGGCCCCGTAGCTGGAGCCCAGCAGAAACCCGCGGAGACGGGAGCCGGACTTCGCGCCGGCGCCGATGATTGCCAGGTTGATCGGGATCATCGGCAGCACACACGGCGTCAGATTCAAGGCGAGACCGCCGACCAGTACGATGAGCAGAATGGCGAGCGGGCCGCGATTTTCGAACAGGCCCGCCGGTGTGACGCCCGCTTCGGCGTCGGCGATGAACTGCAGAAAGTCATCCCGTCCGAGATAGCCGCCGGTCGCGAGGCGCAGCTCGAAGCGGTCCAGCGCGGCGAGCCCGTCCCCTGCGATCTCGACAGCCGGCACGACGATCGCTGACACGTCCTGCTCGGCCGGCGCGGGCGGCGTGATGCCGGTGCCGAACGCGATCGTCTTGAAGAGCTCCTGATGTTGCGGCGTGACGGCCGCGCCTGCCGGCACCACCCGCACCACCCACGGCTCGATGGCCGTGACGGGCCTGAAGCACACCAGGTCGTTGCAAGCCTGATACCGCAGACGCGCGCCGATGACGAGGGTGCCTGGCGCGACGTCAGGCGCCACGGTGATCCGCACGCCGATGACGAAGTCGTGTTCGTAGACCAGCAGCGGCTCGTCGAGGCCCGCCTGGACGAACGCCTTCGCCGCGGGGTACACCAGCTCCTCGACGGTCACACCCGCCGGTGCGTCCACGGTCAACACGGTCGCGATCAGTCCCGGGTCGCTCGGAGTATTCGACTGGACGTGCAGGTCGGCGGCGAGCACCACGCGCATGGCGAGGCGCGCGGTCGTGCCGGCACGAATCGCATCGGTTTCGACCAGGGGCGTCAGGGTCGCGGTCAGGACCGGCGCCTGCGCGCGAGCCGCGGGGCCACCGGCACCGGCGGCGATGGCGCAGACGGAGGCGAGGACGATGAAGACGCGCAGAGGCGATCGCATGCCCCCGCAGCATATCGCGAGCGGCGCGCCGGGGATAATCGCGGGGTCAAGAATCCCGCCAATGTTCAATCGGATTGAAGCCCGCGCGTTTCGGAGCCTGAAGGCTGTTGAGCAGGCCCTTGGGCGGTTTCGCGGCCTGGTCGGCCCGAACGGAAGCGGCTTCTGCACTGGTTCGCCGCCTAAGATTCGCGAGCCTGATCGGGTGTTCGATCATGACTGCCTCATCGCCAGCAGCGGATCGATGCGGCTGGCGCGGAGGGCTGGCACCAGCATCGCGCCAACGGCGGCGACTCCCAGCACGCCAGCCACCACGATCCGGTGTAACCGGCCGCTGTAAGTGAACCGGCGTCCGATCGCCTCGCCTTCCATCAGCACCTGCTCACACTCCGAGGTGACGATGGCGACGGGCTCGCCTGCACGGTCGGCTCGATCGAACGCTCGCCCCTTCAACACAGGCGGTCCCACCGTCGCAAAGCAGTCCAACGTTCACGATGCGGTGCGACACCGAGCATCGGCAGGAAACGTGCCGAGACGCGGAAGCCCGACACCATCTCCGCCTCTGTGCCGTCAAGCAGGACTGTGGAGCGTTGTCACCCTGCGACGTCGTCGAACAGCAGACGGTTCGCGCGCATCTCAAGGACGCTCGGTCAAGCCCCCTGTCTGACCGAAACACATGGTGTCTTTCGATCGGTCTGAGCACAGGGGGCTCCCCCCCCTGCGCCCCGAGTGCGGTGTCCTACTTCGCGAGCGCGATTTTCGTGGCGGCGATCGTCAGCTTGCCGTCCTTGTCTTTGGTCACTTCACCGGTGACCACGACCTGCTTGGTCATGAACTCGATGAGCTTCGCGTTCTTGTTCTCGGTCAACGTGCCCGAAATGACGTACATGCCGTCCTTCGCGAACACGGCCACGGGCTCGCCACGCTTCGCGCAGCTGTCCGCGCACGCCTGGTGATCGGCCCCCGACTTCTTGTTCGCGCCGCACGCCACGTCGATCAGTTCCCCGGTCACGGTCACCGGATCGGCCGCCACGGCCGGTCCCCAGGCGGCCACCGCCAACGCCACGCCCACAATTCCGATTGCCAGTCTTCTCATGTTGTGTCTCCTGCCGGAATCCTACCTCAGGTCCGGCCGGATGTCCACCCTTGTGGTCCGCACTGTGGTCCGCACCGGTTTGCAGTACCCGCCTGCCGGGAGACCCATCCACATCCGATCAAGAATCCTCCATGGCTGGATCGGAGCCCGTGGCGACGCCGGGGCGATGACATCGGCACTGACCGCGTGTTGATGGCAGCCTCGACGATTGTGTCGAGTCCGCGATCACGGGCCGTGTCGCGCGGCTCAAGTACGACCACCACAATTCTGCTGGAAGCCGTGCGCCAGCATCAGGCCCCCGCGGCGATCATCCTGCCCAAAGTCGCCAGTGTCATTGCGCTCGCGTCGATCGTCGCCGGCGAGCTCTACGGACGGGCGTTTCCCGTCGTCGTGCTGGCGTCATCAGCCCCGCTGGCCGACCACGATGGCCTGGAGGCGACGATTACCGCGGACACAAGCGTTCGGATTGAGGGTTGAAAATCACGAACCCTTCGTGCGTCTGCGTTTGTCAGACGTCTCCGGTTCGCTGAGCAACGCGGCGCGCGCGGCGTCGAGTTCCGTACGCTTCTCGGTCCCGATTCCGGGGCACGCGAGATCGAGACTGTTCAACGCGTGGTCGGGTTCCTGCACACCCTGCGGATTCACACCAGACATGACGTGTTTGATGGTTCCGTCCCTGCCCGCCGCGTCCATCGCCTGAAAGATCGGCAGCAAGGCCCACCGGTCCTGCGCGTACATCCGCTCCTGCGCTTCGCTCAGCGCCTTGATGCCCCGCTTGAGCGTGGTTTTGGCGTGCGCCCGCAGCCCGCGCGGACCTGCATCGGCCGGGTCGATCGACGACAACCGGAACGTCCGGCCCTGCGCAATGCGATACGGGGCGCTCAGCGAACGGGTGCTGGGGCGGGCGCGTGTCTTCGACATGGTGCGGGGGCCTCCCCCGTCACCACATCGCAGCTACGCGTGTTCGCCGCGCGAACCGCGCCGCGAACACGCGCTTCATCGCCCCGAGCTTCAGGTGCTGCCAACGATACCGGCGCGGCGACAGCGCTGCGCACTCCTCGGGCAGCAGCACCAGCGACACGTGCACGTTCGGCGCGCACCCAATCGGCAGCCCGGCCTCCCTACACGCCTCATACAACCGCCGGAACACCGGCACCAGCGCCTCCGTGTCCGGCGGCTCCATGTCCTCGTAGTCGGTGCCCCGCAACGGACGGAACACGCACACCGTCGGAATCGCCCCCACGCCGGTAATCCAGTTGATGGCGTCGATCGACGACGAGGGTGATTCGAGGCCGGCGATGATCTCGCCGTTGGCGACCCACGGCTCGTGCCGCGGCCCGCGCGCGCCGAGTTTCGTGCAGTAGCGAATCGCGTCGAGATACCGATCCAATCCGTAACTCGCGTTCTTGCCGGGACACACCTCGCGGAACCGCTCGCGGTCGAAAATCTCAAAGCAGAACGACGCCCGATTGACGCCCATCGCCCGTAACGCGTCGTACCACGCGGGACGAGGCGACAACCGGAGCGGGGCCACACGCAGGCCCTCATGCTCGAGCCACAACGCGTCCCCCTCCCGTCGACCGGGGTAACATGGCCGCGTACTGGAGGTCCCGATGAGACTGCGCGCGTTGCTCCTGCCCATCGTATTCGTGGCTGCTCTGGCGACCCCGGTCTCCCCGGTGGGCGCCCAGGCCGGCCTGTCCCCTGACGCTGTCATCAACGCGCTGACCTTCCGCAACCTCGGCCCCTTCCGGTCGTCGTCGTGGGTCACCGAGATCGCGGTGCCGGAGACGACGGGGCGCGACCAGCTCTACACGATCTACGCGGCCACGCGCAGCGGCGGGCTGTGGAAGACCACCAACAACGGCATCACCTGGCGGCCGATCTCCGACAGCGTCGGAGCCGCGGCGGTGGGCGCGGTCACGATCGCGCCATCCAACCCGAACATCGTCTGGATGGGCACAGGCGCGCAGGACATCGCGCGCTCGTCGTACTCGGGCAAGGGCGTCTTCAAATCCACCGACGCCGGCGAGACGTGGGAATTCATGGGACTGCCCGACTCCCATCACATCGCGCGCATCGTCATTCACCCGAAGAATTCCGACATCGTCTACGTGGCCGCGATTGGCCACTTGTTCTCGCGCAACGAGGAACGCGGCGTCTTCAGAACGATGGACGGCGGCAAATCGTGGCGCAGGGTGCTGTACATCAACGACGGCGTGGCGGCGATCGACCTGGTCATCAACCGTCGCACCCCGACGATGGTGTATGCGGCGATGTATGAGAAGGACCGCAAGCCGTGACAGATCATCGAGAGTGGCCCGGAGAGCGGCATCTACAAGACCGAGAACAGCGGCGACACGTGGGCGCGTCTGGGCGGCGGCCTGCCCGCTGGCAAGATCGGCCGCATCGGCATCGACCTTTACCAGCGCGATCCGCGCATCCTCTATGCGCTGGTTGAAAACCAGAACCCCGCGGCAGGCGCGGCCCCGGGCCAGGCCACGGCGATCAGTCCACTCGCGAGCGGCATCATCGGCAATCAGTTGTACCGAACCGACGACGGGGGGCGGACGTGGCGCAGCGTGACCGAGGTGAACGTGGCGGGCGGCAAGGCGCCCTACTCGTTCAATCAGGTGCGCATCAACCCGCACAACGACCAGACGGTCATCGTCACAAGCGACGCGATGTACATCTCGCGCGACGGCGGCAGGACGTGGGACTCGAACTTCTTTCGCGGCGTGTTCGGCGACTTCCGCAGCATGTGGTGGGATCCGCTGGACGAGCAGCGCCTGATGCTGGGCAGCGACGGCGGCGTGAACGTGTCGTACGACGGCGGCCGCACGTCCGACTATTTCCCCAACATCGCAATCGGCGAGGCGTACGCCCTGGGTGTCGACATGGACGACCCGTATCACGTCTATGCGGGCTTCCAGGATCACGATTCGTGGAAAGGCCCGATCAACGGCCCGACGGGCCGCGTCACGCTGGAGCACTGGGTCACGGTGGGTCCAGGCGATGGCATGTACAACGTGGTCGATCCCACCGACAGCCGCTGGGTCTACAACACGCGCGAACTCAACCAGATGGGCCGCATGGACCAGCGCACCGGCGTGCGCGCGGACATCCGGCCCCGCCGCGATCCCAGCCAGCCGCGGCTGCGGTTCAACTGGATTGCGCCCATCGCGATGTCGCCCCACAACCCGCAGATCCTCTATGCGGGCGCGCAGGTGCTCTTCCGCTCGCTCAACCGGGGCGACTCGTGGGAAGAGATCAGCCCGGACCTCACCACCAACGACCCGGCGAAGATCGGCCTCAACGTGCCGTACTGCACGATCACGACGATCGTTGAGTCGTCCCTCAAGCCCGGCCTCCTCTGGGTTGGGACCGACGATGGGAAGGTGCAGGTGTCGGCCAACCACGGCGGCGCGTGGACCGATGTGACGCCGGGGCTCGTCGCGGCCGGCGCGCCGGAAGACCGCTGGGTCAGCCGCGTCTTCGCGTCATCGCACGACGCGTCGACGGCGTTTGTCGCGAAGAACGGCTTCCGCAACGACGACTTCCAGCCGTTCCTCTACAAGACCACGGACCTGGGCCAGACGTGGACCTCGATCGGCAGCAGTCTACCGGCGTCGCCGATCAACGTGGTCGTCCAGGATCGAAGGAACCCGAACCTGCTGATCGCCGGCAACGACCTTGGTGTGTACGTGTCGATTGACGGCGGCACGCGATGGTCGCATCTGAAGGCCAACCTGCCGACGGTGGCGGTGCACGACCTGACGGTGCACCGGCGCGAGAACGATCTGGTGATTGCGACGTACGGCCGCGCGATCTGGGCGGGCGACATCACGCCGCTGCAGGAACTGTCGGCCGGGATGCTGCAGCGTCGCGCGCACCTCTTCGACATCGAGCCAAAGGCGCGGTACGGCTTCAGCACGCAGGGCATGAACTACCACCTGTTCGGCGACAAGTACCTCGAAGTGCCGAACGAACCTGAAGCGCTGGCCGTGAACTACTACCTGAATGGAGACGCGACGGGTCAGGCTCAAGTCACCGTGGCGGATTTCTCGGGTCGGACCGTCCGGCAGGTCACCGGCCCTGCGCGCGCGGGTCTCAACCGCGTGCTGATCCCGCTCGGTGCCGGGGGACGCGGCGGTGGAGGCGGCGGCGGTGCCGGGCGTGGCGGCGGAGCCCCCGCCCCTGAGCCGCTGGCCGTTGGCGACTACAGGGTGACCGTGCAGGTCGCCGGTGAGACACTCGCCACACCCGCGCGCGTGCGCGAACGCATTCCACGGCCATGGTGACCGGATCCCTGGACCTCCTATAATCGACCCATGATCGTCGTCACCGGCGCGGCCGGATTTCTGGGCAGCGCGGTGGTGTGGGCGCTCGGGCGCCGTGGTGTCACCGGCATCGTCTGT
The DNA here is from genome assembly GCA_038918905.1 of Vicinamibacterales bacterium. Classification (GTDB taxonomy): domain Bacteria; phylum Acidobacteriota; class Vicinamibacteria; order Vicinamibacterales; family SCN-69-37; genus SYFT01. Next base: position 20,309 of record JBCKZS010000035.1, read on the forward strand.
GTCGACACGCGCGAGACCGATGCCGGGTGCGCGAACCTGACGCCGCTGCGGTACGAACGGTATGTGCCGCATCGCACGTGGCTCGATGAACTGAGGGCGGGCGTCTGGCGCGGCCGGTTGCGCGCGGTGATTCACCTTGGCGCCTGCAGCAGCACCACCGAAACCAACTGGGACTACCTGCGCGCGAACAACCTCGAGTACTCGAAGACCGTGTGCGAGGCCGCGTTGGACCATGGCGCCCGCTTCATTCAGGCAAGCAGCGCCGCCACGTACGGCGATGGCGCCGAGGGGTTCAGCGACAACCACGACGGTCTCGATCGCCTGCGCCCGCTGAACCTCTACGCGCGGTCGAAACATGCGTTCGATCTCTGGGCGCGTGACACCGGCCGGCTCGATGCCTTCGCCTCGGTGAAGTACTTCAACGTGTACGGCCCGAACGAGTGGCACAAGGGCGACATGCGCTCGATGGTGTGCAAGGGCTACGAACAGATTCGTGACACCGGAAAGGTGCGCCTCTTCAAGAGCGAGCGTCCGGAGTACCCGGACGGGGGGCAACGGCGCGACTTTCTCTACGTGCACGACGCGGTGGACATGACGTTGTGGCTGCTCGACCACCCTGAACACAACGGGATCTTCAACATCGGCACAGGGGTGTCCACCGACTGGAATCGCCTGATGCGCGCCATCTTCGCGGCGATGGGCCGCGATCCACTCCTCGAGTACTTCGACATGCCGGCGAGCATCGTGAAGGCGTACCAGTACGACACCTGCGCCGACATGACCAGGCTCCGCGCGGCAGGCTACTCGAAGACGGCGACGTCAGTCGAAGACGCCGTCCGCGACTACGTCGTCAATCATCTGGTGCCGAACCGGCACCTGACGGTGTGAGAGGGGCCACAGGTCCAGAAGTCAGAGAGCACACACGAGGCGTGAAGCCCATGAAGAAGGGGCTTCGAAACCCACCCTTCATGTCTTCATGTCTCGTGTGTGCTCCCTGACTTCTGGATCCTCGGACCTTTTTTACCTGGCCCGCCGCGGTCCTGGGCCGAACGACCGGCGCGCACCCGGTCCCTGCGGCCGGCGAGGCGCGTGGCTGGGGGCGCCGGCACCTGAACCGCCGCCGGTCTTGCGCCGCTGCTTGTCGGCGGCGCGGGCGCGTTCGCCGGCCTTGCGCGCCCGAATTTCCCTGATGCGATCGGCGATCGGGATTTCGAGCGCCGCCTGCGGCTTCGCGTTGTAGTCGAAGTCCGGCACGGTGACCCGCGGCAGCCGCTTGTGGATGGCGGCCTCGATGCTGCGCAGATCCGATTCCTCCTGCGGGGCCACAAACGTGAACGCGTGACCCGTGGCCTCGGCGCGAGCAGTGCGGCCCACACGATGGATGTAGTCGTCGGGCACCAGCGGCACGTCGAAGTTCACCACGTGTCCCAGCTCCTGCACGTCGATGCCGCGCGCGGCGATGTCGGTCGCCACCAGCACCTGAATGGTGCCGTTCTTGAATCCCGCCATCGCCGCCGTGCGCTGGGGCTGCGACCGGTTGCCGTGAATGCGGTCCGCGTTGACCTTGTGGCGGATCAGAAAGTCGGCCAGACGATTGGCCCGGTGCTTGGTGCGCGTGAACACCAGCGTGTCGTGCATCAGGCCACGCTGGAGCAGCGTGAGCAGCAACTGCGCCTTGAGCTCCTGGGCCACCGGATAAACGGCGTGCGTGATGCCGACGGCCGGCGCCGGCTTGCGCTCGATCTGCAGGCGCGCCGGATCCTTCAGCATCTCGTGCGTCAACTGGATAATCGGCTGCGGCATCGTCGCGCTGAAGAACAACGTCTGACGCTTTGACGGAATCTGTCTGAGTATCTTGCGAATCTCCGGCAGGAAGCCCATGTCGAGCATGCGATCGGCTTCGTCGAGCACCAGGTACTCGAGGTGGTTCAGTTTCGCGTACGGCGCGCGCATGTGATCCATCAGCCGGCCTGGCGTGGCGATGATGACATCCACCCCGCTGCGGAACGCGTGTTCCTGCGGCCCCATGCCCACGCCCCCGATCACGGCGGCGCCCGTGATCGGCGTGTGCACGGCCAGGTCCTTGAGGTCTTCCAGGATCTGCGCGGCCAGTTCACGCGTAGGCGTCAGGACCAGCGCGCGCGTGGTGCCGCGCGGCGTGTCGATCATGCGATGGATGAGCGGCAGCAGGAACGCCGCTGTCTTGCCGCTGCCCGTCATGGCACACGCGAGCACGTCGCGGCCTTCGAGCGCGGGGGGAATGGCGTCCTCCTGAATGGGGGTGGGTCGGGCAAATCCCAGCTCTTTGACGCTCTTGAGCAGGCTGGGATGAAGCTTGAGGGTACTGAACGGCACTATCGGTCCTGACAGAGACGCCCACGGGGAATCCGGGGCGAGGGAGGCGGTTTGAGTATAACGCCTCTTGAGGTGGTGAGATGGCATCTCAGCCATCTCAGTCACCTCAGCCACCTACATAATCGTGAACGGCACGATCATCTTCGTCCGGTCCCAGGTCATGACGATCTGGCCGCCTTTGCCGGCGGGTTCGATCGCGATCGTGAACTGTTCGACCGGTTCGGTGAGGGTCTCGACCTTCATGTCGACGCGGCCCAGATCGTTCTCGGCCTTGTAGGCCGTGCCCCACTGGCCGGTTTCCTTGTTGATGATGAGCTTCCAGGTGCCGTTCTCAACGGCCTGAGTCCAGAGCGTGACCGCGCCGGCGCTCACGTGGAGGCTGCCGAACACGAGCATCTTGTCGGTGGTGAACGTCGTGGCCTCGTCGGCCCCGGTGCGCCACACCCGGTCGTAGGGGATCAGGCCGCCGGCGACCAGGCGCCCCTTCATGTACGGCCGGCCGTAGGTGATGGAGACCTTCGCGCCCGCCACCTCCGCTGACACCGTTTCGTGAGGACTCGCGCGCTGTTGCTGAGCCTCGGGCGCGGCCACGGCCGCCAGTCCCACCACCAACGCGGTGCCGATGCCAAGTCGAAGAAGTGTGAAGTGTGTCATGCCAGCATGATAACCCGGTATCATCCCCGGATGCAGCAGCAGGCTCCCCGGCCCGCGGGCCCCCGCAGCTCGGAGTTCGAGCTGCGCGCGCAACGTGCGCAGGTGTGACCGGCCGCCCTTCGCCGGCCTGAAAGTTGAGGAACAGGCGGTGACGCAGAACCGGCGCGGCGATCGCGCGGATGTCGTCGGGGGCGGGCACGCTGCGGCCGTCCATCAACGCCAGGGCTTTGGCCCCCAGCAGCAACGCCTGGCCGGCGCGCGGACCGGCGCCCCACTTCACCCACTCGCGCACCACGGACGGCGCGGTCTCGTCGGCCGGACGGGTCGCGCACCAGCGCGCGCGGCTTCGAGGCCGGCCCCCGACGCCACCGGCTGAATCTCGGGCACGCGGCCGGTCGTGGTCTCGGCGAGGATCCGTCGTTCCTCTTCCACGGCCTGTGCCAGCGTCTTGATGAGCGATCCGCCGGGTCCAAAGACCCGGCCTCCATCAGGACTCCGACCCCTCAGTCTTCAATTGCTCCCCACGTTCTTGTCACCAAGCCCGTGCGTTTGTTTGCAGACCGGACACAGCGCGGGGGGATCGGTGTTGCTGACGCGGTGCTTCACGGGCGGCACCGACTTCAGGTAGGCGACCATGTCGCTCAGGTCGCTTTCCGTCAGGTTCCTGTAGTTCTCGAACGGCATGATGTGGTTCAGCATGCGGCCGGGGATGTGGCCCGTCTGCAGGACCTGAATGAACAGGGACTCGTCGTAGTGCGCGATCCCTGACGGGTCCTGTGTGATGTTGAGCGAGAAGACGGGCGCCATGTTCTGACCGGGGTCGTGGAAGACGGCCCCACCCGCGAACTCCAGCCCCGGCAACACGTTCCTGCCGTTGTTCGGCGAATGGCAGTCCTGGCAGGCGGCCACATGACGCACGAGGTACTCGCCGCGCGCCTCGGGCGTGGTGCGCTCGACCGTCGGATGTGAGGCCAGCGGCTGCGGCATGACATTGACGAGCAGGCTGAGCGGAAAGATCAACGCCGATCGCGGCATGGCATGCTTCACCGGCGGCACCGTCCGCAGGTACACCACGATCGACGCCAGGTCCTCCTCGGTCAGGTTCCGGAAGTTCATGTACGGCATCACCGGAAACAGCGCGGCCCCGTCGCGGCTGACGCCCTCCTGAATTGCCCGCGCGATCTCATCGTCGGTCCAGTCCCCGATCCCGGTCTCGTGGTCGGAGGTGATGTTCGGCGCGCGGACCTTACCCGGCTCGGGGATCGGCATCTCCCAGCCGGCGCCCCGCATGCCCGCAAGCACCGGGTATTCGGGCACCGTCAGGTCGTGGTCTGAATGACAGTGGAAGCAGTGCGCCGCCTCGACGAGGTATTCCCCGCGCGCCAGGCGGGCGTCGGTCACCTCAAATCGCCGATCGGTGGTCGGCCGCGCGGTGGGTCCGAGCACCACCTGCCACCCCACGGCGGTGAGGCCGGCCAGCACGACGAGCACGAACAGCGCGATGAAGGTCAAAAGAACGGTACGCATCTCCATGACCATACTGGGAATCCTCCAACTGCGCCGGATGCTACCACAGCGAACCCGGCACCGCCCGTTCCCGTATCCTCAGGCCGCGGTGCCTGCCATGCCCCGCCGATTTCCCGTCGTCCGTGCCGCGCTGCCCGCGCTGTGCATCGTGACGTTCAGCCCGATCCTCGTCTCAGTCGCCGCGTGCAACGTGCAACTGTCGACCGATGTGGAAGCGAAGGATCAATGGACCCGCTCCTACCCGATATCAGCGTCCGGAACAGGTCGAGCCCGACCGCGTGTCGATCGACAGCGCGACCCGTGGCGGGATCACGATCAACACGTCGCGCCGCATCCACTATAAGGTGCGCGTCCCGCCTGGCGTGTCGGTTTCATTGGAGGGATCCAACGGCGATCTCACTGCGACCGGCATCGGCGGCACGTTCACGGCGTCGACGAGCAACGGGCGCATCACGGCGGACACCACCAACGGCACCGTCACCCTCACCCTGCCCGCCACGGCCGGGGCCGATCTCTCGGCGCGTGTCACCAACGGCGCGATCTCGCACGAGAACCTCGATCTTTCCATCTCGGAGTCGTCGCGGCGCCGCCTCGACGGGCGCCTCGGCGCGGGCGACCCCCCCATTCGTCTCGCAACCACGAACAGGGCGATTCGGATCATCGGCGCGCGGTAGATTACGGCCGCCGTCGCCGCTTCTTGATCTGCGCGACGAGTTTCGTCAGCACGCTGCCTGGCCCGACCTCTTCAAACGCCGGCTCCGGCTGCTCAAGCAGGTACGCGATCGATTCGAGCCAGCGGACCGAGTTGCCGATCTGCTCCGACAGCGTCTGGCGGACGAGGTCTGCTTCGTACGGTTTTCCGCTGAGGTTGGAGATCACGGGGATCTCCGGTGTGTGGAACGCGACGTCGTGCAGAAACGCCGCAAACGCGGCCTGCGCCTCGCGCATGTAGCGCGAGTGGAACGGCGCGCTCACATTCAGCGGGATGCAGGCGCGCACGCCGGCTGACTCGAACTGTTCCTTGACGATGGCGAGGTCCTCGTTCGGACCGGCGATCACGGTCTGGTCGTACGAATTGAAGTTGGCGACGTCGATGCGACGGCCGGCTTCGGTGCTGTCGAGCACTTCCTGAATCCGGCGCGGCTCCATGCCGATGACCGCGGCCATGCCGCCGCCGCTGACCTCGCCCATGATCTCGCCGCGGCGTTTGACCAGCCGCAGGCCGGTGGCGAAGTCGAACACCACGGCGGCCAGCAGCGCGTTGTATTCGCCGAGGCTGTGGCCGGCCACAAACGCCGGCGCCGCCTTGCCGTCATCCTGCCGCGCGCGATAGGTCAGGGCATTGACGGTATACAGCGCGGGTTGCGTGAACTGCGTCAGCCCCAACTGGCCGCGCGGATCCTCCACGCACAACTCGCGAATCGAAAAGCCCAGGACGTCGTCGGCCTGCGCCGTCCAGTCTGGATACCGATCGAACAGCTCCGCGCCCATCCCTGGTGATTGCGATCCCTGGCCAGGAAACAGACAAATCTGTGTCATGCGACCGATGGTAGCCGAAATGCCGGAGTCACCCAACCCGCATCCCCATTCCGATTACGATGATGGTCGATGCCTGACCGCTTCCCCATGCCCGTCGGCCAGGCCGTGCTCGTCGGCTGGGTCGACGTTCGCGCGATGAGCGACACCACCGCCGCCGCGTGGGTCACCACGTTGCCGGATGCAGAACAGGATCGCTTTCGACGGTATCGGCGGCCGCTCGACGCGCACCAGTTTCTGGCCGGCCGCCTCCTCGCGCGACGCTGGCTGTCGTCGGCCACCGGCACGCCCCTCAGCGCGTGGCGATTCACCGAGGGCGATCACGGCCGTCCTGAGATCGCGACACCGATCACGCCTCTTCGGTTCAACCTTGCCCACTCGGGCGGCGTCGTCGCCTGCGTCCTCGCAGACGGACGCGAGGTGGGGGTCGACCTCGAAGACCTCCATCGTCGCCCCCTGACCGCGGACCTGTGGCGCCGGTACTGTGCCCCGGCCGAGGTCGCCGACATTGAGGCGCAGCCCTCGGAGGCGCGGCACCGCCGTTTCCTGACGTACTGGACGCTGAAAGAGGCGTACCTGAAAGCCCGCGGCCTGGGCATTTCCGTGCACCTGTCGGACATTGCGTTCTCCTTCGCCGAACCCCATCCGACCATCAGCTTCCTCGACTCGCTCGCCGGCACGTCGCGCGACTGGGCCTTCGACATCGTCGCACTGAGCGATCGGCATCTGCTGTCGGTCGCCACCGCGCACCCGTCGTCCGGCCCACGCCCACGCGTCGGCGTCGCCTTCGTGCCGCTGGATGCGCTGGCTCCGAACGACTGATGCGCCTCCTCGCCATCAGCGATCTGCACCTGAGCCACCCGCGCAACCGCGACGGCTTCGATCGGCTTGGCGCGTATCCCGACGACTGGCTCATCGTCGCGGGGGATGTCGGGGAAAAGGTCGAGCACCTGGTGTCTGCGCTTGACCATCTCGTCACGCGCTTCGCGAAAGTGATCTGGGTGCCCGGCAACCACGACCTCTGGTGCCCGCCCGACGCCACCGGCCGCACCCGTGGCCAGGCCCGCTACGACGAGCTGGTCGCCATTTGCCGCAGCCATGGCGTACTCACCCCTGAAGATCCGTACGCCCTCTGGCCCGGTTCCGCCACCTCAGCCACCTCAGTCACCTCAGCCACCTCAGTCATCTCAGTCATCTCAGCCACCTCAGCCACCTCTGCCACCTCAGCCACCTCTGCCACCTCAGCCACCTCTGCCACCTCAGTCACCTCAGCCACCTACATCTGTCCCCTGTTCCTTCTGTACGACTATTCATTTCGTCCTCCCGGCATCCCGCCTGACGAGGCCGTGGCCTGGTCCCGGGCCAGCGGCGTCGTGTGTGGCGATGAATGGATGTTGTCGCCAGCGCCCTGGCCCTCGCGCACAGCCTGGTGTCACGCGCGGTGCGACGGCACCGACGCTCGACTCGCCGCGCTGCCGTCAGACGCGGACACCGTCTTGATCAATCACTGGCCGTTGCGATACGACCTCGCGCGTCCGCCACGGGTGCCGCGGTTCTCCGTGTGGTGCGGCACGACGCGCACCGAGGACTGGCCGCGGCGATTCCGCGCGCGCGTGGTCGTCTCGGGGCACCTCCACATGCGCACCACGATCGTGCGGCAGGGTGTCCGTCACGAAGAGGTCTCGCTCGGGTATCCGCGCGACTGGCGTCAGGAACGCGGCATCGACTGGTATCTGCGTGACGTGCTTCCCGGCACTTCGCCGCATGCGTCGCGTTTTGTTCCGGCGCGCGATCCG
>JBCKZS010000036.1:0-28057 GCA_038918905.1 Vicinamibacterales bacterium
CGCCTCGGCGTCTCGCGCGCGCGAAACGCGCTGGCGCTGTCAAGACAACCACCGTAAGGGAGACTCACGTCATGGCAAAAAAGAAGAAGGCAGTCAAGGCAGTCGCAAAGAAACCCGCGAAGAAGACGGTCGCCAGGAAGATGGCAGCCAGACGAAGGACGGCACCGGTCTCACGAGCGAAGAGCGCGTCGAGCGGCAAGGGCACTCTGCTCAGCGTCGCCGCGGGGTTCACGGTGAACGACATCGAGAAGAGCATGGCGTGGTATCGCGACGTGCTGGGCTTCAAGGTTAAGGAGCGCTGGGAGCGTGACGGCACGCTGCACGGCGCGGAGATGAGCGCGGGCGACGTGGCGTTTTATCTGGGACAGGACGACTGGAAGATGGGCCGCGATCGCGTGAAGGGTGTGGGCACCCGCATGTACATCACGACCGGGCCGCGAATCGGCCGCCTTGCCGACAACATCAAGGCTCGTGGCGGGACGCTGACACAGGAATTGCGCGAGGACTGGGGCATGCGCACGTTCTCGGTCGAGGATCCAGACGGCTACAGGATGACGTTCATGTTTCCGCTGAAGAAATAGCGTCTCCTCGACGTCCCCTTGTCCCTTACCCCAGGCGCTCGCCCCGGCGTCTTCGAGATCCTCGGCTCACGGGGGGCGGGCGGGATGGGCGAGGCGCGACACCCTTCAGGTATCCTAACGTGGTGGACCGCGATGAGATCATCCGAGTGCTGCGAGCGTTCGAGGCCGAGGGCCTTGAGTACGTGCTGATCGGCGCCACCGCGATGGGCTTTCATGGCGTGATCCGGGCGACCGAAGACGTGGACCTCTTCATCCGTGCCACACCGGCCAACGTCGAGCGCCTGCGTGCGGCGCTTCAGACGGCGTACGGCGGCGACCCGCATCTCGAGGAAATCTCGACGGCGGACCTGCTCGGCGACTACCCGGCGGTGCGCTACTATCCGCCGAGCGGCGACCTGTATTTCGACGTGCTCACGCGCCTGGGGGAGGCGGCCAGCTTCGAAACCGTCGAGCGCGAAATCAAGGAGATCGGCGGTGTGCACGTGAGCGTTGCCACGCCCGCGGCGCTGTACCGGTTGAAGAAGGACACCGTGCGGGCCAAGGATCGACAGGACGCGGCGGCGCTGCGCGAACGGTTCAACCTGAAAGACGAGGACTGACATGGCCGTGCAGAAGTTTCGGTCCATCGAGGAGATGAACGCGGCGCCCGCGGTCACACGCCCTGACGCGGACGTCGAGCAGTTTTTCCGACACTGCGCGCGTTATCGGGCGATCGCGCCGAAGGCCTATCCTCGTGGCGTGTTCAAGTTTCGAACCATCCAACAGGCTCAGGAGGCCAGGGACCGGCTCGAACACTGAATCGGCCGCGCGCCGCGAGTCAGGTTTAACAGAGCGCCGCCAGGAAGTCGGCCGCGGGCACGCAGCGGACTCCGTCCTCGACGAAGTCACGCCGTGCTTCGAGCACGACCTGGTACACGAACGGGATCTTGAGCCGCTGCTGGAAGTAGCGGATGGATGGATCAATCCGGGTCTCGGAGAGTTTGGCCTCCACCGCCAGCCAGGGACGGCCGGAGGCCGTAATGAGGAAATCCACTTCGTGTCCCGCACGATCGCGCAGGTAGCACAACTCGACGGTCTGGCCGTCGACATCCTGGAGATCGTGCACGAGTTTCAACAGGTGCGACGCCATCAGGTTCTCGAACCGGGCGGCCGCGTCAGGCACGAGGCTCCAGTCCCAGAGATACGCCTTCGGCATCCGGCGCAGGCTGCGCACCCGGCGTCCTTCGAACGGCCGGAGTCGAAACACGTGATAGAGCCGGTCGAGCACGTCCATCCAATGCGTCAGCGCCCGGTGGCTCACTTCCAGATCCTCACGCAGCGCGTTCAGCGACCCGACGCGACCGGGCAGGAGATCGGCGAGATGTTCGATGGCCGCGAGATCGCGAACGGCCTCGAGGTCGCGCACGTCTTCCCGAAAGACCCGGTCCAATCGGTCCTTCTGCCAACGGCGATGCATTCGGGCGGTTGCGGCGAAGAAGGGTTCCGGAAAACCGCTGTACGCGAGCAGCGTGTCGAGCGTGCCGCGCGCGCCTCGATCGATGGCCAGCGCGCCGCCGGGCTGGAATGCGCGTCGCCGGCCCGGGTGCTCGGCTTCCGCGACCGAGAACGGGTGCAATCGATAGTGGTGATAACGCCCCTGGAGCGAATCGCCCCCGCGTCGGTACACGTCGAGCCGGGCGGAGCCGGTGACGAGGAACCGGGTGTCGTGCCGGTGTTTGTCGAACTCACCCTTGAGCCACCGCTTCCACCCGCGCCACTTGTGGAGTTCATCGAGGACGACCAGGCCTGAGCTTGATCCGATCTCGTGGACATCTTCCGAAGGGCGGATACGATGTCCAGAATGGGATCAAGCAAAGCCAGTCGACGAGCACGACGACAGTTCTCTGAGGCGTTCAAAGCCGGAGCCGTCCGGCTGGTCCTGGAAGAGGGAAAGACCGTTGGCGCGGTCGCTCGAGACCTCGATTTAACGGCGTCAGCCCTGACGCTGTGGGTCCAGCACGCGCGGGCGTCGACCACAACAAAGGGCTCGCGTTCGTGGGGGCCGCCGCCGGACTCATTCAGGTGGCAGAGGTGGCCACCTCAGTCACCCGTGAATGCCCGGCGCCTCGTGGCCGGTGCGCTCGACGTACTCGACGTACGACCCGGGAAACAGCAGCGGCGCCTCGCCGCTGAGCTCCAGCACGCGTGTGCTCAGGCCGCGCAGGAACGATCGGTCGTGCGACACAAAAATCATCGTCCCCTCAAAGTCCTTGAGGGCATTGATGAGCATGTCCTTGGTGGCCAGGTCGAGGTGGTTGGTGGGTTCGTCGAGCACGAGCAGGTTCGGTGGATACATGAGCATCCGGGCCAGCACGAGGCGCGATCGTTCACCGCCTGAGAGCGATCGAATCCGCTTCTCGACCTCGTCGCCCGAAAACTGGAACGCGCCAAGCAGGCTCCGAAGCGATCCGATCGATTCATTCGGAAAATCGTTCTGCGTCTGCTCCCACACCGTCAGGTCCGGGTCGAGCAGTTGCAGCGCCTGCTGCGCGAAATAGCCCATCTGCACACTGGCCCCGATGCGCACCTGACCGGAGTCCGGTTCCAGTGCCCCCGCGATCATCCGGAGCAGGGTCGTCTTGCCCGCGCCGTTCGCGCCCATCACCGCCCACCGCTCCCCGCGCTGGATGGTCATGTTCAGACCGCGATACACCACGTGCGATCCGTACGCCTTGTGCAGGTCTTCGATCATCACGGCCTTGTCGCCCGATCGCGGCGGCTGGCGGAAGTCGAACGCCACGAGCTTCCGTCTCCTGGGCAACTCAATCTTCTCGATCTTGTCGAGCGCCTTCACGCGGCTCTGCACCTGCGCGGCCTTCGCCGCGTGCGCCGCGAACCGGTCGATAAACCGCTGTTCTTTCGCGAGCATCGCCTGCTGGCGCGCGTACGCGGCCTCGCGATTGGCCTCGCGAATCGCGCGCTCGCGCTCGTAAAACCCGTAATTGCCCGCGTACACCGTAATCTCGCCGTCATCGATCTCGGCGATGCGCGTGACGATGCGGTTCATGAATTCGCGGTCGTGGGACGTCATGAAGATCGCGCCGGGGAAGGACGTGAGGAAACCTTCGAGCCAGATGATCGACTCGATGTCGAGGTGGTTCGTGGGTTCGTCCATCAGCAGCACATCGGGTCGTCCCAGCAGGACGCGTGCCATCGCCACGCGCATCTTCCAGCCGCCGGAGAGCGCGCCCACATCCCCCTCAATCCGCCCATCGTCGAACCCGAGGCCGTGCAGGACCTCGCGGGCCTGGCTTTCGAGGCCGTAGCCGCCGAGGTGGTCGTATCCTTCCTGGACTTCGCCGAACCGTTCGAGGATGCGGTCCATGTCGCCGGCCTGGGCCGGGTCGCCCATGGCCTGCTGGAGGGCCTCCAGTTCGTGGTGGAGGTCGCCGAGCCGGCCGCTGCCGGCAATCGCCTCGTCGAGGACCGACCGGCCGGCCATTTCCTCGACGTCCTGGCGGAAGTAGCCAATGGTCAGCTTTTTCGGGACGGAGACCTCGCCCTCCTCGGGCGCCTCTTCCCCGACGATCATGCGAAACAGGGTGGTTTTGCCTGACCCGTTCGGCCCGACCAGGCCCACCTTATCGCCGGGATTGAGCTGGAAATTGGCGTCGACAAAGAGGATCTGGCGGCCATATTGCTTGGAAATATTGGAAAAACTGATCACGCCCCGATCATCTCACCCCCTCAGCCCCCTCCCCCCCCCCCTCAGCCATTTCAGCCACCCCATTTGCTCCGGACGTGCCCGATCGGCTAGGCTTGTGGTTCCGCTGAAGTCCGGCCTTCGAGCTTTGCCCGCGTTGAGAGTCCTGAGCTGTTTTGGTCCCCCACGTGAACGCCTAAGCAAGAGGAGCGGGAGTCCGTTCCGGCTGTTCTTCGGCGTTTACTGATCGGGCATTCAGCCTGATGGGTGCGCCCGGCCTCACGGTCGTCATTGGCGCAGGAGCAGCAACATGGGTCGCAAACTGTACGTCGGCAATCTCCCGTATTCCGCCACCGAAGATGAACTCCGCGATTTGTTCAGCGAGGCTGGCGCTGTTGACACCGTCAACGTCGTCCGCGACAACGCCACGGGCCGCGCCCGCGGGTTCGCGTTCGTCGAGATGGCCTCCGATGCCGACGCGCAGAAGGCGATCGAGCAGTTCAACGAGAAGCAGATGGGCGGCCGCGCGTTGGCCGTGAACGAAGCGCGTCCGAAACCGCAGTTCGGCGGCGGCGGCGGCGGCTACGGCGGCGGCGGTGGCAACAGTGGTGGCGGTGGCAACCGGCGTCGCGAACCGCGCTGGTAAGAGACTGACGGGACCCGGCTGCCCTCTGGGTGGCCGGGTCGTCGTTTTTTTGCGGGCCCATCCGCCCAGACGTTTTCGGAGGCTTTCCGTGAAGGTGTACGCCAAAGGCGCGCGAGTGTCACAACCGAACTATGGCCCGGGCACGGTGACCGATGCCGATACGAATCACACGGTCATCGATTTCGACAACCACGGGCTGAAGCGGTTTGTGACGACCATGGTGGCGCTCTCGCCCAGCAGCGAGCCCGCGCCTGAGAAGGCCAAAGCCCCCCGTCGCAAGAAGGCCGTCAAGGCCGACGCGGGCGACCAGCCCGCGAAGCCTGCCAAGGCAACGAAGTCCAAGAGCAAGAAATGAGCGCCCTCCCCAACCGGCGCCAGACGGTCGCCGTCTAATCCGCCGTACTCGACGGCTTGACGACACGACAACCAGCATCTGTCAAGGGGACTCATGACGAAGCGTTTCGCCCGATGGGCCGGGGTGTGTCTACTGACGTGCGCCCTTGGCGCCATCCCACTGCCCGCACTCGCGCAAGACCCTGCGCCGCCTGCCTCGCCGGCAACGACCGCGCTGCTCCGTGTCTTTGTCGACTGCTACGAATGCGACATGGAATATCTGCGCCAGAATGTGCAGTTCATTGACTATGTTCGCGACCGGACGGTGGCCGACGTGCACCTGCTGGTCACCACGGAAGCCACGGGCGGCGGAGGCCGCGCCTGGACGCTGAAGTTCATCGGTCTCGGCCGCTTCAACAGCATCGATCGCACGCTCACATTCACCACGGCACAGACCGCCACGAGCGACGATCGCCGCAAGGAATTCTCCCGCGTTTTCAAACTGGGGATCGCCCCCTACGCCATGGACTCGCCGGCAGGTGCACAGCTCGACGTGCAGTGGACCAGACCCGCCGCCGCCGCGGCCGCGACACCCGCCAGAGATCCCTGGAACTATTGGGTCTTCCGTACCAACGTGGCGGGCAGCCGTAACGGCGAGCGGTCGGCCAACTTCAGCTCGTACCGGTTGAGCCTGTCGGCCAATCGCACGACCGCCAACTGGAAGATCAACCTGTCGTCGAGCGGCAACTACAGCAAGAGCGTGTTCGACCTTGGCGGCAACGCCGGCAAGATCGAGAGCACGTCCGAGAGCTGGAGCGTCAACTCATTGATCGTCAAGAGCCTGGGACCACGCTGGTCGGTGGGCGGCCGCGCGTCGATTTCGCACTCGAGTTTCACGAACACCGACAAGGCCATGACGCTGGCGCCCGGGCTCGAGTTCAACGTCTTCCCCTACAGCGAATCTTCCCGGCGCAGCCTGACGATGCTCTACACCGCCGGCGCCAGCCGCTACGACTACCGGGACGTCACGATCTTCGACAAACTCGACGAGACCGTGCCCAACCACGCGCTCAGCACGAACCTCAGCCTGCGCCAGCCGTGGGGGTCGCTTGGAGCGGGGATCAATCTGTCCCAACACCTCAACGTCCCGGATCGCTATCGCATCTCGACGTACGCCATCGCGGACGTGCGTCTGTTCAAGGGCTTCTTGTTCAACGTGTTCGGCGCGTACGATCGCATTCGCGATCAGATCTCGCTGCGCAAGGGTGAAGCCACGACCGAGGAAGTGCTGCTGCGCCGGCGGCAACTGGCGACCGGTCACAGCTACAACGTGACCTTCGGCATCAGCTACAGCTTCGGGTCGATCTTCAACTCGGTCGTGAACCCCCGCTTTGGCGGCCACGGGGGCGGGGGGATCATTTTCTTCTGAGAAAATGAGCTCGGAGGTGATTTTCGTAAAGAAATCACCTCCGAGCTCATTTTGCCCGCCTACTTCACGCCGCCTCCTCCCGACGCGGCCTTCTTCTTTTCTTCTTCCCGCGCCTTGAGGCGCTCGTCGATGTGCTTCTGCATCTCGAGGCGTGGCACACCGTCCTTCCACCAATCGGGCGCGGGCGCGTCCTTGAGGAAGTGGTCGAAGAATTCCTTCATGCGCACGGTGTAATCCTGCTGGTTCGCAGGACGCGCGAGGCCGTGATTCTCGCCCGGATACTCCAGCAGGACGACCGGTTTCTCGAGCCGGCGCAGCGTGTTGTAGTACTCGATGCCCTGGGTGAAGTCGACCGCGCCATCCAGATCGTTGTGCAGGATGACGAGCGGCGTCTTCACGTTCTTTGCGTGCGCCACGGGTGAGTTGCGCGTGTAGGCCACCCAGTTGTCCCACGGGCCCGAGGTGAACCGGCCCTGGCTGCTCTCGAAGATCGCGCCGTTGGTGCCGCCGCTGTTCTTGTAAATGATGCTGTACATGCTGATCATGTTGGTCAGCGGCGCGCCGGCGATCGCGGCGGCAAACACGTCCGACTGCGTGATCGTGAACGCCGTCTGGTAGCCGCCCCACGAGTGGCCGTGCAACCCGACGCGTTTCGGATCCACGACCCCGGTCGCGACCGCGGCCTTGACGGCGGCCGGCAACGTCCACGCCGCCGACATGCCGGGATCGTTCACGTAGTACTTGATGTCCGGCTGCAGCACGGCGTAGCCGTTGCTCGTGTACGCCTGCCGGCTGAAGCCGTTCGCCGTGGGCCGCCCATACTGGTTGTGTCCCTGGGTCAACCGTTCGTAGATGAACACAATCGTCGGATACTGCCTGCCCTTCTCGTAGTTGGCCGGCAGATACAACGACGCCTGCAGGCGTTCGCCCTTGTCGTTCTTGAACTCGATGAGCTGCGCGCCCGCCGACCACGCGAGCGATTCCGCTTCCGGCGCCATGTCGACAATCATCCGGCCCGCCGTCAATGACGCGTCGGTCACGAACACCTTCGGCGCCTCGGTCGGTGTCTCTTTCCGGTAGATCCAGGTGTCGTCCTTCTCGGCTTTCTGCAGGCTGCCGATCGCCGCGTCTTCCCACAACAGCATCCGCACACCAGGCGTGCCGGGTTCGAGGACGCCGTACCCGGCGCGCTTGGTCCACTCGGCCATCACTGAGAAGTACTGCGGCTTGCCGAGGTCGATCCCGCGCTCGTTCTGGTAGATCCCGAACACACGCCCCTGGTAGCGGATCCGGTCCTTCCGGCCATTCACCGTCAGATTCACCACCGCCTCATCCGCGGCGACCGGCACCTTCCAGAGATCCCAGCGATCCGACAGCAGCACGTACTGATTGTCCGACGTCCACCCAATCGCGTTCGACGGCGGATCCACGACGTTGTGATCGTTCTCCACGTTCACGAACGACGCCGGCACCTTGTCGGTGATGTTGCGTGTCGTGCCGGCCTCGAGGTCGAACACGTGATAGTGCCGGTTCTCGTAGTAGAGGTACTTCGTGCTGTCGGGCGATGCGGTGTTGCCCCAGCGAAGCGCCTTCTTGATCGTTGTCCTCTTACCGGTCGTGGTGTCGATGGCGTAGATGTCGCGGAACTGCTGGCCGTTCATGTTGCCCATCAGTTCGTAGGCCGAGTTGCTGGTGCCAATCGCCCACTTGCCGCGGCCCGTGACCGTCACCGTCGGCACTTCCTCGTCCGCGAGGCGAATCATCGTGTCGTCGGCCGGACGATACAGCGCCGCGTAACTGAAGCTGCGATCCTGCGGCTCCTGCACGCGCTGCTGCGACTGTAATCGTGGATCCTTGTAGTGCCAGATCACCAGGTTCGGCCGCTCGGTGGTGTCGGCGGCGCCCGCGCCGCCTTCGCGGCCCTCGTCTGCCTCCGCGCCTTCAGCGGGAGCACCGGCCCCTCGGCCCGCCGGTCGCGGCGCTTTCGTCAGGCCGGCGATCCCGAAGATCAGCGCTTCGCGGTTCTCGGTCCACGACGGCGTCCGATTCCCGCTCACCGACATCTCCGCCGGGAAGCTCTTGTCCTGCTTCGGATCGAACGTCACCTTCTTCGGCGCGCCGCTGCCGAACCCGCTGAATCCGACGACCGAATACAACCGCTCGCGGTACTGGCGGTCATCGGTCCCCTTCAGCATCGAAAGCGCATCCCCCTCCGTCGTCCAGGCCATGCGCTCGTAGAACGCCTTGTCGGCCTCGAGCGACGTGATCGTGCCGGTCGACGTGTCGCGAATCTGGAGGCCGTTGCCCGCCTGGTCGGCCGCGTCGATCACCAGCGCCAGGAACTTCCCGCTCTTGTTGAAGCCAAACTCCGACACGTTGCCCACGTTCAGCTCCATGCCGGTCTTGAGCTCGCGCAGGATCAGGTCGGTGCCGCGCGGTCGCGTGTCGCGCGGCGCGTCAGCCGCGGGCGCCGCGGCGCCTCCCCCCCGCCCGCCTGTCGCTGCCGCCGCCGGCGCTCCAGCGGCCGCATCGGCGCCATAGCGGTGCAGCGCAATCCAGCCGCCCATCTCGCCAGAGAACGCAAACCGTCGAATCTTCGGCACGCTGACCTTGTCGCCTGTGGCCAGGTTCACGATCAGCGCGGAACTCTGCACCGGCCGGCGGGCGCGGCGCGCCGCCTCGGCCTCCTGCCGGGTCAGCGACGTCGTCAGCGTCAGCCACCCCGAGTCATCAGAAAACGCCATCGTCCCCGCGCCTTCTCCGACGGGGAACTTGTACTCCTGTGCCCCGGAGGTGCTGCGGACGATCACCTCGCTGTCGCCCTGCAACGGCGCGACACGGTACGCAAACCACTGGCCGTTCGGCGACAGGGACATGGCGCCCATCGCCCGGAACGAGAGGATGTCGTCGAGGGCGAACGGACGCTTCGTCGCGTTCTGCGCCGACACTGGCACCAGCACGGCGGCCACAAAGACCAGGGGAAGAACCAATACGGCGCGACGACGGAATCGCTTCATACAAGACCTCCGGAAGAAGCCCACCCGCTGGCGGGGGAATCGGGGGAATGGTAACAGACCCTCGGCGTGCGGCGTGCAGCGTACGACGTGCGGCGTGCGGCGTGCAGCGTACGACGTGCGGCGTGCAGCGTAGAACGTGCGGCGTGCAGCGTACAACGTGCGGCGTGTCAGGGGGAGCGCCGGGGCCTCGGCCCCGGGGACGAGACCAGAGCCTTCAGCCCGCGCAGCAGCCAGCGGATCACAAGCGCCACCACGACGATCGTCACCAGCACGATGGCCGCCGCCACGAGCGGGTATTGGGTGGCAACCCAGACGATGAACAGGGCGAAGCCGTCTTCAGCCAGGCTGAGCACGATGTTGGACGCCGGTTCGGGCGAGGGCGTCACGGCCGTGCGAAGCGCGGATTTGCCCGTGTGCGCGACCAGCGCCAGGCCGCCGCCGAGCGCCGTGGCCGCCAGTTGCCAGCCCGGATTCAGCGACGGCGTCGCCGCATACGCAAGCACCGCCCCGGCCGGCACGCGGAAAAACGTCTGCAGCACGTTCCAGACGAGATCGAGCAGCGGCACCTTGTCGGCGATGACCTCGACAACGAAGAGCGCGCAGGCGATGCCGATGACCCACCCGTTCGCCAGGAGACCGAGGTCGCCCGGCAACGCGATCAGATTGCTGCGGGCCATGAGGCCGAGCACGGCCACGGTGCCCGACACGTTGAGACCCGCCGCGAAGCAGACGGCGATCAGGAACGCGACGAGCTGTTCAGGCGGGAACACCACCGGCTCGTCTCTCAACCGTCACGTAGATCGATTCGACAATCTGCCGCAGGCCGAGGTCATCGGGCGACGTCCGGGCGATGGTGATGCGGGCGTGGGGCGTCGACATCCGGCTGCTGTCCATGATTCTGCCATGAGGCGCCTGGAGGGACCGGTGGCAGAGGTGGGCAGCTCAGCCAGCTCAGTCAACCCACAAACGCCCCGATCCTCCCCACTTGACAGTCTGTGTATAAACACTATATACAGTTACCCATGCCGCCGGCGGCCCCGAACCGTGCCCTGCTGATCGCGCCCCTGTCGGCCGCCGCGCCGGGGCCGCTGTATCTGCAGATCGTCAACAGTCTCAAGCGTGAGATCAGTGAAGGCCGGCTACCCGCCGGATCTCCCCTGCCGTCGTTCCGCGGGCTGGCGGAAGACCTGCTCGTCAGCGTCATCACCGTCAAACGCGCCTACGAAGAACTGGAACGCGACGGCATCATCTATCGCCGCCAGGGCCTGGGCACGTTTGTGTCGGAGGTCGCGCACGACCGCAGTCGCGAGGTCAAGGCGGCACGGGCGCGCGAACTCTTTCAGGAAGGCGTGCGTGAGGCCATCGAAGCCGGCCTCGGGCCGAAAGCCATTGTCCAACTGGTTCAGACCGTCATTCGCGAAGACGCCGACGACCATCCCGTGACCGAAGGAGTCCCCAGACATGTCCGCAAACGCGCTTGAAATCCGCGGCCTTCGCAAGTCGTTCAAGACGTTCACGCTCGGCCCCCTCGACCTGACGATGCCTATCGGCGCCATCTACGGCTTCGTGGGCCCGAACGGTGCGGGCAAGACGACGACCATCGATCTTATCTTTGGTCTTGGTCAGGAGGATGCTGGAACAATCACCGTCCTCGGCCTCGACCATCGCCGCGACGAACTCGCCATGAAACAGCGCGTGGGCTACGTCGGCCCTGAGCTGAATCACTCCGTGTGGGGACGAGTCAGCAGACTCGTCAGCTTCGTCAAGGGCTTTTACCCGACGTGGGACGACGCCTACTGCAGTCGGTTGCTGGAGACGTTCCGGATCGGGCGTGACGAAAAGATCATGACCCTCTCGTTCGGCACACGGATCAAGCTCTCGCTCGTGCTCGCCCTCTCCTGGCGACCCACGCTCCTCGTGCTCGACGAACCGACAGTCGGGCTGGACGCGATCTCGAAGCAGCAGGTGTTCGCCGAGCTGCTCTCGGCCGTGCAGGGCGAGGATCGCTCGGTCTTCATTTCGTCGCACGCCATCACCGACCTCGAACGGTTCGCCGATCACGTCAGCATGATCAAGGATGGACGGCTTCTCTTCGAGGGCAGCACGACAGACATCGTCGAGCGTTATCGCCTGATCGACCTCCCGGCTGAGCAGGCGGCGCGCGTGGACGGACAGGCCGGCGTGACCGTGCAACAGCGGGATCCGCGACGCTGGCGCCTTCTGCTCGATCGCTCGGTTACTCCGGTTGAGCGCCTCGCCCAGATGGGGCTGACGCCCCTTTCCGACTCCGCGGTATCGCTCGAACGGCTGTTTGTCGCTCTTGGGAGGAACTGACGTGGTCTGGTATATCTCCAGGGACTTCCTGCGGCGCAACTGGCTGGTCTACCTGTGCTGCAGCGCTCCCAATCTGGGCGTCTGGAGTGGTGTGGCCTTCGGCAACTTGCCGGTCTCGTTTGGGATGCTCTTCTCGTTCATGTTTGGCGCCTCGCTCGGTCCCATGATGGCGATGACCACTTTGGTGCAGCGCGAACTCCGCTTCCTGCCAGTCTCGCGTCGCGATTTCTGGTTGACGACCTGCACGCTCGGCACCGTGGCCGTCGTCACTGTCCTGCTTGTGATGAAGGGTCTGGCGGTGGTGTTGGCGAGTGGCTTCGCGGGAGCAACGGCGGTGCCGATTGAGACGGTGTTGCTCTCCGCTGTCTACGAACTCATCTTCGCGGCCGTCCTCCTCCTGACAGGCCCTGTCATGGTCAACCTCGGTCAGGCACACGCTGCGGCCCAACAGCCAGGGTGGCTCCCTTATACCCAGGCGATTGGCGCGCTGACCGTGTTCGCAGGAGCGATGGCCGCGCCATGGTGGTTCGTGGAGGTGCTGCCGCTGAGTCTCAGCCAGTTCACGCCGCTGACGATGTCCGTGCTGGTCGCGGGTCTCCTGGTTGTGGCCGCGACATTTGCCTGGACCCCGAAACAACTGGGTCAGGTGGGCGGCAGCCTTCACTTCCTGGTCACAGCCCGGCCGTCAGACCGCGTTCCGCGTCCGCGACTGCTGGATCGCTTCACGGGTCTGTCTCGCATTGTCTGCGGCCAGATGTCTCTGGCAATGACCTCCTTCGGCGGCGCCATGGTGCTCGTTGTTGGCCTCACCCTGCTCTTCGAGTCTCACGATTCCCTGCGCTCGGCCGTTGAAGGGGCCGGTCTGCTGCTCTTCATGGCACAGAGCGAGGCGGCAGGAACCCTCGATCGGGGCATCTTCTTTGGCTTTCTGTTCGTCGTCAGTCTCCAGAACGTCTGGACACCACTGGCCCTCCAGTTGAAGGTGTTGCCGGTGACAGCCGCACGCATCAACGCGCTCTTTATCGCAACACCGTTTGTGGTCTGGGCGGTTGTTTGGCTGCTGCTGACGATGCTCCACGTCGCAGCACTCCGACAGTGGCCCGACACGCTACGCCTCGATTGGTGGTTAGGTCTTGGTGGCGTCAGCGCGCTGGCCAACGTCGCGTCATTCAGATGGCAGGGCGCGCTGTCAACGGCGGCAGTCCTCGCTGGGGCGGTGTTTCTGCGAATGCTTGCCGAGGTTCCGTCTGCCTCGTTGGATTGGTTCTGGATGACGCTCGGCCTGGCCTCCACGGTCGCCGCCGTCGCGCTCAACCACCACACGCTGACTCGGTCAACCTCATCGTCGAAGGCGTACCAGCGACCACGGCTGACGCTTGGCATTGCTACGCCCCTGGCCCGCTGACCGTCACCTCACCATCCGCGCCGCGGTCACCGCGTCGCCCAGCTCGAGGCGATCCACGACGTCCATGCCGCGCACCACGCGGCCGAGCGCCGTGAAGTCGCCTTCGTTGTGCGGCTGCGGCGTGTTGCCGAGCGTGTACCCAGGCCGGCCGGTGTCGAGCCCAGACGACGCCCACGCGAGATTCGCGCGCGTGAGCCCATGACGGCTGACCTCATCGCGTAACCGGTTCGCGCCGCCGATTGTCGCCTGCTGCGCCACGAAGTTCGGCACCACGCGCGTAAACAGCGTGCCGGCAATGTCACCGGACCCGGTCAACCGCAGGAACTCCTCGACCCCGAGCGGCGCATCACCAGGATACAACTCCAACTCAATCTCGCCCTTCGGCGTCGTCCACACCGCGCGCGGCCGGGGCGCCCCGTTGTAGTCAGGCACGATCCAGCGCTCGACGATGCGGCGATAGTCCTCGAGGGGTCGCGCGCCTCCACCGCCCCGGGCGCCGGCTGCGGGCGCTTGCCCTGAGCCTGTCGAAGGAGGAATGAGAAGATCCTTCATCGTCGGATCCGCCGCCAGCTCGTCGAGGCGCTTCTGCCCGATCGCGCCCATCCCTCGCAACGATTGGGCGGCCCTGGTGCGCACGTACACGCTCGGGTCGCGCATCAGCGCCGACGCCGCTTCCAGTGCCAGCGGTGGCGCGAGTTGCGTGAGCGGCGCCAGGACCGTCAGGCGCAGGGCCATCGGCTTTGAGGGCCCGGCGGCCGCGGCCAGACGCGGCGCCAGCGCAGCGATGCGCTCCTTGAACCGGCCCAGACCTTCCGCGGCCGACACCGACATCCACGTATCCGGATCGTCGAGCGCGGCCAGCACCACCGCAAACGACTCGTCATCGTCATACGCCGTCAGCGCGCGGAGGGCCTCGGTGCGGACCCGACGGTCGGTGTCTTTGACCGCGGCGCGCAGACGCGCGGAGGTGACCGCGCGATCGACGCCGTCAACGTTCGCTTCGTCAACCAGGGCCGGCGCCAGACCACGCAGGGCCCAGAAGCGGACGTCCGGGGACGGATCGCTGCTGAGCTTCAGCAGATGCGGCACGGCCGCCGGGTTGCGCGGACGGAACAGCGCCCAGGCCGCGCGCCAGCGGACCTCGACGTCGGAGGCGGTCGCCCACTTCACGATGGGCGCAAGGTCTTCGCGACCTGTGAAACGGCCGATCGACAGCAGCGCCTCGCCCACGACCGGAGCGGTGGCGGAGGCCTCTGAGGCGCTCATGAGGTAACGCGCGAGCACCGTCCACGCTTCCGGAGTGCGAATCTTGCCGAGGGCGCGGGCGGCTTCCAGAGCCACAGGCGCGGGCGAAGCCGTGGCCGTCAACGTCTGGCCCAGCCAGGGCACCGCCGCCGGATCCTTCAGTTGGCCCATGGCAAACGCCACAGTCGCGACGATCTCGGCGCTGGGGTCGGTTTTCAACGGATCGAGGAGCGCGCCGCCGCGCCCGGTCACGATGCGGCCGACGGCGAGCACCGCGCGCCGTTTCACCTCGGGATGCGTGGACTGAAGAAGGCGCGACAGCGCGGCTTCATCGAACTGACGCGTGTCCTCGAGCTGCAGGATCAGGGCGAGATCGACGAGGTCTGCGTCGGAGAGCGCGGGACGCTGCGCGGCTGACCCAACGGCAGTGGTCCACAGACCGGCCAGCACACACATAAGCAATCGTCGCATCGGTCCTCCTGGAAGGTCGCAGAGGAATTATGAAGGTCCGAAGGTCCGGAAGTCCAAGGGTCCACGATCCTGCGGTAGGCTACCGGCGATGATGGGAGGCGCGCGGGTCTACTACGGCTG
This sequence comes from Vicinamibacterales bacterium, assembly GCA_038918905.1. GTDB lineage: Bacteria > Acidobacteriota > Vicinamibacteria > Vicinamibacterales > SCN-69-37 > SYFT01. The sequence continues at coordinate 15,264 of JBCKZS010000036.1, forward strand.
GCCGGTGTTGCTGGTGGCTGCGGCGGCGATGGTGGGCACGCTGCCTGGGCGCACGCAGGGACTGGGGCTCATCACCGAACCGTTGCTCGCCGAGCTTGGCCTTGGGCGGTTCACGTACGCGCAACTGAACTTCTGGGCCACGATCATCGGCGCGGCGGGCGCGCTGGGGATCGGGCGCGCCATCGATCGCGCGGGCAGCCGAGTGGTGCTCACGTGTGTGTCGGTCGCACTCGGCGCGATCGTGCTGCTGATGAGCCGCACGCAGGGCGCCGCGGATTTGGCGGTGTGGCTGACGCTGACGCCCGCGCTCGGTCAAAGCGCGCTGTCGGTGGTCTCGCTCGCGATCGTCGGTCACTGGTTCGTCCGCCGCATCGATCGCGCCATGGCCGTCTACAGCGTCGTCATGAGCCTCGGCTTCATGCTGGCGTTTCCGGTGGTGGGATGGCTCGTGCAGACCGCCGGTTGGCGATCCGCGTGGATGACGATTGGGTTCGGGCATCTGGTGATCCTTGCGCCGATCGCGTGGGTGATCGTTCGTCGGAACCCCGAGGCCTGCGGCCTGGAACCCGATGGCGACGGCCCTGCGCAGCGGCCGCCCTCGCAGGTGACAGGACACACCTGGCGTGAGGCGCTGGGAACGGTCGCCTCCTGGTTGTTCGCCGTCGGGGCGGCGCTCTACGGGCTCGTGGCCTCCGGCATCGGCTTGTTCAACGAGTCGATCCTCGCCGAGCGCGGCTTTGGTCCGCAGGTCTATTACCAGACGCTGGTCGTCACCGCGCTTACGGCGCTCGTCGGCAATGGCCTCGGCGGCTGGCTGGCGGGTCGTGTGCCGTTGCTCACACTGCTGTCGATTGCGCTCGGCGTGCTGGCGGCCGGCGTCGGCGTGTTGCCCGTTGTCGCGACGATCACGCAGGCGATGGGCTGGGCGGTGGCGATGGGATTGGGCGGTGGCCTGATCATGGTGCTGTTCTTCAGCGTGTGGCCGCGCGTGTTTGGCCGCCGGCATCTCGGCGTCATTCAGGGCGTGGCTCAGGCGCTGACCGTGCTCGCGTCCGCCCTGGGCCCCCTGCTGCTGGCGTGGTGCGTCGAGTGGACCGGCAGCTACCGCAGCATCTTCTTCCTGCTCGCCGGGGTCATCACCGGTGTGGCGATCCTGTCCACGCTGGTGTCCCTGCCGTTGCCGCCTCGCGAGCACAACTCAACTCCGAGGGCATGACGCCCGCGCTGTTACGCGACGATCTGGTTCTCACTATCGCAGGATCGCGCTTCCCTTCAAGGCCGTGCTCTTGCGCAATGGCCGTCCGGTGAACCAGGATTTCATCAACGAGGGGGTCGCGTGACATCTGACTATGCCTCCAGTTGATCCATGAGAGGTCCGCGTGCACCTGCGGATAGACCGCGCAGCCACGGCCCCAGGCCTGCGAATTTGGCTCCCCTCGCACGCATTTACGCCGCTCATTGGGACGATCCCCCGCGCCGCGGCAGCCAGGCGCCCGGAGCGTCGATGAAGATTTGTCATGCACCCTCCTGGACCGACAGAATCAGGCGATGGTTACAGACGCCACGCTACGGGATATTTCCGAGGGCCCCCTGCTGGACCAGGTGCTCGACGCCACCTGGCCCGTCTGGGGCGAGAGCCTCACGCGCCAGGCTTACGGCGCCTGGAATCGGGCGCAGGGCCTGACCATCTGGGGTCGTCAGCATCTGGCTCGCGTCGGCCTGATCCGCGACGAAGAGGTTCTGGTGTCCGCCAAACGGTACCTGTTCGACGCCTCTTCAGACGGCCGGCCCCTCAAAGTGCTGGGGATTGGCGCCGTTTTTACACCGGAACACGGCCGCGGCCAGGGACTGGCCCCGGCGTTGATCGAGGCCATGATCGACGACGCCCGGTCGTGCGGGTGTGACGCCGCGCTGCTGTTTTCAGAGATCGGCGCCGAGTACTACGCCCGGCGTGGATTTCAGGAGGTCACGCGAACCCTGTTGACGATCGACGTGCCGCGCAACCGTCTGGGCGCGCCGGCCACGCTGGTCCGTGCAGGGGAGTCGTCGGATCTGCCGCTGCTGGCCGACATGTCGGTGCAATACGCGGGCGGCGCGGGATTCGCCCTGCAGCGAACGGCCGCGCTCATCGAGTTTGGTCTGGTGCGGCGTCGTGTGCTCGCCGGGCTGGGGCCTGCCGGCCTTCGCACGCTGGAGTTTTTTGTCTCGGAAGAAGGGCACCGCGCGGTGGCGTACGTGGTGATCTCGCGCGGCCCCGGCGGCGCGTTTCTGGAGGAGTGCGGCGACCGCGATCCCTCAGGCGCGCGCGTGGGGGCGCTGCTCGAGGTGCTGGCTGCGCGCGAGCCCTCGGAAACCGACCGCACCCTTCGTGCCTGGTGGCCCGAAGACTTCCGGCCACCGCAGATTCGTGTGGTGCACTCGGCTCCGGCGCCCGAAGTCATGATGGTGCGGGCGCTCGGTCAAAAGCCCGTCAACTGCGCCCGCGCGGTGTATTGGTCGTCGGATGTGTTCTGAAATGAGCTCGGAGCTGATTAAAATGACCGCTGACGCGATTTCTCCTGTGTTTACGCGGGAAATTACCGCGGAGGCCATTTTAATCAGCTCCGAGCTCATTTAACCCTCGGTGCCCCGCCGCGGTCCAACTTCAACGAGATGCAATCCGAGAAACGGCGGGTCTTCAGCATCGGGGCGTGGTCGCCGGCCCTGCGGTCGTTGCTCAACAGCAGAATCGAGCCGTGCGGTTGCGTGATCGGGGTCTACGAGGTCTGGAGCGGCGACACCGTGGCCGTGGTGGACGTGCCGCATCCGGAGTGTGCGCGCGGGCATCGCGTTGGCGATGTGGAACCCGCCTTAGAGCCCGCGCGGCAATAACCTGGCCATTCTGGCTGCCGATCCATCCCGACCGCCTGCGTTGCTCGTCGCTTCCATACGCCAGGTATGCGCGCTCCTCGCGCCTTGGCGGCCGGGCGCCTCGCCAGCCAGAATGGCCAAGTTATTGTCGCGCGGGCCCTTACCCTCTCCGAGCGCGCTTAAGCCGAACTGAGATCGCCCGCGCGGCGTTCAGCCCGGCCTGTCCGGTGAGTCCGCCACCGCCGTGGGTGCCCGCGCTTGCCAGGAACAGGCCGTCCACCGGGGACGAGTGGTCGGCCCAACCCAGCAACGGCCGGCTGACCCACCACTGATCGAGCGCACCCTCGCCGTGGAAGATGTGCCCGCCAGACAGGCCCCAGCGCGTTTCGAGATCTTCGGGCGTCAACACCTCGCGCTCGACGACGAGGGATTCAAGATCGGGCGCGTGTGGTCGCAGCACATCCATCGCGCGCTGATACACCGTGTCGCGCAGGTCGCTCCACTGGCCCGCTCGCAGTTCGCGTGGCGCGTAGTGCAGGTAGATCGACATCACGTGTTGTCCGTCCGGCGCGAGCGACGGATCGTTCACCGACGGGATCGCCAGTTCGAGCCACGGGTGCGCGGAGAGTTGGCCGTACTTGGCCGCGTCAAACGCCCGTTCGATCGTGTCCACACCCGGCGCGATCAGCATGCGGCCCTTAAGCGGCACCGGGTCGCCGTGCAACGCCGTGAACTCCGGCGCGGCGCCAAGCGACAGGTTGATCTTCGCCAGCACCCCGCGCGCCCGGATGTTTCCGATGCGCTGCAGGAACGTCGGCGGCAGATCGCCCGCATCGACCAGGTTCAGGAACACCTGGCGCGGATCCACCGCGCAGACCACTGCGTGCGCGCCAATCTCTTCGCCCGAGTCGAGCGCCACGCCGGCGGCCGCGCGGCCGCGCGTCAGGATCCGCGCGACCCGCGCACCGGTGCGCACTCGCACGCCAGAGGACTCCGCCATCGCCGCCAGCGCCGCGGAAAACGCTCCGGGGCCGCCCTTGACCGTGACGCCGCCACCCACCGGCATCGGATCCTCGGCCATGCGCTGCAGCAGCAACGCGCCGGTTCCGGCCGACCACGGGCCGGCCATGTGGCCAAACACGCCGCGCGACGCCGTCGCAGCCTGCACGAGGTCGGCGTCGAACCATTCAGACACGAGGTCCGCCACGGCCATCGGCACGTATCGCACAAGGCGCGACAAATCGCGGCGTCCCAGCGCGCGAGCCTTGCGGCCGAGTTTCAACAGCCGCCAGAGGTCGCCGGTTCCCGGCGCGTCGATCGACGGCGCGGGCTGCCGGTTGACGTCAGCCACCACCCCCGCCAACCGCTGCATCGTCTGCACAAAGGCCTGCCACGTGCCGGCGTCGTGAGGCGAGACCCGCTGGATCGACGCGGCGGTCAGCACGTGATCGCGATGGAAGGTGATGGCCTCGCCGCGCGACCCCAGCGTCGTCAGGACGGGATCGGGCGTCAGGAACTCGACCTTGGCGCGGTCGAGCCGCAGCGCGCGCACGACATCGGCGCTGATGGGGCCCAGCGCGTGACTGAGCGTCGGTCTGTGGAATCCCTGTCCGCTGACCGTCGTGAGTGCGGCGCCACCGACGACCTCGTGGCGCTCGAGCAGCAGCACGGACAACTTCCTTCGCGCGAGCCACGTCGCGGCCACCAGCCCATTCACGCCGCCGCCGATGATGATGACGTCGGTCATGACTTCAGCGCCCGGAAGGCGGCGTTGCGGCCAGGCGCGCCCATGATGCCGCCGCCGGGATGGGTCGCCGACCCGCACATGTACAGGCCCTTGATGGGCGTGCGGTAGTCGGCCCAGCCGGGCGCGGGCCGCAGGAAGAAGAGCTGTTCGAGCGTGAGTTCGCCCTGGAAGATGTTGCCTTCCGACAACCCGAACGTGCGCTCGATGTCGAGGGGCGTCAGCACCTGCCGGTGCAGGATCAGGTCCTTCAGGTTCGGTGCATACTCCGCGATCGTGTTCACGACCGTGTCGCCAAACGCGTCACGATGGTCGTCCCAACTCGCTGGCGTCGTGCCGTCAGCCTCGCGAAGATCGTAGGGCGCGTACTGCACGAAACACGACATGACGTGTTTGCCCGGAGGCGCGACCGACGGATCGGTCACGCTCGGAATCACGATGTCGATGTAGGGACGACGGGAATACCGCCCGTACTTCGCGTCGTCATACGCCCGCTCCATGTAGTCGACGCCCGGCGAGATCGAGATCGCGCCGCGCAGGTGCGGGCCGGCGCCCTTGAGCGCGGTGAAGTCGGGCAGGCCGTCCAGCGCCAGGTTGACCTTGCCGGAAGAGCCGCGGAACTTGTAGTGGCGGATGTCCTCGATGAAGTCGTTCGGCAGGTGTTCTTCTCCGACCATCTTCGAAAAAGTCCGGCGCGGGTCCACGCTTGAGAGCACGGTGTTTGCGAGCACGTAGTCGCCGTTCTCGAGCACGACGCCGGTGGCACGGCCGTCGTTGACCATGATTTTGCTGACCGGCGCCTCAAGGCGAATCTCCGCGCCAGCCGCGCGCGCCGCCGAGGCGATCGCCTCGGACACCATGCCCGTGCCGCCGCGCGACAGGCCCCACGACCGGAACGCGCCATCGATCTCGCCCATGTAGTGGTGCAGCAGCACGCAGGCCGTGCCCGGCGAGCGCACGCCGAGGAACGTGCCGATGATGCCCGAGGCCGACATCGTCGCTTTCAGGACGTCGGTCTCGAACCACTGGTCCAGAAAGTCGACGGCGCTCATCGTGAGCAGTTGCAACTGGTTGTAGCGATCCTGATCGGGCAGCGCGCGGAACCGGTTCAGGATGTCGAGCAGTGGCTTGAGCTCGCGGACTTTCAGCGAAAACGGATCCGGTGGCGTCATCCCGAGGATGGGTTTCGCAAACCGGCTCATCTCCACCATCGCCCGGCCGTACTCGTCGTAGGTTTCGGCGTCGAGGCGCGAGTGCCGCGCGATGTCGCGAAACGTCCGGGCGTGGTCGTTGGTGCGCCACAGGTAGTCGCCGCCGGGCATCGGCGAGAACGTGCCGTCGAGCGGCAGAATCTCGAGCCCGTGTTTCGCGAGCTCGAGCTCGCGGATGATCTCAGGCCGCAGGAGCGAGACGACGTAGGAGCAGACGGAGTACTTGAACCCCGGGAAGATCTCTTCGGTCACGGCTGCGCCGCCCACGACGTGTCGTCGCTCGACGACCAGCACCTTGCGGCCGGCCCGGGCGAGATAGGCGGCGGCGGTCAGGCCGTTGTGTCCGGCGCCGATGACGACGGCGTCGTAGTGCGGGGGCATCGCGGAACATTGTAGTGCGTTGTGCGTTGTGCGTTGTGCGGCGTGCGGCGTGCGGCGTGCGGCGTGCGTTGTGCGACGTCCTGCCGCAGGCTGAGGCGGAGTTCCCGGCCGGCGTACATCGCCGTCGGGGCCGCTGGCCCGCTGGCGACACGGAGCAGAACCGGCCGCGCTGTCGGCGACGGACGGGATGTCGTACCAGCGTCCGCGCGGCAGATAGGCACGCCGGCTGGTGGCACCGTGTTCGACGACGGGTGCGATGAGCATGTCGGGGCCCCACAGGAACCGGTCACCGCGCGCGACGGCGATCGGATCGTCGGGGTGGTGCAGCCACACCGCGCGCAGGATCGGCAGGCCGGTGAGCGAACACTCGCGCACCCGTGAGTAGAGACACGTTACGCGATGCTCCGACGCGGAGCCCCCCTGTTCGATGTCAACCCAGGCTGCCGATGTGCAATCCGGGTTGCCGCCAACCCGGAAATGGCACCTTCCGCCAGTCCTCGGATTTCCAGGCAATTGGCACGGGCACCGATTCCCGGCTTCGGGTGCCGTCGAATTCAGGCGAATCGCGCGGGCAAACGACTTGCCCCCGGATCGACTGGCGGCGATATTGCCCGCGAGTAGTGGGTGGTTCCCAGGGGCGAGCGGCGGCGCACCGGGCGGCCGACCAGCAATTCACGCCAACCACCCATGTAAAGTTAGGCAGGGGCCAGTCCGCGGGCGTAAACTGATCTGAAGAGGGACGTTCGAAATGCGCTGGCAGGATCACATCGTCTCGACACCTGACACGTTGCACGGGGCACCTCGGTTCCGAGGGACGCGCATTCCGGTGTCGATCGTACTGGAAAACCTGGCGGCGGGCGTACTGGCGACCGAGCTTTACGCCCAGTATCCGACATTGTTTCCCGAAGCCGTTCCGGCGGCTCTGGCCTACGCAGCGGATCTGGCTCGCGACCGGATCGTCCCGATACCGGCGTAGCCGTGACGCTCCTCAAGCTGGATGAGAACGTCGCCGACGTAGTCGCGGACATCTTGAGGCACGCGGGACACGATGCCGCTCTCGCTCGCGACGAACAGCTGGCGGGTGTCAATGATGACCGGCTTCTGGAGGCATCAGTGGCTGAGGGCCGCGCGTTGGTCACCTTCGACCTGCATTTCAGCGACATCCGTCGGCATCCTCCAAACGGAACTCCAGGCATCGTTGTCCTGCGGCTCCATGATCAGACGATCCCGGCCGTTACTCGGACCGCTACGGCGTTGGCGAGGCTTCTTCTCAACGAGCCGTTGTCGGGTCGGCTCTGGGTTCTCGACGAACACCGACTTCGGATTTGGCCAAGTAGCAGCAGCCCTGCCTAACAAGGGCTGGAGCCGGCGGCGCAGTGACCGCGAGCGCCGCGGCTCAGCCCTCGCCTCTAGGCCGACGAAGGCTTGTCGAGCTGAGCGGTAGAATGCACAAGTGGAATACCGCTTCGAATGGGATCCGCGAAAGGCGGAAGCGAATCTCAGGAAGCATGGCGTCTCATTTGAGGGCGGTTACCGCGTTCGGAGACCCGTTGTCGATGAACATGTCGGATCCCGATCATTCAGAGGGCGAGCGACGCTTTATCGTGCTCGGCACCTCAGCGCGCTTACGGCGGGTGGTCGTTTCGTACACCGAGCGCCCGCCACGAACACGCAGCATCAGTGCCCGCCTGGCCACTCGGCATGAAAGACATCAATATGAAGAACAGTAGCCACCGGAAACGCCACCAAGACGAAGACACGATGCGGCCGGAGTACGACTTCTCAAAAGCGGTCCGTGGCGTCACTGCGGCCCGTTGTGCACAGGGCACCAACGTCGTGTTACTCGACCCTGACGTCGCAGAAGTCTTTCCGGACACTCGGGCGGTTAACATTACGTTGTCACCTTCGTTCCCTCTGAGCGGCGACTCCGAGCGCTGATGGCGCGTGTACCGAATCGCGGAATGTCCTACCCTCGCGGGCGTGACCCCACAGGCCGCGCGCGGGATTCTTCGACGGTTCGGCACCTTCATGGATACGTTCGCGGCGTGCTTCTCCCGGCGCCCCCAGCGGGACGCCGCTCGCCAGTATCTGGAAGGGCTCTTCAATGACAGCCCGCGGAAGTCGATCGAGGCGATGCATGGGCGCTTGAGCGATCCGGTCAGCGATCAGGCCTTGCAGCACTTCATCACCCACTCGCCCTGGCCGGCCGATCGAGTCTGGGCGCACCTGCGGACGCGGGTGCCGTCGCGCCGGGGGCTGCTCGCCCTCGACGATACGGGCTTTCCCAAGCAGGGCCGCCATTCCGTCGGCGTCCAGCGGCAGTAGTGTGGCGCGTTGGGCAAGATCGGCAACTGCCAGGTGGCCGTGTCCAGTGCGCTGATCGCGCGCGGCCTCGCGTGGCCGCTCACGTTCGAGTTGTATGTGCCGAAGGTCTGGATCCACGATGAGGACCGCCGCACGGCCGTCGGCCTCCCGGACACCCTGGTGTTTCGTGAAACGTGGCGCATCGCGCTGGCCCACGTGCGCACCGTCCTCAACGCGGGGGTGACGGTGACCGGGGTGGTCGTCGATGCCGACGACGGCGCCAACGCGAAGTTCCGCGAGGGCCTCGAACGCCTCGGCCTGCGTTATGGCGTCGCGATTCGCGGCGGACCTGACGTTCTGGACACCGGGCGCGCGCCGCACCGAGACGGCGGCCGTCCTGAGCGCGGCCACGCACCCCGATGACTGGCAGTCGGTGACGTGGGGGACGAGCACGACCGGGCCGCTGACCGCCGCGTTCGTCGCCAAGCGGGTGCGCACGCCCACGGGCCGCGGCGAGCGATGGTGGCTCTGCGAACGCTCGGCCGACGACGGGCGGAAGTACGACCTGCTCAACCTCGCGCCGACCGCGACGCTGCTGGAACTCGTCACACTGGCGCGCAGCCGCTGGCCGATCGAACAACAGTACCGCGAACTGAAAGACGAGCTCGGCCTCGATCACTGTGAAGGACGCTCCTACCAGGGGTGGACGCATCACGTCGTCTTGACCGCTGTCGCGTTCACGTTTCTCCAGCTCGAGCGCCTCCGGTCCCGATCCGTCGCCGCACGCCCGACCCTGCCGGTGGTCCGCACCTGGGTCCGTGAAATCTTTGGCCTCCTCTCTGTGATCCACTCGCAGCGACTCTTGCGCATGCTCGCTGACTTTCAACGAAATCCACCACGACGAAGGTGACAAAGTAATGCGTCCGCTGTCTTGAGTCACAACGATTGACCCGGCCCCGTGCGTCTGTTGAGGATGTCGAGCGGGCTACGCGCCGGGTTTCGAAACTCCTTGTTCGCGTGCCCGAGGTATTCCTGGATCTGGCGGACATCCACCCCGTTCAGCAGCAGATGCGTGGCAAAGCTGTGGCGCAGCGTATGTACCGAAACCGGCTTGTGGATACGCGCCTTCTGCGCCACCGCTTTAACCGCCTTCTGAATCACCGAGTCGCTCAGGTGATGCCGCCGTACGACTCCGGCACGCGGATCGGTTGACAGTGTCCGGCTCGGAAACACCCAGAACCAGCCAAGCTCACGGCCCGCATTCGGGTACTTGCGATCCAGGGCCGTCCGGCATCCACACACCGGCGAGTCCCGCCCGGCGGTCGGCCTGGTGCTGGGCCTCCGACGTGCGCAGGTGAGCACGCAGTGCCTCCCTTCCAACCTCCGCGAGCAGCGTCGACCGGTCGTTGTCTCCCTTGCCGCGGCGGACAATGACCAACCCCTGGTCGAAGTCGAGATCCTTGATCCGAAGCTCGCAGCACTCCGACACCCGCAGGCCGCCGCCATAGATGAGCGCCGCCATCAGGCGCGGCGTCCCCGACATCGCGTCCAATAACGCCATCGTCTCCGGCATGCTGTACCACCGGCAGGCGCGCCCCCCGCTTGGCTCTTACGCCAGGCGACAGGCCCTCCAGGTTCACACCCAAGACCTCACGGCACAGGAACAGGATTGCGCAGACCGCCTGATTCTGCGTGCTGGCCGACACGTGTTGGTGCACTGCCAGGTGGGTGAGGTAGTCGCGCACCACTTCCGGCGCCACGCGAGGCTGAGGGACTCCCTGTTGTTTGGAGGCATAGTCGAGGAACCGTCGCACCCAGTCCACGTACGTGCATTCTGTTCGATAGGAATAATGACGCGTCCTCAGGCGCGTCCGCATCTGATCGAGCGCCGCCAACGGACTCGTGCGTCCGTGCTCGTCGACGACCGCGCTGGCCGGCCGCTGATGCCACTCGGTGCGCTTGAGGAAATTGACGAAGTCGATGCGGAGCGCCTGGTCTGCCTGCCGCACCTGCCACTCCTCCGACACCGCTGTTCCGCTCCAACTCCTCGCAGAACCCTCGTACCTGATCCGCCAGGGGCTCGTCCGAGGCCGGGTGCGACAGGAACCGTCGCACCCAGCGCACGAAGTAGGGAGCCGCCGTCGCCCGTACCAACTGCGCCTTGAGCAGGAACTCGCCGAACTGCTGCAATGAAGACTCGAGCTCACGCATGATTCACGTTGGGCGCTGATGAGCAAGGTGTATGCCACGATAGCGTGTGCGCAGATCGTGTCTTCCCACAGCGCGTCCCGCACGTCTGCGTCAGCCCAGGTTGACGGTTTGGCAACCCAAGTTGACGTCCATCCTGGGAATGGCGCCGTCCGCCCATGACCGGAGTTCCCGGCAAATGGCGCCGGCGCCAATTCATGGGTCTGGAGCCGGCAAGCTCAAGCAACCCGTTCGCGCAGAAAGGGTTGCGCTGGGACCAAATGTCGGGAACAATGCCCGCGAGTGGAGAGTGCGTCCACGCTTGACCGGTGGCAGACCGTGCAGCCGACCAGTAATTGGCGCCTTCCACCCATATGAAGTTAGCCAGCAAGAGATCCGATTGTAGTCCAAGCATGCTTGCAGCGACGGGAATACACGAGGGACAAATCATGAAGACGATTGAACGAGCGTTCGTTACGTACTGTGTGCTTGCACTGACTGCGGTGGCATCGGCGCAAGAACCCGGAAAGAATCAAACACAACCCCATCGAGGTAAGCAAACCATGTCCAAAGAGGTTTTGAAGTCGCTCGCCGGCTCGTGGGAGGGCACGTGTCGGACCTGGTTCGAACCCGGTAAACTTGCCGACGAGTCAAAAATCACCGCCAAGATTCGCCCGATTCTCGACGGACGGTTCTTTCGTCATGAGTATGAGGCCACGCTTCAGGGGCGACCGCGACGCGGCGAGGAGACCATTGCCTTCAATTCGGTGACGGAAAGGTTTCAATCCTCATGGGTCGATGATTTCCACATGAACTATGCGATCTTGTTTTCGGAAGGCGACGCGACGGACACGGGTTTCGTTGTGACAGGGAAGTACGATGTCGGCCCGAACAACCCACCCTGGGGTTGGAAAACCGTTTTTGAAGTCATTGACGGTGACCATCTTACGATCACGGCATACAACGTCACACCGGATGGGCAGGAAGCGAAGGCCGTTGAGACAAAGTACCAACGCACGAAACCTTGATCGAGGTAGCAATGCCTTCCCTGGTTCGGCCTAACAACCGGTTCCAGCGGACGCCGCTACGCGCCGCCGCTGAACCGGAGCGTTGATATGACTTCGATTGTCAAGTACGCCCAGATGCTGGGCTGAAACGTTTCCTTATAAGCCCGCTCTTTCTTGGTTGACGGTCATTGAACACACCCGGGTCAGCGCCGAGGTGGGGCCAGTACTGGCGACGGTTGATCCTGCTGATATCCGTGGATTGGGTACCACCCTACTGTGATCCGTCACGCGCCTGCCTCACTCTAGGGACGAGGATCGGCCGAAGCCGCCTCTTAACGTCGTCGAGGATTGCGCGGAAACCGGGGCCGCATCCCGACGCCGACCCGAGAACTTGAGAACTCGCTATCCGATCAGGCGGTCACACTGACCTCCTTGGCAATCGCCCACATGAACGCGATGAGTTCACGTGCGATGGCGGTCACCACCACGTTCGGGTGTTTGCCGCGGCCGACGAGCCGACGAAAGCGCTTGCAGAGCCGGACCTGCGCCTTCCAGCCGAGGTCTTGAATCGGCTTCGGCAGCCCGTCGATGCGGGTCTGAATATGTTGAGAGACTTTCGCGGGATGGCGATAGGCCCAGGCGCCTTCGATCAACGCTCGCCGCGCGCGGCCGTTGCCGGCCTTCGTGATCCCGCCCTGTCGGCGCGACGGCCCGCTCGAGTACTCGGATGGAATCAGGCCGACGAACGCGGCCAACTGACGCGGCGACGTGAACCGGGTGAGGTCGCCGAGCTCAGCGACGACGGTGATGGCGACGAGCCACTGCACCCCACGCAACGCCTGCAGCGCGTGGACGACCGGCGCCAGCCGCCATGCGGACGCACACTCGCGCAACTCGGCCTCGAGCCGGGCGAGTCGATCGACTTGCTCGTCGACCGCCTTCACCGCTTCCTGAAAGACGATCTGTTGCGCCGGCGTGGGACACACGACCTTCGCGAGAGACCGCTGATGCGCGGCGTTCCAATCGGCCCGACCCACATAGTGCAAGCCGAGGCGCAGCAAGAACGCTTTCAATCGCAGCTTCGCGTTCTTCATGGTGAGGCGGGCCGCA
>JBCKZS010000037.1:0-27876 GCA_038918905.1 Vicinamibacterales bacterium
GCCGTGTTGTATGCCGATCGGATGACGGAGTCGATGCGCCGGGCGATCGATGAAACGGAGCGGCGCCGGCGGGTGCAGGAAGCCTACAATCAGGAACACGGGATTACGCCGGCGTCGATCGTCAAACACATTGATGACGTCTTATCGAGTGTCTACGAGCGGGATTACCTGACGGTACCAGCGGTGGACGACGACCGGCAGGTCTTCCGGTCGCGAGCCGATCTGAATCGGAAAATCGCAGAACTGGAACAGGGGATGAAGGCGGCCGCCGCCAATCTGGAGTTTGAGAAAGCGGCCGGCCTGCGCGACCAGGTGCGCCGGCTGCGGGACCCGGGGCGAGTGATGGTGGGAGGGGAGACCTGAGTGGTGGGTGTTGTCGTCAACGGCACGAAGAACGCGCTGACCGAGGTGCAGGAGTACATCCGTCTGGTGGGACAGATCGCGCGGGGGCTGACGAGCCGCCCCATCTACTTCCGCGACATCGTCGAGCAGTTCGAGAGCATCGGCCTGGGGTCGCTGACGGTGGTGCTGTTGACCGGCACGTTCACGGGGATGGTGCTGACGCTGCAGTCGGGCATCATGCTGGACCAGTTCGGCGCGCGGTCGATGGTCGGGCGTCTGGTCAGTGCCACGATGGTCAAGGAGCTGGGGCCGGTGCTGACGGCGCTCATGGTGACCGAGCGCGTCGGCTCGGGGATTGCCGCTGAACTCGGGTCGATGATGGTGACCGAGCAGATCAGCGCCTTGCGGGCGCTCGGGACCGACCCGGTGCGCAAGCTCGTGGTGCCGCGCGTGCTGGCCGGGATCATCATGGTGCCGGTGCTGACGGTGATTGCGGATGCCGTGGGCATGGTGGGCGCGTGGCTGATTGCGACGACGCAGTTGAAGGTGGCCGGCAGCGTGTTCTGGAATGCGGTGGTCGCGGGCCTGTACATTCAGGACGTGTGGATGGGGCTGATCAAGCCGTTCTTTCTGGGTTTTGCGCTGGTGACGATTGGCTGCCATGTGGGGCTGCGGACCACCGGCGGGACGCAGGGCGTGGGACGCGCGACGACCAACGCGGTGGTCGCCGGCTCGGTCGCCGTGCTGGTGGTCGACTTCCTGCTGACCAAGTTGTTGATTTCGCTGATGTATTAATCGCCATGATGCTCACCGCCCGGGAGAACGAAATGCTCCACTCGCGCACGAAGCCGGCGCCGTCCGACGCGCCCGTCATCGTGTTCGACGAGGTCTCGCTGGCGTTCGATGAGGACGTGATTCTCGACCGTGTCAGCTTCGAGCTCCTGTCGGGCCGGACGAAGATCATTCTGGGCGGCAGCGGCGCGGGGAAGTCCACCGTGCTGCGGTTGATCCTCGGCCTGCTCAAGCCCGACGGCGGCGAGATCTTCGTGAATGGCCAGCGCGTGGACAACCTGCGCGAGCGCGACATGATGGCGGTGCGCGATGACCTGGGGATGGTGTTCCAGGAGGGCGCGCTCTTCGACTCGCTGACCGTTCGCGAGAACGTGGGGTACAAGTTGTTCGAAGAGACGAAGATTCCCATTGCCGACGTGGATACGCGGGTCAAGGAAGTCCTGGGGTTTGTCGGCCTCGGCGATTTCTTCCTGCGCATGCCGTCCGAGCTGTCGGGCGGGCAGCGGCGACGTGTGGCGATCGCGCGCGCGCTCACAGCGCGCCCGAAGATCCTGCTGTACGACGAACCCACCACCGGGCTGGATCCGATCACGGCGCTGACGATTAACGACGAGATCATCAAGCTGCGGGACCTTGAGGAAGTCAGCTCGCTGTTCGTGACCCATCAGTTGCGGGACGCGTTTTACGTCGCCTCGCACCAGGCCGTTCGGGAGAACGGCACGGTGACGTTCGGGCCCGCGCCGCCGGAGAAGGTCGCCGAGACCGCCTTCCTCATGCTGAAGGACAGCCGGGTGCTGTTCGAGGGCACGTTGCCCGAGTTGCGCGCGTCGACCGATGAGTATCTGCGGGCGTTTTTGTCGTAGTAATTGGAGGCCGGGTCTTTAGACCCGGCGGTTCGGGTGCAGGGAGAGAAGAAAGATATGCCGCGTACACGATCGATTGCCTGGGCAGAGTTGAAAATCGGCATCATTGGCGTCGCCGCCATGGCGCTGGCGTCCGCGTTGATCCTGGCCGTGGGCGGGCAGGGAGGATTCTTCTGGCAGCGATTTCCGGTCAAGACGAAGTTCAACAACGTGCAGGGCATGAAGACCGGCGCCCTCGTGCGTGTGGCCGGCAGCGATGTCGGGAAGGTGACGTCGGTGGCGTTTTCGGGCGCTCAGGTCGAGATCGTCATGGAGATTTCGCGTGACGTCCGCCCCCTGATCACGGATCAATCCGTCGCGAGCATCGGGTCGCTCAGTCTGCTTGGGGAGCCCCTCATCGAGATCACGCCGGCGCCCCAGGGGACGCCCGTGGAAGATGGCGCGTATCTGAAGTCGGACCAGTCGGCGGGCGGGATCGCGGATGCTGCGTCCGCGGTCGCGACGGCGCTGGCTCAGGGCCAGCAACTGCTGTCGGACATTCAGGCGGGTCGCGGCACCGTGGGCAAGCTGGTGACCGACGAGACGCTCTACACCGAGATGACCGCGTTGTCGGTGGCGGCCAACAAACTCACCAGCCAGATCGCCGCCGGCAAGGGCACGGTGGGCGCGTTGATGAACGACCCGGCCGCCTACAACTCGATGCGGGCGTCGCTGCAGGAACTCGAGGCCATCATGGCGAAGGTGCGGCGCGGCGAAGGCGCGCTGGGCCTGCTGATGAATGACGAGGCGATGGGCAAGTCGCTGGCGGGCACGACGGCGAACATCCAGGCCATCACCGACCGCATCAATCGCGGCGAAGGCACCATGGGCAAGTTGTTGACTGACGACGAGTTGTACGCCCGCATGGACGGCTTGATGACCCGGCTGGACTCGCTGATCGGCGGCCTGTCGTCGGGGCAGGGCACGGCGGGACAACTGCTGCAGGACAAGGCGCTTTATGACAACATGAACACGGCCGCGACGTCGCTCAATGAGTTGCTCGCGGAAATCAAGAAAAACCCGAAAAAATACCTGACGGTCCGGGTCAGTATTTTTGGCGGCTAACCACGAAGGAGGCCAATATGTCGAACCACGATCACTCTGCGGGCTCGGTGCTGATGGCGTTTGTGCTCGGCGCGGTGGCCGGGGCGGCGGTCGCGTTGTTGTACGCGCCGGCGACCGGGGAAGTGACGCGCGAGAAGATCGCCAGGAAGGCGCGCGAGGGACGGGACAAGGCCGAGTCGGTGGCCCGCGAGGGACGCGAGTTCATCGCCCGTCAGCGCGAAAACCTCGGGGCGGCGGTCGAACGCGGCCGGGAAACGTTCGAGCAGGTGCGCAAGGAGACCAGGTGACCGAGGTCTGGCTCGGGGTGATCGCCGTGGCGGTGCTGGTGATGGCCGCCGTGCAGGTCATGGTGGGGCTGTTGGTCCTGCGCGCGACGCGCCAGGCCTCAGCCGCCACCGAGAGTTTGCGCAGGGAACTCACGCCGCTCATCGCCAAAGTGCACAAGGTGGCCGACGATGCGGGGCGGGTCAGCGCGCTGGCGCTCACGCAGGCTGAGCGCATCGATCAGATCCTGGTGGCCACGGCGGATCGGGTCGACGAAACGCTGCGGGTCGTGCAGGCGTCGCTCATCGCCCCGGTGCGTCAGGGGGCGGCGGTGCTGGCCGGCGTCAGGGCGGCGCTCGCCGTCTTCCGCTCGCGTCAGGATCGGAAGCGCTACGGGCGCGACGACGAGGACGCGCTTTTTATCGGATAGCGGTGCTCGGGTGCTCGGGTGCTCGGGTGCTCGGGTGCTCGGGTGCGATAAGCTGGCTTCCGTTTGCGATTCGGTTGGGCGCTTGGCTCAGTTGGTAGAGCATCGCCTTCACACGGCGGGGGTCACTGGTTCGAGTCCAGTAGCGCCCACCAACCTAATCCCAATAACGGCAACCGGTTACAAGGAAAACGCCCGGTCCGGTTGCCGGGCGTCGTTGTCTCTGGGGTGATTTAGGGGTGTACCGGGCAGGGGTGTACCGGGCAGGGGTGTACCGGGCAGGGGTGTACCGGGGGTGTACTTGCTGGCGCGCTCCACTTCGTGGGTATTTGATTCAGGGGTGCATTAGGGGTGCAGCCGCTCAGACGGGTCGGCGCCGTCCGGCTAGGGGGTGTAAGATGGCCCCGAACGGCCCGCGCCCAGGGCCATCGTCAAAAACACCCGGCGGACGCATACCTGCTACACTGGCGCCAGTCTAGGTTGAGCCTGTGCGGGGGCGTTGTTCCCGCGACGAAAATCCGAAGATGACAACGACACCCATCGTGTGGCCACTCCGATTGACGCACCGGAGCCCGGTGTTCGGGAACGGCTTCGTGGCCTTGGTCGAGTTCTCGGGTCGGCTCCTGGCGCGCCAGGAGTCCGAAGGCATCTGGATCGACGGCGTTAATCCCGGCGGGTTCGCAATCGGCGCCGCAAGCTTTCATGACGCCGGTCAAGCGGTCCGTGATGCGCTCACGCTCACGTTGATCGACTTCGCGGCAGAAGCGACGACGTTCGAGGCCTTCGAGGCCGAGGTTGAACGGTTCTTCCACGAGAC
The DNA here is from genome assembly GCA_038918905.1 of Vicinamibacterales bacterium. GTDB lineage: Bacteria > Acidobacteriota > Vicinamibacteria > Vicinamibacterales > SCN-69-37 > SYFT01. The sequence goes on from JBCKZS010000037.1 coordinate 4,610, forward strand.
AGACGCGGCATCCGTCACGGAATGGACGGTGGCGGTTGAGGCCGTGCGGAGTCAGCGTCTGCAAGGGCCGCCGGAACTACCTGTCGAGTCGGCCGATGCCGCGCTGGTCGTGCGCGTCGTCTGCAAGTCCACGGAGAACGTGAGTGCGCAGGACAATCCGACGCCTGAACCCGTCCTCAAAGCGGCGGCGTAAGAGCGGTGGGGTCGTTTGGACAAGTGCCGCTGAAGGACGTGTGGGCCATGCTGGCCGAATGCGCACCGGGCCACACGATCAAACTGACGACGCACTACTACCGGATCACCTTCAAAGACCTCGTGTATGCGACGTTTCCAAAAGGCGAGCACGGCAAGTCCAATCCGCCCATCGAGTTTGGTCATGTAAAACGTCTGGCCCGGTACTTCGACATCCTCGACTGCACGAAGCGATTCCTGAGCCACTGATAGTTCGGGAGCAGGGCGAGGCCGCCCCCGGGTCAGGCTGATACCACTCGCAGGGACTGACACACCGGCCAGAGGCTTGGAGGGTGCGGACATCTACGCATGGAGACGTTCCCCGCGTCCAGGTGAAGACCCGTCAGGCCGCACACGGCGCCGCCACCAGCGTCACCAGAGCCAGAACACGCCCCACACCAGCACCCCGCACACCGGCCGCAGGACGGCATCCGACGCCAGCCATAACACCCGGTCACGCATCACGCCCGCCTTCACTGTTTCGAGCCATTCGCACGGCCTGGCGCGGGACGCGCCGGCAGAATTGGGGCAGGGTGAGCCGTTCCTTGTGCGCGAGCTTGCAGGTCGCGTCGAACAGCGTGCCGGGCACCCGCAGCGACAGGCTCACGCTCGGATCGTTCTTCGCCAATGGTGGCCGACCACGCATCACGCCGATGTCAGTTCAACACAGGGACGCGCTCAGCGCGGGCACCGTTTTCGGCACCACTGCCGCCTTGATCGCGCGCCTGGCGCCGCTCCGCACGGCACGAGGGGCACCGGCGAGGGTGCGTCAACTCGCGTTCGACAAAGAATCGCCGCTCGCCGTCGGTGAACGCGAAGGTCTGCGAGCCGTCCACGCACGTCAGAAACAGATCGCCGGTGTCGGTGTCAGAAGACATTCGTTTTCCGCGGCTCACGCGTCGAACATCGTCGTGGAGTAGACGAGCTGGTTGTTCGCGTTACATCCGGGGGCCGTCGAAGCACATCGCGCACACGCGCGGGAATGCGCGAAAGCCGAGCAGTTCCACGTCGGGGCTGAGGTAGCCGTCCTTCACGGGCTCAACGCGCAGCAGGTCAGTGCTCAGGTATTTCGTGTTGCTATCGGAAAACACGGTGACGACCACCGCGTCGGCGCCCATGGCGTTCTGCACCTGGAGTGCGCCCAGAAAGTTCGCACCCGACGAAATTCCTTCGGCCAGGCCGATGTGTGCCAGCGCCTGCGCCATCAGGATCGCGTCGCCATCATGGGCGGCGATCACCGCGTCGAGCGCGTCGAGGCGCACGATGTCGGGAATGAACTCGTCGGAGATGCCCTGAATGCGGTGCGAGCCCACTTTGTGGCCGGTGGACATCGTGGGGGACTCGGCCGGTTCGAGCGGGTGCACCTTGATGTCTTTCGTCTGGCTGCGCAGATACGCGCCCACGCCCATCACCGTGCCGCCGGTGCCGACTCCCGCCACAAACGCATCGGGCCTCAGGCCCGCGTGCGCCAGTTGGAGCCAGATCTCCGGACCGGTCGTCCGGCGGTGCGCGTCCACGTTGGCCTCGTTCGTAAACTGGCAGGGCAGGAAGACGCCCGGGTCTGAGGCGGCAAGCGCCTCCGACTGGATGATGCTGCCGAGGAAGCCACCCTGCTGGCGGCTGACCGGAACGATGTCGGCGCCGAAGCTGGCGATGAGCGACATGCGCTCGGTGCTCATCCAGTCGGGCATGAAGATCGTGACCGGATGCCCCAGCGCCCGGCCGACGGCCGAGAAGGAAATGCCGGTGTTGCCGCTGGTGGCCTCGGCGATGCGATCGCCGGGCTGGATCGCGCCGGTCTGATAGGCGCGTTCGAGGATGAAGATCGCCATCCGGTCCTTGATGCTGCCGGTGAAGTTCAGCGATTCCTGCTTCGCGTACAGCACGCGCGGCTGCCCACGATAGAGGAAGTCGATGGCCAGGAGCGGTGTGTTGCCGATGAGCCGGTGCAGCGCCTCGAAGCGCGCGACAATGGCGGGGTCGATCGTGACGGTCTGGGGCAAGGCGCCCTCCAACACGCATTGTACTGCGGCGCTCGCCTACAGCCCGAGCAGCGCCTTCGCGTTGCCGCCGAGGATCGCGGCGCGGTCGGGTTCGGGAATCGGCAGTGTGCCGATCGCTTCCAACATCAATGGGATGCTGCCGATCTGGTGGGGATAGTCACTGCCGGCCAGGAGGCGGCCGGCGCCCGCGAAGTCCAGCGCGAGCGTGAGCGCCCCCTGGCTGAAGTTGACCGTGTCGTAGTAGAAGTGGCGCTTGAGGTAGGCCGTCGGCGGTTCGTCAATGTGCGCGCGGCACTCACGAAACGCCCGGTAGCCGCGGTCGAGTCGCTCGGCGAGATAGGGAATCGTCCCGCCCAAGTGGCCGAGAATCCAGCGGATGCGCGGGTACCGCTTCACCACGCCGCTGAACACCAGCTTGGACGCGGCCAGCGTGGTGTCGAACAGGAAACCGTTGAGCGGCATCAGCCAGTACTCGGTCATGGCTTCAACGCCGACCGGCGACGTCGGGTGAATCATCAACACGCCGTCGCGGTCGTTGGCGGCCTCATACAACGGCCAGAACCGCTCATCGTCGAGTCCGGCCCCGTTGACGTTGCTGAACAACATCGCGCCAGGAAACGTGAGTTCGTCGATGGCCCGCAGGAATTCCCGCACCGAGGCGGCCGGGTCGCACAGAGGCAACGTGGCGAACGGCACAAACCGGCCGCGCCGCTCGCCGCGGATGCGCGCGAACGCGTCATTGGTGATCGCGGCCAGCGCCGTCGCGGTTGCCGGTGTCTCGACATGCGTGCCGGGCGTCGTCAACGAGATGACCTGCACGTCCACGCCCTCGGCGTCGAGCACCTCCTGACGGTAGGCGATGTCGCGGTGGCCCTTCACCAGCACGTTGTAGTCACCGGGGTAATGGACGAGCGGGTTTCCGTCCACATCATACGTGACCGTGATCGTGCTCTTGAGCGTGCCGAGCGCTTTCAGGTACTCCGGCGGGTAGAAGTGATTGTGCACGTCGATGACCATGACGCCTCACTCGGGAATCGCGCGCCGCTGGCGCGCCCAGACAAGATACACGGGCCAACCCAGGACGACCAGCCCAAGTCCCAGCGCGCTGTCCACCGGCTCGGCGGCGATCTGCATGCCGACGATGGCCAGCGAGGCGACGATGAAGATGATCGGCACCCAGGGATATCCCCACATGCGCCACGCCGGTCGATAGTCGGGCCGGCGTCGCAGCAGCATCAAGCCCGCCGCCATCAGCGCGAAGAAGATCCACTCCGTGTAGATCACCCGGGTGAAAAGCGCGCGGTACGTGTCGGTCAACGTCAGGACTGACGCCCACACGGCCTGAAGAACCAGCGCGCGATGCGGCGTGTGAAAGGTGGGGTGCGTCGTGCCGAGCCAGCGGAAGAGCAGGCCGTCCTGCGCCATCGAGTAGTACACCCGCGGTCCTGCCAGGATGATTCCGTTCACGGCGCCGAACGTGGACACCATCACGAGGATCGCCATCGCGCTGGCGCCGCCCGTGCCCATCAGGACGTCGGCGGCGTCCGCGGCGACCCGCGTCGAAGCGCGCAGCACGTCGAGGGGCAGCGTCTGCAGGTAGATCGCATTCAACCCGGCGTAGCAGGCAGTGACGATCAGCGTGCCGATCACCAGAGCGCGTGGAATCGTGGAGGCGGCGCGGCGGGTTTCGCCGGCCGCGTAGGTCACCATGTGCCAGCCGCCGTACGCGAACAGTCCGGCGACCATGGCCAGCGCGAATCCGCTCGCCGTGGCCGCGGGCGGATCCAGCGGCGCGGCCACTACAATGTCGCGGCTCAGCCAGAGCCCGGCGACGATCATGACAACGATTGCCAGGAGCTTCGCGCCCGTGAACAGGTTCTGCACCAGCCCGCCGTGCCTGACGCCGAGGTAGTTCACGGCCGACAGCACCAGAATCACCCCCACGGCTGTCAGCCGCATGCCGGTGTCATCCATCGGCATGAAGTAGGCCGTGTATCGCGCGAACACCATCGCGATGGCGGCGATGATGCCGGTGTGCATGCTCCAGAACATCGCCCAGCCCCAGAGAAAGCCGGCGGCGGGGGAGTAGGCCTCTTTCAGGAAGACGTAGACGCCGCCCGTGCGCGGAAACGCCGAGGCGAGTTCCGCGCAGGCCAGCGCCCCGAACAATGTCAGCACGCCGGCGGCGATCCAGACCAGCAGGATGCCCTCGACGGTGGGCATCTGCCGCGTGATCTCCGAGGGCTGCACGAAGATCGAGGCACCGATGATGGTGCCGACAACCATTGCCGTGGCATGCGTCAGGCCGAGGGACTGGCGGAGCTCGGAGGCCATGCGGCGTATTTTGCCATTAGTGCGACGTGCGACGTGCGGGCGGGCGCTGTGGCGCTAGAATGTGCCGGGAGCCTGCCATGACTGTCACTCGACCCCTGGTTGCCACGCTCGGCCTCGCGGCACTCGCCGCGGTGGTGATCCCTCTTTCGGCGCACGCCCCACAGGCGTCCGCGCCCCGGCTGCTGACCGTCAAGGACACTCAGAATGTTGTGTCCGTCGGTTCGCCCGCCATTTCGCCCGACGACCAATGGGTGCTCTACACGCGGGCGGTGCGTGATTGGGACGACCCGCAGTGGCGGACGAAGACCCACATCTGGCGCGTCAAGATCGACGGCACTGCCGCCCGCCAGCTCACGTTTGGGGACGCGAACACGACCGCGCCGGCCTGGTCGCCCGACGGCACGCGCCTCGCGTTTCTCTCGACCCGCACCAGCACGAGCCCCGCGCCCGCGGGAGCGGCCGCCGACGGCGATGGCCCGGGGAGCCAGGTGTTCCTGATGTACGTCGACGGCGGCGAGGCCTGGCAGGCGACCAGACACGAAGGAGGCGTGGCCAGCTTTTCGTTCTCGCCCGACGGCACACATCTGCTGTTTCTGGCGCAGGACCCCCTCTCGGCCGACGATCGACGCCGGCGGCGCGATCGTGACGACGCGGTCGTTGTCGACGAGAGCTTCCGCTGGACGCACCTCTGGGCGCTTGATCTCGAGACTGCCAAAGAGAAGCGCCTGACCGACGGCCCGTTCGTGGTGAACGATCCGCAGTGGGCGCCCGACTCGAAGACGATCGCCTTTGTCGCGCGCCCGACGACCAAGGTTGACGACGCGGCGTGGGCGGACGTGTGGCTCACCGACCTCGACGGGCGGGCACGAAAGTTCCATGAGAACGCCGGGCCCGACACCAGTCCGCGCTGGTCGCCCGACGGCCGCACGCTCGCCGTCGCGTCCAAGCGTCAGTCTGGCAACACGCAGTGGTACGACAAGCTGCACCTGTTCCCGGCAGAGGGCGGCGCGCCAAAAGTCCTGCTCCAGAACTTCGACCTCGACTTCGGCGAGCCGATCTGGTCGCGCGACGGCAAGATCGTCTACTGGTCCACCGGGCAGGGCACGCGCATGAATCTATTCGGCGTGGACGTGACCACGGGCGAACTGACGACGACCCGCGCGCCGATGACTGGCGTCAGCGGATCGTTCAGGCTGTCGCGCGACGGGTCCACGTGGGTCTTCTCGAACACGACGGGCACCGAGTCCGGCGATCTGTGGGCGGCTCGCCGCCAGGCCAACGGCTCTGCCACGACCGTCCGTCTCACGCGTGCGAATCCGTGGATGGAGAGCGAGCGCGTGCAGTTGGGTGCAGTCGAAGCGATTCGATGGAAGAACTCGGAGGGCGGTGCGATTGAAGGCGTGTTGACCCGGCCGGTCGGGTTCGTCACCGGCAAGCGATATCCGCTGGTCGTCAATCCACACGGCGGGCCCAGCAGCGCCTCCACGGAAGGGTTCAGTGCGTTCAATCAGGTGCTGGCGGCGAACGGGTTCCTGGTGCTCCAGATCAACTTCCGGGGCAGCACGGGCTACGGGCAGAAACATGTGAACGCCAACCAGAACAACTGGGGCGTTGGCGACTACGACGACATCATGACCGGCGTCGATCACGTCATCGCCCAGGGCTGGGCCGATCCGGACCGCATGGTGGCCTACGGCTGGAGCTACGGCGGCTTCATGACGTTCTGGATGTCGACGCAGACCGACCGCTTCAAGCTGATCTCGCCGGGCGCCGGCCTGACGAATCTCTACTCGATGTACTCGACGACCGACATCCCGGCGTATCTGGGCTGGTTCTTCGGCACGCCCTGGGACAACGAAGAGATCTACCGCAGGCTCTCGCCGATCCAGCACGTGAAGAACGTCAAGTCGCCCATCCTCATCATGCACGGCGCCAACGATGCGCGCGTGCCGCCGACGCAGGCCGACGAGTTCTACAAGGCGCTGAAGGATCTGGGAAAACAGGTGACCTACGTCCGGTACCCGCGCCAGGGCCACGGCATCACGGAGACGCGCCTGGCGATGGATCGGTCACGGCGGTACGTGTGCGCATTCACCCATGCGGTCGGACTGCCTTCCACCACCGAGGCGTGTAAAGACGGTGTGCCGGTGGCCGACCCGGACACCGCCGGGGGCCGGCTCGGAGGCGGAGGCATCATCGACGTGCATCTGCCGGCCAGCGCGCCTCCGTCCGACGAGCCGCTGCGCGGCTTGCGCGATCGGGGTGTGTTCTGATGCCCCGTGTACTGACGGTTGCCCTGGTCGCTTTCGTCACGTCGGTGTCGGCCGCGCAGTCGCGGAGTCCGCTGACGCTCGAGGACTACTACCGCGTGCAGACGGTCGGGGCACCGGCGATGTCACCCGATGGCGCGCGGGTGGTCTTCTCGGTGTCCACGCGCCTCGAGGCCGACAACGGGACGCGCGTGCAGACGTTCGTCGTGGCGACCGACGCCGCGTCATCGCCGCGCGAGATCACATACGAGGGGAAGCCGGTGTCAGGCGGTCGGTGGGAGGCGTCGGGTCGGCTCCGGTACATGGTCGACCGACAGGCCTGGACGGTGGACGTCATGCAGGCGGACGCGGTCCCGGTCACGGCGGAATCCCCGGCTCCTGGCACGCCGAGCCCGGACGGCGCGTGGGTGGCCCTCCTGACGGACGTGCCCGTGACGCCAGCGCCCGCCGCGGCGTGGTCGGAGTTCGAGACCCGGCATGCGCAGCGTTTCAAGGGCGTCATCTTCGACTGGATGCAGTTCCAGCGCGACGGGCAACCGTTCCCCGCGCCGGATCCGCGCGTGCGTCCGGCGCAGCACATCGTCTTGCGCCCACTCATCGCGGCGGGCCCCGAGCGTGTTCTTGTCGATCGGGATCTGCGGCCCTCGGGTCTCGTGTGGCATCCCAGCGGCGGCGCGATCGCGTTCCTGGCCGACGAGCGATTCCGTCACGAACAGACCTACGAGCGCACCGACCTGTGGACGGTGACGACGGGCGGCGCGCTGGCGCGCGTGACCGACGATCTGTTCGTGTACGGCGGTGTGGACTACTCGCCGGACGGGCGGTACTTGTCGTACGCGCGCACGTTCGGCACCGACAAGGTCATTCGGGAGAAGCTCGACCATGGCGGGCCGCGTGACCTGTTCGTGCGCGCGGCGGACGGATCGGGCGCGCAGGTCAACCTGACTGCGGACTGGGATCTGGAGCCGGGGGCGACCACCTGGTCGCCCGACGGAGCGCGCCTCTACTTTACCGCCGGCGTCCGGGGCGAGAGCCATCTGTTCAGGGTGTCGGTGCCCGCGGGTCGCGTCGAGCAGGTGACCACCGGCCACCATCGCATCGGCAGCGTGACGTTCGACCGCGCGATGCAGTCCATGGCGTACACGGTCACGACGCATGACCGGCCGGGCGAGGTGTACGCCGCACGGATCGACGGCAGCGGCGAACGGAAGCTGAGCGCCGTGAATGACGCGTTCCTGTCGGGCAAGGCCCTGGGGGCCACCGAGCGTCTGCGCTGGAACAGCCGGGACGGCACGGAGATCGAAGGCTGGCTCACGTTTCCGTCGGGCTACGACCAGGCACGCGGGCCGTATCCGCTCATCGTGTTCAGCCACGGCGGACCACACACCTCGGTCGGGTACAGTTTCGAGTTCAAGAAGCAGTTCTTCGCGGCGCGCGGGTACTTCGTGCTGGACACGAACTTCCGGAGTTCCACCGGGTACGGCGAGGCCTTCAAGTGGGCCACATGGGGGGCCTGGGGCGACAAGGACGGGGAGGATGTGATCGCCGGCCTGGACCATGTCCTCGGCCGGTACCCGATCGACCGGGGGCGGGTCGGCCACACGGGCCACTCCTACGGCGGGTTCATGACCAACTGGCTGATCACGCAGTACCCGGACCGTTTCGCGGCCGCGGTGTCCGGGGCGGGCATCAGCAACTGGATCAGTGACTACGGGACGGCGGACATCTACCGCACCAAGGAGACGGAGTTCTTCGGCCCGCCGTGGGACGCCGCGGCCCGCGAGCGGATGATTCGGCAGTCGCCCATCACGTACGCGGGCCGCATTCGCACGCCGACGCTGTTCGTGCACGGCGAGGTGGATCAACGTGTTCCGTACGAGGAGGCGGAGCAGTTGTACTTCGCGATTCGCCGGCGCGGCGTGCCGGCCAAGATGATTCGCTACGACGACCAGCCGCACAGCATCGGCGGCCACTGGAACAACGTGCACCGGATGATGCAGGAATTGGCCTGGTGGGAGACGTACTTGACGAAGCGGTAAAGGGCACGTGACGGGAACGGCGTAACCGCCGCCTACGTCCGCCCCTTCGGCACGCGCCGTTCGAGGGGGCCGTCGTAGGTGTGCGCGACGGGATCGATCGCGCGCATCGGGGCTTCGCGCCTCTGTTCCTCTTGCGCGTGGGCGGCCAGGCCGGGCACGCGCGAGATCAGCAGCAGCGCATCGGCGACCGCCGGCGACAGGCCTGCGTCCGCCGAGACGGCGGCGATGGCGCCATCGATGTTGACGGGCAACGTGCGACCGGCAAACGCCGGATGGGTCTGCAACGTGTGTTCGACGGCCCGCAGCAGCAGGGTGTGCGCGTCATCAAGGTCGAGTTCCAGGGCCATCTGCAGCAGGCGGGCCGCGCGTGGATCGCGCGTGTGATACCGGTGGCCGAAGCCGGGCGGAAACGGATCGCCACTGTCGGCGAAGCGCAACGCCAGCATCTGTGCGGCCGCCGCCACCGATTCACCAGCGCGGATCATCCCGATTCCCTCGTCGAGCCACCCGCGGCACGCCACAATGTCGCCGCCGTGATGGGGCCCGAATCCGAGAATGCCCGCGGCCACCGCGCTGCGCAGGGAGGCGCCGGTCGTCGCCGCGTTTCGTGTGGCCAGCGTCGACGGCGGCGTCGCGCCGTGGTCGATGAACGAGACGAGCATCGCATCCACGAGGCGGCTGATCGACGGCGTGGGCAAATCGCCGGTGAGCAGCAGATGTATCGCATCGCCGAAACTGACACGCCCCATCGCCTCGTCGAGCGGGTAGCCCCGTAACAGAATGCTGTTGGGCTCGATCTGCGTGAGCGCCGTGCGCCAGCGTTCGGAGGTGGGGCGGGAGGATTTGGCCATGTTCAGGCGGTCCCGTACAGACGATCGCCGAAGTCGCCCAGGCCGGGCAGGATGAACTTCCGATCGTTGAGCTCGCGGTCGAGCGCCGGCGTAAAGATCGCCACGTCCGGGTGCGCGCGCTCCACCGCGGCGACCCCTTCCGGCGCGGCGACGATGCAGAGCAGGCGGATGTGACGGGCGCCGTGCTCCTTCAGCAGGTCGATGGCCATGACCGCCGACCCTCCGGTCGCCAGCATCGGATCAACCAGCAGGACCATGCTGTCCGGAAGGCCGGCGGGCAGATGCGCCAAGTAACGCGAGGGCTGAGCCGTGTGTTCGTCGCGCCGGACGCCCACGTGCCCGACCCGCGCGTGCGGCAGCAGCTCGAGGAGCGGGTCAACCATGCTCAATCCGGCGCGCAGCACGGGCACGACGACGATGCCGGCGCCGATGGTGTGTCCGGTGGTGGATTCCAGCGGTGTCTGAACAGTCACCGGTGTGGTCGGCAGGTCGCGGGTGGCCTCAACGGCCAGGACCAGGCTGATCCGGTGGGCCAGCCGGCGGAAGTGACTCGGGCGGGTGGCGACATCACGCAGCGAGACCAGGGCGTCCTGTGCCACGGGGTGAGACACCAGATGGAGGGGCACGGGGCAACTATACACCTGCGGTTCCCGCCGATAGAATCTCGATATGTCGCGTGTGGTCATGGTCGTCGTGGGGTTGGTTGTGGCCGGGGGGCTGCTGCTGTGGCAGTTGAGCGACCGGCAGTTGACGCGGGTGTCGCTCCTTATCACCGGTGGCACGGTCGTGACCATGGACGCGCAGGGTACGGTGATTCCGGACGGCGCCGTCGCGGTGGACGGGACAGAGATTCTGGCGGTGGGCACGGCGGCGGATCTGGAGGCGCGTTATTCGAGCATCGATCGCATCGACGCGCGCGGGCAGGTCATCATGCCCGGCCTGATCAACACCCACACCCACGCGCCGATGGTGTTGTTCCGCGGGTTGGCCGACGACCTCGCGTTGATGGACTGGCTGAACCAGTACATTTTTCCGGCCGAGAAGGCGACGGTCTCGCCCGAGTTCGTGCGGGTGGGCACCCTGCTGGCCGCGCTCGAGATGATCGAGTCGGGCACCACGACCTACGCCGACATGTATTACTTCGAGGAGGAGATTGCGCGCGCGACGAAAGCCGCCGGTCTCCGCGCCGTGCTGGGCCAGACGATCATCCGGTTTCCCGTGCCGGACGCCGAGACACCGGAGGTGGGCCTGGCGCGCACGGAGGCGTTCCTGGCCGCGTGGCAGGGCGATCCGCTGATTACCGCCGCGGTCGCGCCGCACGCACCCTATACGCTCGAACCCGACACGCTCCGGGCCGCGCGCGCGCTGGCCAACAAGTACCACGCGCCGCTCCTGATCCACCTCGCCGAAACACGTGACGAGGTTGCGATGATCGCCGCGCAATATCAGCAGTCGCCCGCGATGTTTCTCGACGGGCTCGGTGTGTGGGATGGCCGGTCGCTCGCCGCGCATGGCGTCTGGCTCGACGACGCGGACATTCGAATGCTGGCGGAACGGCGGGTCGGCCTCTCGCACAACCCGGAGAGCAACATGAAGCTCGCCAGCGGCACAGCGGCCGTGCCGGCATGGCTCCACCACGGCGTGCTCGCGGGCCTGGGCACCGACGGCGCGGCCAGCAACAACGACCTCGACATGTTCGAGGCCATGCGGGTGGCGGCCCTGCTGCACAAACACGCGTCGGGCGATCCGCGCGCGTTGCCGGCCCGGCAGGCGCTTGAACTGGCCACCCGCCGCGGCGCCGAGGCGCTCGGCATGGGCGATCGGCTGGGCAGCCTCGAAGTGGGCAAACTGGCCGACATCATCACCGTGTCGATGGACTCGGCGCGGCAGACGCCGCTGTTCGATCCGCTCTCGCACCTGGTCTACGTCACGCGTGGTGATGATGTGAGGACGACCGTGGTGCACGGACGGGTGTTGATGCGTCAGGGACGGGTGCTGAGCCTCGACCGGGCGGCCGTGCTCGCCGGGGCACGGGCGATGGCCGAACGGGTGCGCGCCGCGGTGGCGAAACAGGAGTAAGGGGTGAGTCAGGTGGACGAGTTGCTCAGTCAACAGGCCATCGCCGATCGCGTTCTGGCGCTCGGCGCCGAGATTCGACGGGACGCGGGCCCGGACACGCCGGTGCACCTGGTGTGTGTGCTCAAGGGCGGGTTCGTCTTTCTCGCAGACCTGATGCGCACGGTCGGCGGGGAGGTCACGTGCGACTTCATCGCGACGTCCAGCTACGCCGGCACCTCCACCACGGGCCAGGTCCGTCTCCTCAAGGATCTCGATCGTCCCATCGAAAACCGCCACGTCGTCATCGTTGAAGACATTGTGGATACGGGGTTGACGTTGTCGTACCTGCAGGATGTGTTCAGCCGGCGACAGCCCAAAACGCTGCGTACGGCGTGTCTGCTGAGCAAGCCGTCGCGGCGCAAGGTGGATGTGCGGGTCGATTACATCGGTTTCACGATTGAAGACCGATTCGTGGTGGGGTACGGTCTTGACTACGACGAACGGTTCAGGAACCTGCCGTTTATTGGCGTTCTGCAGGGAGGGGCATAGTGGCCGTCCGACGGTTTGTGATGATCGCGGAGGCCGACGCCCGGCAGATCGAGCCGGGGACGACGGTCGAGCTTGACGCGGGCGGGCACATCACGCCGCTCGCGGCCGACACGCTTCGAGAGCGGCGGGTGACCGTGGTGCGGGCGGGTTCGGCGGATCCGTCGTTGCCGGCAGACCTGGCGCCGGTGAGCCCGGTGCGGCGGGTGGCGATCGGGTCGGATCACACCGGCGTGGCGATGAAGGCCGCGATTCTCGCGCACCTGCGCGCGTCGGCAATCGCGGTGATTGATTGCGGTACGAACGGACCCGAGGCGGTGGACTATCCGGACATCGCCGCGGCGGTGGGGAAGGCCGTGGTGCGGGGCGAAGTGGACGCGGGCATTGTGATTGACGGCGCCGGGCTGGGATCGACAATCGCCGCCAACAAGATCAAAGGCGTCCGCGCCGCGATGTGCCCGACTGTCACGCTGGCGCGCTACGCGCGCGAACACAACGGCGCGAACGTGCTGGCGCTGGGGTCAACCCTGGTGAGTGAAGCCGAGGCGATCGCGATTGTGGACACGTGGATCGGCACCTCCATGAAGGACGCCCGGTACCTGCGGCGGTTGCTCAAGGTGCGTCGCCTTGAAGAGATGTTTTAGTGGATACCCAGACGGTTGATCTCTCGCGGCTGATTGCGCTCATCGCCGAAGAGGTGCTGGCGGCGTCGCGGCGGCCCGTCACGCACTGCCCGTGCCACGCGGTGAACGAAGACTGTTGCCCGACGCGCCTGCAGGGGGTGATCGACGCGGGCGCGGTGCGTCTGGGTCTGCACGCCACGGGGGGCGCGCCGGACGGCGTCTCTGGACTGATCGATCACACGCTGCTCAAACCCGACGCCACACGGCAGGACCTGGAGAAGCTGTGCCGGGAAGCGGCGGAGTTCAAGTTCGCGACGGTGTGCGTGAATCCGACCTGGGTGGCGTTCTGCGCGGCGCAGTTGCGGCAGACGCCGGTGGGTGTGTGCACGGTCGTGGGGTTCCCGCTTGGCGCGACGACCGCCGACGTGAAGAACTATGAGACCCGCCGCGTCATCTTCGACGGCGCGCGCGAGGTGGACATGGTCATCAACATCGGCGCGCTGAAGTCTGGCGATGTGCGGACAGTCGAACGCGACATCGAAGCGGTCGCGCAGCCGTGCCGCGACGCCGGTGTCATCAGCAAGGTCATCATCGAAACGGCGTTTCTGACGGACGAGGAGAAGGTGACGGCGTGTACGTTGGCGAAAGCGGCCGGCGCGGATTTTGTGAAGACCTCGACCGGGTTCGGCCCCGGGGGCGCGACGGTGGCCGACGTCGCGTTGATGCGCCGGGTCGTGGGCGCCGAGATGGGTGTCAAGGCCGCGGGCGGTGTGCGCGATCTCGAAGGTCTGCGCGCGATGGTCGAAGCCGGCGCCAGCCGCGTCGGGGCCAGCGCCGGTGTGAAGATCGTTCAGCAATCGCGCGGAAGCCGTTGAAGAGGTGCTCTCGTGCTCGTTACTGAGGTGGGCCGATGTGGCGGATGGTCACGTCACTTTTCGGGACTCGATGCCGGCTGCGTCAAACGCCTTCTTGATGCGGCGCCGGAATTCACGCAGGACGGTCCACTGCTTGAGCGGGAGCGTTTTGATGCGCACGCGAATGGTGACGGACGAATCGCCAAACGCCTCGACGCCGATCACCTCCATGGGTTCCAGAGTCAGCGGGCCAAACTCAGCGGAATTGCACAACTCGTCCGCCGTCGTGCGCAACACCGCAACGACGTGGTCGGTGTCGTGTTTGTAGGCTACGCCCACGTCAAGGAGGGCGAAGGCGAAGTCCATGCTGAGATTGGTGAGGGTGTTCACGCTGCCGCAGGGAAAGATATGGACGGCGCCGCTCTGGTCGCGCAGCACGATCGTACGGAGGTTGATCGATTCCACCAGACCGCCGGTGCCGTTGATTCGCGCGACGTCGCCGACGCGCACCTGGTTCTCGAGAATCAGGAAGAAGCCGCTGATGACGTCCTTGACCAGCGTCTGGGCGCCGAAGCCGACCGCCAGTCCCAGGATGCCGGCGCCGGTGAGGATCGGTACGATGTTCACGCGCAGTTCCTGCAGCATCATCAGGGTCGCGATGGCCATGATGGCGAGACTGGCGACGTTCTGCAGGAGGCGGCTGAGCGTCCTGGCGCGTTTCGCCTGTTCCAGCGCGCCGGGGCCCGGCGCCTCGGCCAGGTAGCGCTCAAACCGCGTGACCGCGAGGCGCAGCGTGCGCAGCAGCACAAAGGCGAGCAGGCCGATGAGGATCACCCGCAGGCCACTGCCAAAGACCCACTGGGTGACCGTGCTTAACCGCACGCCGGTCTGCATGGGTTCGCCGACCAGCTCCAGCACGGGTGGCGTCAGCAACGCCGTGAGCAGCAGCCACAACACCACCCGCACGCCGCGCCCCACGGCCATGCCGGTAAGACGGCGCACGATCGAGAGTAGGACCTCAGCGATGGCCGACGCGAGAATGACACCGATGGCGGTGCCCGCCAGCGCGACACCCCAATCGGGGGTCTGACCGAAGACCCGGGTCACAAAATCCATCGGTCAAGGATAACCGGTCTCGACGTGCGGCGTGCGAACGTGCGGGAACCCCTGACGTTCGAGGCGGCGGTAGCTAGCGCCTGCGGCTCACTCGCGGCGGCCGCACACAATCGATCGAATCATTTCGGTCCTTTCGCGGCCGCCGACGGGTGCAGCCGCTTGTTATGCCGCGGCGTAGACCACGGCTTCCGCACTGATGATCGTCCCGCTCAGCACGCTGCTTCGGTTCGGCGAATGACGGCTAGGGACGCCGCTGCTGCTTCGCGAGTAGCTCGCGGAAGTCCTTCTCTGCGCTGTCGACGAAGCGGATGTAGCCATCCGGATCGATGAATGGGTCCGCCGGGTTTTGCGCGGTGGCGCGTTCGCTCAGCTTGCGCTGCAGGCTGAACCACTCGGTATGCGTGGCCAAGAAGATGTCGGCGCGCAGGCTGCGCAGCGTCCTGAAGCTGTGTTCGAAGTCGGCCCGGATTCCCGGATACGCCTCTGGCTCCACCAGCGACGCGCCCTGCAGCGTCAGGCTACAGATGTTGACGGCGCGCAACTCACGGTCGCCATCGCGAACTGTGAACGACCACGATGTGCAGCCGGGCGTGTGGCCGGCGGTGACATTCCCGACCAGTTCAACCGGCCCGACGCGAATCGTGTCGCCGTCCTTGAACGTGTGGTCGATGTGCGGGGCCGGGAACCTGAGAAGTCCGGTCCACTCGAGGAACCTGACGGGCCAGATAGACGGGAGGCCGGCGCCTCCATGTGCGACGAAGTCGGCGTCGCGTTCGCTGACCCACAGCTTGGCGTCGGATGCTTCCTGCAGGGCCTTCAGTCCGCCCGCGTGGTCAAGGTGCGCGTGCGAGTTCACCAGCACTTTGACGTCGGTGACCTTGAAGCCGAGCTTGGCGATGCCCGCGATGATCGTCGGGGCGTTTCGGGGATAGCCGCCGTCGATCACCACGTGGCCCTCGGGCCCGGTGAGCAGGAAGGCCGTGACGTCGGCGGCGCCGACGTAGTAGAGATTCCCGGCGATGCGGAAGGGCTCGACGGGCACCTTCGAGCCGCTATGCATCACCCCGTACCGGAGCAGGGCGAGGCCCCCCACGGCGACCGTGCCCGCCATTCCCAGCAGGACTTTGAACCAGCGTCGCTTAGTGATGCGGCTCATTTGGTCGCCCTCCCATGAGGCGGAATCAGCAAGAGGGCTGAAGCGCAAATCGCCGGAGCGATTCGCGGCTTTTCTGCCCCAAGGAAACAATAGGCTGGGCCATGCGGCCCAACGTTCCGAATGAGCCGCGCGCGACTGGAGTCAATCCCGCGTCGGCTCCATTCGGTGGTTATGCCGTGGCTCCACGAGATCATTCCTCCTACCGAGTGGCCGCGAAGAGTTCGTTGTCACCGCAACGCCGCCTATGAGGACGTCGTTTATGACCGGAGGCATGCGTTAGCGGCGAGAGGGATCGACGGGTCCGAAACTCGCCGCCTGCTTGGGGTCGCCCGACGAATAGCGTGCCTGGATCGGATATGGATAGACGGGCCGCGACCGCTCCACCACACCGTTCGCGGCACGGCGAGTGATGAGCACGTCAGGTGCTTGCCCCTTCTCGACCCAGTTTTCCAGCAGCGTGAGCGCGTCGAAATCGGTCAGCCCCGGTCCGCCGCCGCAGTGATGCACGCCGGGAATCAGGAACAAGCGGAAGAAATCGTCCGTGCTTTGGCGACCGCCCATGACCTTCATGACGCCTTCGTAGTAGCCAATGGACGAGCTCGCCATGATTCCACCATCGGCCAAGCCATGCCACATCACGATCTTACCGCCACGTGCCTTCAGCGCGCGCAGATCGTAGGACGTGGCGTCGTAGATCGAGCGCGCTCGAGCCAGCGTTGCGGGATCTCGGTCGAAGTCGAACTTCAAGGGGTCGACGTTCTTGCGCGGTGTGGGGTCCGCAAGAAACCTGAGGAACTGATCGGCTTCGAGATAGTTCACAAGAGAGGGACCGTAGTTCCACCCGCCCCATTCCGTCTCTGTTCCAGGCAGATAGGGATAGGCGTAAACGACCTCCCGCTTGGAGTTGACGACGGGGCTCATTAGGCGTTTCACGGCGGCTACCTGCTGCTGCGTCAGGCAGTCCGGGCTGGTGCTACTCGACTGGCACACGATCATTTCCGCACGCCAGTCGCAGGCCGTCGGGTCGGTGACGAATCCTTCGTCCACACCGGCCTGTGCGCCACAACGCGCGAGGACCGACTTGTGTACGGCATCGGCTGCTGCGGCGTTGAGTACCGACCCGCCGCGCCCGTCGCTCACCGCCTGCGCAAACCACGCGGACGCGATCGAGCGCCCCGTAAAATCGTAGACCGGCGCCACGGGAAGATAACCGTCGTAGTCCCCGGGAAACTGCTGCGCCTCTTTCAGAACCGCCTGACCACCTTTCGAGCACCCGGCGATGTAAGAACGTGCGATCGGCCGTCCGTAGTATTGCGTGGTGATGGCTTTCGCGGCGATCGTCACGACGTGGGTGCCGCGCCACCCAAAGTCTTCCTGGAGACGCGTCGCGGACGCGGCCCACACGCCGTCGAACCCCTGGCCACCGTCATGTCCGCCGTTTGTCGTCACAGACGCGTAGCCGCGAGCGAGTGACGGGTTGCAGGCTGCGCCGTTGACCGCGCCGCAAAAACCGGCGCACGCCGAGAAGAAGAACTTCTGATTCCAGTCCGATGGGAGCGGGAGTCGCATCTCGAATTTGTTCTGCGGGGCGACGTAGCCGGTCACCTGGCAGTACTGCTTGATGGGCGTCGCAATTCCTGGGCCGCCCCGCCCCCCTTCGAGTCCGCTGGCCGCCACGTCCACGATGCGGGCTGAGAGGATCTTGGTCGGCGCATCCGGTAGGTCCGGCAGGGCCAGATTCGCGAGAGCGGTACAGCGCCGCGCCTCGTCGATGGGCGCGGGCGGCGCCTCCACCCGACCACGCTGGGCCGGCAGTGGGGTGGCACTCACAGCGAACACGACAACGAACGCGACACCGAGAAGACGTGCCATCTCTCACCTCCAGGCGTGGCAATCAGAACAAATCAGAACCTAGCTGGCTGCGCCTTGATCCACCATAGACGAATCCCATCAGCTCTCAACGGCATAACGTGCCAAATGAGCCGCGCGCCGGGTGACACGATCGCACAAGACGATTCGGCGCGTCGGCCCCATTTGGATGTTATGCCGCCGCTTCAACCAGGCGATTCGCGGCCGTGGGTTGCTCCATCTCATGCGGCCGAAGACCACCTCGTTGGCTGTCGACAGATCCAGCGTGCGCTGCTAACGTCCCTTCCCGCTCCGAATCAGCTCGCGGGTGAATTCGAGGACCGTGTCGCGGCCTTTTGCGAGGTCGTCGATTGTCTGCATGACCGCGTACTTCGGAAGCGTGCCACGGCGGCGGTTACTCTTATCGACTACGCTGAAATACGATTCCGTTTCAATATTGAAGTGGAGATGGGACTCAGGGAGCGTGGGACCAATGTCCTCGCCCCCAGTGTCACCTTCGGCAGCACCACCGGTCTCTTCGCCGATGAATGTCGCTCGCTTGTAAAAGTCAGCCGTCGCGCAGAACGCGGCGGTGGCAGAAAAGCTACCTCCGTCTATGAGGACGTAGACAGTTCCGTCAAAATAATTCTCGGAGGGCTTCCGCACGCCGACCATCGGGTACTTCTCAGTCATGAGCCAACCGCCACTGGGATCGGGCTTCCAAATACCAGCGGCGGCGCCGTAATATGGGTCAGTCGCGGGATCAATTTCACCAAAATTCGTGTATTGCTTGAAGCTCGGCTGGAATGTGTTCATGTGGTTTCCTCGTTCGTTGGAACGAAACTCCTTCGACGTGAGGTAGGAGAACAGGAGGCCAGGGTAAACGTCAAACCCCCCAGTGTTCCCCCGCATATCAACGATGAGGTTCTTCGTCCCATTGCTCCTCAGTCCGGCAAATGCCTCCTTGAGGAAGTTGCCGAACCAGGGATCACCGTGGAAATTCCGTTGGAAACTAGGGACCAGAATGGCGGTGTCCTCACCGTCGAGATACCTGATCGGTGGGGCCGCACCTTGGCCCAGGGCCGGTTGGCGCAGGGCCCGGAGAGTCCTGAGTCCAGTGAGCACGTCACGGTTCACCTGGTTCTTTTCCGCGTTGACCGCCGCCTCAGCGATCGTGACCCCGGCGAGTTCCACAACGACGGTCTTCCGCGTATGCGGATCGCGGAGGGTGGTCCTGAAGCTTGGTGGATTCGCGATGTACAGGCGGTACGCCTCGCTGAAGCCCGTTCTGCCTGGACTCCCGTCCTGAAAGAATCCCCGGGAGATTCCCAACCACCACATCTGGTGGCTTCGAATGTCGCCGTCTTGGCTTAGATTCGGAAGGATTCGCCGCAGAATCTCCGCGAGCGACGTTCCGTTGATGGCCAGGACTTCCATGCCGGGCTTCACGCGGTCGTCGAGTCCCTGATTGAGCACCACAAAGGCGCGCTTCGACTCGAACGTGAGTGCAAGCGGAAACTGCTTCGCTGAATCGATCACCGTGCTGATCTCGTCCCCTTGGTAGTTTGTGAACCCGATGTGTCCGTCCTTGATCGCGGCGAGAACCGGCGCCAGCACGTTGCGGAACTGGAGGAGGGTCATCGGCCGCGTGAGCGTGGCTTCCGCCCTGGCGAACGCGGCATCCATTTCCCGCTTCGTCGTGTAGCGGTAGAGGGCCGGGTGCGCTTCTTCGAGCGCCTTTCGAAAGAGGGCGAAGTCGGACTTCAACTGCGGCGGCTCGAGAGTTGTCTCGGTGACTCGACCCTGCGCCTGCTCGGCGGCTGCCGGGACGACGCGCACGGACAAGATGTCGATGCTGCCAGGGTCGGGCCCTTCGAACAGGAACCCGATCCGCCGCCATGGGCCGGTTCGCTGGCCACCCCAATCAGGATGGATTCGGTAGGTGTGGACCAAGCCGTCACGCACAATAGGGGTGACGCCGCCCCTTGCCTGAAACGTCGCGGAGAACACTGCTCCTGGGGAAGGCTGTGCAGCGCCAGCAGGAGGGACACCTTCCGGGGGGTTGAGGCCGATATTTATCCTGTTCACGCTGCCTGTCGTGCGGGCAGACACCACCACCTCGGCCCACTCCTCGCGGCGCCAATCGGGCAGGTCGACATAAAGGCCACCGGCCAGGGAACTGCCGGAAATACGGGAACCCTCTGACAGCGTCACGCGGAGGGCGTCCTTCGTGCGCTCGAGACCCGCCATCTCTACACCGGGAATGGGCAGCGCGGATTTCCAGTCTGGCTGCGGCTCGCTGAACCGCCATTCCACGGTACCGGGAATCGTCGCTGGCGAACCGGACCGATCAACCTGCGCCGCGTCTCGCTGGCCTTGGAGGCGCGGCGTCCCTCCGGCCGACGACGGCGGCGTGGCACGACTGGCGAACACCGGCATGCCGACGATGAGTGCGGCACCAATGAGCAGCCCGATGATTGTGGAACCCAGAGCCAATGGGCCGACGCGACTGCGTACCATGCTCCCGCCTTTCAGCGTACCAACCTGCGATTCGACGGCATAACGGCCTGCTGTTCACCTGCGGACCGCGCAGCGGACCGGCAGGTGCAACAGCGTGTTATACCGCGCTCTCAGTCGAGTCACATCCGACGGTGCCGTGCGATCTCCTCCTCGCTCAGCCGGAGGAAGCGGGCAGCATTGTCGTAGAGGAGCGCACGTTTCTGAGCCGCGCTCAGGAACGGTGCTTCCTCGATCACGGCGATGGCCCGCTCGAGCACCCCGGGCCACACCATCTGATCCGACCCAAACATCACGCGGTTGCCGAACCCCGCCTCGAAAATCGCCCGGAGGTAGCGATAGAAGGCCTCGCGGGGCTGCGTATAGACGATGACGCCGACGTCCACGTACACCTGCGGATGGGCGTATAGGACGGCAAGAAGATCGTCGAGCATCGGATAGCCAGCATGCATCAGGTACACGCGGAGCCGGGGGTGGCGCACGAGCACCTCCTCCATGGTCAGCGCACTATGGAGACGCGCGCGGTAGCCCGCCGCGCCGAGGTAGATCATTCCCGGTGGGCCGGTGCCGACGTGAATACCAACGGGGATATCCAGCTCCTCCGCCAAAGCCCAGTATGGCGCCATTCGTTCGTCATCCGGCGCGATCCCCGCGTACTGGTTCGTCACTTCTCCCAGTACGGCGAAGTCGCCCCGCTCGTGCATACGCCGGAGCGCATCGGGCGACGGCGCGGCGTCTCCGATCTGGAACAACAGACCGAGAATGAACCGCTCCGGCGCCGAAGCTCGCCAGGCGGCTATACGTTCGGGGGGACCGCTCAGGATCCCGATGATGTTGCGGCGCTTCATGATCGCCAGGGTTTGCGACATTACCTCTTCGTCGGTCATCGGCGACCACACCGGGTCAGCGCACGAAGGCGCCTTGAACATGGCCATAAATGTCTCACCGTAGGGCCTCTTCGGATCCCACGCCGGGAATGGCTCGATGGGAGTGCACATCCCCAACGGTGGCGGGCCCTGGGCGTTTGCCGCGAGTGCGTGGAGGTGCATATCCAGAATCGGCGGGCGCTCCTGGGCGGGCGCGGAGGTGACGAGCAACGCGAAGGACAGGTATAGAATGGCGTTCTTCATATGTCGATCCTCCTCGTAAGGTAAACTGCAGCTGTTCCGCGGTATAACTATTAGTAGCCCGCGAAGCCGCGCGTAACCACGGCCCCGTCGTACCGTCATGCACCATCGCAATTCACGGATACGACAGGGATTCTAGCACATACCGCAGCCACCGCGGCGGGTGGATACGCGCGAAGGCGATCGGGAAAACCCCCGCCAAACGGCCGATCGGGGTGGATACGCGCCGACGCCGGCGCGTATCCAACGAAATCAACAACGCCCGATGCCGGGTCAAGTGCTTCATCAGCCTGCACTTCCAGCCGGCACGGTACGGTCGATGGTCCGGTGGATACGCGCGGGTCTCGCGCGTATCCACGCGAGTAACATCCACGCTACATCCGATCCATCGGACTCTTCACGCCCAACGCACCGCGCTGCATCACGTGCAGGTAGATCATGGTCGTCCGGACGTCCCGATGACCGAGCAGCTCCTGCACCGTGCGGATGTCGTACCCGTCTTCAAGGAGATGCGTCGCGAAGGAATGTCTCATCACATGCGGGCTCACTCGCTTCGTGATGCCGGCCGGCCCCACGGCGCGGGCCATCGCCTTCTGCACCGCCGCCGGCAGCATCGTCACCCGATCCTTGCGGCCCTTCCCTTGCCGCACGACGATCTGATGGCGATCGACATCCAGATCCTTGACGCGCAGATCGACACACTCTTCGATCCTCACACCCGAACCGTAGAGCAGCATGACGACGAGCCGCATCGTGCCACTGAGCCGCTTCAAGAGCGCCGCAATCTCCTCCCGGCTGAGCACGACGGGCAACCGCTCGGGGGTGCGCGCCCGCACCACCGGCGGAACCACGCCGACCTCGATGCTGAGCACGTCCTTGTAGAGAAAGAGCAGCGCACTGAGCGCCTGATTCCGGGTCGACGCGCTGACCCGACGCTCGACCGCCCGCCCTGTCAGGAACCGCGAGATCTCGGCCACGCCCCTCTGCGCCGGGTGCGTCTTACGATGGAAGACGATGTCCCGGCGAATCCAGCCCACGGACGCCTCCTCGGTTCGGCGGCGGTCGTGACGGGTGCGCACGGCGTCGCGCACGCGATCGAGCAGCTTCGGCGGGTCGGCCATCGACCAAGGACACCGCCAACGCCGTGCCAGGGCGACAGGGCAGGACACCGGCACGATCACTGGGCATGGCTGGGTGATCGTGGCCATGATGGCCACCACTGCGACGGTCGACGTACGCAGATTCTGCCGCCCTGCGCCGATCCGAGCCCTACGTGATTCATGCGCAGGCAGAAGCCGGACACTACGTATGCGATCACCCGCACGCCGATGAACCACTGACCGAGATCGGACGCGATGTCAAGACGCAGATGGACGCGCCGACCGTGCTCGTCGACCGCCTCGTCGGTCACCTCGCGGTGACGAGGCTGAAACACGTCACAGAGGCCGCGGCAAACCAAGCTGACCGGAACTCGCGGTTGTGGGGCCGCCTGATGTAGCCGGACCCAACAAAGAAGTCACATGACCGTCAACCCGGATCGCGCTGGCCGCGCTCGTCATCGTCAGCCTGTCCAGGGCCGCAGCCGCGCAGACCACGGTCACGCAGGCTGACATCCAGCACCTCGTCTTCCTCGACGAAACGGGCGTCACCACGAATGTGTTGCGGCGCGACGGCCGCGCCGCGCGGGGGAGGCG
>JBCKZS010000038.1:0-27426 GCA_038918905.1 Vicinamibacterales bacterium
AGACCTATTGAGGTTGGGGGTGTCGCCGCACTGCCACGGGTTTGGGGTGGGGGGGGGGTGGGGGGAAGAAAAAGGTGGTGCGCGGCGCGTGGGAGCAGGGTGGGGGGTGGGGGTGGGGGCGGGCGGGCACGCCGGCGCCGCGCCGTCGCATCCACTCGCGCGCAGCGGCCAGGTCCGCGTCGCTGGACTCGGTGCGTTGCCACGCGTGGATCCGCGCCTGGCCTCGCTCGTACGTCCCGAGGCCGCGCCCAATGGCATCTTTCGCTTCGTCCACCGCCGCTTGTATCTTGGAGGCTTCCAAGAGGCGCTTCGAGACGGTTCGGCGTATTCGGCTGGCTATTTTGCCGCGAGAAACGCGCGCCTGGCGGCATACCGACTCTGCGCCGCCGCCCGCCGTTCTTCCCGGCGTCGAAGTGTGGTGATCTGGCAGACGATGCGCGAGCTTCCGAGAAAGCCGCGTTCGGTGTAGCTCCACGACTGGCTTTCATAGCTGAGGCCCCAACAGCGCCGGCAGCGAGGCTCGTGGCCGGCGATTGGCACGTAGAGTCGCGTCGCCCGGCGCTGGCATGCCGGGCACCGGAAGAACAGTCGGCCGCGCCGCCAGACCGCGTTGGCCACCACTTCCGCCTCGACGTTCCACGATGCCGCGGAGCCGTTCGGCGTCCAGGCGAGCGTCGCGCGCCAGCCCGCCGCGAACGTCGCGCTGTCGCACACCATCTTGTGATACACGAGCTCTGCGAGGAGGGCCGCGCATTGGCCGACATGAACGCGCTTCGGTCCCCACCGGCCGCTCGAAATCCAGACCGGTACCTCGCCGGGAACCACGTACCGCCGACGCCTGTAGCCGCCGCGTCGCCCCACAATCACCCCCCCTGTTCCCTACCGAAATCAACGGATTAACAACGTCGTCCGGCGCCAAAAGCGGCTGCACCCGATTGACACGTGATCGACGGTGCTCACCCAAAGCACCTTACCATTCAAAACACGGGTTTCAGGTATGCACGCGCGTCGGGCCGGGCCGTCCTGCGCGCGTCGCCGCCTGTCGCGATCCGCACGTGCCCCCCGCGCGTCCGGCTGATCGTGGAGGCGCCAACCGGCCCGCCGGCCGTGATCCATGAGGCGTCCGGCCCGGCGTTCCCGGAGGCGCTTGGAGAGGATGTACGTGCGCCGTTCTGCGGGTGACTGCACCTTCGGAGCCGCGGGCGTAGCCGGAGGCGTTGGCGCTGGCGCCTTCTGGGAACCGGGCGGGCCGTTCTGGCGCATCTTACACCCCTGGCCGACCGGCGCCGACCTGTCACGGGCTCACAGCGCGCGACGGGCGCCGCCCCCGATCCGCTGGTTGGCCGCTAGCCCAACGCTAGCCCTGAGGCGTCGTGGGCGCCCTGGCGTGGGATCGGTACTGCCTCGTAACTGCCTTATTCTAAAGGTGCCGGGGGTGGGGATCGAACCCACACGTCTCTTGCGGGACTCAGGATTTTAAGTCCTGTGCGTCTGCCAGTTTCGCCACCCCGGCCCGAGCGGCTCGCGCCTACTTCAGCCCGCTCAGATCCATCTTCGACACGAACTCGTGCAACACCTTCGTGTCGGCCAGGTCGCCGCCCTCAATCGTCACCAGAAAGCGCTTGTTCACCAGGATGTTGAGCTCGCCGTCGCGGCGCTCGCGATCGTACTTCTCGAAGCCGGGGTTGCCGCCGACGCTTACCGCCTTCTCATACCCCTCACTGGACTCGCGGCTGTACCCCGACGCGAGCATCATCGTCCACGGCGCGATCAACATCTGCGCGAAGCCGGTGTCCACCACTGTCACGTCGATCGTCGCCTCGCCACGGCTGTAGCTCGCTTCCGACTGCGAAAACGGGAAGGGCGCGGTCATCCGCTCGCCCCGGGGCTTGCTCATCTCCCACCCAGGCATCGACGGCAACGCGCCCGCGAGCGTGTCGGACGGCAGCGGCTCCACGGCCTTGCCCTCTCCGCCCCCGAGGCTCGCCGCCATCCCCTCGAGCGCCTTGGCCATGTCGGTCATGCCCTGCGCCGCGCCACCCATCGCCTCGGCCGCGCTCCTGGCACTCTCGGCGGCCGCCTCGGCCTGCTTCTCCTCCTCAGACTTGCCACACGCCACGGCACTGACCATCGCGGCAACGACGACGACGGTATTGATCGTTTTCCAGGTGCGATTCATCGGTTCGGCCTCCTCGCCTCGTTGAACACAACTCCATGAGCCCTGCAGGAAGATGCCCGCGCCTTGTGGGCGACGCGCAAGCGACCATGAAACCCGTTCTGCGCCGCGAAGTCAACGCCGGGACAAGGCCCGCCGCGGTATCCTGTGGCGCACATGAAGACCCTGGGCGCCCTGGTCACGTCGTCCTTCGCCAGCCGCCAGCAGCGCGGCAACCTGCGGGTGCTGCTGAACCTACTCCTGATCCTCACCGCCATCGTCGCCACCTACACGGTGGTGTTTCACGTGCTGATGGCGCGCGAGGGACACGAGCACTCCTGGATCTCCGGATTCTACTGGACGATAGTCACGATGTCGACGCTGGGGTTCGGCGATGTGACGTTCGAGTCGGATCTGGGCCGGGTGTTTTCCGTGGTCGTCGTGCTGTCGGGCACGGTGTTCATGCTGATCCTGCTGCCCTTCACGTTCATTCAGTTTTTCTACGCGCCCTGGCTCGAGGCGCGCAACGCGGCGCGCGCGCCGCGGAGCCTGCCCGACTCGATCAGCGGCCATGTGCTGCTGACGCAGCACGAGGCGGTGGACGCCGCGTTGATCCGGCGGCTTGAACAGTTCCAGACACCCTATGCGGTGATCGTCTCGGACCTCACCGAGGCGCTGGCCCTGCACGACCAGGGCGTGAAGGTGATGGTGGGCGACCTCGACGACCCGGACACGTATCGCCGGGCGCATGCCGATCGCGCCGCGCTGGTCGCCACCACGCGAACCGATACCAGCAACACCAACGTGGCCTTCACGGTGCGCGAGGTCGCGCCCACGGTCCCTATCGTCGCGACCGCCTCCTCCCACGCCTCGGTGGACATTCTCGACCTGGCGGGCTGTCAGCAGGTGCTGGAGCTGGGAAATATGCTCGGCAGTTTCTTCGCCCGGCGGGTGTCGGGACGCAACCGGCGGTCGCACATCATCGGTGAGCTCGATGCCCTCTGCGTGGCGGAAGCCTCGGTCGCGCGCACGCCGCTGGCCGGTCAGACGCTGCGCGAGGCGCGGATCCGGGAACGGTTCGACCTCAACGTGGCCGGCGTGTGGAACCGCGGCACGTTTCACGCGGGCCTGCCCGATACGCGTCTGTCAGACACCACCGTGCTGCTGCTGGCTGGCAGCCGCGCGCAACTGGCCGCCTACGATCGCGAGTATGGCGCGGAGGAGGCCACCGATGCGTTTGTCCTGATCCTCGGAGGGGGCCGCGTGGGACGCGCGACCGGCGAACAACTCGCCGCCACCGGCATCGATCACTGCATCGTCGAGAAGCTGCCCGGCCGCGCGCGGCCGGGCTCGCGGACGATCGTGGGTGACGCCGCCGATCTCGAGGTCCTCAAGGCCGCCGGCATCGACCGCGCCACCACCGTCGCGGTCACGACGCACGACGATGACATGAATGTGTATTTGACGTTGTATTGCCGTCGGCTGCGGCCAGGGCTGCAGATTCTGAGCCGCGCGACGCTCGATCGCAACGTCTCGACGCTCTACCGCGCCGGCGCGGACATCGTCTTGTCGTACGCCTCGATGGGCGCCAACGCCATCGTCAACCTGCTCCGCCACCGGGAGTTGCTGCTGCTGGGCGAGGGCCTCGACGTGTTCCAGGTCCCCACGCCCACGTCACTCGTGGGCCGCACGTTGGCGGAGGCCCGCATCCGCGACACCACCGGCTGCAACGTGCTGGCGATCGTCCGCGACGGCCAGACCACGGTCGCAGCCGACGCCCACCAGCCCCTCGCCGCCGGCACCGACCTGATCCTCATCGGGGACCACGAGGGCGAAAGCCAGTTCTTCAGGAAGTACCGGCGATAAACCCGCGCGCACGTCGCACCCCCGCACGTCGCACCCCGCACCCCGCACGTCGCACCCCGCACCCCGCACGTCGCACGTCGCACGCCGAGATAAGTTGTTGTAAAGTTCCCGTCGTATGACCAATCAGACCGGGCGCAAGGGATGGGTCGGCGTGTTTCTGAACACCGTGGAACGCGGGGGCAATGCGCTGCCGCACCCGGCGAGCCTGTTCGCGATCTTCGCCTGCCTGATCATCATCGCTTCGGCGATCGCCTCGGCGTGGGGCGTGTCGGCGACACACCCGGGCACGGGTGCGACGCTGACCCCGGTGAACCTGCTCAGTCTCTCGGGCCTGCATCGCATTTTGACGAGCCTGGTGACCAACTTCACCGGCTTCGCGCCGCTGGGCACGGTGCTGGTGGCGATGCTGGGTATCGGCGTGATGGAGCACAGCGGCCTGATGGGCGCGAGCCTTCGGAAGCTCGTGTTGTCGGCGCCGCCGCGATTGCTGACCGGCGTGCTGGTGTTTGCCGGCATCATGTCGAACACGGCGAGCGAACTCGGCTACGTATTGCTGGTGCCGCTGGCCGGCCTGATCTTCCTCGGCGCCGGGCGCCATCCCCTTGCCGGCATGGCGGCTGCGTTTGCCGGCGTGTCGGGCGGGTACAGCGCGAACCTCCTGCTGGGCACCGTCGATCCCCTGCTCGCCGGTCTGTCTGAAGAAGCCGCACGCATCGTCAACCCGACGTACACGGTGAACGCCGCGGCCAACTACTACTTCATGGCCGTGTCGACACCGATTCTGACGGTGGCCGGCACCTGGGTCACCGAGAAGATTGTCGTCCCCCGCCTGGGTCCGTACGCGGGCGTTTCCGCGCGGACAGGCATCGACGTGTTGACGCCTGACGAGCGTCGCGGCCTGCGCTGGGCGCTGGTCGCCAGCCTGATCTTCGTGGCCGTGATTCTGTGGGGCACGGTGCCCGCCAACGGGTTCCTCCGAGACGCCGAGACCGGCGGCCTGCTGCGCTCCCCTTTTCTCTCTGGCATCGTCGCGCTGATCTTCCTGTCGGGCGTCTTCATTGGCACGGCGTACGGCATCGGCGCGGGGACGTTCAAGAGTGATGCGGACGTGATGGCCGGCATGGGCAAGTCGATCAGCACGCTGGGGACCTACCTGGTGCTGGTGTTCTTCGCGGCCCAGTTTGTCGCGTTTTTCAACTGGAGCAACCTCGGGATCATTTTCGCCGTCAAGGGCGCCGACGTGTTGCGTGAGGCGGCGCTGGGCGGCGTGCCGCTGATGATCAGCTTCATCCTGCTGACGGCGGTCATCAACCTGTTCATGGGCAGCGCGTCCGCCAAGTGGGCGATCATGGCGCCGGTGTTCGTGCCGATGTTCATGCTGCTCGGTTACACGCCGGAACTCACACAGGCCGCCTACCGCGTCGGCGACAGCACGACCAACATCATCTCGCCGATGATGTCCTACTTCGCCCTGATCGTGGCGTTCTTCGAGAAGTACGACCCCAAGGCCGGCATCGGCACCCTCATCGCCACGATGCTGCCCTACTCACTCGTGTTCCTCGTCGTCTGGAGCCTCCTGCTCGCCATCTGGTTCTCGTTCGGCCTGCCGCTCGGGCCGGGGGCAGGGTTGCATCTGTAAAGGAGTCCGTATGCGCACGCTCGTCACCTTGACACTTGCCGTTGTGATTGGACTGGCGTCGGCGGCGTTTGCCGAGCCGATCAAGTTCGCGCGGTATCCGCATGTGAGCCAGGGAAAGCTGGTCTTCAGCTATCACGCCGACATCTGGATCGCGAACGAGAACGGATCCAGCCCGATGCGGCTGACGACCCACGTCGCGCGCGACGTGTTTCCGCGTTTGTCGCCCGACGGACGCTGGGTCGCGTTTTCGTCGGACCGCTTCGGCAACCAGGATGTCTTCATCATGCCTGCCGCGGGCGGCGAACCACGGCAACTGACGTTCAGCACGGTCGGCGACACGGTGCTCAACTGGACGCCCGACGGCAAGGGCCTGCTCGTGGCCACCAGCCGCGCGGTGAGCCCGTGGCGCAGTCCGCTCTATATCGTGTGCCGATTGACGCCAGCCTGCCCACGCCATTGCCGATCGACGGCGGCGTGCAGGGCATGCTCAAGCAGGACGGCTCGATGCTCGCGTTTAACCGCATGGGCGGCGCCTACTGGCGCAAGGGCTACCGCGGCAATCGCTCCGACGATATCTGGGTACAGGACCTCAGGACGCGGACGATCACCCGTCTGACCGACACCAACCTCCGCGACTACAAGACCTTCACGCAGGACGTCTACCCCATGTGGGGCTCGGACGGGCAGATCTACTTCGCCTCCGAGCGCAGCGGCCATTTCAACATCTGGCGCATCGCGTCCACCGGCGGCACCCCCACCCAGGTCACGCGCCATGACGATGACGGGGTGCAGTTTCCGTCGATAAGTCCGGACGGATCGACGATCGCGTATGAGAACGACTTCGAGATCTGGACGCTGAAGGTCGGCCAGCGCACACCGACCCGCGTCGTCATCGATGTCGCTTTCGACCCCCGCCGCAATCTCGTGCGCACCGTTCAGGTGCAGAACCGGCCGGACGGATTCGCCATCGCGGCTGACGGCGACTACGCCGCGATCGACAGCCGCGGCGAGATCTTCGTGGTGCCGACCGATGCGGAATACGGGGAGAAGCGGCAGGTGACGTCCAACTCCTGGCGGCAGCGGAACCAGACGTTTGCCCCGAACGGACGGTGGCTCGCCTACACGTCCGACGAATCCAGGGAGGAGGAGATCTGGATCTACGACCGCGACACGGGCGCGAACCGCAAGCTCACGACGCACCCGTCGTTCAAGACCATTGCCGATTTTTCGCCCGACTCGACCCGGCTCGCCTGGGTCGCCGCCAACCGTCTCTTCGTCACGGTCGTCGAGACCGGCGCGACCACCGAGCTGGGCTACAACATCGCCGGCGGCTACACCGTGAGTGGCTGGTCGCCCGACGGCCAGTGGCTGGTCTGCACCCAGCGCGACCGCGATCAGAATGCCGACGTGTTCCTGTTCGAGGTCGCGACGCGCCGGGAAGTCAACGTCACACAGAACCCGTGGACGGACACGCAGGGCCTGATCACCCCAGACGGCACCCAGGTGGTGTTTACGAGTGACCGCAACGGGGGCACGACGCAGATCTTCGTGGTGCCGCTCGCCCGGCTGACCGAAGACCCGGATGACCCACTGGTGAAAGAGCGGCTGCGCCGCGCCGCGACCGCCTCCGGGCGTGGCGCTGGCGCGGGAACGGCCCCATCGACAGGCTCCCCTGCGACAGGCTCAGGGCAGGCAGGACAGGCGGGGCAAACGCCGGCCACCTTGACCACACCCGACGTGACGCGCATCGACCGTCGCGCGGTGGCGATCACCTCTGGCGACAATCCGGTGCAGGGATTCTTCCTCTCGCCCGACGGGCGCACGGTGTACTTCCGGTCGCGTGACGACCAGGGTCCCGCGCTCTTCTCGGTCGGCATCGACGGGCGTGATCGCCAGCGTCTGGTCGCCGGCGCGTTCCAGGGCCTCACCCCCACGGCCGACCGGCGGAAGGTCTTCTTCACGGAGAACAACGAGCTCTGGGGCATGGAAATGGCCGGCCAGCGCCGGCGCACGCGCGTCACGTTCACGGTGAACGTACGGGTCGATCAGCGTGCCGAGTGGGCGCAGATCTTCGACGAGTCGTGGCGCGTGATGAAGTACCGCTTCTACGACGAGCACATGCACGGCAGGGACTGGAACGCGATCAAGGCCAGGTACGAGCCGCTGCTCAAGTACGTCGGCGCGAACGAAGACGTCTACGACCTGGCGAACGAGATGATCGGCGAGCTGAACGCCTCGCACACCGGCGTCAGCGGTCCGGGCAGCGACCCGCAGCTGAACCAGTACCAGACGCGGTTCCTCGGATTTGAAATGATGCCCGACGCGGGCCGCCACACGATCACCCACATCTACGACAACGGGCCGGCCGACAAGGAGTGGCTCACCCTGAAGGTCGGCGACTACGTACTGGCCATCGACGGCGTCCAGGTGCGCGCGGGCGAGAACTACTGGCCCCTGCTCAACAGCCCGCTCAACGAGTACGTCCAGCTCTCGGTGGCCACGACGCCGGCGGGCGCGGACGCCCGCGACGTGCGGATTCGTTCGGTGGCGTCGCTCAACGCGCTGAAGTATGAGGAATGGGTGGAGAAGAACCGCGCGTTTGTCGACAAGGCCACCAACGGCGAAATCGCCTACGTGCACATCCAGGCGATGAACCAGCCCTCCCTCGTCAAGTTCCAGAACGAAGTCAACCAGTTCTGGAACAAGAAGGGCATCATCGTCGACATCCGCTATAACGGAGGCGGCAACACGGATCAGGAGATCATCGACATCCTCAAGCGGCGTCCCTACCAGTACTGGAACAACCGCTGGGGCGCGCCCGAGTGGGGCCGGCGTCCGCGCCAGGCCATCGCAGGCCCGAAGGTGATGATGATCAACGCGCGCTCGGCCTCCGACTCCGAGGTCACCCCGCAGGCCTTCCGCGACCTCGGCCTCGGACGCATCGTCGGCAACCCGACCTCGGCGGCGGTCATCGCCACAGGCTCCTACTCACTTATCAACGGCGGATCGATTCGCACGCCGGGCTCCCTCGTCGTGACCTACGACCCCGAACGCCCGAACAACTACGGCACCAACCTCGAGAATTTCGGCGTCGTCCCCGACGTGTGGGTTGAAAACACACCGGCCGACGAGCTCGCTGGCATCGACCGCGAACTGCAGGCGGCCATCGACGAAGTGCTGCGGATGCTCAAGGAGGGGCTGTACCAATACCGAGGACGGTAGTGCGGAGTGCGACGTGCGGAGTGCGGAAGACCCGGAGTTTCGCACCCCGCACCACGCACCCCGCACTACTTAGAACTTGAATACAACCTTGACGCTCTCGCCGCGTCCCTTGGCGCGGGCTTCGTTGAGGGCCTCGCGGTAACGGGCGATCGGAAACTCGTGGGTCACCAGGCCGGCGATCGGCGCGCGTCGGCCGGCGATGAGGGAAGCGGCCTCCGTGAAGGCATTGACGTCCGCGCCCCCGTGCGCGTGCGCGCCGTACGCCAGCGTCCCGCGAAATGTCAGTTCCTTGAGCCACAGCGGCGTCCAGTCAAGCCCGCGAAGTGTGCTGGCATTGCCCAGCAGCACGACGGACCCGCCGGCCCGGGCGAACCGCATCGCATCCTCCACGCCGCGTGTGCCGCTGGTGCAGACGTAGACCACATCAACACCGCCAATCCCGATGGGCCGGCCGAGGATCGGCTTCAAAAGGCGCGTCTGGGCCGCGTCAGCCAATTCGGCCAGATAGTCGCCGCGCGCCATCACGACCCTGGCCGCGCCCAGGGCCGTCGCGTGACGCGCCTGAAACGGATGCCGCGCCAGCACGGTCACGCGGGCGTCCGGCGCCAGCGCCCGCAACGCGGCCACCATCAACAACCCCATGGTGCCCGCGCCAATCACCAGCACCCGCTGCCCAGGCGCCGGCATCATCCCGCGCACGGCGTGCACACAACACGCGAAGGGTTCGGTCAACACCGCGCCCGCGTCGCTGACGGCATCATCCACCCGCACCAGTTGTGACTCGTGCGCCACGAACTGCTCACCCCAACTGCCCCCCAACCCTTTGGTGGTGCCGATGAGCATGCCCGGGGCGATCGCGCCGTCGGTGAAATGGGCGCAGCGGGAATGATGCCCGGCCGCACAGGCGTCGCAGGGCGGCGTCACCGCGCGGGCCTCACAACACAGCAGCGGATTGACGGTCACCCGGTCGCCCACCCCGAATCCGTTGACGCCTGGCCCACACACCTCGATGGTGCCGACGCTCTCATGGCCGAGGACAAACGGGAACGAGGAGAATGGAGACGTCGAAGGACTGGCGTGCAACCCCACGATCCCGAGATCGCTGCCGCAGATGCCGCCGAGCCTGGTGCGGATCCGCACCCAGCGATCCCCGGGCAACTCCGGCGCCGCCACGTCGCCATACCGGGTGCAGGCGTGGGGTCCCACCAGCCACGCGTCCGACACACGGCCCGCCAGCCGCGTGGCCACGTACGTGGGAATCGGCGCGGAGAACGAGATGGCCTTCATGGCCGCGCGGCGCCGGCGCCAGGCGCCACGATCCGCAGCGCCCCGGGCACACAGGCGATCTCCAGGTCGGCGGACTGCGCGCGCCGGTACTCGCCATCGGTCTCGTACGCCGGTGGCACCGGGAAGTGGACGCTGAAGGTGGCCGCCTGTTCGGTGACGACCTCGTCGCAAGCCACGTGAGTGCCGCGTGTGAGCGCACCAAACAACTTCAGGCGACGCCACGCCGACCCGTCGTGAATCGAGATGGCGTCCAGCGCGCCGTCGGTCAGCGAGGCGTCGGGCGCGATCCGAAACGCGCCGCCGAAATTGCGGGCGTTGGCAACCACCAGCATCAGATGGCGCGCCGAGCCTCGTCGCCGGGCGGGCGACGTGATGCCGATCTCCACCCCGCGGTAGCCCACCAACTGACGAAGCGCGGAATACAGATACAGCGCGTCACCGCGCAGCCACGGGATCGACGAAATATCTTCAAGCACCGCGATGTCGAATCCGAAGCCGGAGATATTCAAGAAATAGTGGTCCTCGACACGCCCCGCGTCAACGCGTGTGTCGGCGCCCTCGACGACCAGCCGGGCGGTT
Source organism: Vicinamibacterales bacterium (assembly GCA_038918905.1). Taxonomy (GTDB): domain Bacteria; phylum Acidobacteriota; class Vicinamibacteria; order Vicinamibacterales; family SCN-69-37; genus SYFT01. Next base: position 10,749 of record JBCKZS010000038.1, read on the forward strand.
GCCGCCACATCGGACGCGGGCACGCCGGCGGTCTTGGCGAAGTCGTTGCCCGTGCCGGCCGCCACCAGCGCCAGCCGCACGGCGTCCCCGGCGCCCGCGGCAAGCACGGCGTTCGCCACATTGCTCCACGTGCCGTCGCCCCCCACGGCCACCAGCGTCGTGGCGCCCTCGTCAATGGCACGCGTGGCCACGGCGCGCTCGTCTTCCTTCGCCTGCGTCACGCGGATGTCGGTGATCCCCACGGCGCCGAACGCCGCTCGGACGCCCTCGAGCGCCCGCGCCCCCCGCCCTCGTCCGGCGACCGGGTTGACGATCACGCAGACCCGGGCAGGCATCAGGCCGCGCCGGGGCCGATCGTCTCAAGCGGCTGGAACGTCTGCAGTCCGTCGCGCATCCACAACTCACGAAACGGCGTCGTGTTGACGATGTCGCGGTCGAACCCCGCCGTGAAATCGTGCGCATGAAGCTGAATCGAACCGCGCTCTTCCTCGTGTTCGCTGAACTGGGCAGTCATGGCCATGGTGGCCAGATACGACCCGCTCGCGTCGTGCTCGAAGGCCTGATAGTGGTGGTCCACCGTCTCCCACTGGTAGTCGGTGATGTGCATGTCCAGGATCGGTCTGCCGCCATGCGCCGCGGCCACCCGGATGTCGTGCGCGCCGGTGGTAAACACGATCTCGATGTCATGCACGAAGTGCGGCAGGTGCCACAACGCGATGGCATGTTCCCTGGCCGCGCGGGTCGTCGTGCCGACCAGAAAGGGATAAAACGCGGCCCGCGGCAACCGGCGCCCCTGGTCGATGAGCGGCGCGACGTACACGGAGAGCACCAACTCGCCGTACGCGCCCACCTGACTGCCCGTGAAGTCGAATGCCATCACCGACAGCACGCTCTGCCCGTGGTGCGGCTCCACCGGGTACAGGAACGGCGGCAGCAGCTTGCGCGCGTGTTCCGTGGGGAACTCGAAGAACCCTCCGATGGCATGACGAAACTGATACTGCACCTGTCCTGGCCTCAAAACCGATGACGTCGAATCGCTCACAGCACTCCCTCGGCACGCAGCGTGTCCACCAGAATGGCGGCCGCCTGATTCAGTTGTTCGGTGGTATGGGTCGACGAAATCGACACCCGGAATCGCGATCGATGTTTGGCGACCGCCGGATAGATGATCGGCTGCAGGTAGAGACCCGCATGCTGCAGTTTCCGGGCAATGCCAAGAATTTTGCGGTCGTTGCGAATCATGATGGGAACAATCTGCGAGGTCGACTCCCCCACATCCACCCCGGCCGCGCTCATCAGCCCCCGGAAATGAGCCACGTTCGCCCAGAGGGTCGCGCGCAATTCCGGCTCCCGTTGCGCCACGCGCAGCGCCTCCAGCACCCCGGCGGTGACCGCTGGCGCCAGCGCGCACGAAAACACGCGCGACCGCGCAAACCCCATCAGGTAGTTGTAGAGCCTCTGCGACCCGGCGACGAATCCGCCCTGGCCGCCGAGCGCCTTCGAGAACGTCCCCACGTGGATGTCGATCTCGTCTTCCAGATCAAAATGTTCTGCCACGCCGCGTCCGTGGGCGCCGTACACAAACGACGAGTGCGCCTCGTCAATCATGACGCGCGCCCCGGCCTTCTTCGCAATATCGACCAGTTCCGGCAGCCGGGCGGTGTCGCCGTCCATCGAATAGACCCCCTCCACAATCACCAGCCGCCGGCCACTCGTACCCCGCAGCTTCTTGTCCAGGTCGTCCGGCCGGTTGTGCCGGAAGAACCGCACCTGCGCCTTCGACAGAATCGCGCCATCGACGATGCTGGCGTGGACGTTCTGGTCCATGATCACCCAGTCGCCGGGCCGCATCAGCGCGGAGATCAGCCCGACGTTGGTGCTGTACCCGGTGGGAAACACCATCACTGCTTCTTTTTGCTTGAAGGCGGCCAGCTCTTTCTCAAGCGTCAGGTGCAGGTCCATCGTCCCGCTCAGGATCGGGGAACCCGCCGCGCCCAGGCCGTAGTGGTCCAGCGCCGCCTTCGCCGCCGCGATGACCTCCGGGTGGTACGACAGCCCCAGGTAGTTGTACGACGCCAGGTTCAGCAGCGAGAGCTGCTCATGATTGAGCTGTTCTTCGAGGTCGATCCGCGGCCCAGGCCGCGTGGACATCGGCTGCGAAAACAGGTAATACCCATTCGCGCGCGCGCTGCCGTACCACCACGCGTCGTAGGGGCCGAAGATTTCGAACAGATCGTCGCTGGATGAATAATAGAAATTGCTGTAATCGTAATCGTTGCTCGCCGTCACCTGCGGCGTGCTGGTGTCCGTCTTTTCCGCTGGTGGTTTCGTCAACAATGACTCCGTGGCCATGCCTGATCTCCGCCCGATGCTGAACGGCGCTCACGGTCCCGAGACCGCCCCACCGCTTTCCCGATTGCTCCGTCTGGCGCGGGCCGCGCGGAGTGCCCTTTTCGTCCTGGTCTTCCTGACTTACCTCATCTTCTTCATGGGGCTCATCCAGCGCACTATCGTAATTCCGTTGACCTGGTTGTTTCCAGCGTCGGCCGCCAGGATCCTGGGGCCCTGGGCCCGGCTCCAGGCCCGAAACACGCTGCGGCTCATCACCGGCGTCCGGGTCACGGTTGAGGGGGCCATCGGCCCGGAAAACTGCATCGTGGTCATGAACCATCAGTCCCTGGTGGACATCCCCATCGGCTTCAATATCGTACCCGGTCCGCTGCCTCTGATTCCGACCCGCCGGCGATATGCCTGGGGCATTCCCGGCATCTCGGCCTTCGTCCGGGTGGCCCGCCTCCCCCTCATTGGCCAGGCCAAGAAGGACCTGAAGGCCGACCTGCCGATGGTCGTCGAGGCCGCCGAACGGACCCAGACGGGCGAAACGTCCTTCTTTATTTTCCCTGAAGGACACCGGACCAGGGACGGCTCGATTCTGCCCTTCATGACCCGGGGGATCGGCATGGCCCTGGCCCGCATCCACCGGCCCGTCTACTGCGTCGTCGGCGACGCCATGTGGCATATCCGGACACTCGCCGATACCATGGTCCGCGTGGCGGGCTCCCACATCCGCGTGAGGATTATCGGCCCCTTCCAGCCTCCACGGGAGGCGTCCGAGATCCCGGCCTTTGTCACGTCCCTTCGGAACCGCATGATCGCCACCCTGGACGACCCGCGGGGGACGCATGCCGTCTAACTCGACCCGGCCGGCCCAATCGGCCCTGCAAACTGCCCTGGCCATCGGTCTGGACCACCCGGCCGGGACCGACGCCGTCGAACTGTCGGCCTTCCTCGCCAGCGCTTTCGGCCCGACCACGGTGGCCATCATCCACTATGGATCGCGGGCCCAGGGGCGACAGCCACGGGAGGACAGCGCCTTCGACTTCTTCGTGGTCGTCGACCGCTACCGGGAGGCCTACGTGTCACTCGCCGCGACCGTGGGAACCTCCTATGCCCCCTGGATGGCCACCGCCCTGGCCGGGGTGCTGGCCCCGAACGTCATCGCGGTGACGCCACAGCAGCACGGGACGGAGCGGCGGGCCAAGTGTTGCGTGATCTCGCTCGGCGACCTCCAGCGTGCCTGCTCCGCGCACCCACGCGACCACTTTACGCAGGGGCGGCTGCTTCAGTTCGTTCTGCTGACCTGGACCCGGGATGCCGCGGGCACGCGGGCGGTCAGCGAGGCGGTGGCCGACGCGCGGGCGCGGACGTTCACCTGGGGCCGGCCGTCGCTGCCGGCGCCGTTCACCGTGGACGACTACGCCTACGCGGTCCTTCGGCGATCGCTGGCCGGCGAAATCCGGCCGGAGTCCGCCGACCATGCCCGCACGCTCGTCACCGCGCAGCAGGACACCCTGCGCGCCATCTATACCCCGCTGCTCGCGCACCTGGTGGCGCAGGGCGCGCTGGCCCTCGACCCGGACGGCCACACCTACCGGCTCTCGACCGCACCGGGCAGGCTCGAGGCGATGCGGGTGGGACTGTATTTTCAGCGCAGCAAGGCGCGCGCCACACTTCGCCTGCTCAAGCACGTCATCCTCTACGAAGACTGGCTGGACTACATCGTCAAGAAGATCGACCGCAGCGGTGGCGCGCCGATCGAGCTGACGGCGCGCGAACGCCGCTGGCCCCTGATTTTTTTGTGGCCCAAGGTGTTTCACTATCTGCGAACGCGTCCGCAGCGACGACAATAGCGACGGCCCGGGGGGCGCTCTGCGTTAGGAGGGCGGGACGTCAGTCCCGCCGAGTCGCCGGGTCTGAAGACCCGGCCTCCATTGTGAAACACGCGGCAAGGACGTGAGGCGACGTGACGACGATTGATGTGATTGCGCTGGCGCTGGTGGTGGCGGCTCTGGCCACGATGCCGATCTACGCCCGGACGCGACGTGGGCGGCCGATGGACGCCGATGTCGCGCGGCGGTCGACGTCCGTCCTGCTCGGGTATTGGGTTCGCGACTGGGTGATGTGGGCCATCGGGCCGCTTGAACGGGCGCTGGTGCGCGCGCGTGTGTCGCCAGACGTCTTCAACTATCTCGGTGTGTTGTTCGGCGCCTGTGCCGGTGTGGCGTTCGCGATGAACGCATTGTCACTGGCGGGCTGGATGATTCTGCTGGGCGGCCTCGCGGACATCTTTGATGGCCGCATTGCCAGAGCGCGGGGGCTGACCAACAGCTATGGCGCGTTCATGGATTCAACGCTGGATCGGTTCGCCGAGGTGTTCGCGTTTGTCGGGGTCGCCTGGTTCCTGTCGGGCAGCCGCTTTGGTGTCGCGGTGTCGGTGCTCGCGGTGAGCGCCTCGCTGCTGGTGAGTTACACGCGCGCGCGTGGCGAAGCCGTGGGTGTCTCGGGCACCGGCGGTGTCATGCAACGCGCCGAGCGGCTGGTGATCCTGGCACTGGCCGCCCTGTTCGACGCGGCGGTCACCAGCCGCTGGCAGTGGGCGCCGGGCACCCTGCTCACCGCGGCCGTGACCCTCATCGCGGTGGGCGCGCTCGGCACGGCGGTCTATCGCACGTATGCGATCGCCCGCACCCTCGCGGCACGCGACCGGGCGGCGTAAGGGCGCGCGGCTCACGCCACGCAGGGCGGCCCCGTCCGGCGCCACCCGATGACGACCAGAGTGGACACGGCACGCTCCAAGCGGGAGGGATCCGGTGGTGTACCCGCCTGTGGTCAATCGGGATGGCCTCGGCGTGCGGAGCCCGGCCGATCGACTCTGAGTCGTCTGGTGTTATGCAGCGAAGCCGTTCGGCATCAACCAAGGCTGCGGAGAACCTCAAGAAACACGGCGTTGCCTTCAACGAGGCGGTGACGGTGTTTGCTGATCCGTTGGCCAGCATCTTCGATGATTTCGATCATTCTGGCGAAGAGCCGCGTGAACTGATCATCGGCCATTCGGTGAATCACCGAGTGATTCTGGTGAGTTTCACGGAAGCTCAAAGCGCGGACCAGGATCATCAGTGCGAGGCTGGCGACGGCCCGCGAGCGACGAGCATATGAAGAACACACCAAAGCGACCTCGTAGAGCCGAATCGTCAGAGATGCGCGCCGAATACACCTTCGACTACTCGCGCGCGAAGCCGAATCGATTCGCGTCTCAACTCAGCGGCCACGTCGTCGCGGTCGTGCTCGACCCTGATGTGGCCTCGGTGTTCGGCTCGTCGACAAAGGTCAACACGCTGTTGCGGTCGGTCATCGCGGCGTTGCCGGAAGAGAAAGCAGCCCCGCGGGTTCGCGCGCACCGACGCAAGACGGGCTAAAGGCGGACAACCGGCGGCAGATCATGCAACGATGCCCGCAAAGCCTTTGAAGACCCTCTCGACGCCCTTGCTCGCCAGGTAGTCGCGCCACTTCTTGCAGTTCTTCACGTTGAACGAGATGTGCGTCAGGCCCACGCGATTCCACACGACGTCCACGGGCGGCTGATGGGGTGTGAACTCGAACATTTCCATGGTTGCGCGAGGCCATCAATGAAGAGTTGTTCTCAAGGGCCGACGGCTTCGTCCCGCGGCTCTGGCCCCATTTCTCGTCGTCAGAACGGCTGAGCGCTTCCTGATGCTCAACTTCAGCGATCCTGACCGTCCCCGCGAAGTCTTCAACGATCTCCTCGCGTTGATCAGGCGGCCTCGGCCTTTCTGATCAGCCTCGCGATTTCGCCGGCAGTTGCGCCGATGTTCAGCAGCGATCGCATCATCAAATCAAGACTGACGGACGCATTGGCCGCTTCCATTCTGGCGACACGCGACTGGCTGGATCCGAGTCGTTTGGCCAGGGCCGCCTGAGAAAGGCCCTGCCGCTCGCGAAGGGCGCGTACGCCCGCCGCGAGGGCGAGCTTCAACTCAACGAAGCGTTGTTCCTGCGGCGTCAGCTTCAGAAACTGTGCCGCATCACCGACGGCCCAACCGGCGCGTGTCAACCGTGCTCTCTTCCCGCTCTTCATGGTCGCTCCCTGGCGTTGGCCACTTGCAGGCAGGCGGCCAGCCGCCTCCGGCAGGTATCGAGGACACCACTGGGGGCGGGCCAGTTGCTCACGCCGCCTGGAACGTGACGTTGAGCAATTCCGCCGGGGCTTCACGGTGCTCCAGGCGCTCGGCAATCACTCGGAGGGCCAGCGCCTGGACCCGAGCGACGGCCTCGTCCCGGTCCTGACCATAGGCCATCACCCCGGATAAGGTGGGCACCTCGGCCAACTAAAGCGGTTTTCAGGATCATCTGGCCCCCTGGTACCAGGCGTGGCGGAAGTCGTTTCGGCATTCGTCGGGACTGAAGTGCTGCAGACATTCGCCTGGAGCCGACAGCGGCCGAATCCTGTGCAACAATGGCGCGCTCGGGCCGCCGCGGCTCAGGCGCAAGCCGGTGGGTGTGTGGCTCTGCCCGACGCCTTCGCCGGCTCGAGTCACCCACGAGAACACCGTGAGGCGGGTCACTGGCTTGAACAGCCATACGGTCTAGACGTAGTAGCGCTTGTACATCCCCCGCCGGAAAAGCCAGCCGCCCAGCGGGCCCAGCCAGTTCAGCACGTAGTGCCGGTAGCGCAGGTCGATCAGCTCGATCAGGTTGCCGTCCATGTCCTTCACGAAGAAGAACCAGTGCCCACGCGGCGACTGTTCGGGCTCGCTGACGATCTCGACGCCCTTGCTCGCCAGGTAGTCGCGCCACTTCTTGCAGTTCGTCACGTTGAACGAGATGTGCGTCAGGCCCACGCGGTTCCACACGACGTCCACGAGCGGCTGATGGGGTCTGAACTCGAATATCTCCATGACGCCGCCGCCCGGCGCGCGAATCCATCCGATCTTGCACGCCGGCTGCGCGGCGTCCACGCCGAAAAACGCCCGCACGCGATCCGGCGGTGTGTCCCCGGCCCCCACCAGGGGGCAGCCGAACACCTCCCAGTAAAACTTCACGGCCTTGTTGAAGTCGGACACCGTGATGCCGACGTGACTGAAGGATCGCGCTCTCATAACGTCTCCACGAGATGATCGGCCGCCCGCAGTGCCTGAGCGACGATGGTCAGCGCCGGGTTGACGGCGGCCGACGACGGAAAGAAGGACGCATCCACGACGAACAGATTCCCGACGTCGTGGGTGCGGCAGAACGGGTCGAGCACCGACTGCGCGGGGTCGGTGCCGAAGCAGAGTGTGCCACATTGGTGCGTGGTGTTCGAGCGGTTGTGTGAATATCCCACCACCACCCAGTACCCGAGACGCCGCAGGATTCGTTTCGTCTCCGCGACCAATTGCCGATGCGCGGTGACGTTGTTCGGCCGGTAGTGCAGGTGAATCCGTCCATCGGCATCAACCGTGACGCGGTTCTCAGGGCGCGGCAGGTCCTCGGTCATGGCCAGCCAGTCCACCGACCGCGACATCCAGGCGTCGTACATCCACAGCGGAATCCAGGGGACCACGGTCTTCGCCTGCACGCCGTACGCGCGGCCTTGCGACTGGAGTTGCCCCAGCGGATACGGCGTGTCGGGTCCGCGCAGGTAGAAGTCGTTCACCGCCACGGTCTTCTGGAATACGGTGTCGTTGCGGCGAAACGGATGAAACGCTTCCATCATCGTGGCCAGGTGCGCCATGTAGCGACGCCCCACGAGGCCGGACGAATTCGCCAGGCCGTTCGGGTGCGCGTCGTTCGCCGATCGAAGGAGCAGGACCGCGGAATTCACCGCGCCGCACGACACCACAAACCGCGAAGCGGTCAGCCGCACGTCGCCCGTCGCCCGTCGCACGTCGACCGCCACCACCCGCGTGCCGGAGGCGTCCGTGATCAGCCGTTCGGCATAAGACTCCGGCCACAGCGTGACATTCGGGTGCCCGGTGGCGGGCAACACGCCGCACACCTCGGCATCACTCTTCGCGTGCCACTGACACGGGAACGAGTTACAGGTGCCACAGAGGATGCACCCGCCTGGCTCTCCTGGCCGAATCAGGCCCAACGGCAGATGCGACGGGTGCAGCCCCTGCTCGCGCATGCCCTCCACCAGCGACGCCATCAGGGGCGCGTGCGGAATCGGCGCGTACGGGTACGGCGACCGGGCCGCTTCCGTGGGATCGGCGCCGGCCTCCCCGTGCACGTGATACAGACGCTCGGCACGGTCGTAATACGGCGCCAGCGTGTCGTAGTCGATCGGCCACGCGGGCGACGTGCCGTCCACATGTTCGAGGGCGTGAAAATCCTCGCGGCGCAACCGGAACAGCGCGCTGCCCCAGAACTTGCTGTTCCCGCCGACGCAATAGTGCGTGTACGGCAGGAACTCCCTGCCGTCGCCGTCAATCCAGCGTTCCTTCGCGCGGTACCGCAGTTCCTGCCAGACGACGGCCGGACTCCGGTTGCCGTCTTCCCGTGGAATGAAAGCGCCGCGCTCGAGCAGCAACACCTCCGCGTCGTGGCCGGCCAGCACCCGCGCCACGGTCCCCCCGCCCGCCCCGCTTCCAATGATGATTACGTCGTAATGCGTTTTCACACGCGCCCTGCCGTCACGTTACGATGATACCCACCTCAGCCACCTCAGCCACCTCATAATGTTTCTCAGTGAACCGACGACGACCCTGACCAACTACGCGATGGCCATCCAGTGCGTCGCCCAGGCGGTGGCGCTTCGCCGGTCGGCCCGTCAAGTCACCATCGGACCAGAACCGTCGATTGGGCTCTACGTAATTGGCTTCTCCGTCGCGGCGCTGGCGTCGTTTGCCGGAGGCACGTCGCACGGCTTCCGCCTCCAGCTCGGCGACTACTGGCGCCCGGTCTGGACGCTGACGGTGTGGTCGATCGTGTGCGCGTTTGCGTTGATCATCGCCGCGGGCATTCACTCGTCCCCGCACCCGCAGGCGGCTGATGCCTCCACCCGTCACGCCGGCCGCGTCTGGCTCCTGCGCGGCTTCGCCCTCACCGCCCCCGGCCTCATCGTCCTCGGAGCCAGGGTGTCGCTGCACGAGCACTTCAATCAGAACGACCTGTATCACGTGATTCAGATGGCCGGTCTGTACGGCGTCTACCGCGGCGCCCGGACGCTGCACGGGCCAGGCTGACGTCGCACGTCGCACCCCGCACGTCGCACCCCGCACGTCGAAGGTTTTAATACGCTGCCGCGTAACAATCCCGCCGCGGATCCGCGCCCGCGATGCGGGTGCCGGTGCGCAGGTCGATCATGACGGCCGTGGCGCAGCCGCTGATGGAGAACGGCGCGACCATGCGGACGTTGTGGCCGCGGGCTTTGAGGGACTCGAGCACCTCGGCAGGGATGCCGCTTTCGAGGTCGAGGCGATTGGCGTCGATGCGATGCGGCCAGAACGAGCTGAGGAAGTGGAACGTCTGAATGCGCGGCAGTTCAAACGCCGTGTGCAGGTTCGGATACCACAACTCCGGAAACTCAAGCACGTTGAGCAGCGTCTGGAGGATCGTCTGTTCCTGGTTGTCGCCGCCCGGCGTGCCGATTGCGAGGAACGGTTCGCCATTGCGCAACACCAGGCTGGGCGTCAGCGTGTAGCGAGGACGCGATCGCGGCCGCAACTGCGCGGCCTTCGTCGTGTCGAGCCAGAACTGTTCCCCACGCGTCGAGAGGCCCAGGCCCGTGTCTCCCGCGATCACGCCGCCCGTGATCCACCCGCCCGACGGCGTCGAGTCAAACACGTTCCCGTCCTTGTCGATGATCGCAATGTGCGTCGTGTCCTTCAGCGACGGATCATCGTCACCCGCGCGCACAGGGCCGCCTTCGAGGGTCTCGGCGCGGCTGAAGCCACGCCCTACGTACGATCTTTCCGCACGTGACAGTACGTAGGGCGTGGCTTCAGCCGCGCCGGACGACGTCGCCTTCCAGTATGGCCACGTCTTCACGTTCGGATCGAACGGCAACGGGTCGCCCGCGATCTGGTGCACCTCCGCGCGGGACATGTCGATCTGCGCGGCGCGGACTGTGCCGTACGCCTTCGAGAGCAGGCCGGTCGCGGGCACGTCCACAAACGCCGGGTCGGCGTAGTAGGTGTCGCGGTCGGCGTAGCCCATCTTCATCGCCTCGGTCACCACGTGCAGGTAGTCGGCCGAGTTGTGGCCCATCGCCTTCAGGTCGAACGTCTCGAGGATGTTCAGCGCCTGCAACATCGACGGGCCCTGACTGTTGAACCCCTGCTTGTAGACCTGATACCCGCGATAGGTCACCGACGTCGCCGGTTCCACGCGCGAGTAGAACTCCGCGAAATCGCTTTCCTCAAACGGCGCGCCGTGCTGCTTCAGGAAGGCGACGATGTCGCGGGCGATGTCGCCCTTGTAGAACCGATCGCGCGCGGCGACGATGCCGGCGACGCGGCCTTGCACGGCCGCACCACGCTCGGCGTCGACCAGTTTCTGCAGCGTCTGCGCCAGGTCGGGCAGCGTGATCGTGTCGCCGGCCTCGTACGGCGAGCCATCCGGCTTGAGCCAGGTCTTCTGGTTGCCGCGCCACTCGTTGATGAACTGGCGCTGCCGCGCGATCGTGGCCGCCGTCCTCGGCCGCAGCGGGAATCCGTCGCGCGCATATTCAATCGCGCGCCGCGACACCTGCGCCACCGTCAGCGTGCCCCACTTCTCGAGGACCGTCAGCGCCGCGTGAATCGCGCCGGGCACCACCACCGGATCAAGTCCGGATCCCGCCAGTGTCTTGTTGCGCGACGTATACCAGTCGATGGTCGCGCCCCTGGGCGCCCATCCCTGCCCCACGATCGACGTCACCGCGCGCTCCGACTGCGGGTAGACCAGCACCAGTCCCTCGCCGCCCAGACCATACAGGTCCTGTTCGACGACGCCGCCCACGAACAGCGCGGCGACTCCCGCATCGAACGCGTTGCCGCCCTGCTGCAGAATCTCGACCGCCGCCGCCGTCGTCAGCGGATGCCCGGTGCTCACCCCCGCGTTCCGGCCCATGACCGGCGGACGTTGGGCCAGCAGGGCCGGGGTCAGGACGAGGATCAGGCTCAGAACGACGGTCAGAACAGCTCGGACAGGACGGCTCATCGGAGAACGATACACTTCAATCAGGGATCGTGCTCGGGTGCTCGGGTGCTCGGGTGCTCGGGTGCTCGGGTGCTCGGGTGCTCGGGTGCTTGGGTGCTCGGGTGCTCGGGTGCTTGGGTGCTCGGGTGCTCGGGTGCACCGTACCGGAGCACCAGAGCACTAGAGCACTAGAGCACCCGAGCACTTTCTTCACTCTACTTGACTCCCGAGTACGAAGATTCTGCCAACCATTCCTTGTGACTTGGGGGATTTGCCTGGCACGCCGCATGCAGTGGCCCGGGACCATGGGTGTGCACTCGCATCGTGAGCTTCGGATCTGGCAAATGGCGGATCACATCCGAAAGCGGATCATTGCGATCTGCGCACGAGACGTGGTCAGGAAAGACTTTGGATTCTGCCAGCAGGCCGACAGAGCCGCAGCGTCAGCGTGCCGGAATCTCGCCGAAGGGTTTACCCGCTATCAACACGCTGACTTCGCCCGGTTCGTGACAATGGCGCACGCTTCATTGGCGGAACTACTCGACTCCCTCGACGAGGCGCTGGCGAAGTCCCACATCGACATTCGGGAATACGAGGCCCTCGACCTCGAGATCAAGCAGGCCATGCGTTCGGCCAATGGCCTCCGTCGCTACCTCCAGCACACGCCGACGCCGAAAGAGAAGCTCCGCTTCGGACCTCAGGCGAAAAAGCCGTAACGGTGCTCGGGTGCTCCAGTGCACCCGAGCACCAGAGCACGTGAGCACCAGAGCACCCGAGCACCCGAGCACCCGAGCACGTGAGCACCCGAGCACGTGAGCACCCGTGCCCGCGCATGTCGATGCAGTCAGGCCCCGGCCTTCTTCGGAGCCGCTTTCGGGCTCCTGGAGGCGCTGGGCTTGCGCGCCGCGCGCTTGCGCGCCGGTCTCTTCGGCGCCGTGCCCGCGTCCAGCGTGGCGTCGCCGGCCTCCGCGCCGACTGATGCCTCGACCCGCTCCCCTTCGGCCGTGCCCGACGGCAAGAGCATCTGAAGGTCTTCCGGCTCGGCCACCAGTGGTGCGCCGTGCACGGTGATCGGCGACGCCGGGACGTCTGGAAGTCCGGCGCTGCCGGCCTGGAACACGCGAATCACGCCCTGGCGATCGCGCTCCACGCGATAGGCGCCGTCCTTGTGGGCGGCCCGCAACAAATCGACCAGCGACGCAAACCCGTAGGCGCGTTCGTCAAACGGCGGCGTTTGCGCGCGCAGGATCTGCTTGACGGTTCGGAGGTAGAGCGGCCACTTGCGGACGTCGGCGGCCGAGAGGATGCGGTGCATCTCGCTGACACCTTCGGCGGCGCCGCCCAGCAGTGGCACTGTTGACGCCTCCGGGGCTGCGGCGGCCCGGGCCCCGGGCGCCTTCGGCGCCGCGGTCACGGGCACATCGGCGTCCAGCCGCGCCGTGTCGGCGGCCGGGCCGTCGGCCGGCGCCACCAGCCAGCCGCCTTTACCCTGGTGCACGCGCAGGACGCCCGCCTTCTCGAGCTTCTGCGCGAAGTCGCGGAAACTGCCGGCGCCGTAGTTCCGCTCGGAGAACGTCGAGTCCAACTGCAGCAGCGTGCTCTTGAGCAGTCCGAGCTGCGGCTCCACGTCGCGCTCGAGCAACACCTTCATGCCGCGACGCACCAGCGGAATCGCCTGGCTCAGATCGGCGCGTTCCCCCTTCGCCGCGCCGCGCCCGCCGCCGCTGCCGCGACGGCCGCCGCCAATGAGATGTTCATAGGCGATGAACTCATGACAGTTGCGCTGCATGATCGCGCTGGTGAACTGCTGGCCGCCGACGACAAACACTTTCTTGTCGTACTGCTTCAGCTTCTCGACCAGGCTGATGAAATCGCTGTCGCCGCCCACAATCACGAACGCGTTGATGTGCGGGTGGGTGAACGCCATCTCGAGCGCATCAAGCGCGAGATTGATGTCCGCGCCATTTTTGTCGCCGCCCGGCGTCAGGTTGCGCTGCACCATGCGGATGGCGTGCTGGGTCAACGCGCGGCTGTATCCGCCAGCACGCTGCCAGTCGCTGTACGCCAGCTTGGACACGACTTCGCCGCGCTCCTTCAAGGCTTCCAGCACCAGGCCGGCATCAAACGCCGCGCCCAGGGTGTTCTTCACACCAATTTCAATGTTGTCGAAGTCGATAAATACGGCAATACGGAGACGGTCAGTGGTCATGCAGAAGCTCAAACAAAATAGTGCGGCGTGTTTTCTGCCTGTACCATATCAAACCTCGACAGAAGGCGTCGGATCACCGATCATGAAGGGTTCCTGCACATGAGGCCGCTGTAGTGACGAGTGATGAATGGCTGACCGCCCTTGACGCGCACCTGCGCGACGACCAGGCCGCGGCCGAGACCCGCGCGGGGCATCGCGTGGAGTATCTGTTTGCCGTGGATGTGGACGCCACCCGCCGCGGCGACGGCCTGGCGATCCGCCTGCTCGCCCGGCACCGGCGCCCCGACGGCACCTGGGATCGTCCCACACACGCCACGATCACCGACGACACACCCCTGCTGGCCTCGCCGATCGATCGCCGGCTGCTGGGACCGTTGCTCGGCGCGCGCACGACCGCGAAGGCCCTGGCCACCGGGTCGGCGCAAGCCGTGTTCACCGTACCCTCCGCGCTCGCCCTCGACTGGGTGCCGCTCGCGGCCCGGGCCGGTCGCCTGCTGCTGCACGACACCCCCGCGACCGTCTCCACTCGGCCGTTGCAGTGGGACGACGGCCCGTCGTGGCAGTTCGAGCTCCATGCCGAGGCCGCCGAGGTCCCCGCCGAGGCTCCTCGCCCCTCCATCAGTCCTGGCACGCACGCTCAAGACACCGGGCACCTGGTCAGTGGCGTGTTCACACGCCTCGCCGACCGGCTCGCCGTGACCGGTCCGGTGCTCGTGTTGGACGTGGGCCTGCTCTTCACCTACGAACGCGTCGCCGTCTGCGACACCGGCCCGTCGTTCGGCGTCCTGTCGGCGTTGCGCGCCTCAGGACCGCTCCACATGCCCGCGTCGCAGTCCGCGCGCCTGGCGCAGTTCCTCAGCCGGTTCGGCGCCGATCCCGAAACCGTCCCCCCCGGTCTGCGCGTACTGCCCCTGCACGCCTCACCCACGCCCCACCTCACCGTCTCGCCGCCCCACGCGCCCGGCATCGACGACACCGACGACACCCTGCGGGCGACGCTGGCGTTTCGCTACGACGGCACCTCGGTGCCGGCCGGCGGCGAGTCGCCGGTCTTCGATGCGGATCGTCAACGCTTCATCCATCGGTCGGCCGACGACGAGTTGGACGCGGAAGCGCAACTGGTCGAGCACGGTTTCTCACGCGAGCGCGCGGACGATCCCACACAGTGGCGTGTCCCGGCGCGTGACCTGACGGCCATCGTGCCCGCCCTGGTCGCCGACGGCTGGCAGGTGGAAGCCGCCGGCGTGCCCTATCGCACGCCCGGAACGATTCACCTCTCGGTCACGTCCGGCATCGACTGGTTCGACCTGCGCGCGGTCGTCGCCTTTGGCGACACGTCGGCCACACTCGTCGAACTGCTGGCCGTGCTCGGTCGCGGCGAACACACCGTACGTCTGGGCGACGGCTCGATCGGCGTCCTGCCCGAGGAGTGGTTGCGCCGGTACGCCCCGCTGGCCTCGGTCGGCTCCACGCAGGAGGACGGCACGATCCGGTTCCGTCCGGCGCAGGCCGCCCTGCTCGATGCGCTGCTGGCTACGCAGGCCGACGCCGCCGAGATCCAGGTCGACGCGGCGTTCACCCACCTGCGCGAGCAGCTCGCGACGGTCGAACATCCGACCGCCCTGGATCCGCCGTCCACCTTCCACGGCACGCTGCGCGGTTATCAGCGCGAAGGCCTCGGCTGGCTCCGCTTCCTGCGCCACTTCGGCTTCGGCGGGTGCCTGGCCGACGACATGGGCCTGGGCAAGACCGTGACCGTTCTGGCGGAACTGGCGCGCGTCGCGCTCGCCCGCACGGAGACGCCCGACACCCCCCCGCGCCCCTCACTCGTCGTCGTCCCCCGCTCGGTCGTGCACAACTGGAAGGCGGAAGCCGCGCGGTTCACGCCGGCGCTGCGGGTGCTTGACTACTCCTGGGCCGATCGGCGGCTCGCCGACAGCCAGATCGCGGAGTACGACCTGGTGCTCGTGACGTATGGCACCGTGCGCCGCGACATCGAACGCCTGAAACACGTCGAGTTCGAGTACGTCATCCTCGATGAGGCGCAGGCGATCAAGAACGCCGCCACCGAGGCCGCCAAATCCGTGCGCCTGTTGTCGAGCCGCTATCGCCTCGCGCTCTCGGGCACGCCGATCGAAAACCATCTCGGCGAGTTGTGGAGTCTGTTCGAATTCCTCAACCCCGGCCTGCTGGGCCGCGCGTCGCAGTTCCAACGCGCCGCCACGCGTGGCCGGCCCGACGATGAGGCGGTGGCGCTGCTGGCGCGAGGCCTCAGGCCTTTTCTGCTGCGGCGCACCAAGGCGCAGGTGGCGACGGAACTGCCGGCGCGCACCGAACAGACGCTGACCTGTGTGCTGACGCCGCGCGAACGCAGCTTCTACGACGCGCTGCGACGCCACTATCGATCCACCCTGCTCGCGAACGTGTCGTCGGTCGGCGTCGAACGGTCGGGCCTGCGGATTCTCGAGGCGCTGCTGCGCCTGCGCCAGGCGGCCTGCCACCCGGGCCTGATCGCTCCCGGCCGTCGCCACGACCCGTCGTCAAAACTCGACCTGCTGCTGTCGTCGCTGCGCGAGGTGGTGAACGAAGGCCACAAGGCGCTGGTGTTTTCGCAGTTTACAAGCCTGCTGGCGCTGGTGCGCCCGATGCTCGACCGCGCGAAGATGCCCTACGAGTATCTGGATGGCCGGACGCGCGACCGCGCGCGCCGCGTGGCGCGCTTTCAGGAAGACCCGGCGTGTCCGATCTTCCTGGTGAGCCTGAAAGCCGGGGGCGTCGGCCTCAACCTGACGGCCGCCGACTACGTGTTCCTGCTCGACCCCTGGTGGAATCCGGCGGTCGAAGCGCAGGCGATTGACCGCGCGCATCGCATCGGCCAGACGAAGGAAGTCTTTGCCTATCGCCTGATCGCCGAAGACACGGTCGAAGAAAAGGTCCTCGCCCTCCAGGACACCAAACGGGCGCTGGCCGAAGCCGTGCTCTCGGCCAACCCGCTCGGCCTGCGCGGCC
>JBCKZS010000039.1:0-27156 GCA_038918905.1 Vicinamibacterales bacterium
GGGCGCGCGCCTGGGCGCGCGAGCGCCACGACGAGTTGGACGCCGGTGACCTCGACGCGGGGCTGTGCGCGCTGCGCACGCACGCAGCGGCCAACGACGAAGCGCGCAAGTGCGTGGACTACGTCGAACGCAACCGCGAGCGGATGCGCGACCCCGAGTTCCGCGCCGCGGGGCTGTGCACCTCGACCGGCGTGGTCGAGGCGGGCTGCAAGGTCGCCCTCGGCACGCGGCTCAAGCGCACCGGCATGCACTGGACCGTCCGCGGCGCCAACGCGATCCTTGCGCGGCGTTGCTGTCAGCTGAGCGGTCGCTTCGAGGACTTCTGGGAGCGCCGGTCAACCGCCCGGGCGGCGGCCGCATGACCTCATCTCACAAATCTGACGTGCGCCCGCAGAACCCGGTCTACTTGACTCTTCTGACACAGGCCTCGTGCGGCCGATACCCAGCATCCAGCGCCCGTTGAGCCGTGGCGAACTTGACCGTGCAATTCTTGCAGTTATAGTGCTGGCAGCCCACACCGTGGAACACACGGGATTCACGATTCCCGTGGAAAGGTGCCGACCCGGGTGACTTGTTCGATCCAGCCAAATCTGTTTCCGACCCGGTTGACCGAAACAGCCACGGAGCTTGCGGACTCGGGTCGGCCCAGAGCCCACGACGGGCGACCCTGGCATCGCGCTCGGCTTTCGCGAGTCGGTCACTATCGGAAGGAGTACTGTCGATAATGCCAGGCCGCGCCTGACTGAACGAGTTCCTCTCCGATATCCCCGCCTTCCAGTTGGAGTTCGGCCACCAAGCGGCCGTAGACATCCACATCGCGGAGCAGGACGTCAACCAACTTCCCAAGAACCCGACTGGCTAGTTGGGCCTTGGCCCGGTCCCCGAACGCCTGGCCGCCTTCCGGAGCATCGATTCCATAAATTCTAACCGTCACTTGGCCCCGACCCCTGGCCAGGATGAGGGTGTCGCCGTCTACCACATCCAGAACTCTGGCGGTGAACCGCTGGTATAGGGCAGAACTGACCGGCGACAGGCAAAGGACAGCCAGGAACGTCAGTAGTAGCCGAGACGGCACCAAAGAGGGTGTTACCCGGAGCGTCATATGCTCCCTCCTTTGTCGGCCCGCCAACTTTCGCCGACATGGGCGCCGGTCACCTGGCGTTTTCGTCAGGTCCGCGGCGCGTCGAATTGTAGGATGAGCGGCGTCTTTGTGCGCAACGTCGAGTCCGATCTGTCCCCATCACGGGTGGAATAAGCCGTTTGATTAGGTTTACGTGACGTCAAGTGGCCGCAGGGATTTGTCGCGGCAACAGGGGCCGAGTCCGGCTATCTTGGCGGCTTGAACCGGACCGACGGCGAAAACTCCCAGCGGTGCTTCGGCCGATAAACGCCGACGTCCTTGATGCGGGACTTGACGCGAAACGTGTGCAGCAGACGATGGTAGTCGTAGGGCGCGCCGTCGCGTGTGTGCACCGCGACGTCGAGCTTGTAGGTGCCTTCGACGAGATCCAGAGAGTCGACCAGGAACGTGATCATCGCGTCGCCCTCGAGCCGATCGGATTCAAACTCCTCCAGATCCGTGTTCGTCCCGTAGACCGACCCGCCGTCCGCGGTGAAAATCCCGATGCCGAAGACGAAGTCGCGCACCGGAGCGGCGGCGCGGACGCCGAACGTGACGCGCATGGGTTCGCCGGTGTGAAACACCTGCGTGGCCTGTCCGCCGGCATCCGAAAACCGCACCGACGTAATCTCCACCCCTCCCGATCCCCAGCGTCCCTCACCAGCCTGCGTCATGTCGCCGGCGTGGTCACGCGCCTCGACAGGCCCGACTGGCTCAGGCCGGCCCGCCTCACCGGCGTCTTCACGTGCCCTGGCGTCCGAACCGGCCAGAAAACGTTCCTCCTGCCGCGCCACGTCCGTGACGTAGGTCCCGACGACCCGCTTGGGATCCCCCTCGGCCTTCTTGTGGCCGGCATCGAGCCACACCGCCTCGTCACAGAATCGCTCGACCAGGCCCAGGGAATGCGTGACCAGCAGGATGGTCTTGCCCCGGCGCTTGAACTCGCCGAACTTGTCGAGGCACTTGTGCGTGAAACCCTCGTCACCCACCGCCAGCACTTCGTCCACGAGCAACACGTCCGGGTCGACGTGGATCGCCACCGCAAACCCCAGCCGCATGTACATGCCGGAGGAATACGTCTTCACCGGCGCGTCGATGAACTCGGTCAATTCGGCAAACTCGACGATCTCGTCGAACCGCTTATGAACCTCGCGCTTCGTGAGCCCGAGCATGATGCCGTTAATGAACACGTTCTCGCGGCCGGAGATCTCCGGATGAAACCCGGCGCCCAGTTCGATGAGCGCCGAGATGCGACCCTGGACGGCCACGGAGCCGCTCGTGGGCTTCGTGATACCCGCGATCAGCTTCAGGGCCGTGCTCTTTCCGGATCCATTGCGCCCGATCACGCCGTAGGTGCAGCCTTCGGGAACGCTGAACGACACGTCGTTGAGCGCCTGGAACGTCTCCTCAGGCCGAAGCTGACGCACAAGATCGCCAGAGAGCAGCGCGCTCTTCAGTGTGGAAAACTGCCGGCCGCCATAACGCCGGTAAATTTTCGTGACGTTCGTGAGTGCAATCGCCGGAACGCTCATACCGCCTCGGCGAAGGAATCACGCAGTCGATCGAACACCCAGTAGGCCGCAAGGAACAGAAAGATCGAACCCACACCCATCGCCAGCAGCCACCACTTGTGACCGAACGGCCCCGGGAAAAACAGAAGCTCCTGGTACGAGATGGCGAGGTGCGAGAACGGGTTCCAGTCGAAGTACTTCTTGAACTGCGGAAACTGCTGGTACGAGTAGATGATGGGCGTTGCGAAGAACCAGAACGTCAACAGGTTCGACACCAGGTCGCGCACGTCGCGGAAGTGCACCGACAGCGCCGCCAGCAACATCCCGAGCGCCGCCGTGAAGATCAATTGCACCAATACGACGACCACAAACCAGGGGAGTTCGATCCAGTCAGGCGTCACGCTGTACCAGGCCATGAACCCAATCAGGATGGGCAGCCCCAGCAGGAAGTGCGCCATGTTCGCCAGAATCGCGACGATGGGCAGCACTTCGGCAGGGAAGAGCACTTTCTTGATCAGGTTGCCCCCGGAAATCAGCGACCCCGTGGCCTCGTTCAGCGACGACTGAAACCACGTCCAGGGCAAAAGCGCCGTGAACATGAACACGGCATACGGCTGAATGCCTTCAGCCCGGTTCTGGAGCAGATGCGTGAACACGAAGTTGTAGATGAGCAGCAGGAGCAACGGGTTGACGAACGACCAGAAGAACCCAAGCACCGACCCTCGGTAGCGCGCCTTCAGATCGCGCGCCACCAGACTCTGAACGAGCCCGCGATATCGCAGCAACCGCCGAAGGTTATGCCACATCGATCTGGATCAGAATCACCGTGATGTTATCGGGTCCACCCGCATCGTTCGCCGCCTGAATCAGTGCCTGCGCCGTCGTCATCAGGTCGTCGCCTTTCGCCATCAGGGCCTGAATGCGGGCGAGGCCCACCACCGACGACAAACCATCGGAGCAGATCAGTAACCGGTCGCCCTCGCGCACATCCACCTGCACGACTTCCACCTCGGGGTCGTCGCCCCCCGCGATCGCGCGCGTCACAACGTTGCGCCACGGGTGACGCTGCGCGTCGCTGTCGGTGAGCAGCCCGGCGCGCACCTGCTCGCCCACCCACGAATGATCGTTCGTCAATGGCTGAAGTGGCCCGTCACGCCATCGATACACGCGACTGTCACCGACGTGCGCCACGTGCGCGTGCCCCGCAGGACCCAGCAGCACCACGGCCGCCGTGGTCGCCATCCCCTTCAACGCAGGATCGGCGTCAATCGCGGTCGTGAGACGACGGTTCGCCAGGCGAACCGCCGCGATCAGGCGATTGGCTTCCAGTGACCTGGTCGTATCAAACGGAAACGGCCAGGTCTGGTTGAGATCGGCGTCTTTGGTGTCGGAAAGGAACGACTCGATCACCTGCACCGCCAGTCCCGACGCGACTTCGCCGGCCTCGTGGCCGCCCATGCCGTCGGCGACGACGTAGAGGCCAAGGTCGGGACGTTCACGGAAGGCGTCTTCGTTGCCCTCCCGTCGCAGTCCGGTGTGCGTGACAGCGGCCGAAGACACAGTGGACATCACATCAGCTACGGGTGCGCGTGTGTCTCGACACCTGCAGCCGGGTGATGGCGCGCAGCAACGCCAGCCGCGCGCGCTCGTAGTCCATCTGGCTGCCGCTGCGCTCCGCCACGGTGAGTTCTTCTTCAGCGCGCCGCCTGGCTGCCTCCGCCCGCTCGTGGTCGATGTCATCAGCCTTCTCGGCGATGCGCGCAAGGATCGTGACGCGATCGGGCAACACCTCGGCAAACCCGAACCCGACAAAGCCGAAGTACTTCTCCGCGCCCTTGCGGTACCACATGGGGCCGACCTTCAGCCCGACGAGCATCGGGGTGTGGCCGGGCAGGATGCCGAGGAATCCTTCGTCGCCCGGCAACTGGATCTCGTCCACCTCGTCGTGGACGATCGCCCGCTCCGGCGAGACGAATTCAAGGCGCAAGTGGGAGGGAAGGGCCATGGTGTCTCGTCTTACTGCTTCGTCGCACGCTCGATGACGTCGTCAATCGTGCCCGCGAGGTAAAACGCCTGCTCCGGAATGTCGTCGTGTTTGCCGTCGACGATCTCCTTGAAGCCGCGCACGGTTTCCGCGATCGGCACATACGCGCCCTTGGCGCCCGTGAACTGCTCGGCCACGAAAAACGGCTGTGACAGGAACTTCTGGATTTTGCGCGCCCGGGTGACGGTGAGCTTGTCGTCTTCCGACAGTTCGTCGATACCAAGAATCGCGATGATGTCCTGCAGGTCCTTGTAGCGCTGCAGGATCTGCTTCACCGCGCGGGCCACGCCGTAGTGCTCGTCACCGATGACGCGCGGGTCGAGGATGCGCGAGGTGGACGCGAGCGGATCGACGGCCGGGTAAATGCCGAGTTCGGCGATCGCGCGCGACAGGTTCGTTGTCGCGTCGAGGTGCGCGAACGTCGTCGCCGGCGCGGGGTCGGTGTAGTCGTCGGCGGGCACGTAGATGGCCTGCACCGAGGTGATCGAGCCTTTGCGCGTGGACGTGATGCGCTCCTGCAGCTCGCCCATTTCCGTGAGCAGCGTCGGCTGGTAACCGACGGCCGACGGCATGCGGCCCAGCAGCGCCGACACTTCCGAACCGGCCTGCGTGAACCGGAAGATGTTGTCGATGAACAGGAGCACGTCCTTGTGCTCGGCGTCGCGGAAGTACTCCGCGATCGTCAGCGCCGACAGCGCCACGCGCAGACGCGCGCCCGGCGGCTCCGTCATCTGGCCGTAGACGAGCACGGCCCGCGACTTCGACGGATCGTTCGGATCGATAACACCACTTTCCTGGAACTCCAGCCAGAGGTCGTTGCCCTCACGCGTGCGTTCGCCGACACCGCCGAACACCGACACGCCGCCGTGTTTCACGGCGATGTTGTGGATGAGCTCCATGATGATGACGGTCTTGCCGACGCCGGCGCCGCCAAACAGCCCGATCTTGCCGCCCTGCAGATATGGCTCGAGCAGGTCGATGACCTTGATGCCCGTCTCGAACATCTTCAGTTCGGTCGACTGTTCCTCAAGCGACGGCGCCTCACGGTGAATCGGCCACCGCTCCTTCGACTGCACCGGACGATCCGGGAAGTCCACCGGCTCGCCCAGCACGTTCAGCACGCGGCCGAGCGTCTCAGGGCCGACGGGCATCGAAATCGGGCCGCCCTGGTCGGTGGCCTCCATGCCGCGCTGCAGGCCGTCGGTCGGCTTCATCGCAATGGTGCGCACGCGGTTCTCACCCAGGTGCTGCTCCACTTCGACGATGACGTCGACGGTGTTGGTGCCAGCCTGGCCGGTGATCCGCACGGCGTTGTAGATCGGGGGCAACGTGCCGCCCGCGAACTCGATGTCGACCACCGGGCCGATAATCTGAACGACCTTGCCGACCTTCACTGCTTCCGCGACTGCGACTGCCATGTGTTCCCCTGCCTACTGTGCCTGCGCGCCAGACACGACTTCGATAATTTCACGCGTGATCGCCGCCTGACGCACCTTGTTCATCGTCAGCGTCAACCCTTCAATCATGTCGGCTGAATTGCGCGTGGCCGCGTCCATCGCCATCATGCGCGCGGCGTGTTCGGCGGCCACCGACTCCAGCAACGCCCGCAGCACCTGGGCTTCCACCAGACGCGGCAACAGCTCGTCAAAAATGCGCTGGGGCGACGGCTCGTACAGATAGTCGACGACGGCGCCTTCGCCCGTGCCGGCCTCAATCGGCTCCATCGGCAGCAACTGCTCGACGACCATCCGCTGCTGAAACACCGACTTGAACTCGTTGTACACAAGATGGACGCTGTCGACCCTGCCGTTCGTGAAGTCCTCCATGGCCGGCGCGGCCACCGCTTCGGCTTCGGCAAACCCGACCACCTTCGGCAGACCCGTGTACTCGAACCGGATGGGAAACCCGCGGCGGCCCAGGGCTTCGCGGCCCTTCTTGCCGACCAGGCCGAGCGATACCTCACGACCCGCGTTGTCGCGCAGAAACTGTCCCACGGTCTTGACGATGTTGGTGTTGAAGCTGCCGCAGAGACCGCGGTCACTCGACAGGGCGATCAATAACGTCTTGCCGGTCTTCACACCTGGGCGATTCGCGAGCAGCGGGTGATGCGACTGGTCCACACGCGCCGCGATGCTGGCCAGCACGTGCCGGGCCTGCATCGCGAACGGACGCGTGCCCACGACGCGCTCCTGCGCGCGGCGCAGCTTCGACGCGGCGACCATCTTCATGGCCTTGGTGATCTGCTGCGTGTTTTTCACGGCGCGGATGCGCCGGCGCATGTCAATCAGAGCAGGCATGGATCCTAGACCATCGTGGCAAACTGCTTGCCGAACTCTTCAAGCGCGGCCACCATGCCCGCCTTCAGGTCATCGTCAAACGTCTTCTTTTCGGCGATCGCCGCGAGGACGGCCGGACGCTGCGATTCGAGGAACCGGAACAGCTCGTCTTCGTACGACCGGAGCTTCTCAACCTCGATGCCGTCCAGGAAGCCGTTGGTGGCGGCGAACACGATGGCGACCTGCTTCTCGACCGACAGGGGCCGATACTGCGGCTGCTTCAGGATCTCGGTGAGGCGACGGCCGCGGTTGAGCTGTTTCTGTGTGGCCGGGTCGAGGTCGCTGCCAAACTGCGCGAACGCCGCCAGCTCGCGGTACTGCGCCAGGTCGAGACGCAGGCTGCCGGCCACCTGACGCATCGCCTTGATCTGCGCGGACCCACCGACGCGCGACACCGAGTTGCCGACGTTGATCGCCGGACGGAAGCCCTGGTTGAACAGGTCGGCTTCCAGGAAGATCTGGCCGTCGGTGATCGAGATGACGTTGGTCGGAATGTACGCCGAGAGGTCGCCGGCCTGCGTCTCGATGATCGGCAGCGCGGTGAGCGACCCGCCGCCCAGCTCCGTGCGCAGCTTGGCCGCGCGCTCGAGCAGGCGTGAGTGCAGGTAGAAGACGTCGCCCGGGTACGCTTCGCGGCCCGGCGGGCGACGGAGCAGCAGCGAAATTTCACGGTACGCCTGCGCGTGTTTCGACAGGTCGTCGTACACCACCAGCGCGTGCCGGCCGCTGTCGCGGAAGAATTCGCCAATCGTGCAGGCCGAGTACGGACTGATGTAGAGCATCGGCGCCGGTTCGGACGCGCCGGCTGCGACGACGATGGTGTATTCCATCGCGCCGGCTTCGTCCAGCGTACGCACGACCTGGGCGATGGTCGAAAGCTTCTGGCCGATGGCGTTGTAGATGCAGATGACGCCCAGGCCCTTCTGGTTGATGATCGCGTCCACCGCGAGGGCCGTCTTGCCCGTCTGGCGGTCGCCGATGATCAGTTCGCGCTGGCCGCGGCCGATGGGCACCATGCCGTCGATGGCCTTGAGGCCCGTCTGCAGGGGCTCTTTGACCGGCTGGCGATCGACCACGCCTGGGGCCATGCGCTCGATGGGCAGAAACTGTTTGGTCGCGATCGGGCCCTTGCCGTCGATCGGCTGGCCGAGGGAGTTTACGACGCGGCCGCGCAGCTCGTCGCCCACCGGCACCGAGATGATGCGCCCGGTGCGCTTGACCGTGTCGCCTTCCTTGATCGCGGTGGAGCGGCCGAGGAGCACCGCGCCCACGCTTTCTTCTTCGAGGTTCAACGCGATGCCAAACAACCCGTTCGGAAACTCGAGCATCTCGCCGGCCATGGCGCGCTCGACGCCGTAGATGCGCGCGATGCCGTCGCCCACCGACACCACGGTGCCCACCTCAGCGACGTCGACGTCAACCGCATAGTTGCCAATCTGGTCGCGGATGATTTTGGAGATTTCTTCGGCCTTGATCTGCATCTGTCTTCCCTGAACGGGTTTCCGGGCGGCTTACGCTCCGGCCAGCAAACGCTGGCGCATCTTTTCGAGCTGACGGGTGAGGCTCGCATCAAACACCGTGTTGCCGACCCGCGCCACAATGCCGCCCACGATGGCGGGATCCACGGACTGGTGCAGGCGAACATCGGCGCCGGTGGCCGCGCTGAGCGCCTGCGTCAGCGAGTCGTGGGTGCCCGGCGCGAGCGGCGTGGCGGTCACGACTTCGGCCTGCACGATTTTGCGGTGTTCCATGACGCGCGCCGTAAACGCATCGGCCACGTCGCGCAACTGGGCGAGGCGATCGCGCTCGGCCAGCATCAGAATCAACCGGCGCACTTCACCCGACAGGTCGCCGGCCCTGTTCAACACCTGCTCGACCACCGCGCGCTTGGTCGCCGCGGGTACGGCCGGTGACGTCAGTACTGAGTGCAACCCGGCATGGCCCTCGACCAGAGTCGTGATGCCGTTGAGATCCTGTTCCGCCCGCCCCAGATCGCCCGACGCACTGACGATCTCGAACAACACCGCGGCATACCGCCGCGCGGCGGAGCGCACACTCATGAACGCGCTCCTGTGCCGGAAGCGAACCGGGGCAGGAATCGGGTGGTGGAATCGGCGAGCACTGAGGGCCTCCGCCAGGGTCGAACGGTCCCCAGCAAAACGACCATTTATACCATTCCCGCGCGAGCACGGGCAAGGCGACCGCGGCCGCTACCGCAGGCGGACCAGCGTGCCGTCGGCTTCTTTCGGCACCACTTCACCGACCCGAACGGCCGGGACCCCGGCCTCCTGAAGCCGGGTCACGAATCCGTCCGCCTGTGCCGCAGACACCGTGAACAGCAAACCGCCAGAGGTTTGAGGGTCGCAACACAGCAGGAAGCGCTCCGGTGGAACGTCCGGACCGGAGACCAGGCGGTCGAAGTGCCGCTGGTTGGACCGGCCGCCACACGGCAGGTTCTGCGCCGCCAGCTCGGCGGCGCCCGGAAGCAAGGGCAGGGCGTGGGCATCAAACACCAGCGTGACCCCGCTGGCGAGGGCGACTTCGGTCGCGTGCCCTGCCAACCCGAACCCGGTGACGTCGGTGCACGCGCCCACCACGCCAGCCGGAAGGGCTGCTGCCTGCTCGGCGGCGACCCGGTTCAGTACCAGCATCGAAGCGACCGCCGCTGCCAACTGGCCCTCTGTGGATCGCCCGAACTTCGTGGCCCTCACGATCACCCCTGTTCCCAGGGGCTTGGTCAACACCAGCACGTCGCCCGGACGGGCCCCGCTGTTCGTCAGGACACGGTCAGGGTGGACTTCGCCGGTGATCGCGTAGCCAAATTTCACCTCGGGGTCCGTGACCGTGTGTCCACCCAGCAGGGCGACTCCCGCCTCGCGCAGTTTGTCGGACCCACCCCGGAAGATGTCGCGTACGACCTCAGGGGACGGGCCGTCCTTCGGGAGGGCGGCGATGGCCAGGGCGGTCCGCGGGATCCCTCCCATCGCGTAAACGTCGCTGAGGGCGTTGGCGGCGGCGACCTGACCGAACACGTACGGGTCGTCCACAATCGGCGTAAAAAAATCCACGGTCTGCACCAGCGCGGAATCTGCCGACCACCGGTACACCCCGGCATCGTCTGACGTCCGGTAATCGACCAGAACGCGATCGTCGGTGTGGGTGGTCGGAAGCCCGGCCATCACCTGATCGAGTTCCGCGGGTCCGAGCTTGCTGGCGCAGCCGGCGCAGTCCGCGTAATCAGTCAGTTTCTTCATGAGGTCCATGGGTCCAAAAGTCCAGGGGTCCTCGGGTTAGTGTTCCACGAGTAACAGTTCAGGGGGGGTGCCCCGGCCAAGGCCGGGGCCGGTTTTCCTAAGAAAAATAGGTCCTTGCCGTTTCTTGACCCGTGGCGGGTGACCCTCGGATCTGGCGATCTCGCAGGTTTCCTAGGAAAACCGGCGATCCCGAGTCAGACCCCCTGAACTGTTACGACAAAAAGCGGTGTAGGCTCTGACATGGTTGACCTCCGGTTGCACGGCCGGCGTACCCGGCCGGCTGCGGCTCTGGCCCGACTCGGACCAACCCGCGCATTGTGCCGGAGGTCGGCCGTGTCGAACCACCGAAGTCATACTGTCTAGGCCGACATTGGCGCACTGAGACCGCGCGCGCTGGTTGAGGCGAATGGGCCACTTCTCAACAGGAGCTACCGGTGACTCGAATCTTCATGGGTGTACTCGCGTGCTTCCTCGGCGGAGTTTTCCTGACGCAGGGGACGAATACCGCGACCAGTCAAACCTCAGGAGGTGCTCAGATGCGACTTGGGAACTTCTCGGTGAGCCTTGCCGTCAAGGACATTGCCGCGTCCCGCTCGTTCTACGAGAAGCTCGGCTTTCGGGTGATTCTCGGCGACCAGGCGAAGAACTGGCTGATTCTCCAGAACGAGACCAGCACCATTGGACTCTTCCAAGGAATGTTCCCCAGGAACATCATGACGTTCAATCCTGGTTGGGACAGGTCGTCCAACACCTTGCCGGACTTCGACGACGTTCGCGACATTCAGCGGACGCTCAAGGAGCGCGGCCTCGAGTTGACGACCGCGGCCGACGAATCTACGAAGGGGCCCGCAAGCCTGATGCTGCTCGACCCAGACGGGAACCCGATCCTCATCGATCAGCATGTGCCCAGCCCTCGGAAGTGACACCCCGTACCCGTTGGTGCGCCTGGGACTTCGCGCTTCGTGATTGAATGACCGATGAATAGCTCAACATGTGTGCGGCCTAATAGTACTTTGTCAGATTCAAATGCTCTTACATCGTGATTCGATATTTGAGGTACTTGTACTCTTTGCTGAGATTCCTTAAGCTTATGGCTCATGACCGATGTTTCGGTTCCGGCCGCGCGCGCGGTGCTGAAACGGCTGGGCGCCTTTCTGGATCGCTTCGCCGGCTGCTTCGGCCGGCGCACGCAACGGCAGGGTGCGAGTCGGTACGTCGAAGGTGTCCTCAACGACAGCGAGCGCAAGTCGATGCAGCCGATGGAGGCGCGGCTGCCGTTGAACGACGCCGCGTCTTATCAGCGGCTGCAGCACTTCATCACCCACTCGCCGTGGTCGGCCGCCCCGTTGTGGACCCGCCTCCGGGCCGAGGTGCCGGTTCGGCGCGGGTCGTTACTCATCGACGAGACCTCCTTTCCGAAGTACGGCACGCAGTCGGTCGCGGTGGCGCGTCAGTACTGTGGCGCGCTGGGCAAGATTGCCAACGGCCAAGTGGCGGTGTCGACCGCGGTGCTCAGCGGCGATCTCACCTGGCCGACCAGCCTAGAATTGTATCTCCCGCAGGCGTGGGCGCAGGATGCCGACCGGCGGGAGCGGGCCGGGATTCCGCGCCGGATCCGCTTTCGCGAGAAATGGCGCATCGCGCTGACCCACATTCGGCAGGTGCGGGCGGCGGGGATCCAGATCGACGCGATCCTGGCCGACGCGGCCTACGGGAACGTCCACGCCTTTCGCACGGCCGTGGACCGCATGGGCCTTCGCGACGCGGTCGGCGTGGCGATGCGATGGGTCGTCCGCGCCACCGGCGCGCGTCGCCACCATCAGATCGGCCACATTATCAAGCGGTGGCCGACCGCTGCGTGGCGGCGCATCTGCTGGGCGCAGGGGACCAAAGGGCCCATGGCCGCACGGTTTGCCGCGCTCCGCGTGCGACCCACGAACCGCACCGAGTGCTGGTTATTATGCGAGCGCCCGCTTGTGGGGCACGGCAAGCGCAAGGCGTACCTGTTGAATCTGCCGGCGGCGGCCGCGCTGAAGGACCTCGTCCGCGTGGCGCGCCGACGCTGGCCGATCGAACAACAGTACCGCGAACTGAAGGACGAACTCGGCCTCGATCATTTCGAGGGCCGCAGCTATCGCGGCTGGACCCATCATGCGGTGCTCGCCGCGCTCACGTACACGTTTCTCCAACACGAGCGCCGTCGAGGCACGATGCCCCTGCCGACCTTTCCACAGGTCCGGAACTGGATGCGCGAGATTGTGGCGGTGCTCTTCTTTCTCGAGCGCCCGAAGTGGTTGAATCTCTTGGTGTCTTTCCTGCGCGATCCACCACTCCGAATCTGACAATGTGCGGCCGGGGACATAGGTAACAGATCAGTCCGGGGACATGGGTAACAGTGTTAGGGCTGTTACCACGCCGTGTGGGAGCTGAGGGGCGCGCGTTCTTGGCGCGCCCCTCAGCTCCCACACGGCGTCCGCCGTCACTCGGTCGGGGGCGGTGTCTTCCTGACGGTCCGCCCTTTGTGATCTTCAATCCGCAGGATGCGTTCGTCCATCCGCCCGAGTTTCAGTGGGCCGAAGTATACATCCCACAGCCCGTCGTCGACCTCTTCGAGCCCGACGTGCTCGCCAGCGAGGGTGTGCGTGACACAGACCCAGTGCCGGTTCCAGCGGATCCCGCTATTGCGACTGACCCGCCGGACTTCGAAGTGACCGGGATATTCGAGCGGGGGGAGCGTCCGCGGCAGCGCGCGCGGCGACGGCTGATAGACAGAGCCGGGCGTTTCTTGGTCGAGCGCTTCGTGTGGGCGTTCGTCGTTGTACTCGCCGCGAAAGCGATTGAACCGAGTTTGTTGCGCCTGCAAGTTGCCCGATGGCGGTCGGGTGGCCTCCGCCTTTAAGGTGCGATGCATCCGCTCGTGCCGGCCATTCTGCTCCGGATGCGCCGGCTCGATTCGCTCGGGGTAGATGCCGAGGCGGATCCACCAGACCGACAGCAGCGAGAGCCGTCCCAGGGCGGTCGTCGCGAAGGGCACGCCGTTGTCGGAGCGGATCATCCGCGGCAACCCGTCCTCTTCGAAGGTGCGCTGGAAGATCGGCCGGGCCAACACGACCGCCGTCGATCGCAGCCCCTGACAGGCGAGCAGATACCGACTGTAGCCATCGACCAGCGTGAGCGGATAGCAGTACACGCCGTCGCGGGTCTTGAACTGGCCTTTGAAGTCGGCGGTCCAGATCCCGTTGGGCTCGGTCATCGGCGTCAGCGGACGCCCTGGGTGCGTCAGTCGCGGCCGGCGCCGCGCCTTGGGAATGAGGTCGTGCCGACTGAGCAGATCACAGATGGTGCTTCGCGCGGGCCACACCTGGCGCGGGTCTTTTCGCGTGAGGATACGAAGCAGCTTCTTGGCGCCCCAGCGCGGGTGGTGCCGGCGTGCCTCGAGCACGGCGTCCACGATGGCCTGGGGCGTCTCGTGGGGACACAATCGCGGGCGGCGGCTGCGGATCCGCCAAGCCGGCCGCCCCGTCCTCCTCGTGGCGATCGATCCACTTGTACGCCGTCTTGCGGCTGATGTCGAAGCGATCGGCGAGCTCGGTCACCGACTGCAGGCCGCGTTGATAATCGACGATAAACTGCACACGTTGATCCATGAGTCACGTCTCCTGCCACGGCATCGAGCACCTCGGCTCGAGTGTGGCTGAATGTGTTACCCATGTCCCTGGACTGATCTGTTACCTATGTCCCCGGACCATACCCAAAGTACACTAACATGCGCATGCACCTGCCAGAACCGCGGGCACCATGGTAAAATGCCGGACGGTTCCGGCACGCGGTTCTGCAGGTGATGCGCGCGACGTTAGGCCGAAACCAAGAATAGGTGTCGCCGTGATCGTGAGGATTGAAGACATCCGGCCGCTTGTGGCCCGAGGTCGCATCGAGCCAGAGGCTGTGTTCCCAGAGCTCAGGAAGCTGGCCGCCAGTGATCAGTGGCAAACGCGCGAGGTCGCGGCCACGGCGCTGGTCGAGATCGGCAAGCGCCATCCGGCGCCGGTTCTGCGCGAAGCTCATCGGTGGGCCAAGGCCCGTGACTCCAATGTCCGGCGGGCGGCGAGTGAGGGCCTCCGTGGCGTCGTCAAGCTGGATCCGCGGGCCGTTCGGCCCGTGCTGGAAATGCTCCGGGCCGATCCCGAGTTGTACGTCCAGAAGTCTGTCGCCAACGTGCTTCGCAACGCGAGTGCCAAGCACCCGGATTTCGTGCTCGACGTGTGTCGACAGTGGGCGCGATCGAATAACGCTCACACTCGCTGGATCGTCAAGGACGGCTTGCAAAAGCTCAAGGGCTTGCGGCCGCGCGAAGTGGCAGAGATCTTGGGCTCCGTCCAACGTTCGGCCTAACATGGGCGTGAACCTGACGGTCCGTCCCGTCACGGCGCTTGCAGAAGGCGCAAGCGCCGCGCCGGCCCGGCCCGCAGGTTACGCCCGGCGTTGGGCGGACGACGACGTGGCGATCGTCCACGACGATGAGAGGATCCACACATGCCCGTCGAAACCGACAAGCAGCGTGCCCTTGAGGCAATCCAGGCGCTGCCCGATGGCGCCACGATCGACGACGCCATCGAGCGGCTCTGTTTCATCGCGAAGATCGAGGAGGGGCTTCGTCAATCGCGGGCTGGCCAGGTCGTCAGCCACGACGAGGTCAAGAGGCGCTTCGTTGCGTGATCACCCTTCAATGGACTGAGCGCGCTCAGTCAGACGAGCTACGCCGTCGATACGGTCGAGTGCCTGGGCGGCAGCCTGCCAAAGGCGCAGCAACGGCTCGTCGAAGCATGGGCAGAAATTCACCGCGACGAATTGCAGCGCGATTGGGACCTCTTGAATCCGGCCAGCCGCCAGTCAAGATCGAACCACTGAGGTGAGTCATGACCCATCCCATTCATCGGGTCGCGCGTTTCGACATCGTTGGCCCCTACACGCTCACGGTGGCGTTCACGGACGGCACCTGGCAGCGTATTGATTTCCGGCCAGTGCTGGAAGGCGCGATATTCGGGCCACTTCAGGACCTCGTCACGTTCAATGCCGTCGTGCTCGACGCCGAGGTCGGAACGCTGACGTGGCCGAACGGTGCCGACTTCGATCCTGCAACGTTGCACGACTGGCCGGAGGTCAGCAACGAACTCGCGGCGCGGGCCCGGGCGTGGACTGCGGCCTCGGCCTCGGACCAACAGCGGGCTAACCGAATGGAGCCGACGCGCCGCTGATTGCGACGGCGCGCGGCTCATTCGTGACTACGCCTGGTTCAACAACTTCGAGGTCCCGCCCGAAGCAGACGTCGTGGTGCTTGTAGCGATCTACCCGACGGAAGTTGCTCGAGAGAGCCGGGTGAAAGCGTCATGGTGGGCGCCGGTGATCTTGTTGTTCACGAACACTGAGATGCGGCGTTTCTTGGCTTCCGTTCGCACAAAGGCGGGTCATTCAGATCGGATGTTCGTGTTCCCGATCCAATCGGAATCGTGATTTCAATCCTCGCTGTGGCCGGAACCACAAAATCAGCGGCGGTCAGTCCCGTCACCGGCGACCGGCCGCGGGTGACCGCGACATCAACGGCGACGACCTCCGTGGTGGATCGGAAGACGGCTTGCTGATGCGCCCCAGTCACGACGCCGGGGAGTCCGACGGCCAGTGCCAGAATCGCGGGGCTGAGCGATCGCATCAGTGGGCCTCCCGCATCCGCGCCACGAAGGCCGGCGCGAGCCGCGAGTCCCCGGCGAGGAACATGGTCAGCAGGTCGATCCACCCCTCGTCGTGGCGCTCGCGCAACGCGGACTCGAGCACGCGCGCGGCCTCGGCGCGCTGGCCATCGACCATCAGTTGGGCCGCGAATAGGGTGTTTCAGAAGAGTCCTTCCTCCACGATCCTGAGGTGCACGTCGATGACCTGCACGCCGTCATTCGACTGCACCGGGCGCACGTTGCCGAAGATCCCCTGTCGCGTTGACGCCACGCGCTCGGCCGTCGTCACGAGCTCGTCGTCTGCAAATCGCACTTCGGGGGTCCAGCGTCTCGGAACGCCCGGCCCCTCGAGCGACAGGTGCACGTGCGCGGGCGTCCTCCGGCCAGGATACGGCGCGGGGCGAATGGTGTCGAAGTGGAGCCGGCCCAGGGCATCTGTGATGGCCCAACCGCGCAGGCGCCAGGAATGCGGACCCTTTGACGGAACGTCGTAACGTCCGTTGCGGTCGGTGTGATAGGCGAACACGGTGATGCCAGGCGCCGGTGTCTTGCCGTCGGCGCGGAACAGCCGACCCCGAATCGCCAGCGGAGTTCCCGGCTCATCGGCGGCTGCAATCCGCGCGCGCGACGTCACGCGCGCGGGCTTCTCGCGCTGCGCCCGCTCCCAGGCGCGAATCCATTCGACGTCCTGAGCCGACGAAACCCGGGGCCACCACGTCAGGGCGGCGGTGACCGCCGGAAGGGTGTAGAGAAAAGTGCGTCGATTCATGACCGTCCTCACTGGGGATTGACGACGGCGACCAGACGCACCCGAACGGTGCGTCCAATCAACCGGCGCATGACGCTGCCGCCAACGATGCCGAAATCGTAGCGATCCACTTCGAACGCCGTCTCAAAGGATGGATAGGCGCCCGCGGGCAGGTGACGAACCAGCGTCACCAGAGGACGAGTCACGCCGCGCATCGTCAAGAGGCCGGAGACCTCGAGGCGACCGTCATCGAGCCTGCGCACTGATCGACTCGCGAACTCCAGGTACGGATGCCGCACGGCATCGAAGTACTCGGGCCTCTGCAGTGCGCTGTCGCGATCCGAGGCGTCGGTCCTGACCGACGCCACTCGAATGCGCCACTGCACGCGGCTGGTCTCGGGATGATCGGCGTCGTACTGGATTTCGCCCTCGGACTGCCGAAACACGCCCGTGACGTCTACGAACCCAAACTTCGTCACGGTGAATCGCGCTTCGCTCCGTGACGCGTCGATGATCCACGCACCGGACTGCGCGCGGGCGACATCGTGCGACCGGTCAATCGGCGCGGCCGCGGTGACTACGACCACGGCGAGCACGAGAAACAGACTCTTGATGGGCATGGTGTTCTCTCACGATCAAGGACGGCCCGACCGATCCGATCGTTAACGGACGTCGCGAGAAAGCCAGCGCGGAAGGGCGTCCTGCCAGTTCCTGAGCCAGCCCTTCGGCGGCGGCAGGGGCAGCGTGTCGCGCCACTGCCACAGCGCGTCGCGGTCGCCTCGAATCACCTGGCCGACGGTGACATCGGCGGGTGGAGGCCACAACTCCGCCGCGCGCACCGCGAGCTGGTCAGTGCCGGCGTTTCGTCGGTCAACTCCCCCCACTACTCGTTCAACGAGCATCAGCAGCGTCAGCACGTCCTCGACGCGGGCTTGCTCGAGGATGGTGCGAAGGCTGGCCTCGTCGCCCGAGCGTTCGATCTGCCGGACGGCCGTGCGGAACACGGCTGACGCGCTGGTGAAGATGGGCACGCCAGGCACACGATCGCGACGCATCTCGCCGCTGGCCCCGGCCGGGATCAGCGATTCACCCACGCCGTTGTCGATCTGCACCCATCCGGATCGCACCTGCACGCGACTCACGTCGGCCTCCACGTGGAGATCAAACTCGCAGCCGAGGTCGATCACCTCGCCCGTCGGTGTCTGGATGGCCACGCTCCCGGGTGGCGCCCAGACGCGGACGTTGACGTCTCCGGTGTCCATCCTCAACCGGTGCCGCGATCCTTGCGTGGATCGAAGCGTCACCTGCGAACCGCCACCGATCCGCATGGTGCCGATGCGGGCGACGTTCACTATCGCCTCTTCGGATACCGGCACGCTGAGCGTGACGCCGACCTCGAGCCGCGAAGGCGCTGGAGTGGACGAGCTCGTGACAATCCAGGCGCGGCCCGACGGCCACGCGAATCGCCACTGCGAGAACCCCACGCCGGTGATGATCACGATCACCGCCGCGGCCGCGAGCAGTTTCCACCAGACGTTCAGACCCGGCGACTCGGCGGGACGAAAGTCCCGCCCTCCATCAGTCTTAAACGGTCGCGCCGCCGCATCGAACCTCAGCGGCAGCAGGTGCTGCTCGATCGCTTTCACGCCGGGCTCTTCCGGTGACGCAGGATCCCAGAGATAGGCGAGTGTTCTGTCGTCTTGGTCGTCGGTCATGATGTGACCCCCAGGCGTTCGCGAAGCAGGTGGAAGCCTCGATGCAGGTTGACGCGAACGGAGCCCGGCGTGAGTCCGGTCACTTCCGCGATCTCGGGCCCGGACAGTCCTTCGATCAGGCGCAGGGCCAACGTTTCCCGGTAGGCCTCCGGCAGCGCATGGATTGCGGCGACGGCGCCCTGGGCCTCGGCGGACACGTCGGGCCGGTCCGGCGCCGTGAGGCCATCGGGCAGCGGCTCGAACACACGTTGGCGACGGTACAGGTCAGCCGCCTGCCGGCGCGCAATCGTGCAGATCCACCCGGGGAATGCCGCATCGTCGCGCAGTTCAGGCAGGCGGACCCAGACCTGCAGAAAGACCTCCTGCACGAGATCGGCCGCATCGTCGACTGGCAGACGCGCCGCGATGATGCCGTGCACGGCGGGGCTGAACCGCCGGTACAGCTCGGCAAAGGCGTCCTCGTCGCCGCGGCGGGCGGCGGCCACGAACGTCCGATGGTCGTCGGCAGTCAACGCGTCACATGTCCTGACAAGCAAGAAGACGTCGCCAAGGCCAATACTGTTAACACGTGTCCGGCACGGCTGCGGGGTGACCTGGGCCCGCAGTTGTCGTATTCTCTGCCCCATGACTCAGACCTTCCGACTTCGAATCTGCTTCGTCGCGGCGTTGGTAAGTGTGTCCGCGTCCGCGTGCACCCAGGACCCGCCGCCCCCAGTGCCCACTGCCGCTTACACTGACTCGTCTGGCCGAGACGATGTGTTGTCGGGAGGCGTGAAGATGATTCCCATCACGACCCCGGCCGGCAACTTCACGGTGTGGACCAAGCGCGTCGGCAACAATCCGACGATCAAGGTTCTGCTCCTGCACGGCGGCCCGGGTGCGACACACGAGTACTTCGAGGCCGCCGACAGCTACTTTCCGGCAGCGGGGATCGAGTACTACTACTACGACCAACTCGGTTCGTACTACAGCGACCAGCCAGACATTCCATCGCTCTGGGACCTTCCGCGCTTTGTCGAGGAAGTCGAACAGGTCCGCCAGGCGCTGAAGCTCGACGCCAGCAACTTCTACCTGCTTGGCCACTCCTGGGGCGGCATCCTCGGCGTGGAATATGCCCTCAAGTATCAGCAGCATCTGAAAGGGCTGGTGATTTCGAACATGATGGCCAGCATTCCCGCCTACAACGAGTACGCGCGGACCGTGCTCATGCCGGCCATGGATCAGACGGTGCTCAAGGAGATTCAGCGCCTCGAAGCCGCGAAGGAGTACGACGACCCGCGATACATGGAGTTGCTCATTCCCCATCACTACGTGCATCACATCCTGCGTATGCCGCCCGACCAGTGGCCCGACCCTGTGCAACGGGCCTTCAAGCACCTGAACCCGAAGGTCTATATTCCGATGCAGGGGCCGAGCGAACTTGGCGCGAGCGGGACGCTCGAACGCTGGGACCGCACGAATGACCTCGGAAGGATCACGGTGCCGACGCTCGTGGTGGGCGCGAAGAACGACACGATGGATCCCGCGCACATGCAGATGATGTCAACCAGGCTGCCGAAGGGCCGGTACCTGTTCTGTCCAAACGGCAGTCACATGGCAATGTACGACGACCAGGTGGTGTACTTCGAGGGCGTGGTGCGATTCATCAAGGCCGTCGCGGCCGGACAACAGCCTTGACACCATTCACTCCATCAAGTCTTCCTGCCCTGTCGCAACGTCAGCCGATCGCCTACGGCACCCGCTGCCTTAACTCTTTCGGCCAATTCAGGAGGACGTTGAGGCGTGTCACCGGATCGCGCTCACGCCGCACAGCCAGAAATCGACCATCCGGTGACCAACCCCGGCTGACCGCCCTGATCGGAGACGGAGAAGAGCATCTCGCCGCCGGGTTGGGGATTCGCGTAAACGATCGTGCCGTCTCGCAGCCACACACTGCCTGATCCTTGAGCACCGACGCCAGGGTGTCGGACACATCGGCGCCCCACCCTTGGACCTTGTAAGATGGCGCCATGCCCGTCGGCACTCCATTCCACGAACGCACGTTCCCGCTGTGTCAGAGTCTCAACTACCGCGAATGGTCGGGCTTCCACACCGTCAGCGCCTACGAGGCGCACCACGAGCACGAATACAACGCCATCCGGAACGCGACGGCGCTCTTCGACATCTCGCCGCTGTTCAAGTACCTCATCACCGGGGCCGACGCGACGAAGTTGGTCGACCGGATCATTACCAGGGACGCCGAGCGCCTGAAAGTCGGGCAGGTCATCTACACGCCCTGGTGCGATGAACACGGCCGTGTGCTGGATGACGGGACGGTAAGCCGGCTCGGCGATCAGACGTTCCGGTGGACCGCCGCGGAGCCGAACCTGCGCTGGCTGCGTCAGCATGCGGCCGGTCTCGCGGCCCACGTCGAGGACATCTCCGAGCAGGTGGCCGCGCTGGCCCTTCAGGGGCCGACGTCAGCCCGGTTGCTGCGACAGGTGGCCAGGGCCGACATCAACGCGCTGAAGTACTTCCGCGTCACCTCCGGCACCATCGCCGGTGCCAAGGTTGACATCTCGCGCACCGGTTATACCGGTGACCTTGGCTATGAGATCTGGATGGACCGCGCCGATGCGATCGGGATCTGGGATGCGCTGGTGGAGGCCGGCGCGGCATTCGCCCTGCGACCGGCCGGCATGCTGGCCCTCGACGTGGCGCGCATCGAAGCCGGCCTGCTGCTCATCGACGTCGACTTCTTCAGCGCGCGCAAGGCGCTGACGGCTTCCCAGTTGTACTCGCCGTTTGAACTGGGCCTCGGCCGGCTGGTGGATTTCAACAAGGAACGTTTCGTCGGCCGCGATGCTCTTGCGGCTGAACATGCCGTCGCGGCCAGACGGCGCGTCGTCGGTCTCGTGGTCGATTGGCCTGCGGTGGAGCGCCTCTACGACGCCGTCGGCCTGCCGCCGCTCGCGCAAGCCACGGCCTCGCGTATCGCCGTGCCGGTCTACGCTGGGGGCAAACAGGTCGGCCGCATGACGTCGTCCACCTGGTCGCCCGTGCTGAAGCAGATGATTGGCCTCGCGACGGTCAGCGCGGCGCAGGCCGCCGCCGGCGCGAAGGTCGAAGTGGAACATACGGTCGACGTCGTGCGCCATCGCGTTCCAGCCACCGTGGTGCCGACGCCGTTCTTCAACCCGGCGCGCAAGACCCAGACGCCGCCGGCGTAGTCCCGCCGCAGCAGTGCCGAGGGTGGCGAACACTTGTCGCATCTGGCCGGGTCAATAGGGCAGGGTGCGTCCTCCCGGTTGTTCGTGAAGCGTTCACTCGCCTCCGCGGGCAGGGCGAGGCAGGCGGAGCAACACAACAGTGTCGTGGCCGGAGATCGCTTGACGGCTTGGGCTGGGGACACTCAACTCCCAGACGACACCTTCTGCGACGGGAAAGCCATCAACCCGAAAGCGCGAATGGCCCTCCAAGGGAGGCAATGGCGTGGCCTGAAAGAGGGAAAGCGGAACCGGGCACTCAGCCCCCGGAATCCCAGCGAGCGCGCCGAGCAGCGGCGAGATCGATTGAATGCCGGTGCGGTCGAAACGAACTTCGACAGAGCGCCCGCGCGCAAGCACGATGCGCAGCACGCTATTCAGGGGTACTACGCGACACGTGGGCACGAACTCTGAGGGCGGCCGAATGTCTATTGCCGTGCCCGGGGCGAAGACCGCCAGAGACAAAGGATCGCGGGCCTGGGCGCCCGCAGGAAATCCGGTCGAAATGAGCTGGCGGGCAAGCGGAACATGTGCGCTGACCCTGACGCCGCGTACTTCACCGCCGCCCGGACTCAGGAGCAGCAGACGGGAATCATTCTCCAGCATGTCGAGGCTGACGCGGTGTTCGGACGTTTTGTCGTCCAGGGTGACTTTCGTCACAGCCCGCGACACCCGAGGCCGCAACCCCGTTTCTACAGCGACGATCTCGTACTCACCGAAGGGCAGGCCGTGTCGCTCAAGGCGGCTGATGCCGGGCGGCAGCGTCGCGTTGATCGACACGCCCGAGCGCTGCAGAGTGATCCTCGTCGAGGATTGGCCGCTGAGGCCGCTGAGGTCGATGCGTAACGTGCCTGCCGTCATCGGCCACCGGACGACATTGTCACCATCGACGACTTGGAGCGTGCGCGTCTCGATCAGCCGTGCGCCTCCGGCGCCACTCACATTAAGCGAGTAACTACCTGGTCCGTCGAGAGTCAGCACGAACTCCCCCTTGGCATCAGTCTTCGTTGACTCCGCTCGCGATCCGATCGCTGCCCCTCTGGTGGCCGTGACGGTCGCGTCGCTGTAGGGACGACCATTGTAGGTAATCTGTCCAGAAATCTGTGCCGAGGGCGGCGGGATCGACACGCTGCTCACGAGTTGGCTGCGGATCTCGAAGCGGACGCGGCCTTGGGAACCAAATGGTCCACGGAGATAGCTTTCATACACTCCCGGCTGCAGGCCGTCGAAGCGCCACCCGCATGCTGCCGCCGGCGATACTTCCGCAGCCGTGGTTCGTCGGCCGGTGGCAGGCACCCGATCGAGCCGCAACGAGCTCGACGACCGGCACTGTTCTCGACTCGTTTCGATCCGAACGCCGCCTACTTCACGTGACGGGAGGTACAGGGTCGTCGATGTCGCCTGCTTGATACTCACGCTGACCGGCGCGCCGCGAATACCTCCCTCATAGACCGGCAGCGCGTCATACTGGCCCGGCCGCAGGCCGGGGAGCGACGAGTAGAGCCGCTCGCCGATTGGGAGAATCACATCCGCCGGCCCCTGCAATCGGATGACAGCCGGCCGCACCGGCGCTTGCTCGACACCAATGAGCAGCTCGCCGCCCAGTACAGGACTCGGCAGACTCACGACGTTGCGACCAAAGAACTCCCTGGCAGAAATGGTGAGGGGCGACGCACCCAGCCGAAAGAACCTGAGGAAGCGGCGCTCCACGTTGTGGACGTTCAGCCGCAGGCCGAGGCCGTATCCGATCTGTCGACTTGCTAACACCTCCGCCGTGCGATCGGGACTCACCTCGATCCACTCGACTCGGACGTCAAGCGGCCACGCGCTGTCAAGGCGCGTCGCCGAGCCGGGCGCCAACGGCAGGGAGCCAAGGCGGCACACCTCGGCCAGCGCAACATCGCGCGGCTCGATCGCGTCGCCGTCACAGCGGACGATGTCATTCCGTGCGGGACACTCGAACGACAAATCGGGACCGGTCTGTTCGCCGATCGCTTGGCCCCCGCGGACGGTTTGGCACACGGGCGAGCGAGCCCAGTCCGGCAGGCGGACTCGAACTGCGCGTCCCTGGTGCGACAGTGGTGTATCGCTCGCCGCAAGCATTGCGGCCAAAAAGACGAAGGTCCCGACGCAGGCCGCCAAGAAGCCTTTGAACACCCATCGGCGGCGGGATGGTTTCCCCGGTGACACGTATTGAGACACCCTCTCCTCACAGCCAGCGTTTGACTCGTTGAATGACTCTGATCGTGCCTTCAATCGTCTTGCGCGTTGTCGGATCCGATTCCTGGGCCAGCGCTTCCTGGAGCGCCGGCAGGTACGGTGCGGCAGCCGCGCCGTACATCGCGAGGGACTGCGCGGCCGCAAGTCGTACGCGAACCTCAGGGTGACGCTGAAGGTAGCTCACGACCGTCGGAAGGGCGTCCTTGACTTGTGCATCACCGACGCCCAGTACGGCGTACTGCACGACCTGCGGCGCCACATCCGCCAGCGCTGCGACCAACACCTCCGATCGCCGCGATGACTCCGAGCGGGCCGCAGACAGCGACTTCACGATCTCCGTCCGCACTGCGGTGTCCTGCTCGTTGCGGTACGCGTCGGCCAGCACTGCCGTGAGCTCCGCGCTGATTCTCACGCGGGGAAGGCGCGATGCGTCGGATGGTTCAAGCTCCAGATCCAGATTGCCAGCCGCGATGATGGCCTCTCGGCGCACCACCTCGTCCGGATCGGATCGGATCAACCCCAGGAGTAGCCCCTTGACAGGCTCGAGTCCAGCCTTCTCCGCGCGCCACGCGTCCACACCGGCGCTTGAGGAACTAGAGCGAGGGTGCCACATGCGCGCGGTCACCACGCGGCAACCGTTTCGTCTGACCTCAGGCGCCGTATCGTCGAGGGCCAGTTGAACGATCGAAACAAGATTGCCAGCGGTCGGCATGACTGTACGGGACGCCATCGCCCGAAGTGTCGCTAGCTTCACCCGGGTATCGGCACGGCGAAACTGGTCCGTCGTCTGAGGCAACGGCGCAGCCCCAAGGGACTGCGCGAGGACTGGCGCGGCAACCGCGAAGCTGAGCGCGGCAGCGTAAACAGCAAAAAAACGCAAACGTCGCATCATGAGAACCTCCAGCCACTCCAAGCTAGCCGCTGAACTGTCCGGCCACGTAGAAGGGCGTATCGGGCCAGCCAACAAGATCCCACGGATCCCCACTATCCTGCTGCTGCAATACAGGGTGGCCACTAAGGTACAGCTCGAATGACGGATAGCCGTCGGACGATCCGTCGAGGACGTACTGTACCTGGTCGAAACCAAAAGTCAGCGTCAGCGTAAACTCCCAATCAATGTCCGGCGCGAAGGCTGAGAAAGGCCACGGTACAACCGGGTTTGCCCCGTACCCATGGCAACGGATCCGGACGCTGGAGGTCCACGCCTGAATCGAATCGCCCAAGCGTTCGTAACTGTCACACCCCGAATCGCCGATATCGCCGAACGCCCACGCGAGCTTCTTATCACCTCCCCAGTCCCAGTCGTCGCGTGCTGCTTGCGTGAGGCGACCACCAAGGAACGGGAGGTTATCCAGTGATGTGTGCAAGTCATAAGCTTCACTGAGACCGGCTTGGGCAGCCGGG
Organism: Vicinamibacterales bacterium; assembly: GCA_038918905.1. Lineage (GTDB taxonomy): Bacteria > Acidobacteriota > Vicinamibacteria > Vicinamibacterales > SCN-69-37 > SYFT01. The sequence continues at coordinate 25,324 of JBCKZS010000039.1, forward strand.
CTTAGCAGCCAGTTGCCATCGTTGATCCCAGGGTTGTAAGGATCACCGACGATCGAGATGCGCGAGGTTCCACCATAGTACGAGAAGCCTCGATCATCGCCCCCGTAGATCAGCCCAAGGAGGAGCGGATCACCGACCCAGTTGTAGGGAATAAAGGCATCGGTTGACAAGGTAACGCTGCCGGGACCAGCGCCAGGCAGGCTAGCGGAATCCTCGATGTACCCGATTTCGTGCAGGTCCGGTGGCCAGCCGTAGCCCTCCGGCCAATACCAATAGATCGTCTCGCCCGCATGGACACTCTGGCTGTCGTTGCGAGCATGAACATCGGCCATGACAAGCGCTGATGCATACTCGTAACCGTTATTGAAATCCTGGTCGAGAAGGTTCCAATTGTCATCCCACATCCTCAACCAGATGGCGGCGCCGAAGTAGCTGATCCCGAGTTCTGCCTGCCAGCCGACGGTATAGGTGAGGTCGCCTTCCTGCGCACGGGATGTCGTCGGTAGCAGGAATAAACTGAGAAGGGCAAAAACCGCAATGGTGGAACGCATGGTGAACCCCCTTTTGTGCACTGTGGATCCCCCAACCGATGCGTGTCAAGGGGGGCCCTGGGGGGGGGGGGCAGGGCAATCGCATCTAATCAGGGCTTGTACAACGGTCGGGAGTCTGGTACAGGGGAGGGCACTTGGAGGTGCCCATGGTCCGTCCCGTCCCGACGTCGCTTGCCGCCCATTTCAGCCAGTTGCCCGACCCGCGGGTACGGCGCACGCGCCGGCACGCCCTGGTCGATATCCTTGTCATCACGTTGTGCGCGGTGATCTGTGGCGCGGACGACTGGGTCGCGATCGCGCGCTTCGGGCGGGCCAAGCGCCAATGGTTTCGCGGCTTCCTGGCCCTGCCCCACGGCATTCCCTCCCATGACACCTTTGGCCGCGTCTTCGCGGCGTTGGACCCGGAGGCGTTCAAGGGCGCGTTTCTGGCCTGGGTCCAGACCCTGGCGACCCTCCTCCCCGGCGACGTGATCGCGATCGACGGCAAGACGTTGCGCCACACCTTTGATACGGCCGCCGACAAGGCGGCGATCCACAGGGTGAGCGCGTGGGCGACGGCCCAGGGCCTCTGTCTGGGCCAGGTCAAAACGGACGCGACATCCAATGCAATCACGGCGATTCCCACACTCCTGGACGTCCTCGCGCTGGCCGGCCGCATCGTGACCATCGACGCGATGGGCTGCCAAACCGCCATGGCCCGCACCATCCACGCCAAGGGCGGCGACTACGTCCTGAGTCTCAAGGGCAACCAGACTCGCCTCCATGACGACATCCGGACCCTGTGTGCCGACGCAGAGACGCGCGGGTTCCGCGACCTGCCCCCTCCCACCGTCGAGACGGTCGACGGCGACCACGGCCGCATCGAGGTCCGCCGCGCCTGGGCCACCGAGGATCTCGCCTGGCTGGCCGATCGCGACCGCTGGCCGGGGCTGCGCAGCGTCGTGCGCGTCGACGCGGCACGCACGGTCGGCGACCGCACCACCCACGAGACCCGCTTCTTCATCTCCAGCCTCCCGCCCGATGCCACCCATCTCGCGCGCGTCGTCCGCAGTCACTGGGCCATTGAGAACAGCCTCCACTGGGTGCTGGACGTCGCCATGCACCAGGATCAGACCCGCATCCGCACCGGCCACGCCCCGGAGAATCTCGCGATCCTCCACCACATCGTGCTGAATCTGCTCAAGCAGGACCGCACCGAAAAGCTCGGCATCAAGAACAAACGGCTCGCCGCTGGCTGGGACCACGACTACCTCCTCCGCCTCATCATGGGCGCCAGAAATTA
>JBCKZS010000040.1:0-26763 GCA_038918905.1 Vicinamibacterales bacterium
GCACCTCTTGCTCGCTGATCCCGAAACTCCCAAGTGCGGCAAAACGCGCGCCCCCGGGCTGCGGTTCGTAGAGCGATGTCAGTTTGAGATCCTGACTGGCATGGGGGCCTACAGCCCGCTGTACGCCCCTGGGTGCCACGATCGAGCGCCTGCCGCGTCAGCAATGGCGTCTGCGCCGCCTCACTGCGCGCTGCCCACACCCGAGCCATGTAGGCGGCATAGACTTCGCCCTGCACGGCGTCGAGCGTCCTGGTGCCTGCCAGGATGGCGTTCCCAAGGTCGGGGCGGAGCATGTCAATCGCCGCGCCCTGAAGGATCGAAGCGACCGTAACGTGCAGCCGCTCAGCGTCCCGCCGCAGTGCGGCGAGTCCCTCCGGGTGACGGTGCAGCCGCACACGACAGGCCGGGGAGCACGTGATTCGATCGTTCCGTGACGCATCCGCCAGCCCATCGCAAGCCGCACACCGGAAGACGTAACGCTTACGGCTATGTGTTACGTCGGTCAGCATGGCCGGGTGTCCGTTCGTTGTCCGTCACTGGTGCCGGTGCGGCGGGCGTGGCTGCGAACCAGTTGCGCGCGAGCCTCGGGTGTCAGGTCGATCAGCGCGTACTGTCACACCGAACACTCGGCCGACTTCGGTGGGCGGCTGCATTGGGTGGTGAAGCGGCTCGACGCACGCGGGCCTCATTGAGGTCTGGGAACCCGGCTTATCGGACCCAGGGCCGCTCTCGCGCCCCTGTTTCTCCCTTCAAATTCAGCGCCCAGACACACCCCGACTTTTTCCTCTCCCTCCCACGATGGGCCAGGGTGCGGGAATGCCGGAGCTGCATGCTCCGGTGAAGCCGAGGTCGCAGCCGGCGCATGATGCGCTTCCCCTCCAATGGTGGCTGCGAGTAGGCGTGGCCTCATCGAGGAGGCCCCTACGGACTCAGGACAAGCACGCGAGAGAAAATCGCGCCGACGCGACCGACAGAAATCGCGTCGTGATGGGGTTATCCAGGATCCGCCAGGTCGCCTCGCGCCAATGCGTCATCGCCGTCATTAGCAGGGCCGGGGAGTGGGACCGAAGTCCCAGAGTCGGGGCGGACAGTCGGCGTCCGTACAAGCGCGTGCGCCGGGCCGCGAGACGACCTGAGTCCCGCCCGTGCATACGTGCCAGGCGCCGCCCAAAGGGCTGCGGCGCATTCCCCTCTATGCGATTCTTCGACCCGCGGTTCTAGCCGCACCCCACCGTGGACAGCCTGCCCGAGGCGCGGGAGCGCCTCGCGGGCAGACAGGACAGCATTTTCGATCTGTCGGTGGTGCAGGGCATGAGGCCCGCCGGCGCCCTCGGCGGGTCGTAGTCGCGCGTCTCGCTCACATTGGGCGCCGCGCACAGTGCGTGCAGCCCCGGCTTGCCGAACCATTTGATATGGCGCTGTTCGGTCGGCGCGGTCGCCAAGCGAAAGCGGTCGCGATAGAATCACGACGCCTCGCTCGGGCGGCTCGGGAGGTTGCCCCGTTGCCGCGAATCAGCGGTCGACTCCTCACAAGAGTCGGCCGCTTCGTTTTTCGGGAGTCCTTCGGTGCTGCGACCGCCAGCGGTCGTCGCACGGCGCTTCCTCAGCGCGGCAACGCGGCAGGCCGGTCGGCAGTGTCGTTGCGTAGTCCGGGCGGGCGTGAAACGCTCGCCGCAACCGGCGCAGAATGGCCCCGTTGTAACGCCTGGTAACGCCTGGGCGGCGACCTGGGCCGCCTGTTCAGGTTCAGAGCGGCGGGGAAGGGGCGGAACGCCGCTCACGCGGCCGTCCACTGCCTCCGTGCGGCCCTTGCCCGCGCGACGTTGCGCGGCCATCCAGGGCACCAGGGCGCGGTTCAGGTCCCCGACGCCCGGCGCCGGGCGGCCGGCCCCGGCGGGGGCGGCGCGTGGCCGCGTGGCGTCGCGTGTGGCTCGTCATCGACGCTCCCAGCAAGGGCCGCCCACGGAGCGGCCGGGGCGGCGCGATCGGCGCAGGCGCCCGATATTCGTCGTTCCCCGCTGTGGGGCCGGCGGTTTCATCGTCGGTCAAACTCCCTGTGGGCGCGCGCCCGCTCGGCGTCCATGTCGTCCGCGTACGGGTCGAATCCGGTGATCGCGTGGCCGACGTTGCCGCGCGTGCCGGCTGTCGCGACGGGAAAGGCGAAGCCGATCGCCAGCGCGTCGGCGATGTCCGTCGACGCGCCGAGCCGCGCGCGAATCTCGTCCTTGCTTTCGATCTTCAGCCGGTTGGCGGCGTTGTCGTTCGAGTAACTCGGGGCGCACAACTCCGAGAGCAGCTCGGGGATCGCGGGAATGGCCGCGCCGCTCTTGATCCAATCGGCCATCCTGAACCAGCACTCGGCGCGCACGTTCATGAACCGCTCGTCGCTCGCCTTCCACGAGAACACGACGTCGGTGACGTGGTGCCCCATGTCGCGCAGACGGCTGACGACCTCGCCGCCGTACCCGCCCGTGGTGTCGACGAACACCGCATCGGGTTGCCACTTGAGGATCGCCCTGGCGACGCGCGCCGCGAACATCTTTTCCGGCAGTCCGCGCTCGATGACGGGACGGAAGGCGCGGAGCCCTTGCCTCGGCAGGATCACACTCCGGTCTCCACCCTGCCACGCAATATCGACCCCCAAGATCTTCGGCGCGAACTCGTACTGCGCCGGCTGCAAGATGCGGCGACTGGCCTCGACGGCCGCGTCGAGCGGGATGAGGACGTTGTCGGAGACCGCGCCGAAATCGCATAGCATCTCCTGCCGAAACTGCGCGTCGGTGGACTCGCGCTGAATTTGCACGAGCGCGGCCGGGCTCAGCGCGCCGGTCTGATGGACGTCGTACCGGGCCGCGAACCACGCGGGATCGTCGAGCGCCTTGTAATACAGGGCACTCAGCAAATTGATCCCGGCCGGCGTCCCGATGAAGATGCACCACCCGTTGCGATCGGCCAGCGTCGGCAGGAGAATCTCGCCCCACAGCCGCAACTCCATTTGGGACACTTCATCAATGACGAGCCCGTCGAATCCGAGCCCGCGCAGGCTGTCAGGATTGTCGGCGCCGAACAGCCGGATGCGCGCACCGTTGGCGAAGGTGATCGAGAGTTCGCTTTCGTTGACGACGGTGCCGGGAAGTTGTCGCGCGTACGCCTTGTACCGATCCCACGCGATGCCCTTCGCCATTTTGTAGAGCGGCGCGACGTACCCGAAGCGCGCATCGGGCCGTGGGCTGCGAAGCGCGGCATCGATCTGTTTCGCGACCACGAGTTCGGTTTTTCCCGAGCGCCGATGCGCCACGATGACGGAGAACCGCCGGAGGGACGCGAGGACGACGGCCTGCCAGGTCCGTGGCTTGAACCCGAGGTCAATCAGCACCGCCAGCACGGGCACCACGAGCAGGACCGACAGGAGGCCGGACGGTGCGAGTTCACTCAGCATCGTGTCCCTTTGCCTGCGGCACGTTCGTTACCACTTGGAAGACCATCGGCTGACCGCCCGACGTGAGGTCGTGCTTCTCGATGAAATCGCCGTGGCTCCGGCCGAGGAGTTCGGACGCGCGGAGCCGATCTTTGAGCGCCGCTGTCGTGAACCGGCCGACGCCCCTCATCACGCTCGACCAAAACGCTTGCCGTTCCTGGCGCTGCGCGACGGCGGGATCGTTTGTCGTCCGCTCGGCGATGGCCCGCTGGATCTGAACTTTTCTCAACAGCCGATAGCCGATCTGGCTCGCGGTCTTTTTGCTGTAGCGGGCCGTGGCTGCGGCTTTGGTGGCGTTGCCCGTCGACATGAAGGCCTCGACGAACTTGCGCTCGCGCTCGGTCAGCTTGACGTCGGGCTGGCGGCGAGGGGCCGGGCGGGTGCTGGTGAGGCGGCGATTCATGTCAGCGGTCCCTCCCGAGTGCCGGATCCGGGCACACGTTGGGCCCAGTCCCGGGATTCATGCCTTTCCCGTTCACGACTTCGACAGATTCGCTTCGCATGACGCTGCACGCCTTCATTGGGTGTGGGGATTTCTCATCGGTCGTCTCCCAGCCTTGAGCCCCGTCGCCCCCTCGTTTCAGCGCCGTTCGGGCGTCCGGCTTGCGTCCCGTGCCGTCCGCGTCAGCGGCCAACCGCGCCACGGCGGTATCCCAAGCCATCGCGGGGGCGGCGCGCAGGAGCGCCGTGACGCGCCGATCGAGATGCGGTGGGATCCGGGTCTCCCCGGCCACGGCCTGACCGGCTCGTCCGAGATCTGCCAGTCCGGCGTTCACGTGGTGTAGCCCCACCGCGCGCCGGTAGGCGGCTCCCAGGATGGACGTGTCGGGGATCAGCTTGGTCACGTGATGGGCCCGGAGTTTCCGCTCCAGCCATTCGACGAAATGATCCGACGTGAACGCGTTGAGCTCCACACGGTGACCCTGAAGAAACGCGATCTCCTGCGCCGTGGCGCCGTACCGCCCCAGGGCGCGCCTGACGGTTCGGCCATAGAAGACGGGTTCCGCGTCGAGGCCCTCGGCCTTGACGTCGGCCAGTCGCAAGCCAAGATCGATGACGTCGGGCCGGCGTCCGAATTGGTAGCGCGCGGTATCGTGCCGCAGGGTATGCAAGATGCCCAAGCCGTCTTTGTCGAAGTCGTGCAGCACGAAAAACCGGATCCCGGGCAATTGCTCCATCAACGTCCGTGCGGCCACGCTGCTGTACCCCTTCGTCGACATGATGGCCAGATCGAACCGCTGGGCGATCTTCGCGGCCTCCAGCAAGTCGTTGAAGCCCTCTTTTTCGAGAAACAAGACGTGGCGATATCGACCGTCCGGTCCAACCGTCGGATAGCGCATCGGGATCGGGGGGATCGTGGCCGCATCACCCAACGAGCTCTTCCGCGCGGACGCCAGATAGGCGCGCACGTCGACGGTCCCGAGCGAGATGACGCGTGAGGTGTGTGGTTCTTTCAGATGACCGCGGGCGTCGTACACGACATCCCAGGCGGCCATCTCCTCCGGATGCCGGCGGAGGTACTCCGGGAGCAGGGTCTGCGTGAAATACTGATCGAAGTCTTTGCCGAGCGGCTTGTCGGTCCTGGCGAGAATCAGTGGCCGTGCCTGGTACATGATCTGTCGGGCATGCGCCGGATAGCGCCCCTCTCCGCTCGCCTTCTCGTAGGCGTCTGGCATGACCTCCAACGCGACGTCCTTGATCGACGGCTCGCGACCGGTGCCACGCAAATATCGTTCGAGCGCCCGCTCGCCGCGGGCGTCGTCGCGCAGTTTCTTCTGTTGGACCCGCGTCCAACCTTTGGTGACCGTGGTGACCGTGGCGTAGAACGCCTCGCCGATCTTCACAGGGCCTCCAGACTGGACTTACCGCGATCGGTATACGCGAGGTGTGGAGAGGCGAGGTGAATCACGATCGTCACCGGATCGGTCGCGGCGACATGCAGCTTGTGCAGCAGACCGTCGAGCCCGATGCCGTACGTCGCCAGCTCGCGGAAGGGATCGACCAGGGTCGGCGCCCAGTTGATGCCCGTCAGCACGCGCCTGGGCTGGGTGTCCGCACGTGTGGCAAACGCCACTTCGAGAACGAAGGGGCGCCCGCTCACCTCATCGGTCGCGGCCACGCACTTATAGCGAAGCGTGGCGGGCTGGCCACCGCGGGCCAGGAGGGCGGCCCGCAGATGGGAGCCACCAAGCGCGCCGAGCGCGTGCGGCTTCACCGGTGCGGACGCGGCGCGCATCGCGGTGAGGAGCGCGTCGACGGCGCCGCGATCGAGATCGCCCGCCTTGACGTAATCGTGCAGGTGGACGCCCTTGACAGGCAGCGTCCCGAGGATCGCCTTCTGTTTCGCGGTGCTGGACAAGCCCCGAAACTCACTGATGAACTCGCGGACCGTTTTCGCGGGCTGCCCCTGTCGCTCGCTGGCAATGTAGGCCGCCATCAGCTGGCGTAACTGGTCCGGTGTGTACCAGTGCGGGCTCGTCGGCGTAGAGGCGATCCATTTCCGACAGGTCTGAGTGCTTCGGGTCAATCGCGTCACCGCGCCATTCACGGTCGCCGTGAAGTTCGCGTGCGGGTTGAGGAGCGCGTAGGCGTCCAGCAATTGTAAGAATCGAGGCCCGACGATCGCCGGTTGTAAGCGTGCTAAGTTCGGCCAGCGCACGTCGACGCGGGTGCCAGTTCTTACAAGCGGATCGGCAGTCACAGCGCGCGTAATCGTGGGCTCCTGCGCGAGGCGGTCGACCGTGACTCGGATGCGGTGGCAGTGGCCCCGGCTCCTGATGACCACATCGCCCACCTGACAGCCGCTCAACACGTAGGGAATCGCGAGCACGGTCTTGAGGGCATTCCCCTGCGCGCCCCGCGTCGGGCTCACGTAGCCGTCCTTGCTGCTGACGCGCACCGAGAAGTCGAGGACGGCGGGCACGAGCTCGACCGGAAGGCCAGGACCGTTGTCGGTGACGCTGAGAACCTCACGATCCAACGTGACGCGAATGTCTGGTGCGACACCCGCTTCCTCGCACGCATCGAGCGCATTGTCGACCAACTCCTTGAGAACAACCTCGGGCCACCGCTCTGGGGCATGGCCTGTTTGAAGCGTGAGTTCTTTCTCCGAGAAGTACTCGAGCGCACGGCTGAATTGGAACGTCTGCCGAGTCAGCGTCGCCATCGTCCCCGCCCAATTCGACCGCCGTCAATGGCAGCGTGTTCGTCGCCATCGACTCCTGCCTCATGGTCGGTTCCGCCGGAGGTCTGCTCTCTGTCGCCGACGTCCACGTCGTCCCCGACATGCACCTTCACTTGGGGGTTGATGTTCTCTTCGCCGGGGATGATGATCTCAGTGCCTCTGGGCTCGGTTGGCTCCTCATCCGGCATGACATCGGGCTCGACATGTCCCGCTCCGATCCCAGACGCGAGCAGGTCGCGGACATTGTTGGCAGTGCGCCGGCGGCACGCCAGGACCCGGCAACTTGGCTTGCAATGCCGCTGCGTCGCTCGAGCGGGCTCAAACGCCCGGCCGCAGCCTCGACAGAGCGCCGTCCTATTAACGCCGTGTAACGCTTGCGCCTGGCGTTCGGGCTTCTTCGGGGTCATGTCCCCATGTCGACCGAACGCAGGTTCCTCTGGGACCACCTGGCGCGCCTCGGAGATGTGCGGAATGGTCGCATCTACTGACCTGACGAGGGCGTTCTCCAACGGCACGCGAACCGGAGGCCGAACCATCGGTTCAAGATGTTGAGGAGCGTCGGGCGAGGCGTCTGTTCCCTGAGTCAGCTCTTCATCGGCCGGGTACAACGCCACCGTTGTACTGTCGCCTAACTGCTTGCGATACCGAGCCAGCGTGTCAGAGACAACGACGTCCCCGAGCAGTGCCGCCGACTTCGTCGCGTAGATGACGATGAGCGTCCCGTCGGTGACTTCGCGTACGTCGACGCGACCATTCCGCTGCCGCCACATCGCGACCGGACCGACGATCTCACCAGGTACACCGACCAGGAGCACATGGACGTGCCAACTCCCGGAACGATGACGTTCTGGGGCAAGAAGCCACGCCACAGGACTCCTGGTGGCCTGGCCAACATGCGTGCAAAACTGCTGCGCCTCCCGCACCGCCGGGGCTCGGCCCACCTCGAAGCGGAACGTCAACGTCACGAAAAACTGCCACGGCACCCGTCCGAGGAACTGTCCCCAGGCCCGCAAGAGCTGCGTGTCAGACACCGTGGCGTCGGCCAATGAGTGACGGGTGGGCCATTTCGTGGTCGACATCGCGCCTTCCTTCATCTCCATGGAACAGACACTTCGGGCATCAAGAGACTGGCCGCCCGACGCCGCGGTTCCCCGTTGGGCGTAAGGAGCAAAGTGACCAACCTCGCGGCTCATGCGCCTCGGCCAACTTTCGGACGCCACCTCGCGTGGTCTTCGCGAAGCGGTGATGCACAATGCGAACTACAGACCCGATGTAGCAGCCAAAAGGGCCCGGATTTCTTCAACTCGCCACGCCGTGATCCGCGGCCCCAATTTCACAGGGGCCGGGAAGCGCCCTGACTTCACGCCGGCCCACCAAGTGGACCTTCCAACCGGGTAGACGCTCAGGATCGTTGGCAAACGGACGAACCCGACCTCCGGCAGCACTTGGGGCTTCTGAACTGGGCTGCTGCCCTCCTGTGTGGCCTTGGGTGAGTGCGGCTGCATTGTGGTCCTCCAGGTCCTAGTCCGACGACTCTGGCCGGCGTGCGTGGGACATTGGTAGAATTCTGACCTGATAAGGACGACGACCAGGGGACACCAAACGCGCGAAGATTTAGGACTTTGCGTCCCATTGGCCGAGGACCAACGAATGGCGATGATCCCGAAGAGCCGGCTCGAGACGCGCTTCACTCGAAGGTGGATGGACTACGGTTTTGTCCTTGACGAGCCGATTCCAACTTCTGTCCGTCGCGCTGGACCCAAACTCACAGACAGCCGGGAGGCCGTGGAGTCAGCCTGGGGCCTGGGCGGAGAATTAGGGTTGCCCGCCGCCGACGCTGCCTTGGACAAGATCTGGGATAAAGATGGAGGGAACTGGCAGCGTCGACTGTCACCGTTCTTTCGGAAGCTGGCGCCCAGGGCGTCACGAGTATTCGCCGGGCTTGTGCGGGCGGGCTGCCAACCTGATCGATTGGCTGACTTCTTCGCTGAGGCGAGCGCGTGCGCCCGGTCGAAGAAGTCAACGGAACGCGTTCGAGCCGAGATCGATGCACTTCAGAAACTGACACGGAAAGCGGTTGAGGCCGTTGGGGCCCTGGCAGATCGAAGGCGCATGTTCGACGACTACGTTGCAACGGAGGGGCTTCGAATCCCCGAGGACGAGCCTGGTGTCGCAGAGCTGAGAATCCTGCGTGTGGATTTTGAGGATTTCGGCAAGCGTCATGAGGAGGAACTCGAACACCTCCACCGGCAAATTGACGGCCGTCGCCAACGCGTTCTCGGCCACGCGCAGATCAGATTGTCTCTTCAAGTCCGGGAAGTGACGGGTTCGTACAACGACAGAGACGTCGAGGCCGTGTTGAACTCGCTGTTTGCGAGTGAGGGACATCCCGAGTCCCAGAGCGGCACCCTGAAGCGGAAGCGGGCACGATGGAATACAGCGGTCAGTACGAGCAGCCGTGAGCGGCGTTCCTTCCAGCGATGATGTCGCTTGCTGGTCAATTGCCGAACCGCGTCGCCCTCGAATTCACCAGCGCAACCATAAGTCCGCCTGGTGGCGGAGTGGGGCCTCGGAGCGTCAAGACTCGATCTAGATTAGCGGCCTGAATGAGGGTTGGACAACTATTGTCTCAATTTTATTAAACAATATCGCAAAATTGGCGGAGGGAGAGGGATTCGAACCCCCGGTACGGTTCCCCGCACAGCGGTTTTCAAGACCGCCGCCTTCAACCACTCGGCCATCCCTCCGCACACCGCCCGGGCGTCTCGCCACGGACGGAAATCCCAGTCTAAACCCGCTGCCCTGCAACCGTGCCATACAAATCGTGGCACCTTCTGTAAAGTATGGTGACAGCATGCTGAAGCGAATTCTCTTCTTCGTCGGCCTCGCCGCGGCAGTTGTTGGCCTCACCGGCGCCATCCTTTACCAGTTCTTCGGCCTCCGCGTGGTCGTCTACGGAGGCGGCACGCCGGGCCTCGCCTTTGTCACGCCCGCCTCGGCACAAACCGAAGCCATCGAATGGCATCGGCAGGCCCAAAGCGCTGCAGACCCAGCCACCGATGCCACCGCACCGTCCGCACTCGCACCAACACCCACGGCAACGTCAACAACTCCCGACGTGGCTGAACCGGCGGGGCTGACCCGCCCTGCGGACGCGACGTCGAGAGCGGCCGCCTCCGCGACCACCCCCGACTGGGGCTTCTTCCGCGGCCCGCGCTGGGATGGCCACTACACCGCGCGCCCGATCCTCACCGCCTGGCCAGACGGCGAACTGAAACCGATGTGGAAGCAGCCCGTTGGCGGCGGCTACGCCTCGTTTGTCACCGCCCGCGTCGGCAACCTCGACTTGGCCTTCACGATCGAACAACGCGGCGCGCGGGAAGTGGCCGCCGCCTACGACGTCGCCACCGGCCGCGAGCGTTGGACCAGCCAGTGGAACGCCGAATTCAAGGAGTTCATGGGCGGCGACGGACCACGCGCCACGCCGACGTACTTCGATGGCCGCGTCTACGCCCAGGGCGCGCTCGGTGAACTGCGCTGCCTCGACGCTTCAACCGGCCAGACGCTCTGGCGCACCAACATCCTCGACGACGCCCGCGCCACCAACCTGCAATGGGGCATGTCCGTCTCCCCGCTCATCGTCGACAACAACGTCATCGTGCTGCCCGGCGGACAAAACGGCCAATCTGTCGTGGCCTACAACCACCGCACGGGCGCGCGCGTGTGGTCGGTCCTCGACGACAGACAATCCTACTCGTCGCCCATGCTGGTCACGATTGACGACGTGCGCCAGATCCTGCTCGTCAGCGCGTCCCGCATCATGGGCCTCACGCCGGAAACCGGCGCCCTCCTCTGGGAGTACCCGTGGGTGACGATGTATGACGTGAATGCGGGGCAGCCGATCGTCGTCGGGGAGAACCGCGTGTTTATGTCGTCGGGCTACGATCACGGCGCCGTGGTGATTGAGGTCGCGATGAAGGACGGCCGCGGCGGGGTTCGCGAGGTCTGGAAGAACAACCGGATGAAGAACCAGTTCACCAGCTCGGTGCTGTTCGAAGGTCACATCTACGGTCTCGACGAAAGCATCCTCGCGTGCCTGGACGTCGAGACGGGCGCGCTCAAATGGAAAGGCGGCCGGTATGGCTACGGCCAGATCGCGCTCGCGAGCGGCCACATCGTGGTGCTCACCGAAGACGGCGACCTCGCCCTGGTCCGCGCCACGCCGGACAGACACGACGAACTGACGCGGTTCCCCGTGCTCGACGGCAAGACCTGGAACCACCCGGCGTTCTCAGACGGCCGGCTGCTCGTTCGCAACCTGAAAGAAATGGCCGCGTTCGATCTGCGGCGATGACTTGAAGAAAAAGCCTTCACAGGGAGGCGCGGAGGTTTTTTGATTAGCACTCCTCAGTGCCTCTGTGCCTCCTGTACATGCTTTCTGGCGCTATTCGGACGTGATGACTTCAAGGCCGCGCATGAACGGGCGCAGGGCGTCGGGAATCACCACCGAGCCATCCGCCTGCTGGTAGTTTTCCAGAATGGCGATAAGGGTCCGGCCCACCGCCAGGCCCGAGCCGTTCAGCGTGTGGACGTGCTGCACTTTACCGATGCCATCGGGACGGAACCGGATCTGCGCGCGCCGCGCCTGGAAACTCTCCGTGTTGGAACACGACGAGATCTCGCGATACGCGTTCTGGCTCGGAAGCCACACCTCGATGTCGTACGTTTTCGCCGACGCAAATCCCATGTCGCCCGTGCAGAGCAACATCCGGCGATACGGCAGTCCCAGACGCTCGAGCACCGTCTCGGCGTTGCGCGTCAGTTGTTCCAGCTCGTCGTGTGACTGCTCGGGCGTGGTGAACGTCACCAACTCGACCTTGTCGAACTGGTGCTGCCTGATCAGGCCGCGGACGTCTGCGCCGTACGAACCGGCCTCGCTGCGGAAACACGGCGTGGAGGCGGTGTACTTGATCGGCAGCGTTCGGCCGTCCAGGATCTCCTCGCGGTGCAAATTCGTGAGCGGGACCTCTGCGGTGGGAATCAGATATAAATCCCAGTCCCCGGCAATCTTGAACAGGTCCTGCTCGAACTTCGGCAGATTGCCAGTGCCCGTCAAAGCCGTGCGGTTGACCAGGAACGGCGGTTCCACCTCGCGGTAGCCGTGCTCGCTGGTGTGCAGCTCCAGCATGAAGTTGATCAGCGCGCGGGAAAGCTGCGCGCCGGCGCCCGTCAACACCGAGAACCGCGCGCCTGACATTCGCGTCGCGCGCTCGAAATCAAGGATCCCCAACGCCGGGCCAAGATCCCAGTGTGGCTTCGGCGTGAACGAAAACGTCCCCGGCGCGCCCCACCGCCGCACTTCCACATTGTCCGCGGCGGAGGTCCCAACCGGAACACTCTCGTGCGGAAGGTTCGGCAGCGTCATCAACAGCGCGGTGCGCTGCTCTTCAATGGTCTCGATCTGCGCTTCGAGGGCCTTGATCTGTCCGCCACGGGCTTTGTTCTCCACGAAGACCGCACTGGGATCCTCACCGGCTTTCTTCGCCCGGGCCACCGCTTCCCCGGCGGCATTCTGATCGCGCTTGAGCCCCTCAACCTCGGGCAGCAGACGCCGGCGCCCGGCCTCCAGCGCGGCCAGCGCCGACAGGTCGTCGGTAGGATCCATCCCCCGGCTCCGAAGCCGGGCTTCCACGAGCGCCGGGTTGTCGCGGACAAAGACGGGGTCAAGCATGCGTTCATGCTATACCGCCTGTCGGCCGGGCCCGGGTGGGTTCCCCTGCTCCAGCCCTCCAAACCTCCATGTGGACCCCGGGGGTGCGATACGATGCGGGGAATGACGATGACCGTGCGCAAAGCCGTGTTTCCCGCCGCCGGACTCGGCACCAGGTTCCTTCCGGCGACCAAGGCGCAACCGAAGGAAATGCTGCCGCTGGTGGACAAACCGATCATTCAGTACGGGGTCGAGGAAGCGGTCGCCTCCGGCGTCGAAAACATCATCATCGTCACCGGCCGCGGCAAAAACGCCATCGAGGACCACTTCGATGTGTCGATTGAGCTTGAGACGTTTCTCGAGGCGCGGGGCAAGGCCGACTTGATCGAAGAGATCCGCAAGGTCTCAGCGATGATGAACGTGTCGTACGTCCGTCAGGGCGAGCCCCTCGGATTGGGACACGCCGTGCTGGTCACACGTCCGCTTGTCGGAGACGAACCGTTCGCCGTGATTCTGGCTGACGATGTGATTGATGCGACGCCGCCCGCACTGCGCCAGATGATCGATGTGTTCGACGAGGTCAAAGACCCCGTCATCCTCGTGGAGCGGGTGCCGCCCGAAGACGTGTCAGCCTACGGCGTCATCGCGTACGAAACGGTGAGGCCAGGGGTGTACCGCGTCACCGATCTTGTCGAAAAGCCGCCGCGCGACCAGGCGCCGTCCGACCTGGCGATCATTGGCCGCTACATCCTGACGCCCGACATCTTCGACGCCCTTGAAGCCACGCGTGGCGATCGCATGGGTGAGATTCAGTTGACGAACGGGCTCAAGCGCCTGCTGCAGACGCGGCCCATTTATGCCTGCGAAGTCGTGGGTGTGCGGCACGACACGGGGAACAAGCTCGGCTTCCTGAAGGCGGTCGTGTACTTCGCGCTGCGCCGGCCCGACCTCGCCGGTCCGTTCACAGAGTTCCTGAAGACGACGTTGTCTCGATAGTACGCCGGGTCTGAACACTACTTTGTCAGATCCGCTGGGACGGGGCCGTCACGCGATCTGAGCCATGGGGAGGTGGTACTCGGGGGCGAAAATCGGGAGGCTGCTGCGTGGTGCGACATCCGCGTGGCTGGGCGTTGCTGACGCGACTGACCGACTGGCTGGATCAGTTCACGCCCTGTTTCGGGCATCGCGCGCAGCGCGTCGCCTTGCGCGAGTACATCGATGGGTGGCTGGGCGACAGCCCCCGCAAGGCGATGCAGGCGATGCTGGCGCGCGTGACCGAGCCGCGGTCCTATCAAGCCTTTCACCCCTTCATGACCCATGCGCCGTGGGACCCTCTGGCCGTCTGGCGCCGGCTGTTGGCGGTCGTGCCCGATCACCACGGCGTGTTGATCCTCGACGACACGCCCTTTCTCACACAAGGCCACCACTCGGTCGGCGTCGCGAAGCAGTACGTGAGCACCTTGAAGAAGGTGGCCCACTGTCAGGTGGCCGTGACGGCGGCGTTGTGGACCGGCGGGCGTGGCTGGTTGGTCGGCGCCGAGTGGTCTCTGCCGGAGATCTGGCTGATCGCCGAACGCGCCGTGGGGGCGGTGACGCCGCATCGCGACTCTTTCAGCCATCTGCCCCCCGAGACGTCGATCGTCCGGCTGGCCCGGGTGATCCATCAACGCTGGGCGATCGAGCAGCCGGATCAAGACCTGAAGACCGAGAGGGGGCTCGACCATTGCGAAGGCCGCCGGTCTCCCGGCTGGCCTCATCAGGTCGCCTTGAGCGCCGTCGCGTCTGGCGTTCTCCAACCCGAGCGCCGGCGATCGTCCACCGGGCCACGCCTCACCTTCCCGCCAGTCCGCGCCATCGCGCAGGAGATCTTCACCGGGGTGCTGTTCATCACCCGCGATCGCGACTGGACCTGGCTGCAGCGCGGTCGCCAAATGGTCCCCCTACGGATCTGACAAAGTAGTGGTTCTGATTCGTAACCGCAATCGTTCGCATCGCTGGCGTCACACGTCGAGCACTGCCGCGGCCGTGGGTTCGTTTCGCAGCTCGGGGCCAGCGTCGCCGGTCACGGTCACGTCGATGGCCAGGGGCGGAACGACTGGCCGGCCGGCGCGGGTGTCCTGCACGCGGCGCAGCTCGTGCACCGCGCGGTAGAGCCGACTTTCGAGGGCGCTTTCATCGCGCGCAAGATTGGCGCACGTCGTTTCACGGTCAACGAACGCCCGGGCAGCGGTTTCGTCCAACACGTTTTTAGCGCACCGCCGCGGCGAACAACATCTCGCCCCTCTTCGGAGCGTCTCGCCGCCGCGTCGCTCCGCTAAAAACGCTCTGCATGCTCTGACTCAGCGCACATCACGAGGTGTCGGCATGCCCAACACAGGCAAGCGCCAGGGCTGTCGTCTTGGCACCGTAAGTCATGCTCTTCACGTCAGTCCCTGGCGCTCATCCACATTCTTACTGCTTGTCGTACCAGATCATGTTGTTGACTTTGTTGCCCAGCGCATCGATGCCCGTTTGTGTCGATGTGCGCGACTTGCCGTCGGCCGCCATCGCGACCTGCGTCGTGACCGTCACCTTGCCGCCCTTCTTGCCGACCACGGTCCAGTGGTTCGCGTCGGCGCCCTTGGTGTACGACTGGGTGTCGGCGTTGGGATTGCCTGCTACAGGATGGTCCTTGCCGTCGAACATGTAGGTGACTTCGAAGTGGATCGCGGCGCCTGTGGCGGGTACGGTGTCGATGACCGATTTGAACGAACCCACGCTCGCGGCCGTGATGGTAACCGTGGAGCTCTTGGGAGCGGCGCCCGAGAACGTTGATTTCGCGGGGTTCATGTTCCAGACGCCGACCGGGTCCTGGGCGAATGCGTTCTGAGCAAACGCGACGGCACAAACGAGAGCGACGGCGGCGACGACGACGGATCGAATACGCATTGGGGGTCTCCTGAGTTTGAGGGACGAGGGCCGGAGTATACACCCGTCGACTCGGTCCGCTCGCTCAGGGCACGCTCTTGTTCACTACTTTGTCAGGTTGACGATGCAGCCTTCGGCGTAAATGACCGAATTTGGCAGTGTTTTTGAGGGTTTTCACGAAGTCGGTCCGTTGCAGGAACAAACGCGCGGCGCACGGGGAGATCCCGGCGATCTGACAAAGTAGTCTGAAGACCCGGCCTCCTAAGGACGGCGTAAGGACGGCGCCCTACGACTTGTCGGTCTTTGCCGCGGAATGCGCAGCAGGCTTGGGTGTTTCGCTCTTGTTGTCGGAAGACGTCTCTTTCTTCGTGTCCTTCGATTCCTTGCCCTCTGAGCTCGACTCCGCCTTCTCCGACTTTTCTGATGACGACCTGGACTCGCCAGACTCGCCAGGCTTTTCAGACTTCCCGGACTTGGCGTAATCGTTGACGTACCAGCCCGAGCCCTTGAACTGGATGGCCGGCGATGACATCAGCTTCGTCACGTGGCCGCCGCACGACGCGCAGGGCTCGTCAAGGGGTGGGTCAGAGAACTTCACGATCCGCTCGAATCGTCCGCCGCAGGCGTCGCATTGATACTCGTAGAGAGGCATCTGGTCTACTCAATTCACCGAACCACTGGCGTTCTCGTCCCCGCCGGTGCCGACAACCCCTGATTATAGGTACACTTGGCGTCGAGGCTCATGCCCGGCACCCTTTTTGTCGTCGCCACCCCGATCGGCAACCTCGAGGATTTCACCTTCCGGGGTGTCCGGACACTCAAAGAGGTACACCTCATCGCCGCCGAAGACACACGGCGGACGGCCAAACTCCTCGCACACTACGCGATTCAGAAGCCGGTGGTCAGCTTGCGGGAACACAACGAGTCACGCGAAACCGGCCGGCTCATCGCCCGACTTCAGGGCGGCGAAGACATTGCCCTGGTCTCGGATGCCGGCACCCCAACCATCGCCGACCCGGGCCAGACTCTCGTGGGCGCCGCCCATGCGGCCGGCATTCGGGTCGTTCCAATCCCAGGCGCCAGTGCGATCACCACGGCCCTGTCCATCTCGGGCCTCTCTGCCGACCAGTTCGTGTTCCTCGGCTTCCCGCCGGCGTCTGGGCAGCGCAGAGTTGAATGGTTCGAATCGCTTACCAACGAGCCAAAAACCATCGTGTTTTATGAAGCCCCCCACCGGATCAGCCGAACTATTCAGGAATTGTTTAAATTGGCAGGCATACGACCAATTATTGTTTGCCGGGAATTGACCAAAATAAATGAAGAATTGGTCATATGGGGTAACAAAGGGCATCTGATTGAGCGCGGAGAGTTCGCCGTGGTCGTCGGACCGCACCCATCAGCCAGGGTGGAAGAGCCAGACGATGCCTGTGTCGCGCTGTTGTTTGGTCAGATAGCAGAATCAACAGGCTTGCCTGAAGAATCTGTCCTCACAATGGTCGCGGCCCGCTTCGGGATTCCGGAGACCAAAGCCGGGAAACTCGTCAAGAAGGGCCGAATTCGCGCCAAACGGGCGCAGGATAGTCAGTCAGCATGAACGACCTCCACGTTGTCATTCTCGCCGCCGGCAAGGGCACCCGCATGAAGTCTGCGACGCCGAAGGTGCTGCACCACCTCGCCGGCCGCCCCCTCATCGAACATGTGCTGCGCACGGTTGACCAGCTTCCGGTGACCTCCACGGTCCTTGTCGTCGGTCACGGCGTCGACGAGGTCAAGCACGCGCTATCGGCCCGAACCAACCTGCAGTACGTCGTGCAGTCGCCACAACTCGGCACGGGCCACGCGCTGCTGCAGGCCGAGCCGGTGCTCAAGGGCCTCAAGGGCACCGTGCTGCTGCTCTATGCCGACGTGCCGCTTCTTGAATCGGGCACGCTGGCGCGCCTCGTGGAGACCCATCGGACGGCCCGGGCGGTGGCCACGGTGCTGACGGCAGCACTCGACGACCCGTACGGCTACGGCCGCATTGTCCGCGACGATGCGGGTGCTATCACCCGCATCGTCGAAGAACGGGATGCATCTGCCGGGCACCGTGCCATTCACGAGGTCAACAGCGGCATCTACGCACTGGCTCTCAAACCGCTGTTCGACGAGCTCCACAAACTCGCGGCCAACAACGCGCAGGGCGAGTACTACCTCACAGACCTGGTCTCGATGTACCGGCAGCAGAACCTGAAGGTTGAGACGTTGTGTCTCGACCGCGCCGGCGAACTGCGCGGCGTCAACAGCCGGTTGGACCTGGCTGACCTGTCGGCCGTCGTGCGCCAGCGGAAGAACCGGTCGCTCATGGTCGCCGGCGTCACGCTCGAAGACCCGTCCACGACCTACGTCGATGCCGATGTGACCGTGGGCGCAGACACGATCATCGGCCCGGGCGTCCGCCTTGAGGGCCAGACGGCCATCGGCGAGCGCTGCCGCATTCACGCCGGCTGCCGTCTCACCAATGCGACGGTGGACGATGAGGTGGTGGTGCTGGACTACAGCGTCATCATGGACTCGTCTGTCGCCTCGGGAGCCGCGATCGGCCCAATGGCCCACATCCGGTCTCACTCTGTTGTGGGTCCGTCTGCGCGCATTGGCAACTTCGTCGAGCTCAAGAAGACCACGCTGGGCCGCGGGTCGAAGGCGAACCACCTCGCCTACCTGGGCGATGCGGTGATTGGCGAACGCGTCAATATTGGCGCGGGCACGATCACCTGCAACTACGATGGCGAGAAGAAGCACACGACCACGATCGAAGACGGCGTGTTCATCGGCAGCGATTCCCAACTGATCGCCCCGGTGACGATCGGCCGTGACGCGTACGTCGGGGCGGGGTCGTCCATCACCAGCGATGTGCCAGCCGGCTCGCTCGCCGTCGCCCGCGGTCGACAGGTCGTGAAACCAGGCTGGGCCGAGAAACGCAAAGCCGCCAGGGCCGCGGCCAAGGGGATCAAGTAACCATGTGCGGCATCGTCGGCTACGTTGGACCCCAACCTCTGCTCCCCGTGCTGATCGAAGGCCTGCGCAAGCTGGAGTACCGCGGGTACGACTCGGCCGGCGTGGCCGTGGTGCGTGACGGCGAGCTGGACATCCGTCGCAGCGCCGGAAAGCTCTCCAAGCTCGAAGACGTCATTGCGACTCACCCAATTGCCGGCGATTACGGCATCGGTCACACCCGGTGGGCCACACACGGACGGCCCACCGAAGAGAATGCGCATCCGCACCGCGACTGCAAGGGCCGCATTGTCGTGGTGCACAACGGCATCATCGAAAACTACCTCGAGCTCAAACGCGAACTCATCGCCGAGGGCCATCGGTTCGTCACGGAAACCGACACGGAGGTCGTGGCCCACCTCGTCGAGAAAGAGTGGCGCGACGATGGCCTGGCGGCGGCGGTGCGGAGGGCGTTGACCCGCCTGCGCGGACTATTCGCGCTGGTGCTGATCTCGGCCGACGATCCCAACACTATCGTCGCGGCCAGAAACGGCCCGCCGGTCGTTGTGGGCCTGGGACAGGGCGAGTGTTTTGTCGCGTCTGACGTGGCGGCGATTCTCAGTCACACCCGCCAGATGGTGTTCCTCGACGATCGGCAGATGGTGGTGGTCACCGAAGCCGGCGCGGCGTTTTCGGACTTTGCGGGCACCCCGGTCGTGCGAGAGGCCCAGACGATCAGTTGGGATCCGGTGATGGCCGAAAAGGCCGGCTACAAACACTTCATGCTGAAGGAGATTTACGAGCAACCGTGGGCCGTGCGAGAAACCGTGCTGGGCCGGGCGTCAGTGGAGTCGGGCCGGGTGTTTCTCAATGAGATGAAGCTGGATGCCAACGCCCTGCGCGCCATCGACCGCGTCGTCATCCTCGCCTGTGGCACGTCGTGGCATTCGGCGTTGGTGGGCAAGTTCCTGATCGAAGCACTCGCCAGAATTCAGGTGGAAGTGGACTACGGATCCGAATATCGCTACCGGGATCCCATCGTCGACAACAGGACCCTGGCGCTTGTGATCACACAGTCGGGCGAAACCGCGGACACGCTGGCCGCGCTGCGCGAAGCCAAACAGAAGGGCGCGCGCAGCATGGCCATCTGCAACGTCGTCGGCAGCATGGCCACGCGCGAGGCCGACGGCACGGTCTACACACACGCGGGACCGGAAATAGGCGTGGCCTCAACCAAGGCGTTCACCGCGCAGTTGGTTGCGCTGCAGTTGCTGGCCATTCACCTGGCCCAGGTGCGCGGCGTGTTGGATGACCGGAGGGCGGTGGAGCTGTTGCGCGGCCTCGAACACCTGCCGGTGCAGATTGAAGAGACACTGAAGACGGACGCCGTCATCGAGGCGCTGGCCAGACGGCTTTCGCAGCATCGTGATTTCCTGTATCTCGGTCGCGGCATCAATTATCCGATTGCGCTTGAGGGCGCGTTGAAGTTGAAGGAGATTTCGTACATCCACGCCGAAGGGTATCCCGCGGGAGAGATGAAACACGGCCCGATCGCGCTCATCGATGAAGACCTGCCCGTTGTGGCCCTCGCGCCCGACGACCACGTGCTCGAGAAGATGATCGGCAACATTCAGGAAGCCAAAGCCCGCGGCGGTCAGGTGATCGTGTTGACGAACCAGTCACACGCGCACGCCTTTGACGAGATCCTGGATCCCTCCACCGACGTCGTCTTGACGGTGCCGGACGCCGACCCGCTGCTGATGCCGGTGTTGTTGACCGTGCCGCTGCAACTGCTGGCGTACCACATCGCGGTCCGGCGGGGTTGCGACGTTGACCAACCCAGGAACCTCGCGAAGAGCGTGACGGTCGAGTAGGGGCGAGGCCCGCCTCGCCCGGGTCAGAGGGCCCGCGTTTACACGCCGAATCCGTACCCGGCGTCCTGCGTCGCGAGGTCGGCCGCACGGGGAGGGGCCGGCACACCCAGCACGTCAGCGGCGATCTCGGCCAGTTCCTCGTCACTCACGTGCTTCTGTGCGTCGGCCAGCGCCACCATCCGCCGGTACACATCGTCGACGGTCTGCCGATTCATGGCGAACCCCAATTGTTCGCACCGCCGCGCCACCGCATGCCGGCCTGAATGTTTGCCCAGCACCAGGGTGGTCCGTGGCACGCCGACGTCTTCTGGTCGCATGATTTCGTAGCAGCGGCGATCTTTCAGCATGCCGTCCTGGTGAATTCCCGCCTCGTGGGCAAACGCATTGCGTCCCACGATCGCCTTGTTGGCCTGCACGGGTTCACCCGTGAGCTCGGTCAGCAGGCGGCTTGTGGGGAAGAGCTGTCGCGTATCGACGCGTGTCTCCACGGGCAGCCGGTCGCCGCGCACGCGGGTGGCCATCACGATCTCTTCAAGCGACGCATTGCCGGCGCGTTCTCCGATGCCGTTGATCGTGCACTCCACCTGGCGCACGCCGGCGCCAATCGCGGCCAGCGTGTTGGCCACGGCCAGCCCGAGGTCGTCGTGACAGTGCGCGCTGAACACGGCGCGGTGCGCGGTGGGCACCCGTTCCAACACGCTTGTGAAGAAGGCGGCAATCTCGTCGGGCATGCTGTACCCGACCGTGTCGGGCAGGTTGATGGTGGTCGCGCCGGCCGCGATCACGGCTTCGATCACGCGGCAGAGGAAGTCGGGGTCGCTTCGGGTCGCATCTTCCGCCGAAAACTCCACGTCGTCTGTGTACGACCGCGCGCGGGTCACAGCCGCCACCGCAGCCTCAAGACCCTGATCCCGGCTGAGATTGAGCTTCCGGGACAGGTGCAGGTCGGACGTCGCGATGAACGTGTGAATGCGGCCGCGCCTGGCGGGCGCGATCGCCCAGGCCGCCCGGTCGATGTCGCCAGCCGCACAACGGGCCAGGGCGGCCACCACCGGCGTTTCCAGGGTCAGGGCCACCTTCCGCACGGCCTCCGCGTCCGCCTCTGATGCGATCGGGAACCCCGCTTCGATGACGTCAACGCCCAGGCGCTCCAATTGGCGCGCCAGCCGCACTTTTTCCTCAATCCTGAGCGAAAACCCGGGGGCCTGTTCGCCGTCACGCAGCGTGGTGTCAAAAATAATGAGCCGTGAGTCTGCCATGCCCGCCAGTGTGCGCGGCCCCAGGGGGTGAAGTCAAAGTTATGATATTTAGGTTAATATTGAATCTGCTTATCAACTGCTTATCAACTTCTCAACGAACGGACGCCATGACCCTTGAAGATCTCCGTGTATTCGCCGCCGTCGCCCACGAGCGGAGCTTCTCTCGCGCCGCGCGCACGCTCCGGCGTACGCAGCCGGCTGTCAGCCAGGCGATCCGGCGCCTGGAGGACGCCTGCGGCGAACGGTTGATCGACCGGTCGCTGCGGGACGGCACCCTGACCGATGCCGGCGAGTTGCTGCTGGACTACGCCCAGCGGGCTCTCCGCCTGGTGGGGGAGGCCGCCACGGCGGTGGCGGAGCTCCGCGACGTCAAGAAGGGCCGGGTTGTCATCGGCGCGAACGAGGCCGGCGTGCACACGTTGTTGCCCCTCGTCACCGAGTTTCACAAGGTCCATCCAACGATCCTGGTCGATGTGCGGCGTGTGCATTCGCGGCAGATGGCGCAGGAAGTGCTGCTGCGGACGGTGGACTTCGGCGTGTTGACGTTTGTGCCGCCCGATCGCGAACTGCTGTCGCTGCCACTCGGCACCGACGAGCTCGTGCTGCTGGTCCATCCCGAGCACGCGCTGGCGAAGAAGAAGCACGTCACGATGGAAGAGATGGGGCGGCAGGCGGTGATTGCCCACAACGACCCGTCGCCGGCGCGTGATCGCGTGTTGCGTCTCTACGAGAAACGCCATGCGCCGTTGAACATCTGCCTGTCGCTGCCAAGTCTGGATGGCATCAAGCGCGCTGTCGAAATGGGTCTTGGCGTGGCGCTCTTACCGAGACGATGTGCGCTGGCGGAGGTCGCGCGCGGACAACTGGTTGAGGTGCGGGTGCCCGAGCTGCGCTCTCCCCGCCCGCTGAGATTTGTCCATCGGCGAGATGGGGAACTGTCGCACGCGGCTCAGGCGTTTCTGGACGTCGCCCGCAAATACGGCAGCCGGGCCTCCACGCGCGAGACCTCGTCGTAGTCAGCCAGCAGCAGTTCTGTCGCGTCCCATTCGCCGGAAGTCAACGCGTGCCGCGTGGCTGAAGGCATTCCAATCGACATCTGCCACTCGGGTCCCGATCGGACGACAAGTTGCGCGAGATCCACCGTCACTTGGAGTGGCGGGTCGCGCTCGGCGTGAGCCATCAGTGCGTCGAGATCCTCCGCGGACACCGTGGCACAGACCAGGCCGATCGCCGTCGCGTTCCCGGCGAAGATCTCGGCGAACGAGGCGGCCACAATCGCCCCGATGCCCCAACGGCGCAGGGCCTGAGGGGCATGTTCCCGTGACGATCCGCAGCCGAAGTTCGGTCCGGCGATCAGGATCGATGCGCCGGCGGCGTCCGGCCGATCGAACGGATGCACCCCGCCTTGCCCGCGCGCTTCCACACGATCGTCGGCAAACAGATGGGCCTCAAGGCCTTCGAACGAAATCACCTTCAGGAACCGGGCGGGCATGATGCGGTCTGTGTCGATGTCGGCCCCACGGACCACCACCATCCGTCCCGTTACAGTTTCGATTTTCATCGGGCGGCTCCCGTCGGCGTCCCCTGCGCGACCGTCCGAATGTCCACGACCTCACCAGCAACGGCCGCTGCGGCCACCATCGCGGGGCTCATCAGCAGCGTTCGACCGGTCGGGCTGCCCTGTCGGCCCTTGAAGTTGCGGTTGGAAGACGAGGCGCACAGTTCGTCGCCCACCAGCCGGTCGTTGTTCATCGCCAGGCACATCGAGCACCCGGCGCCACGCCACTCGAATCCGGCCTCCAGGAAGATCTCGTGCAGCCCTTCCGCCTCGGCGGCCGCGCGCACCTGCTGCGACCCGGGTACTACCAGCGCGCGCACGTGGGACGCGACGTGCTGCCCTCTGACGACCGATGCCGCCTCGCGCAAGTCGGAAAGCCGCCCATTGGTGCACGATCCGATGAACGCGACGTGCACGCGTGTTCCAGTCAGTGGCATCCCAGGCGTGAACTTCATAAACGTCAGGGCGTCCTCAATCCCCGCCCGCTCGCCCGCGCTCACCGCTGCGGGGTCGGGTAACCGTTCGTCGATGGCAATCGACTGCCCGGGATGGATGCCCCACGTCACGGTCGGCGCAATCGCCTCGCCCTGAATCCCCACGCGGTCGTCGTAGCGCGCGCCGGCGTCGGACGCCAGACGCCGCCAGCGCTCGGCCGCCTCATCGAACTCTCTTTCCCCAGATGGCGCAAAGCGCCGGCCTCTGAGGAACTCAACCGTCGTGTCGTCAGGATTCACGTACCCGATGCGCGCGCCTCCCTCGATCGACATGTTGCAGATCGTCATGCGCTCGTCCATCGACATGGCGTCCAGCACCGTACCGCCGTATTCGTACGCGAACCCGGCGCCACCCTGCACACCAAGCTGGCGAATGATGGAGAGAATCACGTCTTTTGCCGTGACGCCCTGGAGCAGCCGGCCCTGGACGTCGATCCGGCGGACCAACAACCGGGACAGAGCCACACTCTGCGAGGCCAGCACGTCACGGACCTGTGAGGTGCCGATCCCAAACGCCAGCGCCCCGAACGCCCCATGAGTCGAGGTGTGACTGTCGCCGCAGGCGATCGTCATGCCGGGTTGCGTCAGACCCAGCTCCGGACCCACGACATGGACGATGCCCTGCAGGCCGCTGTCGAGGCCAAAGAGGGGAATGCCGTGGCGACGACAATTGCGCTCAAGGGCGGCCGTCATCGCCTCAGCCATCTGGTCCGCAAAGGGGCGCTGCTGCGCCTGAGTCGGCACGATGTGGTCGAGCGTCGCAAACGTCCTGTGTGGCGCGCGGACGGTCCAGCCCCGCGCGTGCAGCATGTCGAAGGCCTGCGGGCTGGTCACCTCGTGCATAAGGTGCAATCCCACGTAGAGCTGCGTCTGCCCGTTCGGCAGCGTGCGCACATGGTGTGCGTCCCAGACTTTGTCGAAAAGTGTACCGGCCATGTCGTCCCACGATGCTATCAGCGGGGCGATTCGCGTAATGACGGCATAGGGGTTGCTTATACGCGGGTGATATCCTCAGGCGCTCCGGATGAACGTACTTGCTTCACTGAATCCCTCTCAACGCGATGCCGTGCTGCACACCCAGGGCGCTCTCCTGATTCTGGCCGGCGCGGGTTCGGGCAAAACACGCGTCATCACCGTTCGCATGGCGCACCTGGTGGCCAACGGTCACGCGGCCCCCGATGAAGTGCTTGGTGTCACGTTCACGAACAAGGCCGCCGAAGAGATGCGGCATCGTGTGGAGGAACTGCTGGGCAACGACTGCCGGCAGATGTGGTTGTCGACGTTTCACTCGCTCTGCGCTCGGTTGCTTCGCCGCGAGGCCCCGGCGATTGGCCTGACGCGCGACTTTGTCATTTACGACTCGTCCGACCAATTGGCGGTGGTAAAACAGGCCCTGCGCGCGGCCGACATCGACGACAAGATGCTGACGCCACGCGCCGTCCTCTCGCGCATCAGCCAGGCAAAGAATCGCCTCGAAACGCCCGCCGACCTGAAGTCGAGCGGCTGGAGCCTGCGCGACGAGCAGGTGTCAAAGGTCTACGAAACGTACCTCCGGGTGCTGAACGACGCCGGCGCCCTGGATTTTGACGACCTGCTGCTCAAGACCGTTGACCTGGTCGAAACCAGCGAGCGGGTGCGCGAGTTCTATGCGCGCAAATTCCGCTACATCCTGATCGACGAGTACCAGGACACGAATCGACCGCAGTACCTCCTCATCCGCAGGCTGGCCGACCACCACCGGAACCTGTGCGTGGTCGGTGACCCGGACCAGTCGATCTACAAGTGGCGCGGCGCCGACCTGCGCAACATCCTGGACTTTGAACACGATTTCCCCGAAGCCACCATCGTCAAGCTCGAACAGAATTATCGATCAACGCAGGTGATTCTCGACGCCGCGTCGGCGGTGATCAGCCGCAACAGGAATCGCAAGGACAAGAAGCTCTGGACCGACAAACAGGGCGGCGACCTGATTGTCTACGTGCGCGCCAACGACGAAATCGAGGAAGCGGATTACATCACGCGGGCGATTCGCGAAACACGCATGGCCGACGCCCACCCGACCGTGGCGGTCCTGTATCGCACGAACGCCCAGTCGCGCGCGATTGAAGACGCGCTGATGCGTGAAGGAATCCCCTACAAGATCATCGGCGGTGTGCGCTTTTACGAGCGCAAGGAAATCAAAGACCTGCTCGCCTACCTCCGTCTCGTGATGAACCCGCACGACGACGTCAGTTTCAGACGCGTGGTGAACGTGCCCGCACGGGGTGTCGGCAAGACCGTCATCGAGGCGCTGGAGGCGGTGAGTCTTGATGACGCGGACCACTCGCATGCGCCGCTGTTTGCCGCCGGTCTTCAGCCCACCTCGTCATCCCGCTCTTTGTGGGCGCGGCTGGTTGTTGGCATCGAGAAGCGCCAGGTCCCCCAGCGGGCCGTCGTGGCACTCAGGGGTTTTCGCGACCTCATCGTCAACCTGACCACCGAGTGCGCGGGCGTCAGTGTCTCGGTCGCGCTTGGCCTGGTGATGGATCGGTCGGGTTTCCTCAAGGACCTGAGAGACGAACGCAGCGAAGACGCCGAAGGCCGCATTGAGAACCTGATGGAGTTGGTCTCCGCGGCGCGCGAGTACGAAACACGCGAGGCCGATGCGTCGCTTGGTGGATTCGTCGATCGCCTGTCCCTGCTGTCCGAGGCTGACGAAGCGCAGGGGTCCAACGACGCGCGTGTCTGGATGATGACCCTGCACGCCGCGAAAGGCCTGGAGTTCCCGGTCGTCATCGTTGCCGGCATGGAAGAGGGGTTGTTCCCGCATTCACGGGCCCTAGAGGACGAAGACGAGGTCGAAGAAGAGCGCCGGCTGTGTTACGTCGGCCTGACGCGGGCGCGCGAGCGTTTGATCCTGACGAGCGCGGCCCGACGGCGGGTCTTTGGCGACTACCAGTCCACCGAACCGTCCCGCTTCCTCGATGAAATTCCGGCCGGGCTCATCCAGCGGATCGAACCCGTCGCGGCCCCGAGCTGGAATTCAACGCGCTACGAAACCCGGAACCCCTACGCCCGCCGATACGGACAGCAGAAATCCAAGGAGTCCACCGCGACGCCCTTCACGGCCTACGAGCAGGAGGACCAGTCCACGCCCACTGGCCTGAAGGTTGGCCGGCGCGTTCGCCACAAGCAGTTCGGCGTCGGCACGGTCGTGGCGGTCGACGACGAGGGCGATGACATGCGGGTGACCGTGAAATTCAGCACGGTCGGCACCAAGAAGCTGCTGGCCCGCTACGCGGCGCTTGAACCGGCCTGAAGTACCCGCCGGGTCTTTAGACCCGGCCTCC
>JBCKZS010000041.1:0-26568 GCA_038918905.1 Vicinamibacterales bacterium
TCTCACGCCAAGTGCGTGTCACGCAAGGGCACACTCGCTCGGCGCTGACAGGGACTTCGAATTAGAATGGCGCGACCATGCGCGACCATCGTCTCGTCCATGCCCCGGACCTGCCGGCGCCGATCGGCCCCTATTCCCCGGGGATGGGGTTCGAGCGCCTGGTGTTTGTCTCGGGCCAGGGGGCGACCGACCCGGCCACCGGCACGCTCGCCGGCCCGGATGCCACGGCCCAGACCGAGCAGTGCCTCAAGAACCTGCAGGCGATCCTGCACGCGGCCGGCTCTGACCTTCCGCATGTGCTGCGGTGCGGTGTCTTCCTGCTCGACATGGACGATTTCCAGGCCATGAACGCCGTCTATGCGCGTGTCTTTGGCGACCATCGACCCGCGCGCACGACCATTCAGGCGGCGGCCTTGCCCGGCGCCGGCCTGCGCATCGAGATCGACTGCATTGCGTACGTCCCGACTTCCGCCGTGAACCCGTGAATCGTGAGGAGCCCTGAGATGATGCGACATCGGAAGCCCCCGTTTTTGTCCCTGATGCTCGCCGGCGCGGCCATGGTCAGTGCCGGTGCGCTGCTCGCGCAGCAGACACCACCGCCCGCCCAACAGACCCCACAAGCCGGGGGGCGCCAGGGCCGGCCCGCAGGTCCGCCGTCGGCCGGCGGCGGCCAGTGCGCCAACAACCCCTACAACTGTCCGGACACGCCGAATCCGTTGCCGGCGCCCGACACCGTGTGGCTCGAAGAGATGACGTGGATGGACGTTCGCGACGCGATGAAGGCCGGCAAGACGACGGTCATCATTGCCACGGGTGGGGTGGAACCGAACGGCCCCTGGCTGGCGCTCGGCAAACACAACTACGTGCTGCGCGCCAACTGCGACGCGATCGCGCGCAAGCTCGGGGACGCCCTGTGCGCGCCCATCGTGCCGTTTGTGCCCGAAGGCGGCCTCGACCCGAAGACCGGTCATATGACGACGGTCGGCACCATCAGCCTGCGAGAGGAAACGTTCAACGCGCTCCTCAGCGACATCGTGCTGAGCATGAAGCAGCACGGCTTCGAGCACATCATGCTCATCGGTGACAGCGGCGGCAACACACGTGGCCTGCGCGCCGTGGCGGAGCAGTACACCACGGAGTGGAAGGGCACACCGGTCGTCGCGCACATTCCCGAGCACTACGCGTACACCACCGTTTCGGCGCTCCTCAGGGAGCTTGGGGTCACAAAAGAGGGCCAGCCGAGCGACGGCCTGCACGATGACCCGGGCATCACGATGAACATGATGGTGACCGACCCGCAGTCCGTGCGATGGGCGGCCCGCGTCAAGGCGGGCAAGGCCACGATCGACGGGGTGTCGATTGCCGACAAGGACAAGGCCATCGCGTTGGGCAAGGAGATCGTCGAGATGCGCGCCACGAACACGACCGCGGCGATTCGCAAGGCCAGAGGCAAGTAGATGGCTGAGGTGGCAAAGATGGCTGAGGTGGAAAGCACGACACCTCAGCCAGTTCAGCCATCTCAGTCACTTCGCCACGTCAAGCGGGTTTCTGTCCAAATCAAGCGTCAACGTGAGCCTCGGGCCTGAGCCCGGAAGGCGCTCGGGCCGCGCGTAGGTGCGATACGCCGGCAGGAAGCGGCGCACGTAGTCGGTGATGGCCTCGCGGCTGAGGCCGGGTGTGCCCGAGGCCTTCATCGCCTCTTCCGCCTCCACGCGCCACGTCAGCACGTACTCGGGATCCTGTGCGCGCAGCACGACCCACACATCCACCTGATCCGTCCAGCGCGTGTAGTCGGCCAGCGCGCGATTGGGGGCCGCCAGCAGCGGATCGGGCAAGGTGGAGTCCGCCACGGGTGCAAAGCCGAACATCCAGCCCTCGATCACCACCACATCCAGCGGCCCGGTCACCTCTCGCCAGGCGTCCTCAGGCGCCCGGTCCCCCCGCCCCCCGTGCGCGGACTTGTCATACACCGGCACGCGCATCGTCTCCCCCGCCTGGAGGGCCTTGAGGGCGCGCAGGGTCCGTTCCCCCGACGCCACATCGTGCGTGCCCGGATATCCCCGGTGTTCGAGATACGGATTGCCCGGATGCGCCTCTGCCAGGCGCACCTGATCCGCACGCGTGAGATAGAAGTCATCGACCGACACGCCAGCGCCGCGCAGACCGCGCGCCGGCAACTGTTTCAGAAAGTGCGTGACCAGGGTCGTCTTGCCCGCGCCCTGCGGGGCCTGCAGGCCGATCACCAGCGGACGCCGCGTCGCCGCGGCGATCTGCGCGAAGCAGAAGTCGTGCACCGGCCGATGCAGCGGTGCAAATCTCGCCACCTCAGCCATCTCAGCCACCTCAGCCATCTCTTCGCACCGCGGTCCACCAACTCCACACCAGCGGAATCCAGAGCAGGTTGGACGCGAGCAGGTGCGCCATCTGCAGCGACAGCGGCGCCAGCAGCAGCAGAGTGATGACGCCGAGCGCGGTCTGGCCGATGACACCCCAGATGACCAGCCGGCGCGGCGTGGCCTGGGCGGCGCCCTGAAACACGGGGCTGCGAAAGGCGAGCCACAACAGGGCGCCGGCCAGAGCGCCGGCGAAGATCGGATGCCACACCCGCAGCCGGATCAGAAAGTGCGAGGTTGGATCGAAGTCGGCCGCCAGTCCCTCGGCCAGCGACGCGTGGGGAAACAGCGTGTCGCCGAGCGCAACGACGGCCCCTGACGCGGCCACGAGCAACATGCCCAGGAGGCACGCCGACAAGACGCGGGTCGAGGTCGCCGGCCTGCGATCGGGAGCCGGCGGGCGCGCCCACCAGATCGTGGACACCATCGCGGCGACGAGCAGCAGCGTGTTCACGAGGTGCCCGCCGACGTACCCCGCGCGCAGCGCCGAGGTGTTGTCGGCCACCAGTTCCAGCAGCACGATGCCGGCCCCGATGGCGGCCTCGATCAGCATGAACACGAGCGAAATGGCGGCCCAACGGCGCGCGGCGTGGCCCCGCGGGAAGGTGCGGCGCGCCAGCACGACCAGCCCCACGGCCAGCAACATCACGCCCCCGCTGGTCACCCGATGCACGAACTCGATCATCGTGGCCACGGTGGGCGCGAGCGGAAGCACGTTGCCGTTGCAGAGCGGCCAGTGGCTGCCACACCCGGCGCCGGAACCGGTGGCACGCACGACGCCACCCCAGACGATCACCAGCAGCGTGACGGCCAGCGTGATCCAGGCGTAGCGGAGAAATCTGCGAAGCGGGTCGGAAGGCATGATGAATCGTTCGTCTGGAATCATCTCTCAGTTCGGCCCTCGTGCGGTACTTGACGGGGCTGGGTGCGGCTGGTCCGGCCGGGCACCCCTCGCGATGCGGAGCCCGAGTAATCTACGGTCGTGGCTTCCCCCTCGGCGACCGCGGACATCGTCACGCTCTACACGGAACGTCGTGACGCGCGCCGGGCCACGGTGGCGCGCCGCGACCAGTGGCATGCGCGTTTGAGCTACCTGCGCCTGAGCGTGGCCCTGCTGGGGTTTGCCACGTTGTGGCTGTTGGGCGTTGACGGATGGCGTTGGGTGGCGGCGATCGCCGGCGTGTTTGTGGCGCTGGTGATCGTCCACGCCCGCATCACGGAGGCGCGCGACCGCGCCGGCGCGGCGGTCGCCTTCTACGAACGCGGCCTCACGCGCCTGCGGCACGAGTGGCCGGGCCGGGGTGACGGAGGGGAACGCTTCAGCCCTGCCAACCATCTCTACGTGGATGACCTCGACGTCTTTGGTCACGGCAGCCTCTTTGAACTGCTGGCCACGTGCCGCACCGAGGTGGGCAAGGCCACGCTGGCGTGGTGGTTGTGCGCACCGGCCACGCCCGAGGACGTCCGCGCGCGGCAGGACGCGGTGCGCGCACTGGCGCCGCAACTGGATCTGCGCGAGCAGATGGCGGTCGAGGGGGAATGGGTGGGCACGCGGGTGCACGCCGGTCCGCTGCGCGCGTGGGCGCTGACGCCGCGTGAGATGCCGGCTGGCCTCGCCGAGCTGGTGCTCCGGTCGACGCCGCTGCTGTTGTGTGGCGCGATCGTCTGGCGCTCGTGGGGCGGCCCGGCCGGGCTGTCCGAAACCATGTTGATAGTGCAGGTGATCGTCGCCTGGCTGCTGCGTCCGCGTGTGCTGCGTGTGATTCACGCGGTGGACTCGCCCGCGCGCGACCTCGAACTGCTCGTGCGGCTGAGTCGCCTGATTGAACAGATCCGCGTGACGGCCCCCCGGCTCGTGGCACTGCAGCGCGCGCTGACGGACGGCGGAACCACCGCGTCCGCCTCGATCGGCCATCTGGCCCGACTCGTGGCGCTGCTCGCCTCCCGACGGAACGTGATGTTCGCGCCCGTGGCCGGCCTGCTGATGTGGGCGACGCAACTGGCGTTTTCGATCGAGGCCTGGCGCGCGCGCCACGGGCACGCCGTGCCGCGCTGGCTTGAGACCGTCGGCGAGTTTGATGCGTTATCCGCGCTGGCCGCGTTCAGCGCCGAGCATCCGGGCCATGTGTTTCCGGACGTCGCACCTGCCGGGGACGCGCAGATCACCGCCCGCGGCCTGGCGCATCCCCTGCTGCCGGACACGGCCGTGGCCAACGACGTGGCCATGGGTGCCGGCGCCCCGCGATTGTGGCTGGTGAGCGGCTCGAACATGTCGGGCAAGAGCACGCTTCTGCGCGCCGTCGGCCTCACCATCGTGCTGGCACAGGCGGGCGCGCCGGTGCGCGCGACCGAGTGCCGCCTCTCGCCGCTCGCGATTGGCGCGTCGATTCGGGTGCTCGACTCGCTGCAGGACGGCCACTCGCGGTTCTACGCCGAGATCGTCCGTCTGAAACACCTCGTGGACCTCGCGCGCGTCTCGGGCGGACAGATGATCTTCCTGCTCGACGAGGTGCTGTCCGGCACGAACTCGCACGATCGCCGGCAAGGCGCCGAGGGCCTGCTCCGCGGACTCGTGCGACTGGGCGCGATCGGACTGACGACCACCCACGACCTCGCGCTGGGCGAGATCGCCGACGCGCTGCACGAGACCGCCATCAACGTGCATTTTTCAGATGTGTTCGAGAACGGGTCGCTCGCCTTCGACTACGTCCTGCGGCCGGGGCCGGTTCGCACCAGCAACGCGCTGGCCCTCATGCGCTCGGTGGGACTTGAGGTCGGCGACGCGTGATCGGGCCTCCCGGCAGCGGATCGAACGTCGGATCGCGGTGACGCCAGTCTTCCGGTGTGGCCACCTTGACTTACAGAAGTCTTACAGTCGACTACACCCCCGGCATTGTAAGGTCTTGGAAGCCCCCGCATGGCGCGGGCGGTTGGAGACCGATGCCATGAGCCTGACCAAGACCGTTTCGACCACGAACACCCTCCGCCGCTCGGGCGGCACCGGCAGCATGGCCGGCGCCCGGAACGATCGGTATGCCGGCGTCTCGTGGGTCACGGCCGTTTTCATGACGCTGTTCCACATCGGCGCCGTGTGGGCCCTCATCGACTTCACGTGGTCGGGCGTGGTGGTCCTGCTGGTCACCTACTACATCGCGCTGGCCTGGGGCATCGGCATGTCGTATCACCGGCTGCTCACCCACCGGTCGTACAAGACGCCGAAGGCCATCGAATATTTCCTCACCATCTGCGCGACGACCGCGCTGGAAGGGGGGGCGCTGTTCTGGGTGGCGACCCATCGCCGGCACCATCAGCACTCCGACTCCGACATGGATCCGCACACGCCCCGCCACGGCGGCTTCTGGGCGCACATGGGCTGGATCATGTTCGGCGAGGCGCAGCACAACAACGTCACGATGATGTCGAAGTACGCGCCCGACCTCAGCCGGGACCCGTTCCACGTGTGGCTCAGCAGGTTTCACTGGGTGCCTCTGACCGTCCTGGGCCTCGTCCTGGGGGCGATGGGCGGCTGGAACTGGGTGCTCTGGGGCGTGTTCCTCCGCACGACGCTGGGCCTGCACGCGACCTGGCTCGTCAACTCGGCCACGCACCTCTGGGGCAACCGACGCTTCCAGACCCGCGACGACTCGCGCAACAACTGGTGGGTCGCGCTCGCGACCTTCGGCGAAGGCTGGCACAACAACCACCACGCCCACCCGACCTCAGCCGCGCACGGCCTGGCGTGGTACGAAATCGACCTCACCTACCTCCACATCCGCGCGCTCGAACTGCTGGGCCTCGCCAGCGACGTCCACCGCGTGCGGGTCGACGACGCGATCGAAGAAGCGGCATAGGGGTCCAGGGGTCCCAAGTACAATGGGCGCATGTCGGTGTCCACCGGCCGCCAGGGCGCGATCGCGTTCTTCGTCGTCTTCGGCGTGTGCCTGGTCGCGCTGGCGGTTGCCCTCAACATCACCTGGATCGTCCAGAACTGGCGCCAGGTCGTCCCGTTGGTGCTTGGCGTGCCGGTTTTTGCGGCCATCATCACCGGCCTGATTCTCAACACGATTTTCCTGGTGCGTGAGATTCGCCGCAACGAACAGCAGGATGCGTTCGTGAACGCGGTCACGCACGAACTGAAGACACCCGTGACGTCCATCCGCCTGCACCTGGAAACGCTCAAGGCGCGCGATGGCACGCTGCCCGAGGCCACGCGCCGCGAGTTCTACGACGTGATGCTCGATGACAGCGACCGCCTCGTGCAGACGATTGAGCAGGTGCTGCGGACGGGACAGGCCGGCCGGTCGTCGGGCCACCGCGAGCGCGTGAACCTGCGCGCGCTGGCCGGCGAGTGCGTGGCGCTGACGCGCACCCGCCGCCATCTCACCGAAGCCCAACTGCACCTGTTGCCCCTGGGGCCAGACGACCGAATCCCGGAGGCGATCGGCGACCCGGCCGAGTTGCGGGGTGCCATCCTGAACCTGCTCGACAACGCCGTGAAATACTCCGGCGATGAGGTCCACGTGCAGATGTTCGCGGCGCTGGTGGGCGACTGGGCGGTGATCCGGGTGAGTGACCGCGGCGCCGGACTGCCCCAGGGCGAAGCCGCCCGCATCTTCAAGCGCTTCTACCGCGTGCCCGGTTCGGTCACGCAGCGCATCAAGGGCACGGGGCTGGGACTGTTCATCGTGCACAGCACGGCCAAACAGCACGGCGGCCGCGCGTTCGCCGAGAGCGCGGGCCCCGGCCGTGGCTCGACATTCACGCTCGAATTGCCGGCGGCGCCGCCCGCGTCACCCTCCACCCAGACCCCTTCCTGACTCCCCCATGGCCCACCTGCTCATCGTCGAAGACGAACCACACATCGCGTCGGGGTTGCGCTTCAATCTGGAGGCTGAGGGGCACCAGGTGGAGATCGTGGAAACCGGCGAGGCGGCGCTGGCACGAGTCGGCACGGCGCCGGAGACGATCGACGCGATGATCCTTGACGTCATGTTGCCGGGGATGGATGGATTCGCGGTGGCCTCGGCGCTGCGCACGCGCGCCTGGTTTCATCCCGTGCTGATGTTGACCGCGCGCGGCCGCGCCGAGGATGTCCTGAAGGGGTTTGAAGCGGGGGCCGACGACTATCTGCCAAAACCGTTTGACCTGGCGATTCTGGTGGCGCGCGTGCACGCGTTGCTGCGGCGGCAGGGGTGGAGAACCACGCCACCGCTGCCTGATGTCTTCACATTCGACAACAAGACGGTCGACTTCTCGGCGCAGGAACTCCGGGTGGGCGACGAGATCCATCCGCTCACGCTGATGGAGACCAACCTGCTGCGGTATCTGATTCGCCACGACGGGCGGACGGTGTCGCGCAAGAAGATGCTCGAAGACGTGTGGAACGTGCGCGAGGACACCGATACGCGCGCCATCGATCACTTCATGTCGCGCCTGCGCAAGTACATCGAAGCCCAGCCGTCCCACCCGACGCACCTGCTGACCGTCCGGGGTGTGGGCTACCGGTTCGAGTCGTCGCCGAAATGAGCTCGTAGCTGATTTGGGTATCTTTTTCCCCAATCAGCTACGAGCTCATTTATGATGAACGCCGTGCCCAGTCCGATCCGCCTGGCCTTTCTGGGGTGCGGGTTCATCACGCAGGTCCACAGCCGCAACCTCCGCTCACTGCGCCGCGATGTCGTCTGCAGCTATGCCAGCCGCGACCGCTCGAAAGCCGAGGCGTTCCAGCGGCGGTACCAGGGCGCCGCCAGCTACGGCGACTACAGCAGCGCGATTCACAGCCCGGCCGTGGACGCGGTCGTCATCGCCGTCCCGCCGCGCTTCCACCTCCCCCTGACCCTTGAAGCCCTCGCCGCCGGCAAACACGTTGTCGTCGAAAAGCCCGCGTGTCTGACGATGGCCGAGTATGAGACGGCGGTGGCCGCGCGCGACGCCGCCGGGCGCGTGGTGCTCGTGGGCGAGAACGATCACTACAAGCCGCTGGCCGTGCGGCTGCGGCAGTTGCTGGCCGATGGCACCATCGGCGAGATGGTCTTCGCGCACTTCACGACGATCGCGAAGCTGCTCAAGACGGCCGACGACTGGCGCAACGACGAGACGATGGCCGGTGGTGATGCGTTCTTCGAGGAAGGCATCCACTGGCTGCACGTCGCGGGCAGCCTGGGGCCGCGCATCACGTCGATTCAGGGTTATCGCCCGTCGATCTCCCGCGACGGCCCCGACACACGCGCCAAGAGCATGCTGGTGGCCTTCAAGTACGACAACGAGGCGGTGGGGGCGCTCTATTACTCGCGCGAGATTCCCTCGATGCTGCGCGGGCTGCGTGTGTCCACGCTGTTCGGGCGCGACGGCATCATCACGTTTGAGTCCAACGGCGTGTTCATCCTCGTGCGCGGCCGCCGGCTGCCGCGGATCATCATCCCCGGCTTCCGAGACATGCGCGGCTACCAGGCGATGTACCGGGATTTCGTCCGCGCGATTCGCCTGGGCGAACAGCCCGAAATGAGTCTGGAGCGCGCGATCGAAGACCAGTGCCTGATGGACCAGGTGTACGCCACCCTGTGACCTCGACCCATTCGCGCAGGCTGTTGATGCACCAGAGGCGCGTGCAGCGCGGCAGGTCGTCGAGCGTGATCACCCGTTCCTGAATCAGGCCAGCGTCGAGCAACTCCGCTCGGAAGACGCCAGCCAGCAGGCCACTCGTCCGAGGCGGCGTCCAGCGCGCGCCCCCCATCTCCACCACGACGTTGCCGCGGGTGCACTCGGTGATCTCGCGACGCTCATTCCACAACAACACATCGAATGCGTCCGGATGCGCGCCGCGATGGTGGTCGTACACCTCCCGCCTGGTGGTCTTGTGACACAGGAAGCGATCGCGGCTGTCAACGGGGTCCGCGGCGAGCGCGACCACCACGGGTGATGACGCGGCCGGCTCCAGCGCCTCACTCCGCACCGCCGAGTGTCCCTGCCGGTTCAACAGCAGTCGAACGCGACGCGGCTCCGCTCCGAAGACGGCGGCGTGCGCCTCCAGTGTCGCGCGCACACGTTGAGACTCACAGTGAAATCCAAGAAAGGCCGCCGACGCACAGAGTCGAGCCAGGTGGCGATCCAGACGGACCAGCCGGCCTTCCTCCAGTCGAAGGGTTTCGATCAGCCTGAACGGCGGCCGCACCTCGAGGCACGCGGCCTTGCTCATCGCCTCGGCGTGTTCGTCGGACGCCACGGAGTCCCACGTGATGCCGCCGCCCACGCCGTACTCGGCCTGCCCGGCCGCCGTGTTGACCGTCAGCGTACGAATCGCGACGTTGAACGTGGCGCGCCCATCCGGCGACGCGTAGCCGATGGCCCCGCAGTAGACGCCGCGCGGCGCGTGTTCGAGCGATGCAATAAGACGCATGCTGCTCGATTTCGGCGCGCCCGTGATCGACCCGGCCGGAAACAGCGCCGTGAAGATGTCGCTCAGCCCCGTGCCCGGACGCACCTCGCCTTCCACCGTGGACACCATCTGCCACACGGTCGGGTACGGCTCGACGTCACACAGCGACGTCGCGCGCACAGACCCCACCTGGCAGACCCGGCTCAAGTCGTTGCGGCACAGGTCCACGATCATCACGTTCTCGGCGCGGTTTTTTGATGACGCGGCCAGGTCGTCCCGATGCGCGGCATCTTCCCCGGCCCAGCGGCCGCGCGGTGCGGTGCCCTTCATCGGCCGCGTCATCAGCCGGGTCCCGTCGAGCTGAAAAAACAGTTCTGGTGACAGGGACAGCACCTGCCAGTCGCCCAGATCAAGAAATGCGGCGTACGGCACGTGTCCGGCACGCGCCAGATGCGCGTACAGGGACTCGAGGCCCGCCGGATCCACCTCCGCGCTCAGCCTGAACGTGTAGTTGATTTGATAGGTGTCGCCGGCCGCGATCGCCTCTCTGACCGCCGCCACACCTCGCGCGTGGTCGCCGGGTGACAGCGCCGCGGTCCACGACACCGATGCGGGAGGCTCCGCATCGACCAGTGGTGGCGCCGGCTCGGCCGCTCGATACAGACCAAAACACACCAGCGGCAATGACGAGGGGCGTTGAGTGGTGAGGGCCGAATCAAACGCCGGCGCGGCTTCGTAACTCACGAAGCCCGCGGCGTACCAGCCATCGCGCAGCCCCTGTTCCACCCCGGCCATCGCGGCGGGCACCTCGGCCGGTGTCCGCGCCATGACAAGACGTACGGGCGAGTGAAAGAGCAGCGGCGGTCCGCCACCCGCGTGTGTGAAATCGAAACGCGCCCGCACGGCACCAGCCTACAGTCGCGTCGAACTCAGTGCGGGCGGTCCAACTCACCGGCCATGACCGCCAGCGCCAGGATGTTCCCTTTCGGCGGCAGCGGACAGGTGGCGAAGTCGGTGAACGTGCAGGGCGGATTCTTCGCCTGATTAAAATCAAGGATCACGCGTCCGTCTTTCGGCAGCGGCGTGTACAAATACCGCCCCGCCCCATACGTCGTCGCCCCGCTCGTGGCGTCGCGGAACATGAAGAACAGTTCCTCCGCGGTGTCTGATTCGAGCAGCGCCTCGAGACGATATTCCTGAGCGCCCACGCGGAACACCGCCACGCCGGGATTGCGCATGTCCACGACTTCGTCGATCACGTTCAGGATCTTCATGCGCCGCGCGGGCACATGCCGTTGGAACCGTGCCTGCACGCGCCAGGACTCGTCGATGGGCATCCACTCGAGCCCGGCGAGCGGGACGAGCGACGCGGCCTGGGCATCCCAGACACGCAGCGCCAGACGGTCGCCGCGCCGGATCAGCGCCACCGTCATCCCGCCCACGATGAGGTGATGCGCTGGATCGCTTGATGGACGCCACTCGACGGTCGCGACGGTCGCTCCCGCCCGACGGGCCTCGACACCTTTCGCCACCACGAGCGTGGCCGCTTCGGCGGTGACGGTCAGGATGCCGAGCGATGCCGGGGCTGACGGTCCCGTCAGACGGACGTCACTGCCGGACGCGCCGCCGATGGTGTGTGTGCCTGGCTCGAGCCAATGGAGTCCGACCAGGGCCGCCCACCCGGTTGGCGCGATGATCTCGCTGGCCCGCGTCTCCCTGAACGCCTCGATCCGCGCGCGGTACTCCGCGGGCAGTGGCTCCGGCACCCCACCACACGCCGCCGTGAACACCGCCACGGCCACCATCCACGACCCTGCTGTTCTTCTCATTGGTACTCCCAACTGGCCTGAGCATACCGCACTCCCCCTGGCATGCCGGACTGCCGGACTTACGGGCCAGTCCGTCGTCGCGATCCGGTAGAACCTTCTTCAGTACACAGGGAGCGTTGGAGATCGGGAGGGCTCGCTTGGGGGGTCTTCTGCGGCGAGTGGCCGCAGGCCTCCGGCCGGGTGTTGACGGTGTAGGTCTCGGAATCAGCGGGGTCTTGATTCCGGAATTGATTGGAGTCGGCTGGAGTCATGACGCCGGTCGGTGAGCCGCACTCGTTATGCCGCCACAATACTGGGACGAGGCGGGCCTTGTTCGAACGGTGGAGCCCATCGGCGGTATCCTGATGTCATCGACGTGACGTGACCATGGCTCAACCGATCGAGGTAAAGATGACCGAACCGAGGGGGAGGCCGATCTCTCCGACGTGGCTGGGCAAGCCGGCTGGACCCGACAACGGCGCGGCTGAAGCCACGCCCTCCATGGCGTTGTGAGACGCACTCAATGAACACCAAGGGCGGCAAGGGGCACTTCCCTCGCCGCCCGATCATGCTGGACCCCTGGACCGTTGGACCCCTGGCCCCCTGGGCCGTTGGACCCCTGGACCGTTGGACCCCTGGACCCCTGGACCGTTGGACCCCTGGACCGTTGGGCCCCTGGACCGACCGCGTCAGTACCGATAGTGATCCGGCTTGTACGGCCCGTCCACCGGCACGCCGATGTACTTCGCCTGCTCGGGTGACAGCTTTGTGAGCTTCACGCCCAGCTTGTCGAGGTGCAGGCGCGCGACCTTCTCGTCGAGGTGCTTCGGCAGCACGTAGACCTTCGTCTCGTAGTTCGACGTGTGGGTGAACAGCTCGATCTGCGCGATCACCTGGTTGCTGAAGCTCGCCGACATGACGAAGCTCGGATGACCGGTCGCACACCCGAGGTTGAGCAGGCGGCCCTCCGCCAGCACCAGCACGCTGTGGCCGTCCGGGAACACGAACTCGTCAAACTGCGGCTTGATGTTGATGCGCTCCACGCCCTGCTTCTTCAACCCGGCCATGTCGATCTCGTTGTCGAAGTGGCCGATGTTGCCGACGATGGCCTTGTCCTTCATCTGGCGCATGTGGTCCACGGTGAGGATGTTCGTGTTCCCCGTCGCGGTGATGAACATATCCGCCGTCTTCAGCACGTCGTCGAGCACCGTGACCTGGTAGCCCTCCATCGCGGCCTGCAGCGCGCAGATCGGATCGATTTCCGTGATGATGACGCGCGCGCCCTGGCCCTTGAGGGCCTGCGCGCAGCCCTTGCCGACGTCGCCGTAGCCGCAGATCACGGCCACCTTGCCGGCCAGCATGACGTCGCTGGCGCGCAGGATGCCGTCCGTCAGCGAGTGCCGGCAGCCGTACAGGTTGTCGAACTTCGACTTGGTGACCGAGTCGTTGACGTTGATCGCGGGGAACAGCAGCGTGCCCGCGTTCATCATCTCGTAGAGGCGACGCACACCCGTGGTGGTCTCCTCGGTGACGCCCTTGATGTCCTTCGCCATCTGCGTGAAGCGGCCGGGGTTCTTCGTGCGCTGCGTGCGGAGCAGCTCGAGGATCACGCCCCACTCTTCGGGATCCGCGTCCGGGTTGAACGCCGGCACCGCGTTGGCCTTCTCGTACTCGACGCCTTTGTGGATCAGGAGCGTCGCGTCGCCGCCGTCATCGAGCAACATGTTCGGACCCGAGCCGTCGGGCCACATCAGCGCCTGATCGGTGCACCACCAGTATTCATCGAGGGTCTCGCCCTTCCACGCGAACACGGGAATGCCGCGCGGGTTCTCCGCCGTGCCGTTCTTCCCGACGGCCACGCCCGCGGCGGCGTGGTCCTGCGTCGAGAAGATGTTGCACGAGACCCAGCGCACGTCGGCGCCCAGGTCCGTCAGCGTCTCCATGAGGACGGCGGTCTGAATCGTCATGTGCAGCGAGCCCATGATCTTCGCGCCCTTGAGGGGGAACCTGTCCTTGTACTCGGCGCGAATCGCCATCAGGCCCGGCATCTCCTGTTCGGCGAGGCGGATCTCTTTCCGTCCCCACTCGGCCAGGCCGAGGTCGGCCACCTTGAACGGAAGTCGCCCGGCCGCCCTGGCCAGGTCGAACGCGTGTGCAGTCATCGTTGCGGTTGCCATTTCGTCTCTCCTCAGTTGAAGCAGAACCAGGTGTATTGCACATGGAGGGTTGGAGAAGTGGAGCAGGTCTTTTTCAAGTGGATCTTTTCTTCCCTGTTGCGGCAAACAGACCAGGTCCCCGGGCGCCCGGGTCTTCCGGCAGCGTGGTCACGCGGCCGTGCTTGAAGCCGGCCAGCGTCAGAAACCGGCGGATCTGGGTGTCGCTGAAGCCCA
This sequence comes from Vicinamibacterales bacterium, assembly GCA_038918905.1. Taxonomy (GTDB): domain Bacteria; phylum Acidobacteriota; class Vicinamibacteria; order Vicinamibacterales; family SCN-69-37; genus SYFT01. The sequence goes on from JBCKZS010000041.1 coordinate 13,967, forward strand.
GCCACACGTGCCCCATCTGCTGCCGGTATTCCTCATGATGGTGCGGCGCCATGTCGACGATGAGGAGGCGGCCGCCGGGTGTGAGGGCGCGGTGCGCTTCAGCGATCGCCTCGGCGGGCGAGGGGACGTGGTGCAACACCAGCATCATCACCGCCACATCAAGTGAGCCGTCCTCGATCGGCAACGCTTCGAGCGCGCCCGCGCGCCACTCGACGTTCTTCAGCCCTGACAAACGCGCACGGGCCGCGCCGAGCATTTCCTCTGACGCGTCCACGCCGATGACCCGGGCCACGTGCGGCGCCATCGCGGCGGTGGCCAGCCCCGTGCCGCACCCGAGGTCGCCCACGACCCAGGTGTCGTCCAGCAGACACAGGAGCGACAAGTGCAGGAACTCGCGACCGAACAGGTCGTCGCGCACCAGGTCCCACTGCCCGGCCGTCGAGGCAAAAAATCGCTGCGAGGTTGCCGTGCGCAGTTTCAGCACGCGCTCGAGTCGTCGCGCATCCTGGGCCGCGCTCGCGCGGCTGCCCACCTGGTCGCGCGCGATGCGCCACAACTGTTCGCGCGAGTCATCAGCCAGAGCCAGCGCGTAGTACCGGCTCGTGCCATCCCGCCGCGAGGCCAGCCACCCGGCGTCCGCAAGAATCTTGAGCTGGCGGCTGACCGTGGATTGCGGCAACTGCAGCACCGTGCACAGCTCTGACACCGTCAGCTCGTGGTCCTCGACCACCGCGAGCATGCGGCAGCGCGTGGCCTCGGCCAGCGCCGAGAGCGAATCGAGGAGCGGAAGGGTCGCTGGCATGTCTATCCGTAAATCCGGATACAAGGATAGATAGCAGGGGTCCACCTGTCAAGTCAACCAATTGTAAGTTGTAAATTATAAATGCGAACGAAATAAGCATAAATCTCATCAGAATTATGCTATAACTCGTCATCTTTATTTCCCTGGAGCCCTCCCATGACCACCGTCCCCCTGCGCGACTTCCTCGAAATCCCCTACGACAAACTCGAAGACATGAACCTGGCCACCAAGGAGGCCCGGCTCACGCGTGTGTCGCCGGACAAGTTCCGCGAGAAACACACCAAGTACCTGCACGACGAGAAGCGGATCAAGGCCGTGACCGTATGTTTTGCCGACCTCGAGGGCCGGCTGCACATGCTCGACTACGACAAGAAGTTTCTGCTCAAGTCGGCGGACAACCTGACGTTTGACGGGTCGTCGATTCGCGGCTTCTCGCAGCAGGCGGAATCCGACCTGCGGCTGGCGATTGACTGGCCGGCGTTTTACTGGCTGCCGTCCGACGTGTTTGGTCCGGGCAAGGTGCTGGTGTTTGCCGACGTGCGTGAGAAGGACGGCACCCCGTATGTGGCGGACCTGCGCTCGAAGTTGAAGGCGTACACCGAGCAGAAGTTCAAGAAGGACGGCACGGTCTTCAACGCGGCGAACGAGATCGAAGGGTTCCTCTTCAAGGGGCGTGATGCCGAGCGGCACTATTACGAAACGGACGCGTTCGAGTTCATCAGCACGGGCGGGTACTACCACTCGCTGCCGGGCGATCCGCTGCGTCTGTTCATCGACACGGCGGCCGAAGTCCAGCGCGCGCTGGGCTTCGCCAACGAGAAGGACCACCCCGAGGTGGCGCCCTCGCAGTTCGAGATGAACTACTCGTACACCGAGGTCAACATCGCCGCCGACCAGGTGCTGCTCTACAAGCTGGTCTGCCGTCAGGTGGCCGCGCGCATGGACCTCTCGGCGAGTTTCCTGCCCAAGCCCGTCACCGGGGTCAACGGCAACGGGATGCACACGAACCTGTCCGTCTCGCGCCAGGGCCGGAACCTGTTCTACGATGCGAAGGGTCAGGACCACCTGTCGAAAACGGCCTGGAGCATGATCGAGCGCATCCTCGCGAGCGGCCAGGACCTGTGTCTGCTGCTCAACGCGAGTGTGAACGCCTACCGGCGCCTCGACCCGCACTATGAAGCGCCGAACCAGATCAAGGCGTCGCCCGTGAATCGTGGCGCGATGGTGCGCATCCCGATCGGCAACGAGAAGTCGGCGCGCTTCGAAGTACGCTCGATCGCGCCCGACGCGAATCCGTACCTCGCCCTCTACGCGCTGCTCCGCACCGCCCTTGAGGGACCCCTGGGTGACGACGATGCGGAGACGCGGCGGACGCGAACGAAATTCCTGCCCGATAACATCTACGACGCGATTCGGCTCTTCAAGGGCAGCAAGTTCATGGCCGAGCTGCTGGGCGCCGACGTGCACCAGCGGTACATCGACGTCAAGTCGGCGCAGGCCGACCGGTGCCCCAAGGCGCTCGGCTCACGCATCAAGGTGGCCGAGGTCACGTTCCACCACGAGGTGACGAACCAGTATCTGTGGAGTCAGTTCTAAGCGCGCGTTTCAACACGCAGGGCGGAGCTTCAGCTCCGCCAGCAGTGGCGCGGCTGGAGCCACGCCCTGCGGGGCGTTTTGAACGAGGCACAGGATGTCGACTACAAGCTCAGCAAGTACAACGCAAACAACGACGACGAGATTCGTGTGGCGTTCTTCAACCTGGATGGTCGGGGGGGGGGGCCAAATTCGCAGGCCGGGGTCCGTGGGCTGATAACAAGTCAGGCGGACGGCTACCGATAGACCTCACGACGATGACCGACCTTCACGACCACGACGATAGGATCCAGATCCTGAATCTCGTACAGGATTCGATAGTTCCCTTGTCGAAGTCGGTATTGGTCGTGCCCCGAGAGTTTCTCGCAGCCCGGCGGCCTCGGGTCGCTCGACAGAGACGTGATCTTCGCGACAATCCGACGGCGGTCCTGCTTCGGGAGGGCTTCGATGTCCTTGCCGGCCGACGACTTGATGAGCAGTCTATAGCTTGCCACGACGCCGGAGGCTCTTCACGACAGCCTCGAAATCGAGGTTTGGTTCCTTGGCTCGGGCACGAAATGCGGCGAGATCGTCGGCGTCCTCTGCGAGGCTTTGCCGGAGCGCAGCGTTCACAAGATCGGAAACAGACTTCTCAATCTCTACTGCCTTCATCCGGACAGCTCGATGGAGGTCGGGGTCGAGGTAGATGGTCGCGCGCTTGGTCAGGCTCATGTGGACAACATAGCGTTATAACGTCAGAACGTCAAGCAGAACGCACAACGTGAGTGATCATCATTCATTGCGTGCATAACACGTATCTACGTCCCCCGCAGCCGCTCCGGCCGCAGGACGAGATTCTCGATGAAGAACTCCATCATGCGCGCGTTGTTGACGCCGGAGTGGCCGGCATCGGGACCCACCTGCACCTCGAAGCTCTTGCCCGCGTCCTGCAGCGCCTTGATGAGCTGCATCGAGTTGTTCGGATGCACGTTGTTGTCCGCCGTGCCGTAGTAGATGAGCAGCCGGCCCTGCAGGTTCTTCGCGAAGTTCATCGCGTTGCCCGCCTCGTACCCGGCCTTGTTCTCCTGCGGAATCCACATGTACCGCTCGGTGTAAATCGAATCGTAGTGATACCACGACGTGACCGATGACGACGCGGAGGCGGCGGCCCAGACGTCGGGATACCTGAGAATCGAGAGCGCCGCGCTGTAGCCCCCGTACGACGTGCCGTAGATGCCGACGCGATCCTTGTCGAGGTACGGCCGGCTCCACAACGCCTTCACGCCCAGCGCCATGTCGTCCATTTCGGTCACGCCCAGATTCAGATACGCCGCGTCGAGCGTCCGTTTGCCCTGACCGGCCGCCGACCGCGAACTGAGCTGCAACATCAGGAACCCATACTCGGCCGTCGCATTCGGTGCCGGGAAGTTTTCGTTGGTCACCGCCGATCCAGGACCGCCATACACCGACGCCAGCGCAGGATACTTCTTCGCCGGATCGAAGTTCGACGGAAAAGAAATCATCCCGTACAGCGTCGTCCTGCCATCGGCCGCGAGATAGGTGAACTGCTCGCTCCGCTTCAATCCGAGCTGGTCGAACTTCGTCATGTCGCTCTTCGTCAGGTCCGCGATCGCCTGGCCCGACGCGTCGAGCAGACGCGACGCCGGCGGATCCTTGTGCGTCTGATAGACGTCGACGAAGTACTTGCTGTCAGGGGACACCGACACGGTGTGCGTGAACGCCGGGTCGGTGAGGCGCACATCACCACGGCCGTCGAGCCCGACGCGGTGCAACTGCACCTTCATCCAGTTGTCGCCCGACCGCGCGGTGTAGAACACGACGCCGGCCGCCTCGTCGATCTTCGTCACGCCCACCACTTCCAACGACGTGTGTTGCGTGATCGGCGCGATCAACTGGCCGCTCATGTCATGGAGATAGAGGTTGCGCCAGCCAGTCCGCTCAGACGTCCAGATGAATCGTTTGTTCCCGCTGAGGTACTGCACCGGCGGCGAGTTCACCACCCAGCCGGTCGGCCACTCCTCGGAGAGAATGACGCGGCATTCGCCCGACGCCGGCGAGCACCCGGCGAACTCCAGTTTGTTCTGCCTGCGGTTGGTGCGGTTCATCAGCAGCTCGCTGCCGTCCTGCGACCAGTTCACACGATAGACATAGTGCCCGACGTCATCGTTGGTGAAGGCCGATCCGTCCCCGGGAATGTCGGTGAACGGCCGGCCGTCACGCACGTCCACTTTCGTCGTGACGCCGGTAGTGATGTCGTGGATGAAGATGTCGGCGACCGGATTCGGCGCGCCGGCCTTCGGATACGCTTCGATATCGAGCGAACTCTGAATGCCGGTCTGTGACATCTGCAGGTAAAAATCCTGCACGCGGCTTTCGTCGAAGCGGTAGAACGCCACCTTCGTGGAATCGGGCGACCACCAGATCGCCGACGTCTGGTTCAGTTCCTCGCCGTAGACCCAGCTCGCCGTGCCGTACTTGATCCGCTTCTCCTCGCTGCCATCGGTCGTCAGCGCTTTCTCGCCGGTGCCATCCGCGTGCGCGATCCAGATGTTGCGGTCCTTGTAGAACGCGCGCATCGCGCCGCCCGGCGCGCCGACACACGCAGCCTGGCGCCCACGCTCCACCGTGGCTGGCGGACATCCCCCCAGCCCGGGCGCACCGCCCCCTCGTCCGCCTCGTCCGCCGCCCGCGGGCGGACCACCCGCACGGCCGCCGCGCCCGGCCCCAGACGCATCCGCGGGTGCCGGTCCCTCATTCACCGCGGCCATCGTCGTCACGTCAAACTTGTAGCGACTGCCGTCGTGTGTGTACGTCAACGACTTCGCGCCGTCGGCCCACGCCGCGGTGATGGCACCGGACACAAACGCGCCGCCCTGCACGGCGGTCTGCATCTTCCGGAACTGTTCGACGCCCGGCATCCCGCTCAACCGGTCCTGCGCGTCAGACCGCGCGCCAAACGCCACCGCCCCGACCAACACGACCCCACACAGACGCATCGAAACCTTCATGGCACTCTCCTGAAGGCAGAAAGTCTACCACTGAGGTGCGGCGTGCGACGTGCGGCGTGCGGACCCTTGGACCTCTATAGACTCTACGGTCCGGAAGTTGCGGATGACGCGTTATTTGGAGACGTGGGGAGGGGAGGGGCGCAACACCTTTCCCGCGAGCGCGCCCGTCGGCACGCCCTGCTCGACGGCCACCTGCCCGTTCACCAGGACCCAGTGCACGCCGGTGGCGTGCTGGTGCGGGTCGTCGTAGGTCGCGCGGTCCTGAATCGTCGCGGGATCAAAGATGACGATGTCCGCCACGGCGCCTTCGCGCACTTCGCCGCGATCGGTCAGGCCGAACACCCGGGCCGACAGCGACGTCATCGACCGCACGGCGTCTTCAAGTGACACGACGCCGCGTGCCCGCACGTACACGCCCAGCTTGCGCGCAAACGCGCCGTGTCCGCGCGGATGAGGCCGGCTCGGTCCGGGCAACGACAAATCGCCATCCGACGACGCCATCGTCCAGGGCTGACGCATGAAGGCGCGGATGTCGCCTTCAGACATGTTGAACGAGACGATGGACGCGCCGCCGTTCAGCAGAATATCGACGGCGGCCTGCGCGGGTGACACACCGCGCGCGTCGGCGATCTGCTGCAGATTCCGTCCGGCGTCACCCGGCGCGCCCCGGCCGGACGCGATGACAATCGAGGCCGGCCCCCCACGCCGCCGGATGTTCTCGGTGACTTCCTTCATCAGTTGGTCCGACGAAAAGGGCTCGGCCAGTCGCGGCCGAATCGCGTCCGGGCCTGACGGGCCGGGCAACACCGCCGCGCCCAGACTGGTGGACGATGCTTCGTAGGGATATTGATCGGCAAACACTTCGACGCCGCGGGTACGCGCGGCGTTGATGTCCTCGATGATGGCGGCCGACTGGCCCCACGAATCGGGGCCAAGCGCCTTGATGTGCGTCACCACACCCCGCACCCGGGCCTCGTCGGCCACCCGAATCACCTCGCGCACCGAGGCCACCACACCCGTCGTGTAATTCCCTTCGTCTCTGATGTGGCTGGTGTAGACCCCGCCCGCCACACGCGCGAGGTCGATCACCTCTTCCAGCTTTGCGTGGCGGCCGGGTTCGTAGAACAGCCCGCTTGAGAGTCCAAACGCGCCGTCGGTCACCGCCTGACGCACGAGTGCCTGCATCCGGGCGCGTTCCTCGTCGGTCGGGAGCCGGCGTCCGCCGCGCATGACGGCGCCGCGCACGCTGCCGTGCCCGATGAGCAGCGCGATGTTCACGCCGACGCCGCCGGCCTCCAGTCCTTTCCGTTGCGCGGCCAGGTCCACGGGGCCGCCGCCGTCGGGATTGCCAATCACCGTGGTAATCCCCTGCGCCAGCAGGGCGTGGCCTCCGCGCAGCGACTCGCGGCCCAGGGCCCCCACGGCATGGGAGTGCACATCAATGAAGCCCGGCGCGACCGTCAGGCCATCCGCATCAATCACCCGCGCGGCGGCCGCCCCCGTCAGGCGGCCTCGGGCGACGATGCGATCGCCGCGGATGGCGATGTCTTCACGCCACCAGGGATTACCCGAGCCGTCGAGGACGCGGCCGTTGGTGATCAGGAGATCGTAGGGCGCCTGAGCCGGCGCCTGCCGCGCGCCCGTGAACACGACGGCGACCAGCGCCACACAGAAGGCGAACGCCACTGCGGGGACCCGCATGCGGGTTACTGTCGCCGGTTGCGCCCGTGGCGTCAAGCGGTCGTGGACGGACACATGGAGCGTTGGAGCCTTGGAGCGACCCCCCATCGCCCAGGCATCCTCCTGATGTCCTCGCACGGGGAGCTCCGCTCCCGCATCCCCGCCTCAGCCATCTCTGCCACCTCCCCACCTCAGCCATTTCAGCCATCTGCTCGTCTAACGCGTATACTGGACGTGTCCCACAGGAGAGTGCCATGAAGAACCAGCGAATCGTCGTGCGCGGGCTCGTCGGCGTCTTGATGACAGCCGTCGTCGGGCTGGGCGTCGTGCCGGCCGGGGCGCAGGGCGCGCGCAAACTGGAAATCACCTTTGGCGACGGCCTGGTCACCCTGGTCGCCGAAAACGTCACCGTGCGCGAAATCCTCGCGGAGTGGGCGCGCAAGGGCGGCAGCCGGATTGTGAACGCCGAGAAGCTGGGCGGGTCGCCCGTGCCCCTGACCGAGTTCCGGGACCAGCCGGAAGTCGAGGTCCTGCGCAGCCTGCTGCGAGACGTCCCGGGCTACGGCGCGGCCACGCGCCTCGCGCCGGACGCCGGTGTCTCAAGCATCGAGACCGTCTTCATTCTCGCCACCCGTTCCGTGCCGGTGTCCTCGTCGCCAGCGCCAGTCGCGGCGCCAGCGGCGTCCCAGATCCCGAACCAGCAGTTCCAGCCACCCCCGCAGGCGGCGCCGCGGATTATCGACGGGTCCCCCGACAACGAGATTCTTCCGGTGCGGCCCATCGCGGGTGAACTGCCGCCGATGATCCCTGGCACGCCGGCCCCGGTCAACCCGACCCTGCGCACGGGCCCGGGAGGCACGGTCACGTCCACCATTCCCGGCGTGGTGATTCCGCCACCCACGCCGCCTGCCGGCGGCGGCGCGGCCACCCCCCCGACCGGGGGTCGCGGTCGCGGCGGCGGTGGTGGCGGAAGGTCATAACCTCGTCACTCCACCATCGTTCGGGCTGACTGATTCCCGCGCGGCGATCGACGCCGGTTCCCTGTAGGATGAACTGCCCGCGCATGGTCCGGTTCTCACTCAGGTATTGTCTCGGCGCCTTGACCGCCAGCCTGGCGGCGGGGGCGATCAGCCTGCTCGTCCTGACGACAGGCCTGAGGTGGCTCGGGCCGGCCGCCCTCGAAGGCCCTCTTGGCGAAGGGGGCTGGACCAATCGGTCGCGCGGCTGGTTGGTCTCGACTGGCTTCTATCCGCCCGAAGGTGATGCCGGCACCGGCCGGCAGTTCAGTTGGACCGGCCGGTCGGCCAGCGTGGCGATTCCTCACCTCAACCGATCGCGGGAACACGTCTTCACGATCCAGATTTCCGCCGGGCGGCCCGACCCATCCGTGGGTTTCCCGCTGCTGCTGTTGTCGGTGGACGGCGTGCTGCAGGCGACGCACGAGACCTCCAATGACTCCGAGGCCGTGACCGTCACGGTGCCTCGCCGCCCGCGTGATGGCGCGACCATTGGACTGACGGTGTCCGAGACGTTCGTGCCAGGCCCGACCGACCCTCGCGCGCTGGGCGTCGTGGTTGATGGGCTGCGGTTGGCGGCCGTGGAAGGCCCGGTGCGTCCCAGCCGGCATGTTGCGATCTGGACGGCGGTGGCCATTGCGACCGCGGTCTTTGGTGTCCTGCTCTGCGGGTGGCCGTGGCGTCCGGGCCTTCTGGCCGCGTCTGCCGTGACGCTCGCGCTGTTGTGGCTGCAGTTTCAGGACGCCGCGTTCCTCGGCACATTTGTGAGCCGCCTCACGTGGATCGGGGCAGGGGGCGCGCTGGGCGGCGCGATCGTCGGCGCGGTGCGGGCCGGGTGGCGCAGGGCCAGTGCCTGGCCGGAGTGGGGGGTGGCGGCGGGCCTGACGTTGGCCGTGCTGCTGATCAAGCTCGCCCTGGTGGCGCACCCGCTGATGAACGTCGGCGACGGCATCTTCCAGGTCCATCGCTCCCAGCTCGTGCAGGCCGGGCAGTACTTCTTCACATCGATCACGCCCCGCCCGTTTTTTGAGTTCCCGTACGCGATCGGCTTGTACGTCGCCGCGCTTCCCTTCTCGAGTTATTTCCCGACGCAGCTCGATCACCTGCGACTGCTGCGGGGGCTGGTGCTGCTGGCGGATGCCGCGGTGGGGTTCGCCCTGTATGCGGTCGCGCGCCGGTACTGGGGGCAGGCCGTGCCGGCCTTGTGGTGCGCGGCCCTGTGGCCGTTCGCGCGCGCGCCGCTGCAGGCCCTGTCCAACGCCAACCTGACGAACGCCTTTGGACAAGGCCTGTTTGGGATCGCCATGGCGGGCCTGGCGTGGAAGGCGGCCACCAAATCACGCTCACACGTGGTCACACTCGGCACATTCGCCGCGCTGACCGCGGCGTTCCTGTCGCATTTCTCGACGCTCTCGCTGGGGGTGCCGATCGCGGGGGCCGTGGGCGTGGGCCTGATGGTGGGGGGCCGCGGCGACGGCCGGCGCGCCGGCCGCCTCACCGTCCTGATCGTGCTCGCGGCGCTGGCGGTGTCCTACGCGGTCTACTACTCCCAGTTTCACGAGGTGTATGCCAAGACGCTGGCGCGCGTCGCCGTGCAGGAGCACGACCAGGCCGCCGGGTCGACGATGGCCGCATCGCCGTCGGTCAAGCTCAGGCGCTGGGCCTCGGAGTCCTCCGATGACTACGGTTTGCCGGGCTGGTGGCTGCTGGCCGTCGCGACGGCTGGCGCGGTGGGCCTCGTCGGGCGACGGCCTCGCGAAGGCCTGACGATTACGCTGATCGTGTGGGCCGGCGTCTGGGTGGCGTGCACCGCCCTCGGTCTGCTCACCGCCGTGCAGATGCGGGCGAACCTCGCTGCCGCGCCCGTCTTCGTCGCGCTTGGCGCGTACGCCCTCGGTGCCCTGACCGCGCGCGCGTCAACTTTCCGGATACTGGCCGGGCTGCTCGGGGCCCTGATCGCGTGGGAGGGTGTGCGGCTCTGGGTGCGATGCCTCTGGGTGTAGAGGCACGGCGGCGCCGGCTCAGCGCGCGCGTGGTCGCGGTAGAATCATCACGCATGCGCGCCAACCCCACCGGTGAATACGCGCTCCGCGGCGAGTACCACCGGGAGCCGTCGCCGGACTGGGAGTTTTATCCCACCTATCTCGCCAAGCTGGAGTACGTCCGCAAATATCTGACGTCGCTGGCGCCTGGCACACACGTGCTCGACGCCGGGTGTGGCGAGGGTGTCCTGGTCGAGGAGTTTCACGGCCGCCTGGCGATCGAGGGTGTCGATCCCAACTACTCATCCGGGTTCGTGCGCCGCGGCTCGCTCACCGCGTTGCCCTACACGGACGCGTCGTTCGACTGCGCCACGTGCCTCGACGTCCTCGAGCACCTGACGTTTGACGAACAGCCGAAGGCGCTCGCGGAATTGTTCCGCGTGATTCGTCCCGGGGGCGAACTCCTGGTCTCGGTGCCGAACCTCGCGCACCTTCAGTCGCGCCTTCACTTTCTGCTCGCCGGCCGCCTCATCCACACGGCGAGTCTTGAGAAACACCCGGGCGACCGTCCCGTGATGGAATATCTGGACCTGGCGCGGCGAACGGGATTCCGGCTCGTCGGCCGCCACGGCATCTTTCCCACGGTCCCCATCCTGACGCGACTCATCCGCCGATTCCCGGCGCGCCTGCGGCCCCTGCACCGCGCGCTCACCCGGCTGCTGCCGGTGCCGGGCTGGTGTTTTCTGAACCTGCTGCGCTTCAAGCGCCCCTGAGTCTATCGAGGCTGTGCGCACCCGGCTCGGCTCCCTCACCAGAAGCGTCGCCATTTACGGCGCCGGCGACGTCGCCGTCGCGGCCGTCAGCCTCTTCCTGCTGAAGTGGTACCTCGAGGTCCTGAGCCTCGAAGACTTCGGCGCGCTCGCCATGCTGCTCGTCGTCGAAACGCTGACCAAGATCACCTTCCGCTGGGGACTCGACGGCGCGTTCATGCGGTTTTATCTCGACCGCGCCGACGGACCCGAGCGCCAGCGGCTGGCCAGCACCCTTGTCCTGTTCCTCGTCGCGGCCAGCGGTGCCTTACTGCTCCTGCTGCTGGCCGTCTCGCCGGTGCTGGCCGGCCACCTGTTCGGCGTCCACGCCGACCGCTACCTCACGGCCCTGCGTCTGGTCCTGCTCAACACGTTCCTGCTGACGTTCACCTTCGTGCCGTTTCACACCATGCGCATGCAGAAGCAGGCGCTGACCTACAGCGCGTATACCTTCGGCCGTTCGCTGGCCACGCTGCTGCTGCGCATCGGACTCGTGCTCGTCGCCGGGTGGGGCCTCACCGGCCTGATCCTCGCCGACCTGCTCGTCACCGTCGTGCTGCTGCCCCTGTTGTGGCCGTGGATGCGCCCGCTGTGGCGCCCGGTGTTCTCGCTCGACGAACTGCGTCAGTGTCTGCGGTTCGGCCTGCCGCGACTGCCGCACGGACTCGCCCAGCAGGCGCTCGATGGCGGCAACAAGTACCTGCTCAACCTCTATATCCCGCTCGGCCAGCTCGGCGTCTATCAAATCGCGACCACACTCGGGCAGTCGCTGAAACTCTTTCTTTCGGCCTTCGAAACCGGATGGGCGCCGTTCTACTACGACACCGCGCGACAACCGGATGCGAAGACAACGTTCCGGAAGATCACGACGTATGGCATCGCGATGCTGGTGTTGCTGGTGGCCGGGCTGACGGCCATCGCCGCCGACCTCGTGCGCGCGCTCGCGCCGGAGTCGTACGAGGGCGCGGCGGTCATCGTGCCGCTCATCGCGGTGGGCATCGCCTTCCAGGGCCTCTACCTGCTGACGTCGATCGGATTGAACCTCACGAACCAGACGCGGTATTACCCCGTCGCGGCGTTCGCGGCGGCCGCCGTCGGGCTGGGTGGCGGCTGGTGGCTGATGCCGCGGTACGGCGCGGTCGGGGCTGGTGTCGCGTTTCTTCTGTCGTACGTCACGCTCGCCGTGGTCGCCGGGGTCTTCGCGCGCCGGCACTATCCGATGACCTACGAAACCGGCCGAATCGCGCGTGTGCTCGTCGCCGGAGCCCTGGCGGCCCTGGCGGGCTGGGCGCTGCCGGAGATGCCGGCCGTGGCCGGCGTGGCGGCGCGGGGACTGCTGACGGTCGCGGTGTTTGTCGCGCTCCTCTGGGCCGGGGGATTCCCGCGGCCCACCGAACGCGCCTGGCTGCAGCAGATGTGGTCCAGACGCCGGCGGGTCCGAGGGTGATCTGCTATCGTACGGGGACGGCTCGCACCGCCAGAGGCGCCTCCGTACTGCTGTCGCGTCCATGACCCAGCCTGCACCCACTTCCCATCGCCGGCTCGCCTGGACGCTCGCGGGCGTGTGTTTGCTGGGTGCCCTGCTGCGGTTCTGGGCGCTCGATTACGGACTGCCGGGTGTGTACAACCCAGACGAAATTCCGATTCTCAACCGCGCGCTCGCGTTCGCGAAGGGCGACCCGAACCCGCACAACTTCCTGTATCCCTCGCTA
>JBCKZS010000042.1:0-26462 GCA_038918905.1 Vicinamibacterales bacterium
GTGGGTGTTCCCGCTGATGGCAACGTCGGGGTTGGCCAGCGCGCCGCAGGTGGGCCCGGCCCTGGCGGTCACCGCCGCGGGCCAGGTGCCCGCGGCAGACGCTGACGTCCCGTCGGATCTGCGGCCCCTGCTCGTCGCCTCCCAGAGCGAGATGCGGCTGGTCGTCCAGCGGTACACGCTCGACCGGAACACGCTCAACGGCAACTATCTGTCTGGCGCGGGCCGTGGTGGCGGCGGTGGACGAGGTGGCGGCCGCGGCGGCGGACCACCGGCGGCGGCGCCCGCGCCTCCGGACCCGGCCGCGTTCACCGTGTCGCTCTCGCCGCACCGGATTGCGCGCCTCAAGCGATTTGACCTCGACTGGCAGGCGGCGCTGGCCGGCCTCAACACCTCGGCGTTCAGCCCGGCCGCGCAAGCGGATGTGACGACGCTGAAGGCGACGGTGGAGACGAACCTGCGCCAGTTGGATGCCGGCGCGGTGGCGGTGGCCGAGGTGATGCCACTCGTGCCGTTCGCCCCTGCTATCACGGCGATCATCGAACATCGCATCCGCATGGGCGACATGGACGCCCAGGCATCGGCCGGCGTGGTCGATCGCGTCACGAAGCACATCGCGCGGACGCGCGCGGCGTTTGACGCGGGTCTGGCGCCGGGCGCGTTGCCGTCAGGCGCGATGCGGGCCAACGCCACGCTGGCGCGGCGCGGGGCGGACGCCGTGGATGCGCTCCGCGCCAACATGACCGAGTGGTTCAACCACTACAACACGTACGATCCGTGGTTCTCGTGGTGGATGCCGCTGCCCTGGTCGCATCTCGACACGGCGTTCACCGAGTACGCGGCGTTTTTGCGGGACCGGGTGGCCTCGATGAACCTTGAAAACGCCAACGTGACGCCCGGCCCGTCGGCGATTGCGCCCGCGCCGGCACCGGCGCTCGCCAGCGTGCCCACCCTGCGGGAGATCATTGCGCTGCCGCACGACGAGATGGCGGCGGTCGTGCAGCGGTTCACGGGCGGCGGGGGCGGCCGGGGGCGCGGGGGCACGCCCGCGCGGTCGCCCCAGTACTACACGCGCTGGCTCGCCGCGCTCAAGACGCTCGACTTCGACCGGCTCAGCCGCAACGCGCAGGTGGACTATCTGTTCATCAAGCGGCGCGCCGAATTGGAAATCGCCCGCGCGACCTTCACGCCCCAGACCAACATCCCGCGCAAGACCGACAACAGCGGCATCGAGGGCCCCGCGCGCGGCCGTGACGGGCTCATCATCGACCTCGCGGACGAGATGATTCCCTACACGCCCGAGGAACTCATCGAACTGGGCAACCGCGAGTTTGCGTGGTGCGTACAGGAGATGGAGAAAGCCGCGAAAGAGATGGGCTTTGGCTCGGACTGGGGCGCGGCGGTCGAAAAGGTCAAGGGGATGTATGTCGAGCCCGGTCGTCAGCCCGAGATGGTGCGCGACCTGCTCGTTGAGGCCATCGACTATCTGCGTGGAAACGACCTCATCACCGTGCCGGCGGTCGCGAGCGAGTCGCTCCGCATGGTGATGCTCTCACCCGAGCGGCAACTCACGGCGCCGTTTTTCCTGGGCGGCTCACAGATTCTGGTGGCGTTTCCGACCAACACGATGGAGTTCGACGCGCGGATGCAGACGCTGCGCGGCAACAACCGCTTCTTCTCGAACGCCGTCGCGCATCACGAGATGATTCCCGGCCACAACCTGGTCGGCTTCATGGGCCAGCGCTTCGCCGGCTACCGCGCCAGCCTGGGCGGCACGCCGTTTCTGGGCGAGGGCTGGCCGCTCTACTGGGAGACGATCCTCTACGACAAGGGCTTCCACGACTCACCCGAAAAGAAAGTCGGCGCGCTCTTCTGGCGCATGCATCGCGCCGCGCGCATCGTCTTTTCGCTGAAGTTCCACATGGGCCAGTGGTCGCCGCAGGAGTGCATCGACTTCCTCGTGAACGAGGTCGGCCATGAACGCGACAACGCGGCGGCCGAAGTGCGGCGGTCGTTCGGCGGCCAGTACGGCCCGCTCTACCAGGTGGCGTACCTGCTGGGGGGGCTGCAGATTCGCGGGATGAAGCGCGAGATCGTCGACAGCGGCATGCGCACCGAAAAAGACTTCCACGACGAGATCATGCGGCAGGGCTCGATGCCCGTCGCGTTCCTGCGGCTGGCGGTGTCGAAGATGCCGCTCACGCGCGACATGAACGTGGACTGGAAGTTTTACGGGGACCTGTCGGCACGGTGAAAGCATCGCGCCGCACGCCGCACAGCCGCCCGTCGCCCGTCTTGCTTTGTCCGATGGAGTCCCACCAATCACGCTTGCGGCCGTCCTGGTTTGGCTCATTTAAGTACTTTGGACAATAGTTTACGGTCGTAATAGAGTCCGGTCGGGCTGCGGAGTGGCCTGCGTCTCATAGATCAAAGGAGCTTCCCGGGACGACTCGCACCAAGCGCCGTCTGCTGATTGGTGCTGTGCTCGTGGCGCTCACGCTGCCGGCCGAACTTGTGATGCTCAAGGCCGTGACCCAGGACAGCCGGACGGCCTCGGCCCAATGGGCCGACAACCTGTCGGAAGCGAGCCTCGACCTCGCCAGTCAACGCATCCAGGACTACCCCTTCCGGTACCGGCAAGACATCATGCAGCGCCTGACGGCGGACAAGCGCGCGGCCGTCTGGCAGAACCACATCGCCACCTACCGCGACACGCACCAGGAACTGAGCCCGGAACAGGTCGACGCGCTGAACGCCGCCATCAACGTCGCCGGCGGCGTCCTGCGCAACCCCGGCACGAACAGCCAGGCCACGCAGGTCATCGCCGAGCGCGTCAAGCAACTCTTCGGTGACGAGGTCGCTGACTCTCTGCTGCACCGGCTCGGCTCGCGCGGCACGCTGATGCTCGCCAGCGCCGCCCCCTGGCACCTTCAGCTCGCGGACTTCGTCCGCGACCGGTTCGTGGCCCAGGCCGCCGATGCCGGCGATTGCTGGTGCAACGTGGCCTTCGGCTGCGACACGATGTCCATGACGTGGTGCGATGGCGCCGTGAACTGTGTGGTCGACGACGACTGGCCGGCGTGCGGGTAGTTCTGGAATGACCCCTGTAATGGCGTGTGCAAGCTCGGGCGCGCTACATAACTGCACCGCCAGCTCAAATCACAACTGACACGCCGTGGCGACCGACGAGATTGTCCGACGAACCTCGACGGCCCTCATCGGCGTCTGCCTGACAACACTCGCTCTGACCCTGGCCCTCGTCGTCAGCCCAGGCTTTCGCGGCTGGGTGGGCCTTGGCCCCACCGCCGAACCACCAGAGTACGTCGCGGGTGGCGTCGTGGACGTGCCGGCGGAAGTCTTTGCGGAGGCTCCGGCCACGCTGATCCTCTTCGCCAGGAGCACCTGCCCGGCCTGTCAGCGCAGCACGCCCTTTTACCCAGGTTGTTGAGGCGGCTCTGGCCCGAGTGGTGCCCGTGTACCTCGTCACGGCGTCGAGTGACGCCGTGACGGAGACGGCGTACGCGACGTCTCTGGGCATCCACGAACAACAGGTGCGCCACCTGTCCCCTGGTTCGATTAGACTTCGCGCGGTGCCAGTCCTGATGGCCGTTGATGCCTCGGGCACGATCCGTCACGTGTGGTTTGGCGCGCCGAAGGCGTCGACGCAGGCGGAAATCCTCGAGGCCGTGGCGGCCCTGGCCGGCACCAGCCAGCGATGACTCGACTCGTCGCGCTGCTCCATCTCATGGGCTACTTGGCGCTCGCGCTCACGTACTGGAGCGCGATCCTGGGCGCGTACAAGCGGCGCGACCTCAGGCGTCTCGACATCCTGCTGGTCGTGTTGGGCCTCGTCATAGTCTCGCCCCTCTCGACTACGGCCCTTCTCCGCGGTGGACTGCCTGCCGGCAATGCCACCGCCCTGCTTCTGTTCCCGTATCTGTTGCTGCGCCTGACCCAGCACTTCCGCGATGTACACATCGGCTTCGTTGTTGTGGCGCTGGGCGCCCCCGTCATTGGCGCGTTGGTCAGCAGTCTCACGCCGCTGCCTTGGCCCCTGTGGCATGTGTGGGGCCTGTCGAGCTATCTGATCGGCGCGTTGGTATTTTCCGCCGCCGCCCTGTCCTGGGAGTCTCATCGTTCGTCTGGCGTGACGGCGAAGCGGCTCGTCTTTGCGGCCGCCGGGACCTGGCTGTTTGTGGGCGTGCACACACTCGTGCTGGTCGCGACCGTCTGGGAGTTCAACAAGGAAAGCGGCGCGCGGCTGAGCCGAGCTGCTGAGCCGAGCCCTTGCCTCCGGCAGCCTGATTTGTTACTACCTGGCGTTTGCCACCCCACGGTTCCTGCGCAGGCGCTGGCAACGCGAGGAACTGGCGCGCTACCTGGTTGAAACGTCCGATCGCGAAGCCGAAGAGCGCAGCGCCCACACGGCTGACGACCTCCTGCGCGCGGCTCAGCGCGGCGCGGCGGGCACCGCGCCGTGTTTGCCGCCTTGCGCGACAGCGTGACCAGTTCAGACCTGTTCATCCGCGCGTCCACTGACGCGTCGCTGCGCGGCCTCGCGCTCGAGGCCGACAGCGGCCCCGCGGACATGACGTACCGGCAGGCGGTGCCACAGACCGTCTCCGTGGCGGCGATCGACGCGCCCGTGCGCACCTCGCTCACGCGCACCGGTGTCGCGGTGCTGCTGGCGCCGATCTCCTCCCCGGTCCGCCGGTGGGGCGTGGTCGGGGTCGTGCAACAGCGCGGCTCCCTCTTCCCCAACGACGACCTCCGTCTCCTCGAGCAACTGGGCGCATACGCGGGCGGCATTCTTGACCACGGTCAACTCGTGACCGAAGCGCGCGACCGCGAGCGCCGGGCCGCCGACCGCCGGCTGCGCGAGACCGAATCGCGCATGAGCCTGATGCTCGACACGATCACCGACTACGCCATCCTGATCGTCGACCACCGCGGCACCGTCGTGAACTGGCCGGTCGGCGCGGGCGCGGTGTTCGGGTACGCCGACGCGGACGTCATCGACCAGTCGGCCGCGCCGCTCTACAGCATGACCGACGAGGCCTTTCTGCAAACGCTGGCCGACGTGGCGCGCACGGGCGCGGGCGCGCGCGAAGACCAGTGCACGCGGCGCGACGGCACGCGCTTCTTCGGCAGCACCCACATCCGGCGGCTCGACACCGATCCCGACGACCTCCAGGGGTTCGTCATCGTCACGCGCGACGTCACCGAGCGACGGGAGATGGAAGAACGGCTGCGCCAGGGCCAGAAGATGGAAGCGCTGGGACGGCTCGCGGGCGGCATCGCGCACGACTTCAACAATCTGTTGACGGCCATCCTGGGGTACTCAGACTGGCTGTTCTCCGAACTGCCGCCCGACGACACGACGCGTCGCGAACAGGTGGGCGAAATCCAGAAAGCAGCCGAGCGCGCCGCCGGACTCACCCGTCAGCTCCTGGCCTTCAGCCGGCAACAGGTGGTGCAGCCGGCCGTGCTCGACGTCGCGCAGACCGTCAACGAAGTGCTGCCGATGCTGCGCCGCGTCATCGGCGAGCACATCGACATCGTCGACGAAGCCGTGGGCACGATCCCCCCAGTGCTGGCGGACCGCACGCAGATCGAACAGATCGTCCTGAACCTGGCCGTCAACGCCAGGGACGCCATGCCGAACGGCGGGCGTCTGACGATTCACACGAGCGTCGAGCGCATCGAGCAGATCGCCGACGGCAGCGACCTGACCACGGGCGACTGGGTGCGCCTGCAGGTGCGTGACACGGGCATCGGGATGGACGCCGCCACACGCGCGCGCATCTTCGAACCGTTTTTCACCACCAAGGAGTTCGGCCGCGGCACAGGCCTCGGCCTCGCCACGGTCTACGGCATCGTCACGCAGATGAACGGCGCGATTCGGCTTGAAAGCGAGGTCGGTCAGGGGTCCACATTCAGCGTGTTCCTGCGCCCAACGAAGCTGCTGAGCCTTGAGGCCGGCGTGATCGCTGAGGGTGCCGCGCCAGGCGGATCCGAAACCATTCTGCTGGTGGAAGACGAACGGGCCGTCGCGCTCCTGCTGCTGCAGATGCTGCAGCGCCACGGGTACCAGTTGCTGGTGGCCGACGGTCCGGCGAAGGCGCTGGAGGTGGCGCGGCAACACGCCGCCCCGATCGATCTGGTGGTGTCGGACGTCGTCATGCCCGGCGGCACCGGACCGGATCTGGTGCGCACGCTCCGCGCCGAGCGTCCCGGCCTGCGGGCCCTCTTCATCTCTGGCTACGCCGACGTGGTGCTGTCGAAGGACGGCGGACTGCCCCCGGACTCGCACTTCATGCAGAAGCCGTTCACCGGCATCGACCTCCTGATCAAAGTGCGGCAGATCCTCACGCGGCTGGGCGCCTGACGGCGCGCAACGTCATCGTCACCACATCCGGGCGGTTGTTTACGACCAGCACCACCACACGGTCGCCCTGCCGCGTCACGGTGGCGGGCACATCGAGCGACAGCAGTTCCCATCCAGCCGGCAGCATGATCGTGGCACGGGGCTCGGTGAGCGCGCGGGTCCACCGCAGGACCACGGCCTCGGCCGCAAACGCGGGATCGACCAGCGTCGCGGTCACGCGCACGTGGGCGGTCTGATCGCTGGCGAGCGGAGAGGACCATCGGACGCGGGGGGCGCCGCCGGTCTGACTCAGCGTCAGCGGCGTTGCGCTGTCAAGGTCTACGACGGTGACGTCGGTGAAGGTGCCGGTTCCCAACAGATCGACAGGCGCCTCTGCCCCCGGCCGTGTCTCCACGTACTGGTGGCGCACCACGATGCGGTGGGTCGCGGGATCGCCCAGGTCATACAGCGTCTTTCGGAACTCGGCCGCGGGATCGCGGACGACTGGGTGTCCCGGCGCCGGCTCCGTCGTCATGCGGCGCGCGCGGATGTTCACGTCGGACGCGTACGTGTGGATGTTCTCGAAGGCGACCTTCAGCCGGCCGTCGGCCAGCGGGTACACCTGCGCGGCCACGTTCGTCGAGACCAACTGATACCCGGCGGGCAGAACCACGCCGTTGCGGCCAATCCCCAGCGAGCGGGCGAACACGATGTCGTCCCCCTGCGTGAAGTAGCTCTTGTCGTCGAGGTACGTCTTCACGATCCGCACGCGGCCTTCGCCACCCTCCGGCACCGGACGCGGCAGGTGCGCACGGATGTAGTGTTCGGCCGCCGCCAGGCGCCCTGGCGTGCCCATTGCGGTCAGTTCCGCGCCGGTCTTGTAGTCGAACTTCAGGGGCGCGCCGGTGCGCGGATCAAACACCGCGATGCCCGATCCTTCACTGCCCGATCGCGTCTGATTGAGGACAAACGCCGCGCCCGTCTCGCGCTGGTTCAGGAAATAGACGATGCGGAACTGGTGTGACGAGGGGTCCAGCAACTGATACTCGGTGTAGTCGTCGTGCGAGGTGAAGGCGCGCGGCAACCCACCGGGCGCCTGCGGCGCGGCCAGCGCCCCAGCCACCAGAAGCCATCCAAAGCACACGGAGACGATGGGATTCGGTCGTGATTGCGCCATGGCCGGCATTATAGTGTGTCCACGATCATGGAAGCGCTCGACTACGGCATCATCGGTCTCTACCTCTGCCTCATCATCTGGCTCGGGTCGAGCTTCGCGAAGCGGCAGACGACGGCCTCGGAGTACTTCCTCATCAGCCGCACGGTGCCGTGGTGGGCGGTGTGTTTTACGGTGGTGGCCACCGAAACCAGCACGCTCACGTTCGTGGGCATCCCGGCCGAGACGTTCCACGTGGGCACCGCCGGGTACGCCGGCAACATGACGTTTCTGCAACTGGCGCTCGGCTACGTGGCGGGCCGCTTTGTCATCAGCGTCCTGTTCATTCCCAGGTACTTCGCGCGCGAGCTGTTCACGTCGTACGAGGTGCTGCACGAGCGGTTCGGCGCGCCGGTGCGCAACCTGGGCTCGGCGATGTTCCTGATCACGCGCAGCGCGGGCGACGGCATCCGCCTGTTTGCCACCTCCGTGGTGGTCGCCACCGTGATCGGCGTCCCCGTATGGCTCGCCATCCTGGTGCTGGGCGCGGCGATGATCGTCTACACGTTCTACGGCGGCGCCGCGGCGGTCATCTGGACCGACGTCGTGCAGATGTTCGTGTATCTGGCCGGCGCGCTGATTGTGTTGTGGTTTGCGGTCGCGGGCGTGCCCGGCGGTCTCGCGGCGGTGATCGACTACGGCGCGGCCACCGCGCGGTTCGCGGTCTTCGACCTGCGCCTGGACTTCTTCAGGGCGTACACGTTCTGGGCCGGTCTGATTGGCGGGTTCACGCTGACGCTGGCCACACACGGCACGGATCAGTTTCTCGTGCAACGCCTGCTCACCGCCCGCTCGCAGCGCGACGCACAGATCGGGATCTCGCTCAGCGGCGTCCTGGTCTTCCTGCAGTTCGGCCTGTTCCTCTTCATCGGCGTGGCACTGGCGGCGTTTTACCAGTCCCACGCGACACCGGCGCTGACACGCCCGGACATGATCATCCCGGCGTTTGTCGCCACCGAAGTACCGGCCGGCTTTTCCGGGCTGGTCGTGGCCGCGATCATCGCCGCCGCGCTGTCGCCCTCCATCAATTCACTGGCGGCGACCACCGTGAACGACTTCTATCTCAAATACTGGAACCCGTCGGCCGACGACGCGTCGATGTTGCGCGTGGCCAAACGCGCCACCATTGTGTGGGGACTGGTGCAGATGGTGATCGCGCTGCTGGCCACGCAGTTGACCCGGTCGGTGCTCAGCGCGGGTCTCAGCGTGCTGGGCCTTGGCGCGGGGCCGGTGCTGGGCGCGTTTCTCATCGCCGCGCTGACACGACGAGTGCCGCCGTATCAGGTGGCCACCGCGATGCTGGTCGCCTGGGCCACGGTCTTCGCCGCCTACTTTTTCTCGCCGCTGGCCTGGCCGTGGTACTCCACGGTCGGCGCGGGCATCACCGTGGTGCTGTCGCTGGTGCCCCTGCGCGCGACGGCCATCGTCCTCCTGATCGCCACGACCGGCCTTGCGGCCTGCGGCGGCTCGACCGACGCGCCGGCCTCCACGCTGTCGGGCGCGCTCCAGGTGTCGGTCGAACCGGCGCGGATGAACGTGCTGCGGCAGGTGGTGAACGGGCGGGGCATGGTCACGCCGGTGCCTGATGCTGACTGGACCCTTCATGCCACGGAAACCGCGATCGTCGCCGAGTTGCCCTTCGACGAAGGGGCCGTCGTCAGCGCTGGCGACATCGTGGCGCGGTTCGAGGTGCCCAGCCGGACGGCGGCCATTCACACGGCCGAGTTCGAGCTGGCGCAAGGCACGGCGCGCCTTGAGGCGGCAAAGGCGCGCGCCAGCGAGTTGTCGGCCGTGTTTCAGCGCGGGCTGACGGCCAGGGTCGATGTCGACGCGGCGAGGAGCGCGCTCGGTGACGCGGAAACATCGGTGGCGATGACCAGGAGCACGCTGGCGTCGCTGCTCGCGGCTGAAGAGCGCGCCACCGTGCGCGCGAGGTTTTCCGGCGTGGTGCTCAAGCGATGGCACTACGCCGGCGACCTGGTGACGGGCGGCGGCTCGGATCCCGTGCTGCGCATCGTGGACCCGTCGAGAGTGCAGGTCACCGTGGACGTCCCCATCGAAGACGCCGGCCGGTTGGTCACAGGTCAACGGGCGGTGGTGATCCCGCTGGGCGCCGTCCCCCTCGTCGCCACCGTCCAGGTCATCGTGCCGGCAACGTCGGCGTCCACCACGATGGCCACGGTCATTCTCGCGCTGTCGGCGCCGGCCCCGCTGACCCCGCCAGCGACGCCGGTCGATCCGGCGCTGGCGGCCGCACCCGCGCCGCCCCCACTGGCCGTGGACACGCCCGTGCAGGCCGAGATCGTGATCGCCGAGGTGCCCGAAGCGCTGGTCGTGCCGACCCGGGCGATCCTGCGCGCCGGGGGCACCCCGTATGTACTCGTGGCCGGCGCGGATGGCCGCGTGCAGCGCCGCGACCTGCGCCTGGGCGTCTCGACACCCGCGCTGACGCAAGTGCTTGAGGGCGTGACGATCGGCGAGTTCGTGATCACGTCCGCACTCACCGAGATCACCGAGGGCGACCTGGTGACGTACACCAGAGTGGGTGGCTGAGCTGGTGAGGTGACAGAGGTGGCAGAGGTGGCTGAGGTGGCTGAGGTGGCAGAAATTGCCACAGTCACATTGACGAAGGTCGCAGAATTTGCGGCCTCCGAGGGTGCGGCGCACGGACTGGCGGGTTGCTCGGGGTGGAACGTCGTTTGCTGCGTTCTACGGCATGGATCACGCCTCGGTGCACGACATGGAAGAGCGCACGCGGCGTTTCGCGGTGGCGGCCATTCACCTGCAGCGACTGCTGATGCGGCAGCGTGAGTTGCGAAATGCGGCGGGCCAGTTGAGTCGAGCCGCGAACAGCGTTGCAGCGAACCACCGGGCCATGAGCCGCGCCCGGTCAACCCGGGAGTGCGCCGCCAAACTCCACACTGTGCACGAGGAAGCGGACGAGGCCGCGCATTGGTTGAGCGTTCTCCGGGCGACCAACCGCGACGCAGCCGCCACTTCTCCGATCGAAGACCTCCTGTCCGAAGCGGTCCGCCTCCGGAACTTCTTCGGCCGAGCGCGGGCCACGACAAGGCGCAAGTATTTCAGGTGACTGAGATGACTGAGGTGACTGAGGTGGCAGAGGTGGGGAGGTCAATCCCGGCCACTGTCGACCGCTCGTGCCTCTGGAGCGCGTCGATCAGATCAGCACGGTACGCCCCGCCTCGTGCCGGCGCGGTCATCACGCGCGGCCGACCGCAGGCGGCGAGGCCGGCGACCCGCGGCGCCATCAAGTGACCGAGCTGCCGCCGATCGTGCCGCACATCACCGAGTATCCGTACCCACCGCATCACCCGATCGCGCGGCGCCGATGTGCGACGCGACGTGCTCGGCGCGTCGTTCGCCGGTATTCTGGGCCGCGGCCGGCTGCCGACGTCCTTGACCTACGCGGTGGCGCAACGCCAGCTCTGTTGGGCGCATTTCACTCGCCACGTGTTGAGCGCGCAGGAGCTCGCCCGCACCGCGTCGACCCAGCGATTCTCTCGCGAGGCGCTCCGCGTGCAGCGGCGGCTCTTTCGCCTCGGGCACCGGTTTCGCGGCGATCCGCGGGCGCGCGGCGGTCCGCTCACGCGTGACCCACTGGTCGCCAAGGCCCTGCCGATCGCACGCGCCTTCTTTCGACTCGGCGAGCAGGACGCCACGGCCGCCAACCGAGACGTCAGCAATCGCGCGAGGGCGCTGTACACCCTCAATCCGGCGGACCGCCGTGCAGTGGCGCAAGATCATGTTCGGCACCCGGAGCGAGACCGGCGAACGCGCCGTCGAACGCCTGCTGACCATCGTGCGCACGTGCCACTTGCAGCAGATCAACGCGCTGGCCTATCTCACCGCGGCGATTCATGCCCATCGCCGCCGTCAAGCCGTCGCGTCACTGCTCCAGAAGCGATCTCCCCCCTGAACTGTGACCTGCCATCTCAGCCATCTCAGCCATCTCTGCCATCTCTGCCATCTCTGCCATCTCTGCCATCTCAGCCACCTGCTTGAGCGGCAGCCGCAGCGCGGCGCGGCAGCCGATGCCGCTGGCGTGGTTCCCCAGCGTGATCGTCCCGCCGTGGGCTTCGGCGATCTGACGACTGAGGGCCAGGCCGATGCCCGACCCACTGGGCTTCGTCGTGAAGAACGGCTCGAACAGGTTCGAGGGGTCCGGCAATCCCTTGATTGTGGTGGAACGGGCGCCGGACCGGCAACCCGTATAATGGCGGGCAGGAGTTCCCATCATGATGAGACGCCGCACCACGCTCGCTCTCGCCTTACTTATCGTTGGCTTCACGGGCTTCTCGCAGAGTGCGCCTCTGGCGCAGGCGCAGGCCGGACTGCGGCCGCCGGACGTCATCTACGTGCCGACGCCGCAGAGTGTCGTGGACGCCATGTTGAAGATGGCGAACGTGACCAAAAACGACGTCGTGTATGACCTCGGCTGCGGCGACGGCCGCATCGTCGTCACCGCCGCGAAGCAGTTCGGCGCGCGCGGGGTCGGGATCGACATCGATCCGCAGCGCATCAAGGAATCGAACGAGAACGCGCAGGCCGCGGGCGTGACCGACAAGGTGAAGTTCATGTACGCCGACATCTTCGCCGACAGCACGGACCTCAGCGAGGCCAGCGTCGTGACGTTGTATCTGCTGCCGTCGCTCAACGTGAAGCTGATTCCGAAGCTGAAGCGCGAACTGAAGCCCGGCACGCGTATCGTGTCGAACAGTTTCGACATGGGCGAGTGGGAACCGGAGAAGACGCTGGAAGTGGATGGGCGGACGATCTACTTCTGGACGATCCCGAAGTCGTAAGGGCGCGTTTCAAAACAAGGGCGGACCTTCAGCTCCGCCCGCAGCGGCGCGGCTGAAGCCACGCCCTTGTACCGTCAGGCTCGCGCCCCACACGCCAAGCCCCCAGGCAACCGCGGCCAGCCACCACAGCCACGGCCGGCCGGGGTAGACGAGCGCCACCTGACAGTCGCCGTCACACGGCGCGTCAAACGACACCTGCCCGTCGCGCTCGACCAGCGGCACGTCCCGGCCATCGGACAGAGCCGTCCACGCCGGGTGATGGTTCGTGCGCACGACCACCGGATCCCCCTGCGTCACCCCTGACAACACGACGGTCGCGCCCAGCACCGAGCGGTCGGCCAGCGTCCCCGTGCCGCGCGTGGTCGCCACCTCGCGCGCGTCGCCCTCACGTCGATGAAACTGCGTCCACACGCCGTCGTCCCACACCCGAGCGAACCGGGGATCGGCGTTCAAGTACGTGACGCTGGGCGGACTCCAGACGAAGAGATCCACGATGCCCCAGCGATCGAGTTCGGCGACGAACGTGTCGATGGGCACGTCGCCGATGGCGCGTCCGCGCCAGGTGCCGCCCGCGAGCATCTGTCCCCGCCAGGGACTCCACTGCCACCCGTCCCAGTACCCGGCGTAGAGGCGCCGGGCCGTGGCTTCCGCCAGGAGTGATTCGAAGTGAATGCCGAACCGCGACGGCTCGCTCCGTCCCTCCGATTCGGCATTGGTGTCCCGATGGGGATTGTTCTCGAGCAGCACCAGCGCGCCGTCGGCGGCCGTGACGCGATCGACCAGCGCGGCGTTGAAGTCGCGAATCGAGGTCACGTGCGGCACCTGATGCCACCAAATCTGTGTGTAGAGCGCCACGGTGGCGACCAGCGCCAGCGCGACAGGTCGCGACCACGCGTATCGCGCGATCGTCACCGCCACCACCGGCGCCATGAAGATGGCGAGCATGTGGATCGGCCGGAGGAATGCGTAGCCGAAGTCGGGAACGTTCAGGCGCATGAGTCCCAGCGTGAGGAGCGCCGCGGCCGCAAAGAACCGCGCGCGCGAGCGGTCACGCCACACCAGGGCGAGGGAGACCGGCGCGAGCACGAGTGACAGACCCGCGTAGTCGTTGAACCAGCGGCCGGGCAGCCACAGCAGTTCCACGTTGTACCCGACCTTGCGCACCAGCGCGGGCCAATCAATGGACGCGGGGACGATGTAGAAGATGTTGTTGAACTGGAAGAAATCGGGATATCGCCACGACTCGAACGTCATCGGCAGGGCGACGACCACCGCGGTGACGACCGCCACGGCGGCGCGCGCGGCCGACCGCCAGTCGCGCGCGAGCCCGGCGTCGAGGGACAGGTAGATCGCGGCGTACACCAACGATCCGGCGTGGGAGTACGCGACCAGCACGAGGCTCGACACGAGCCACGGGCTGCCCCACCGGCGCCCGCGCCGTGCCGCGTGCGCGCCGACGAGCGTCGAGAGCGTCAGCACCGCGCCCGCGAGCGAGTTGGTATCGCCGCTGCGGAGCAGAAAGTAGGAGTAGTTGGTCGCGAGGAGGGCCGACGCGCCGACCGCGAGCCACACGGCCGCCCGGTTCACGGACGCGTTCGACGCGTCAAGGGAGAGGTCGCGCCAGATCAGAAGCGGAATCGCGGCAAACAACGCGAGGTGCAGCGCGTGGAAGCCGGCCGCGTCGCCCACCAGTTTCATCGGCAGGTACGCCAGCGCCCCCAGGCTCTGGGTCACGTCGCTGCTGGTGTGGTAGCCGCCGAGGAAGTTCCACTGCCAGCCCGCCAGCGTGCCCTGGTCGAGCCACTGGATGAACTCGCGCGTGGACTGGTACCTGGGGGGCCAGTCGTCGAGGAACGGCACCAACGTCCAGGTGTTTGGCGGAAACCAGACGAAAAACGCGGCCGCCAGTGTGGCCACACCCGCCGCCGCCAGCACACCGGCCAGACGCGAAGAGACCCCCGGGTGACCGTCGGCGCGTTGGGCCGGCCACCACACGGCCACGGTCAACGCCACCAGCGCGGCGACAAACCAGGGTTCCTTCGGACCGTGCAGCGATCCGTCGATGTGCGACCACCGCGCGGTGAGGAGATAGTTCGCCCACCAGAGGGCGACGGAGACCCGCAGTGCCGCGCGCACCAGTCCCCCGTTGGCCCACACTGACACGGCGTCTATGGTAGCGGTTTGCTGAGCGCACCGACCAATCGGTCGAGCAGGCGCGCCTGCCCGACATTGATCACCAGGCGCGCGTCGTCGACGGCGAAAAACGCCACGCGGTCGACTTCGGGAATCTCGATGCGGCGACCCGACCGTGGCGGCCACTCGGTGGACGTGGTGATGCTGCGCGCACAGGCGGGGTCGCAGTCGCCTTCAAAGGCCCACGCGTACACGACCTTGCCGCTGCGCTGGGTGATCTGGCCCAGGCCAAGATAGGGCCCCGCCGGCTCGAAACCAGTTTCCTCCCGGAATTCACGAATCGCGGCCTCGAGCGGCGTCTCGTCCTCGTCGCGGCCGCCTTTGGGAATCGTCCACGCCCCTGCGTGCCGCTGGCTCCAGAACGGCCCACCCGGATGCGCCAGCAACACCTCAAGCGTCGCACCCGCGGCGTCACAGCGGCGAAACATCAGCAGGCCTGCGCTTTCACGGCGTCGCTTCACGGCACCATCCCCACAGTGCCCTGCGTACGCAGGACACCAGGGCCTGTTACGCCAGCCGGCGGCGCGGCGTTGCGCGGGCCTGGGCGCCTGCCGCGCGCCCTGCATCGTGTAGCCCTTCGGCGGATCGGCACCCATCAGGTGCCCCAATCCTCAATCCTCAATCCCCAATCCTCAATCCTCAATGGCATGAAGTTCCCCTATAATCCCCCTCATGCCTGTCACCTTTACCGTGAACGGAAAGTCGACCACTGTCGACGTGCCCGCGGACATGCCCCTGCTGTGGGTCTTGCGGGACGTCCTGGACCTGTCCGGCACCAAGTACGGCTGTGGCACCGGCCAATGCGGCGCCTGCACCGTGCACCTGCGCGGCCGCGCGGTGCGGTCGTGCCAGACGCCCGTGTCGAACGTGGCGGGCGCGGCGGTTGTGACGATCGAAGGATTGTCGGCCGACGGCACCCATCCGCTGCAGAAGGCCTGGGAAACGCTGGACGTGCCCGAGTGCGGCTACTGTCAAGCGGGTCAGATCATGGCGGCCGCGGCGCTGCTCGCGCTGCGTCCCAACCCCACCGATGCCGATATCGACACGGCGATGAACGCCAACCTCTGCCGCTGCGGCACCTACATCCGCATCCGCCAGGGCATTCACCACGCGGTCCGGTCGGTCGCCGCCGAGACGGCCGGCTTCACAAACGTGAACCCGACGCAGGAGGCCACATGAGCCCGACGCTGACGCTCGATCGCCGTACCTTCCTGCGCGTCACCGCCCTCGCGGGTGGCGGGTTCATGCTCGCCAGTTACCTTGACCCGCTCGATGTGCTGGCCCAGGGCCGCGGCAACGCCGCGCCGCTTGAACCCAACGCGTTCGTGTCGATTGACGCGAACGGCATCGCCACGATCATCGCCAAGAACCCCGAGATCGGACAGGGCGTGAAGGTCATGCTGCCGATGCTCATCGCGGAGGAACTTGATATCGACTGGAAGGACGTCCGCGTCGAACAGGGCGACCTCAACCCCGCGCGCTACGGCACCCAGTCGGCGGGTGGCAGTTTGGCGACGCCGACCAACTGGGAACCGATGCGGCGCATCGGTGGCGCCGCGCGCCACATGCTGATCGCGGCGGCCGCCCAGACCTGGGGTGTCCCCGCCGCCGGGATCACCACCACGCCAGGCCGGCTCCTGCACGCGGCCTCCGGCCGGTCGGCCGGCTACGGCCAGTTCGCGTCCGCGGCGGCGCGCATCACGCCGCCCGACATGGCGACGCTCACGCTCAAGGACCCGGCGACGTACCGCATCATCGGCACGCCCATCCCCGGCGTGGACAACCACAAGATCGTCACCGGACAACGGCTGTTTGGCAGCGACGTCAAGTTGCCCGGCATGGTGTACGCCGTCTATCAGCGGTGCCCCGTCATCGGCGGCAAGGCCCTGAGCGCCAACCTCGACGTCATCAAGGCTCTGCCACACGTGCGCCATGCCTTCATCGTGCCCGACAGCCATGGCGGCGGCTCCATGAGCGGCGTCGCCATCGTCGCCGACAGTTGGTGGTACGCCGAGACGGCGCGCAAACAGTTGCAGGTGACGTGGGACAACGGACCGACGGCCGGTGACAGCAGCGAGGCGTTTGCCGCGCGCGCCGTCGAGTTGTCGAAGGAAGCGCCGCACAGCACGTCCCGCGAAGATGGTGATGCGGAAGCGGCGCTGGCTGGCGCGGCCAAGACCGTGGAGGCGGCGTACGCGTATCCGTTCCTCGCGCACGCGCCGATGGAGCCGCCCAACGCCACGGCCGTGTTCCGCGACGGCAAACTCGAAATGTGGGCGGGCACGCAGCAACCCGGTGGTGTGGTGAACACCATCGCGACGGCGCTGGCCGTCACGCCGGCCGACGTCACGATCCATCTGCCGCGCATGGGCGGCAGCTTCGGCCGTCGCCTCTACAACGACTACGTCGTCGAGACCGCGGTAATCGCGAAGACCGTTGGCGTGCCCGTGCAGTTGCGATGGTCGCGCGAAGACGAGATGCGGCAGGAGGTGTTCCGTCCGGCGGGGTATCACTTCCTCAAGGGCGGGGTCGACGCGTCCGGCCGGCTCGTGGCCTGGCGCAATCACTTCGTGTCGTTCAGCATCGCCGGCGCACCGCCGGCGCCACCGCCGGCGCAGCAGGCGCCACCGCCGGCGCAGCAGGCGCCGGCGGGAGGACGAGGCGGCCAGGCGCAGGGCCCGCGACCGGCTGGCTCGTCCACGCTGAGTGCCACGGAGTTCCCGGCCCGATTCGTTCCGAATTTCGCGACGCACGTCTCGATGATGCCGCTCGGCGTGACGACCGGGGCGCATCGCGCGCCGGGCGCCTGCGCCATCTCGTTTGTGATGCAATCGTTCCTCGACGAACTGGCGCATGCCGCCGGCAGGGATCCGGTGCAGTTCCGGCTCGACCTGCTCGCCAACACCCCGATTCCGATGCAGGGCGGTGGTGGCGGTTTCGACGCCGGGCGGATGACGGGCGTGCTGAAGCTGGTGGCCGAGAAGTCAGGCTGGGGCAAACGGACGCTGCCGGCCGGCACCGGGATGGGCGTCGCCTTCCACTTCAGCCATATGGGCTACTTCGCGGAAGTCGCGGAAGTGAACGTCGACGCCAGCAAGCGCATCCGCGTGAACAAGGTGTGGGTGGCTGGTGACATCGGCCGGCAGATCATCAATCCCCTGAACGCCGAGAGCCAGGTGCACAGCGCGGTCATCGACGGCCTCAGCCAGTTGATGCTCGAAATCACGGTCGACGGCGGCCGGATCACGCAGGGCAACTTCGATGCGTATCCCGTGCTGCGCATGCGACAGGCGCCGCCCGAGATCGAGACGCACTTCCTCACCTCGGACAACAATCCCACCGGGCTCGGGGAACCTCCATTGCCGCCGATCCTCCCGGCCGTCACCAACGCGCTGTTCACCGCCACGGGCGTCCGCGTGCGTTCGCTCCCACTGTCCAGACACGGATTCAGTTGGAGGTAAGGCCATCGTGATCGTGTCAGGAACCAGCGCCCTCGTCGCAGGGTCGGTCGTTGTGTGGGCCGCGGCGCTGTCCTTCACCGGCACGGCCACACAGGCGGCGGCCACTCAGAAGACCAGCAACGACGGCATCTACACCAACGCCCAGGCGGACGGCGCGAAGGCGCAGTACGACAAGATCTGCGCCGGCTGCCACGCCTTCACCGTTGCGGCCATCAAGCGCCCCGAAGACCTGCCGCTCGGCGACGAACCGTTCCTCAAGAAGTGGGAAGGCCGCACGCTCAGCGAACTCATCACCGTCATCGTCATGACCATGCCCAACGACGGGTCGGCGGTGGTGAATGACGATGAGGCGGTGAACCTGCTGGCGTACATGCTCCAGCAGAACGGCTTCCCCGCAGGTGCGGCGCCGCTGACGAAAGAGACTGCCTCAGCCCTGCTCGCCCGGCCGAAATGAGTTCATTGGACTCCACCAGTTCGAACCCGTCGCCCAATTCGGCGGCGAACGACTGCGGGCCGGATCATCACGGTGTTATCGTTGGGCCAACCGCATGGCTGACGATCCGCGCGCCACGCTCACCTGCCCGCTCTGCGGTCACCAGGCCGTCGAAGTGATGCCCGTCGACGCGTGTCAGTACTTCTACGACTGCCTCGGTTGCGGCGCCGTGTTGCGGCCAAAGCCGGGCGACTGCTGCCTGTTCTGCTCGTACGGCGACCGGCCGTGTCCGCCACGGACGAGCGCCGGAGGTGATTGCTGCCGGGACTAATCATTAACCATCAGGAGCGGCCCCCTCACCATCACCCGTCTGCCGCGTTCGGCCGTGGACCCACGCGTACAACGCCGGCAACACCAGCAACGTCAGCGCGGTGGAGGAGATGACGCCACCGATGACCACCGTCGCCAGAGGCCGCTGCACCTCCGCGCCGGTCCCCGTCGCGAGCGCCATCGGCACGAACCCGAGCGCTGCGACCAGGGCCGTCATCAGCACGGGCCGCAAGCGTTCCAGCGCGCCGCGGCGCGCGGCGTCCGCGCCGGTGTGCCCGTCCTGACGAAGGCGGTTCATCAACGCGACCATCACCAGTCCGTTCAGCACCGCGATGCCCGAGAGCGCGATGAACCCGACGGCCGCGGTGATTGACAGCGGCATGCCGCGCACCATCAGCGCCGCAATCCCGCCAGTGAGCGCCAGCGGAACGCCGGTAAACACGATGAGCGCATCCGTCCAACTGCCGAGGGACATCACGAGCAGCAACACGATCAGCATCAGCGCGATCGGCACCACCACGCGAAGGCGGCCGCGCGCCGACTCCAGTTGTTCGAATTCCCCGCCCCAGCCGGTCCAGTACCCGACGGGCAAGGTCACCTCGGCTGCCACTCTCGCCCGTGCTTCCTCCACGAACGACCCAATGTCGCGGCCTCGAACGTTGGCCGTGACCACGACGCGGCGCTTGCCGTTCTCACGTCCGATCTGATTGGGCCCCTGCGTGGTCCTGAGCGTGGCCACCGATTCCAGCGGCACGAACGTGTGCGCGCTGTGGACGGCGGACACTGCCGCCCCCGGCACCACGGCCACCGGGAGGTGGTTAAGCGCATCCGGATCCTGCCGCAGATCAGCGGGCAGACGCACGACAAGGTCGAAGCGCCGGTCGCCTTCGTAAATGTCCCCGACCTTCGTTCCAGCCACCGCAGCCGTCACCACGGCCTGGATGTCCGCGCCGTTGAAGCCATAGCGGGCCATCGCGTCGCGATTCAGATCCACGGACAGCATCGGCAAACCGGAGACCTGCTCACTCTGCACGTCAGACGCGCCGCGAATGGACGACAACACGGACTCGATCTCTCGTGCCTGATCGGCCAGCACCTCGTGATCATCACCGAAGATCTTGACGGCCAGGTCGGCGCGCACGCCAGCAATCAGTTCGTTGAATCGCATCTGAATCGGCTGCGTGAACTCGTAGTTGTTGCCTGGCAACAGACGCAACTCCTCGTCAAGCTGACGAACCAGATCGTCGGTCGCCCGTGACGGATTCGGCCACTCGGGTCTCGGCTTCAACATGACGTATGTGTCCGCCACACTCGGTGGCATCGGATCGGTCGCCACGTCAGCGGTCCCGATTTTCGAGAACACGTACGACACTTCCGGGTACGTCAGCAGCTTCCGCTCCAACTGCGTCTGCATCTCGACCGCGCTTGACAGGCTGGTGCCAGGAATGCGCAGCGCGTGGACCAGAAGATCGCCCTCGTCAAGCGACGGGAGGAACTCACTTCCCAGACGGGTCCCCGCCACCAGCGACCCCGCGACCAGGGCCACGCCAGTCGTGACGACCACCAGACGCCGGCGGAGGCACACGTCGAGCAGGCGCTGGTACACGGTGGTCGCCAGGCGCAAGACCGGGTTGTCTCGTTCCTTGAGGTGACCGCCAAGACCGGCTGCGACGGCAGCGGGCACAAACGTCACGGACAGCAGCAACGCGCCGGCCATGGCCGCCACCACGGTGAAGGCCATCGGCGTGAACATCCGGCCTTCCACGCCTGTCAGGGTCAGGACCGGCAGATACACGATCATGATGATCAACTGGCCGAAGACGGCTGGTCGCAGCACCTCGACCGACGCCGCCGTCACGACCTCCGCGCGCTCTGACGGAACCAATCGACGACCGACGTCTTCCTGCTGCAGCGACAACCGCCTCACGCAGCGCTCGACCACGATGACAGCACCGTCCACGATGATGCCGAAGTCCAATGCCCCCAGGCTCAGCAGGTTGCCACTGACACCCCAGGCCTGCATGGCCATCACCGCCACCATCATCGACAGCGGAATGACCATCGCGGTAATCACCGCCGCCCGCAGGTTTCCCAGAAACAGCAGGAGCACGATGATCACCAGTGCGGCGCCCAGCAGAAGGTTGTGTGTGACCGTCTCCAGCGTGGCATCGACCAGGCGCGTGCGGTCGTACACCGTCCTGACCTCCACGCCCTCGGGCAGCGAACGATTGACCTCGTCCATCCGTTCCGCGACACGGCGCGCGACCACGCGGCTGTTCTCGCCGGTGAGCATCAGTGTGGTGCCCAGCACCACCTCGCGGCCGTTCTCGGTAGCGGCGCCGGTTCTCAGGTCGTGGCCCTCTTCGACACGCGCGACGTCCCTGACCAGCACGGGCGTGCCTCGACGGGAGTCGAGCACCACACGCTCAATGTCGTCAATGCTCGCCAGTCGGCCAGGCACCCGCACCAGCAACTGCTCGCCGCGCCGTTCGATGTAACCAGCGCCCGCATCGGCGTTGTTCTCACTGAGCGCGCGCAGCAGGTCCTGAAACGTCAGGCCGACCGACATCAACCGTGCCGGATCCGGCAACACGTGCAACTGGCGCGAGAACCCCCCGATGCTGTTCACTTCGGCCACGCCAGGCACGGTACGCAACTGGGGTCGCACGATCCAGTCCTGAATCGTGCGGAGATCCGTGGGGCTGTACGGCGTCCCTTCCGGGGTGGTCGCGCCGGGACGCGCGCGCACGACCCACGAGAAGATTTCACCAAGACCGGTCGTGATCGGTCCCATATCCGGGTCGAGGCCGTCGGGAATCGTACTCTGCGCGGTGCGGATGCGCTCGCCGACCAGTTGGCGCGCCCAGTAGATGTCTGTCCCGTCTTCGAAGACCACGGTGATTTGTGACAGGCCGTACTTCGAGAGCGACCGCAACTCCACCAGGCGCGGAATGCCGCTGAGTGTCGCCTCCAAGGGGACCGTCACGCGCTGCTCAGCCTCGTACGGCGAGAACCCGGACGCTTCCGTATTGACCTGGACCTGCACGTTGGTGATATCCGGCACGGCGTCAATGGGCAAGCGATCAAACGCCACCGCCCCAAGACCGCCGATCACCGCCCACGCGCCCAACACCGTCCATCGGTATCGCACCGACCACTGAATGACTCGTGCCAACATGATGCTGCCTCTCGGAATCAGTGGCCGTGGCTGGCGCCGCTCTTGAGCACGTCAGCCTTCACCGCGAACGCGTTCCTGGACGCGAATCGCTCGCCGGCCAGGAGCCCCGACAGGATTTCCACTCGCCGGCCATCCGTACGGCCCAGCTCAACCGGGCGCGCTTCAAACACGTCGCCGTAGCGGACAAACACCACCGTCCAGTCACGGAACGTCTGAAGGGCCTCGGTGGGCACCACCACCGAGGCCGTCGTCCGCTCGAGTTCCACCGCGACCGTGGCGAAGAGGCCTGGCTGCCAGCGCCCCTGGGTGTTCACCACCACCACGCGCGCCGTCGCCGTCCGGGTCTCGTCCCCAATCACGGGACTGACCGAGGCGATCGTGCCGGCGGTGGTGAGGCCTGGTCCGACAGAGGTCACCGTGACCCGGCGACCTGGTCGGACGACCGCAAGGTCGCGGGCGTGCACCTGGACGTTGACCCACACCTGCCTGGTGTCGGTGATCGTTACGATCGGACTCTCGAGACGCACCAGTTCTCCTGCGGCCGCGGTCTGTTCGGTGACTACTCCGTCGAGCGTGGCGCGAATGGGCAGACGGGACAACGTCGCGGGATCCGCGCCCGCCAGGGCGGCAATGGCCGACTCGTCCAGCCCGAAGGCCGAGAGCGTTTGCCGCGCCACGGTCAGTTCTGTCTGAGCGATCACGTACGCCTGATCGGCCAGGAGGAAGTCCTGCATTGCCGTGATGCGCCGTTTGGCCAGATCTTCTTCGCGATCGCGAGTGGCGCGGGCAAACTGAGTCCGACCGACGGCCGCAAGGTACGCCGAAGCCGCGGCGGCAACGTCACGACTCGTGACGGTCGCCAGGACGTCGCCACGGCGCACGGCCTGTCCGGTCTTGACGTGCACCGCCGTCAGCAGCCCGCTGACGCCGGCATACACCCTCACCTGGCGGTCTGGCGGAACGACCACCTCTCCAGGCAGGTCCAGCATGGGGATCAGGTCGCCGGCCCCGGCGGTGGACACCTCGATGCCACTGGACGCCAGGGCTGAGTCGGCAATGGTGGTGCGTCCTTCGATCTGCTCGTAGGTAAACGTGGAGGCGCGGCCCAGATGCGTGGCGGTCCCCTTCACGATGAACGAGTGGGGCTCTTCGACCGTCGCGGTGCCCAGCAGGTAATCGGTCTCGGGTCGGAACGGAATCCGATCGATCCGGCCGCCGAGGCGTTCCAGCACGATCTCAAGCTGGACGTCGCCCGGCGCCAACGGTGACCCGGTGGGTGTGGTGGGAAACACGCGGAACTGTGGCGGCACGCCCTCCTCGTAGATCGTGACTTCCAGCGTGACCGTTTCGCTGCGGAACAGCCGGCCGCCGTGCGGCCCACGCCGTTCCTCCTGCACGTCGGCCGGTTCGACATTGCGGTCCAGACCTGCCTGCCAGGCGAAGGTCACCAGGACGCCCACTACCAGACCCATTGCCGCGGTGGTCCATTTGTTGATCACGGTCGATCTCCTGACGTTGGCGAGGGCACGACCACCGGTGTCCTGCCCAACAGGGTCTGAATGGTGATGACGTGCTGGTGCAGTTGGGCGAGGGTGCTGACCCGCTCCCGTCGAGCGGCGGTAAAGGCACTTCTCGCGTCCAGCACCTCGATCAGACTGAACCGTCCGGCCTGATATCCCTCGAGCACAGCGGTGTAGGCACGCTGGGTCAACGGCACCACACGGTCCTCAAGCAGTCGAAGTGCCGTACGAGCCGCCACGGCGGAGGCATGGGCGACCGACAGCGCCTCGCGAATCTCCACCAGCGCTGCGGCCCTCGCGTAGCTCGACGCGTCGACGCGCAACGACGCCGCACTGGCGCGGTCGCGCTGGGTGTCAAACACGGGCCACGACACGTTCAGTCCAACGACCCAGGCGCTGCGGCCCACATCGTGCAGACGACGGTATCCGGCGGCGACGTCGAGGTCGGGTACGCGCGACGCGCGAATGGTGTCGACCGCCGCGGTCAGGCGCGCGCGTTCGGTCATCCAACGCGCGATCGCAGGAGCCTGCTCCAGACCCGACTCTGCCTCAGCCAGGTCTGGAATCGTGGGCGGCGCACTGAAGTCTCCCGTCACGTCAACCGCATCCGCGGGACTCCCGCCCCAACTTGCCGCGAGCGCGGTCCGAGCGGTGCCGCGATCCGCCTCAGCCCGCAACACCAGAACTTCGGCCGCCGCGGCGACCGCCTCGGCACGGTCGAATTCAGGAGGCGCCGCCACTCCCGCCACCACGCGCGCGGCCACCGCCGACGCCACGTCGCGCGCCCGCTCGGCATCGTCTCGAACGAGCGCCAGGTCTGCGTCGGCCGCAAGGAGTCGGATGAAGGCCTGCGCCACCTGCCGTTCCACCTGCGTCCGCACGAGGGCCAGGTCACGGACGGCGGCCTCGCGGTCCAGTGCGGCCAGCGACGTTCGAAGCTGGCGCTTCCCTCCAAGTTCGAACCGCTGTCCGACGCTCACCGTGGTCTGGCTCGGCATCAAGGAACCGGCTCTGAATCCCAGATCCTCCACGTCCGTCGAGATGGTGGGATTCGGCAGACGCCTGGCCTGCGCGGCCTCGGCCTCGCGGGCCTGGACCTCCAACTGTTGTCCGGCAAGCCGGGGATGATGGGCCACGGCGCGCGCGATCGCGTCTGCCAGGGACACGGGCGCGCGATCCTGACCGATCGCGGAGACCACGACCCCGGCGTAACACACCAACAGCACACACGACGCGCCGCGCGCAGCGCGAAAAGGCTGACGAGCCATAACTCTCCTCAAAAAGGGCACGACAAGAGACGGGCGCAGGGCCACTTCGGCCCCGACGCGGACGAGCACGCGAAACTCTAGACTTGAGGGGGCTGGGAAGGCGGAGGGATGAACGCGTGCACGAGCGACACCGGTGGCGCGGCGAAGGCCAGTGTCACGAGGTTGGGCTGCGGTGCTGACGCTTCGACTTCGGCACACACCGTGCGGGAGCAGCAGAAACAGTCGTCGCCAGCGTGACCCGGTGGGGCGTCGTGGTCGCCGGCGCAAATGGTCGCCACGGAACCCGGCGCCATGTCCCCATCGTCGCACCCGGACGGGTACGACAGGTCACCTGCCGCCAGAAGCAGCAAGACCAGCGACAACGACCGGACGAGCGACCGGACCACCAGCATCGTGGCGATGGTAACACGGGAGGTTCTGGCCAACAGTCCGTCACAAGACC
Source organism: Vicinamibacterales bacterium (assembly GCA_038918905.1). Lineage (GTDB taxonomy): Bacteria > Acidobacteriota > Vicinamibacteria > Vicinamibacterales > SCN-69-37 > SYFT01. Next base: position 25,226 of record JBCKZS010000042.1, read on the forward strand.
ACGACCGCAGGAGTCGGTCTGAGGCGCCGCTTCCCTCTCGCTCGGCCGTGGACGTTTCCCTTCGCTCCTCGCCCTGTCAGACAAGACGGTCATCGCGTGGGAATACCAGGGGCAGGTCATGGTGCGGAGGATCGGCCGAGGTGGCGGCACGACCGACACGCGTTCGCTCACGGCGCGGCAGGAGCCGTTGCTCGATGCTGGACGGATGCCCTCTGTCATGCGACCTGCAACGGCTTGATACGGGCGACAGCATCCTTGATGGCGTGCGCGCCTTCCCAGAGATCGACGGCGCGCTGGGCGTTCAGCCAGAACTCGGCCGAGTTGCCGAACAACCGGGACAGGCGAAGGGCCATCTCCGGGCTGACGGCGCGCCGGCCACGCAACAACTCATTGATGGACTGGCGGGACCCCCCGACGGCCTCGGCAAGTCCCGCGACCGTCAGGTCATGGTCGGGGAGGAAATCCTCCTGCAGCATCTCCCCGGGATGCGTCGGCCGACGCGTCAATGGTCGTGTGTGGGGAATGCTCATCGTGTACCTCACCGTCAGTGATCGTCGCAGACTTCAACGTCATACGCGTCGCCATCGACGAAGCGGACGCAGACCCGCCACTGGTCGTTGACCGCGATGGCATGCTGGCCCTTCCGGTCGTCCCGCAGGACGTGGCGCCTGTTCCCGGGCGGTGTCTTCAAGTCATCGAGCCGGGTGGCGAGGTCCACGTACTCAAGCTTGCGTATGGCCGGCCGAGCCACATCCGTCGGGAATCCGCGTGCCGTTCCCTTCACGAACAAGCGGCTCCGCGCTTCCATGACGGATGAACGCGGAGGCCACCTCGCCGGTAGGCCTGCACGTCGGCTCCGAAGTCATGCATCACCGACGTAAGCCTATTAGCGGCCTCCCGAGTCGACAGCCCCTCGGGTCTCAGACCCAGGGCCCATCAACGGGGCGTGCCCCTGGCACAGATCCCCCGCGCCAGCTCACCGGCGCCGGCTTATTGTCCTCGAGCCTTCAGCAGTTGCAGCAGCAGGCGTTGGGGGGTTGACCCGGACAACCGCGTGGTGGTCAGGCGCGATCGGCCCGCGGCCTTCGCCGGTGATCTCGATCGGTTGACGACGATCTATCGGGGTCTGCGGGAGGAGCGTGGCCGCATTCCAGGCGTCCGCGATGCGAGTTATTCGCTCGACAGCCCGAGGGAAGGGAACCAATCGAGTCGGGCGCGTGACCCCCTTGTGCAACGT
>JBCKZS010000043.1:0-26369 GCA_038918905.1 Vicinamibacterales bacterium
AAAAACTCTGAACGCCACACGGCTGGCATGACTCTGTGCCCCTGAGGCGTGCGGCTCGTTCCGGCCACGCACGTCCAAGGGGCCACTCGCTCGACTAGTCTGCGGCCGTGACGCAGTCGTCGATGTCGGCCGTGCAGTACGCAGCCTGTTGCGGGCTGCACGGGGCGGTCGGCCTCTTTCTGATGCAGCATGCCTCACCTTCGTTGCAGGCAGTCCCGTCGCTGCAACAGACAGCCGCCTCTTCGCCGCCCTCGTCGGCCCGAGCAGCGTTGGCGCCGATCAGCATGCATGCTGCCACGAGCAACATTGCAGGATTCTTCCCCATGCTCTTCATAGTCCCTCCAATTATCTGTGTTGGTTACGAACCTTCGCCGCGAGAATCAGTTGATCTCCGAGTCCGCCATGCAGTACCCCTGGTGTCCTTCGGTGAACTTGTCACAATCCACCGTCGTAACATTGCAAATGCGGTAATCAGTTAGGGGTCGTGTACGACGGCGCGGATTCTGGCACGTGCGGTGGCATCGCGACGCAGTATCAGGTGTAACTGCCGGTCACGCGAGTTGTCGTCCGGCTATTTGACGTCCATTTGGGCCGCTGCGCCCAATGCGTCCGTCGCGTTCGAAGCCGTCATCCGTTGCAGACGTCAGGCGCCTTCGGCGCCGCAGTGCTGGGGCACGACTTCGCGGCTTCGTGCGCGATGAGGGAGCGCCACATCGCAAGGTTAAGGAGGCGGCGCACTAGAGCGTTTTCGATTATGGTGTAGCGCCGGTATACCCAGAATGGCGGAGGGAGGCCAGGCACTCCTCTGGGGCGAACAACGGCAGGGCCGCAGCGATCAGGCGGTAGACGGCGTCGAAGGTCCGCGGTCGTGCCGCGCGCAAGAACGCCGTGAGTGTGGCGAACGCTTGTTCGATCGGGTTGAAGTCAGGACTGTACGCCGGCCGCAGATGGAGGGTGGTGCCCGCGCGTTCGATGGCGGCGCGGACGGCGGGCGGCTGATGCACGGCGAGGTGATCGGCGATCACCCAATCGCCGGGGCACAGCGTGGACACCAGGACGTGGTCGACGTACGCCTGGAAACTGTCGGTGTCGATCGGCCCGTCAAAGACGGCCGGTGCGGTGACGCCCGTCATGCGGAGGGCCGCCAGCACGGTGCAGGTCTGCCAGTGGCACACGGGGCGTGATCGATCAGGCGGGTCCCGCGGGGACTCCGTCCATAGCGTCGCAGCACATCGGTGGTCACCCCGGTCTCATCGAGAAACACCAGGGACGCGACCGGGCACGCCGGCTGGGCCGCGGCCCAGTCAGCGCGCGCGGCTTGCACGTCGGGGCGCTGCTGCTCGGCGGCGTGGACCGTTTTTTTGACGGTCAAATCGAAGCGACTCAGCGTCCGCCAGATCGTCGACAGGGCGGCCGAGGTGCGCAGGGCCGCCCGCAATTCGACGAGCGTCCGGTCGGGCCGTTCCTGCACCAAGCGCCGCAACTCATTCTCGCGCCCGGCGAGCACCGCCGGGCGCCACCGGGTGTGCTGCCGCGGCGCGAGTTCCCCGTGCGCGCGTCGCCGCTGCACGACCCGATGCACCCAGGCCCGACTCACCGCCACCTGCGCCGCCACCCAGTCGGCATCGCCACACGCATCCCACGCGCTCAACACGCGCTTCCGAAGATCGAACGAAGACGGTGCCATCGCGGCCCGCCCGCAGCAGGAGTACCACGACGCCGTACTACGTACAAGTCGAAAACGCTCTAGCGCGGAGCGTCGGTGGCGCGAGTCCGCCATCGAGGCAGGCCGCCGTCATGCGCTGAATACCGCTGCCCACTGCTCGATCAGCCCCATCGCGTGGCAGGTGAGGTTGATCACAGGAAATAGCGCTCGCGCCTCCGGCCTTCTTCCCACCGGCTGCGCGCCTCACGCACGCTCTTCTGCTCCGACACTTCCGCGACCGCCACATCCCACCACGAGTCATATCCCGGCACGCCGATACTTGGATCGACAGGCACGTAGATGACCGTCGTGCGATCGGCGCCGCGCGCAGCGGCCAGTGCCGCGTCGAGCGATGCGCGGTCCGAGACGCGATGCACGATCGCGCCGAGCGCCGCGGCGTTGGCGGCCAGATCCACCGGCAACGGCCGGCCTGTCATGGCGCCGCTCGCCTCATCGCGGTAGCGGTACTGCGTGCCGAATCCACCCGAACCGAGCGATCGCGACAACGCACCGATGCTCGCATAGCCCTGGCTGTCGCACAGCACGATGGTCAGCTTGAAGCCCTCCTGCACCGAGGTCACAATCTCCTGCGCCATCATCAGATACGAGCCATCGCCGACCATCACATACACCTCGCGTGACGGGTCCGCCATCTTGACGCCAAGCCCGCCGGCGATCTCGTAGCCCATGCACGAATAGCCGTACTCGACGTGATAGGTATTGGGCTGCCGTGAACGCCACAGCTTGTGCAGGTCACCCGGCAAACTGCCAGCCGCGCACACGACCACGTCTTCGGGGTGGGCGGATTGATTGACGGCGCCAACCACTTCGGCTTGGGCAAACGGCACGGCACCCCCTGGCGCCACCAGGCGATCCACCTCGGTCGTCCACGCCTGGGCGCGCGCGGCAACGCTCGCACGATAGTCCGGGCTCGTCGCATAACCCGACACGGCCGACGCGAGCTCCTCCAGCGCGACGCGTGCGTCTGCGATCACAGGAATCGCGGCGTGCTTGAATGCGTCAAGCTCGCACACGTTGATCGCAACAAACTGCACGTCCTGATTCGCGAACGCGGTCTTCGACATCGTCGTGAAATCGCCGAGTCGCGTGCCCACGGCGATCACAAGATCAGCTTCGCGTGCGAATTGATTGGCCCCCTGGCTGCCCGTGGCGCCGATCGGCCCAAGGGCGAGCGGGTGATCCCAGGGCATAGCGCTCTTGCCGGCCTGCGTCTCGCACACCGCAATTCCGGTGGCCTCGGCGAAGTGCCTCAGCGCGTTGGTGGCTTCGCTATACAGCACGCCGCCACCGGCAATGATCAACGGCGTCCGGCTCGCACGAATCGCGGCCGCCGCGCGCACGAATGCCGCCGAATCACCACGCGGCCGCTGGATGCGCCAGTCGCGCTCGTCGAAGAGCGCCTCGGGGTAGTCGAAGGCTTCGGTCTGCGTGTCCTGCGGCAGCGAAAGCGTCACCGCCCCGGTTTCGGAGGGTGATGTGAGCACACGCATCACCTCGGGCAATGCCGTCACAAGCTGCTCGGGCCGATAGATGCGATCCCAATACCGCGACACGGGCTTGAAGCAGTCGTTCACCGAGACGTCTTGTGTGTGAGCGGCTTCGAGTTGCTGCAACACCGGCGCGGGCACGCGGTTCGCAAAAATGTCACCGGGAAGCAACAGCACCGGCAATCGATTGATCGTCGCCCCCGCAGCGCCGGTCACCATGTTGGTCGCGCCAGGCCCGATCGAGGTCGTGCACGCAAACGTCCGCGTGCGGTTCGACATCTTCGCGAAAGCCGCCGCCGTGTGTACCATCGCCTGCTCGTTGCGGCACTGGTAATAACGGATGCGATCGCTCATTTGATCGAGCGCCTGCCCGATCCCCGCCACGTTGCCGTGACCGAAGATGCCGAAGACGCCGGGGAAGAACCGCTGTCGCCGGCCATCACGCTCGCTGTACTGAACGCTGAGAAACCTGATGAGGGCTTGCGCCGTCGTCAGGCGAAGGGTGGAAGGCACGGCGCGATTCTACAGCGCGCGCGGCTACTTCGAGTCCGGGCTTGGCAGCATGACGTCACGAATCAGTTGGTTGAGCTCGGCGACTGCCGCAAGAAACTGCCGCAACGTCCGCCGGGTTGGTGGATACATGTCGAACTCATCGACCGGCAGCATGTTCTCGTCGTACGCGCGCCGAAAGTCCGGGAACCGGCGATACAGGTCGTCGACGACGGCCGCATCAACGGGCGTGTCGATCCGCGGCATCACCTGGATGTCGCTGGCCACGAAACGCTTTTGCCACGACGGGGGCGGCGAGATCACGACATCGCCGCCGATGAATTCGCTCCAGTGCATGTGGTTTCGAAAGGCCGCCGAGAGAAGACGCAGGCGATAGCCGCGTTCGCGGAACAGACGATAGGTCTTCTTGAAGACCGCCACGCCGGCCCACTCGAGGTGACCTGGATCGGTGCTGATGCCGTCACGTTCCATCACGACCTTCAGCCAGTCGTCGAGCCGGCCGACCATAATCGTGCACACGGGGCCCATCCTGCCGACGTCGTGACCCGCAGCCTCGCGCTTCTTCAAGCCACGCTCGACCGCTTCGGCCACCGCGACCGATTGCGGCAGCGTGAAGCACACAGTGGCGTTGATGCTGATCCCCTCTGCAGTTGTGGCCTCGATGGCTTCAATACCGGCCCGCGTCGCCGGAATCTTGACGATCATGTTGGGCGCCAGACGATCGAAGCGCTGCGCCTGGCGGAGGATCGTGGCGGGGTCGCGGTAGAACCGGGGATCGGTTTGAATCGACACGCGGCCATTGCGGCCGTTGTGCGCCTCGAAGGCCGGCTGCAGGAGCGCCGCGGCATCGACCGACAACTGCTCGACGGCGGCCCAGCCAATGTCGTCCTCTGTCGCCGTGGGCATCCGGCGCATCAGCGCCTCGATGCGCGGCCGCCATTCCGTCTGCTGCTTCTTGAGCACGGCGTGCGCGATTACTGGATTGCACGTCGCGCCGACGCCGCCATGGTCGATCGCAAACTGCAGCTCGTCGATCGCCGCCGAATCGTTCCACAGACACGTCTCCGTCGTCTGCGTCATCTGGTGCAGGGGGCTTTTCCACCTAGCGCCGGTGGCCCGATCCGTCAGGGATGCCATTCTGCCGCCATTATACACATCTCAAGGAGACTCGCCCCCTACGAAATCCTCGCGCCCCTCGGCGCGGGCGGCATGGGAGAGGTCTACCGCGCGCGCGACACGAAGCTCAATCGCGAGGTGGCGATCAAGGTGCTGTTGCCGGCGATTGCGATCGCGCGGCAGATCGCCGACGCGCTCGAAGCGGCTCACGAGCAGGGGATTATCCACCGCGATCTGAAGCCCGCGAACATCAAGGTGCGGCCCGACGGCACGGTGAAGGTGCTGGATTTCGGTCTCGCGAAGGCGCTCGAGCCCGCGGGCGCGTCGGCGGCCAATGCCACCAATTCACCGACACTGTTGATGCACGCGACGCAGGCGGGGATCATTCTCGGCACCGCGGCCTACATGAGTCCCGAGCAGGCGCGCGGGAGCACGGTGGACAGACGCGCCGATCTGTGGGCCTTTGGCGTGGTGCTCTACGAGATGCTGACGGGGACGCGAGTGTTCGAGGGGGCCACGATCTCCGACACGCTCGCGCACGTCCTGACAAAACAGCCGGACTGGACCGCGCTCCCCGCGCAGACGCCGGCGTCCATTCGCACGCTGCTCCGCCGCTGTCTGGAGAAGGACAGGAGAAACAGGCTGGCCGACGCCGCGGACGCACGACTCGAGATTCAAGACACACTGACCGCACCGGCTGTCAGCGCAACTGATGCGGGCCGCGTCGCCGTGCCCGTGTCCCGTCCCACATGGCGGCGCGTGCTGCCGGTTGTGGCCGTGGCGCTCGTCGCGCTCGCGGCGGGGACGGCGACGACCAGGCTGGTGATGCGCGCGTCAGTACCGCCGGCGGTCGTCCGGCTGACCATGACGCCGCGCCCCGGCGAGGTGGTGGGGACGCGACGTTTCCCGTTCCGGATGTTGCCGTGTCGCTCGACGGACGCCGCCTCGTCTACGTCGGTACGGTGGGCGGTCGATCCCAGCTCTTCGTTCGCGCCCTGGACCAGTTGGAGCCCACCCCGCTCCGCGGCCTGACGAACCCGCGCACGCCGTTTCTCTCGCCCGATGGGGCGTGGGTCGGGTTCTTTGAGGGGAACGGAACGCTGAAGAAGGTCGCCATCACGGGCGGTCCCGCCCTCACCCTGTGTCCGAATACTGTGGCGCCTCGTGGGGCGAGCTGGGGCCCGCAGGACACCGTGATCTTCGCGACGGCTGCCACGGACACGGGTCTGCTGGAAGTGTCCGCCGGCGGCGGGGAGCCCCGGGTGCTGACCAGGCCCGACCCCGCGAAAGGGGAGGTCGATCATCTCTTCCCGGAGATCCTGCCGGGCGGCGACGCCGTGCTGTTTACCATCGTCACCGCTGGGCCCATTGAGAACAGCCAGATCGCGCTGCTCGACCTGCGGACGGGCCAGTCTCGCGTGCTGGTGCCGGGCGGCAGCAACCCGCACTACGCCGCGTCGGGCCACCTCGTCTACGACGTGGGGGGCACGCTGCGCGCGGTGGCCTTCGACCTCGGTGGCCTGCAGGTACGGGGGACCCCGGTGCCCGTCGTCGAGCGCGTCGTCATGAAGACCATAAGCGGCGCGGCCAACTTCAGTCTCTCGCGCGACGGGTCGCTGGTCTACTTGGCGGGCGACGCGCAAGCGGGCGCACGGCCGCTGGTGTGGGTGGACCGGCAGGGCCGCGAGGCCCCCATTCCCGCCCCGTCGCGAGCCTACTTTTTCCCGCGCCTGTCACCCGACGGCCGGCGCGTGGCGCTGGATGTCCGCGATCAGGAAAACGACATCTGGATCTGGGCGTTCGACGGGCAGACGTTGACGCGGCTGATCTTCGATCAAGGTTCGATACGAACCCCGTCTGGACGCCCGACGGGGCGCGGGTCCTGTACACCTCCGGAAGTCCGCCCACGCTCGTCTGGCGGGCGGCCAATGGGACCGGCGCCGCCGAACGGCTGGCCGATGCCGCAACGCCGATTGCCGGCAATTCCTTCTCGCCCGACGGCACACGGTTTCTGATGATCAAGGACGCCGCGGCGTCCACGGGCACGGCGCCACAGCTCGTCGTCGTGCTGAACTTCTTCGAGGAGCTGAAGCGGCTCGTACCGACGCAGTCGCCATGTCACTCACGGCCGGCTCTCGCCTCTTCTCCCTTCTTACTTCTCTCTTCTCACTTCCGCGCCTACAACCCAAGCGACCTCAGGCAGGCGCGATTGCGGCTCGCACTCTCCGCGGGTGAGCCGTCGCCGGGGAAAACATCCTGTTCCACGACAATCCAGCCGTCGTAATGCTGACGGCGCAATGCTGCCAGAACGGCGGCGAAGTCGACGGCGCCGGCGCCCAGTTCGCAGAACAGCTTCGAGCGCACCGCCGCGAGATAGCCCAAGCCGGCTGTCCGCGCGTCCGCGGCGATTTGAGGATGACAATCCTTGAAGTGCACGTGCCAGACGCGCCCGGCGTGGCGCTCGAGCACGTCGAGTGGATCGCCGCCGGCGTAGACGATGTGGCCGGTGTCGAGGCACAGTCCGAGCGTGGACGGATCGGTGCGGCTCATGAGCGCATCAATCTCGGGAACGGTTTCCACGTAACCGCCGCAATGCGGATGAAAGACTGTGCGCAACCCGGTCTCGTCGCGCACGGCGCGGACGACGTGGTCAGCCCCCGCCGCAAACATCGCCCACTGGCTGTCGTTCAGCCCATGTGCCGCCGTAATGCGTCCTGCATTCCGCTCGCGCTCGGGCACGCTGGCGTTGTCGTCAGACAACACGATGACCGCATCCGATTCGCCCGCATCGCGCAGAAGGCGTGCCGTGCGGATCGCCGTCGAAGCGCCCGCTGCGTGCGATGACGCGACGGCGAGCGCCACGGGAACGAACGCTGCGATCAGCCGCAGCCCGCGCGCCGCGATCTCCGCCCTCAGCCGGTCGGGTTCGGTAGGCATGAAGCCCCAGTCGCCCAGCTCGGTGCCGGCGTAGCCGGTGTCGCGGATCTCGTCGAGCACCCGGTGGTACGGCGCGGAACTGGCCGCACTTTCAAATTCGAGGACTCCCCACGAGCAGGGCGCGTTGGCAATGCGAATCATGGATTCCCCATTATCAACGACTTGACACAGCCATTCAGTGGGGAGCATTCTTCGCGGAGCTTCCGTCTTTCGGGCGAAGCCCGCCACTATGCCTCCGCCGCGCGTGCTGTTTCGATCGTCGCCGGCAACCGCTGGCCGGACGAGTACGGCCGTGGAGGTCACGGCGTCGCGTGCGGGATGGCGCTTCGTGCACTTTGCCGTCCGTCACGTCGCACCGCGCACGCCGTGGGTCGATACGACCGGCGGCGAAGAATGCTGCCTCGTGCTGCTTCGCGGATCGTGCCGTGTGGAATTCGGTGCCCAGACGCCGCGCGCAGCCAACCACGATGCGGCCACGCTGGGCCCGCGGCGCGACGTGTTCAGCGGGTACCCGCACGCGATGTACCTCCCGTCACGCACGCGTTTCCGTGTCATCGCCCAAGAGCCGACCGAGTTGGGTGACGCCCGCGCGCCGGCCCGCAAGCGCTTCGAGCCGCGGGTGATCCGGCCCGAAGACTGCGGCTTCGAGATCCGCGGTGGCGGCAACGCCACGCGACAGATCGTGGACATCATCCCGCCCGCCGCTCCCGCGGACCGGCTGATGATCTGCGAAGTATTTACGCCTGCCGGCAACTGGTCGAGCTATCCTCCACACAAGCACGACGTGGATCGACCGCCGGGAGAAGTGAAGCTCGAGGAAATCTACTACTACCGCTTCGCGGACCGCGACGCGTTTGGCTTTCAGCGGCTGTACGACAAGCACAACGACCGGACCCTGACGGTGACGCACGGCGACGTCGTGCTGATTCGTTCGGGCTATCACCCGTTTGTCACAGCGCACGGATATAACGCTTACTACCTGAACGTGCTGGCCGGCACACGGCGATCGATGGCCGCAAGCGACGACCCCCGGTACGCAGCGTTGCGGCAATGGCCACCTCGCGACCCACGCCTGCCGTTGGTGCCGTTGGTGGCGTCGTTGCCAGGCACGATCGAGTAATGGTATAATCGGGAGATGAGGCGATTCGACCGGCGAAGGCGACGATTTGGCGGTTGGCAATGGTTCGATGGGAGGAATTGTGATGTTACATAAGATTTTCGGCGCAAGCACGCTTGCTTTGATGGTGTTGTGTATGGCGGCGACCGCGCACGCGCAGGTGGATCGCGCGACCCTGACGGGTATCGTCAAGGATCCGTCTGACGCGGTGATCGCCAAGGCCCAGGTCAAGGTCACGAGCCTGGCGACCAACGCGGTCACCACCGCGACCACAAGCACCAACGGCACATATCTGGTCGTCAACCTTGCACCGGGCGAATATCTGGTGCAAGTCGAAGCGCCCGGCTTCCAGCGATTCGAGCAGACGGTCGCCCTCAAACTTGGTGCACGCTCGCGCCTCGACTTGTCGTTGGCGGTCGGCTCGGTTGGCGAGACCGTCACCGTGCAGGGCGTCACCCCGCTCCTCAGCACGGAGAGCGCGGTCGTTGGCACGGTAATAGATCGCAACGAGATGGCCAAGCTGCCGCTCGCGATTCGCAATTGGGACGACCTGCTTTCACTCGTGCCCGGCGTCCAAAGCGACCGCTATACCGAGCAGGCCGGCGGCACTTCCGCGGGCCGCACCGGCGGCGTGAGTGTCCATGGCAACCGCAGCCTTCAGAACAACTTCCTCCTCGATGGCGTGGCCAACAACAGCTTCTCGACCAACGTCCAGGAGTTGACGACACAGCTCTCGCGCCCGTCGGTGGATGCCATTGACGAGTTCAAAGTCGTCACGAGCGCGTATGCAGCCGAGTACGGCTGGTCGCCGGGCGCGGCCATTATCGTCAGTACGAAGTCAGGGTCGAACTCGTTCCGTGGCACCGCGTACGACTTTTTCCGCAACGACAAACTCGACTCGAACAATTTCTTCGCCAAGGCCGCCGGCCGGCCAAAGCCGTCGAATAAACAGAATCAGTTCGGTGGTAACCTCGGCGGCCCAATCATGAGGAATCGCGCGTTCTTCTTTGTCGACTTCGAGGCGACGCGCATCGAGCAGGGTGTGCTGCGTACCGGCCGCCTCCTCACCAACGACGAGCGGCGCGGCGTGTTTGCGGGAACGATTCGAGATCCGCTGACGGGTCTGCCCTTCCCGAACAACACCATTCCCAGCGGCCGGATCGACCCCATCGCGGCGCAGATTGTGTCGAGGCTGCCCCCGCCCAACGCCCCAGGGGTCAACAACTTCCTCCGGCAACCGAACGTCGAGGACGAGTCTGAACGTTACCTGGCGCGCGTGGACATCCCGCTCGGCAACAACAACGTGTTCGCCCGCTACATCTACAGCGATCGATTCCGTTACGTCCCGGGGTTTCTCGGCGGAATCCTCGACGGCACAGCGACCTCGGCGTGGGGCCGCAACTATCTCAGCTCACACGCCTTCGTTGCCGGGTGGACGAGGGTCATCAGTGCCTCATTCATCAACGAAGCTCGCTTCTCTTACGGCCGCGGAACCAACGACGGCACGCAGGATCCGTTCGGTGAAGACGGCAACGCCCAAATCGGGTTCCGGGGCGTGCCCAACGATCCGCGCGTGATCGGCGGCATCGTCGGGATGGACATCTCGGGACACATCCGCCTGGGCTCGCCGAACTTCATGCCGAAGTTCCAGCACACCGAGCAGATGCAGTTCCTGAACACGCTGACCTGGATGCGCGGACGGCACCAGGTGAAGTTCGGCGCCGACGTAATGGCGCCCATGAAGAACAAATACTTCGACGTGGCCCCGACACGCGGCAACCTGACGTTCAATGGCCAGTTTACCGGCAACGGGTTAGCGGACTTCATGCTCGGCTACGCGCAACGGGCACAGCTCACCAACGTGTTTATCGTGGAACAGCAACTTCGGTCGTACGGGTTCTACGTGCAGGACGACTGGAAGGTGAGCGACGCGTTCACCGTAAACCTCGGCGTCCGCTACGACTTCATGACGCCGGCCACCGAGGCGAACAACCGGATGGCCAATTTCGATCCGGCCACGGGCACGCTGGTTTTCGCGAAGGACGGCTCGTTGGAAGATCGCGCGCTGGTGAAGCCTGACCGGAACAACTTCTCACCGCGAATCGGCGCGATCTACAAGCTGAACAACCGCACGATTATTCGCGGCGGGTTTGGAATCTTCTACAACCAGTTCGATCGCATCGGGTCCGAGGATCAACTCGCGCTGAACCCGCCAGGACTGGCGAACATCGACGTCCAGGCCGCCGGCGGCAGCGCCGTACCGATCCTGCGCCTGCAGAATGGCTTTCCGGCCAACTTCCTCGATCCGGCGAACATCAACGTCGCGCGCATCATGGTGCGCACGGCGGACCGCAACAGCCCACGCACGATGGTGCAGCAGTTTGGCGGCGGCATTGAGCGTCAGCTCGGCGAGAGCTTCGTCGCCTCCGTCGACTTCATCGGTTCATTCACCAGGCACCTCGCCGTGCTGCGGAACCTCAATCAGCCGCAGCGGGGCACGCTCGACGCGAACGGACCGGCGCCGTACCCGGCGTTTGGCAACATCCAATGGCGCGAGATGACGGGCGAGGGAAACTACAAGGGCATGGATCTGTCGTTCGTGAAACGCTTCAAGGACGGATACAGCTACCGCGCCTCTTACACGGTCGGCGAAGCGCGTGATCAGGCCCCCGAACACCTCAACGCCTCGTCCGGCAGGCCGCAGAATGGCCGGGACCTGAAGTCATGGGAGGGCCCGAGCGACTTCGACATCCGCCACCGTCTCTCGGCGAACGTCATCGCTGAACTCCCCTTCGGCGAGGGTAAGCCCATGCTGCAGGACGGCATTGGCAAGCACATTCTCGGCGGTTGGCTCGTGAGCGGCATTTTCAGCGCGCGCACCGGGCGGGCCTTCACCGTGACGCAGGGGACTAACAACGTCGGCGCCGGCGCGACCGGCCTGCCGAATCTGACCGGCGACCCGAAAGGCGCCGGGTCCGTCGAGCAGTGGTTCAATCCGGCAGCGTTCACCCGCGTCACATCGGGCACGTTCGGCAACGCCGGGCGCAACAGCCTCCGCGGACCCGGGTGGCTGTCGGTTGATATGAGCCTGCAGCGCCGCATCGACATCACGAGCCGCGTCAACGCGACGCTGCGGTGGGACATGTTCAACCTGTTCAACCGGGCAAATCTCGGCCTGCCGGACAGCAACATCGCCGCCGCGACGGCCGGCGTGATCTCCAACCTCGCGGGCGACCCCCGGGTCATGCAACTGTCGCTTCGCCTCGGCTTCTGATTCGGCGAGGGCATAGAGTGGAGAGTGGCGTAGAGGCGGGGCCTTCTCAGGCCCGCTCTAGGCGGGACTGAAGCCCCGCCTCTACGTCCATCCGACGGCCATCCGTTGGATCGAAGTACAGCACGCGATCGGGTGGCAGGTGGATCCACACAAGTTGATCCGCGACGACCGGTAAATCCGGCGCGGTGCGAGCGACGAGGCGGCCACCGTTGCGCTCGATCGTGACGAGCATCTCGCTCCCCATCGGCTCCACCACCAACACCCTTGCCGCTTCCCACCCCTCACGCGCCGTCGTCGAGACGTGAACGTCCTCGGGTCGAATCCCCACTTTCATCGGCGTGCCGTTGCGCGTCTCGTCAAGCAGATTCATCGGCGGGTTGCCGAGGAACGTCGCGACAAACATATTCGCCGGCTGGCGATAGAGATCGAGTGGCGCACCAATCTGCACGATGGAGCCGTGCTGCATGATGGCGATGCGGCCAGCGAGCGTCATCGCCTCGGCCTGGTCGTGCGTCACGTACACCATCGTCGTGCGGAGCTCCTGATGCAGCCGCTTGAGCTCGGTGCGCGTCTGCAGGCGCAGCTGCGCGTCCAGGTTCGAGAGGGGCTCGTCCATCAGATACACGGCGGGATTTCGGACGATGGCGCGTGCAAGCGCGACGCGTTGCTGCTGCCCGCCTGACAGTTGCGCGGGCCGGCGATCCATCAACCCGTCAAGACCGACGCGAGCAGCCGCCGCACGCACACGACGATCGATGTCCGCGGGCGGAGTATGGCGTGCGCGTAAGGGAAACGCGATGTTGGCGAACACCGAGAAGTGCGGATAGAGCGCATAGTGCTGAAAGACCATCGCCACGTCGCGATCGGCGGGCTCCACGTCGTTGACGACGCGGTCACCAATCCAGACGCGTCCCGCGTCGGGGCGCTCGAGCCCCGCAAGCAGCCGGAGCAGCGTGGTCTTGCCGCAGCCTGATGGTCCGAGCAGGACGAGGCACTCGCCAGACGCCACTTCCAGATCAATGGCTCGCAGCGCCGCGTGCGCTCCGAACCGCTTCGACACGCCCTCGAATCGGACTCGCATCCCGGCCATGTTATACTCCGACCCGATGTTCGGCGCGAATTCCTCGGCCACGGTCGGGGCCGGCCCGGCGACGCTGGTCCTCGCGATGGTGCTCTCGGCTGGCTCGGCTCGAGCCGAGGTCGCAAAGACCACGTTCGAGACCAAGGCGCGCGCCGAAGCGCTCGCGACGATCACGGTGACGTGCGATACGTGCGCGTGGGACGTCGCCGGGCGCGAAGCGGTGGTCCTGTCACTTGTCCTCGACGGCCGCTATGTCCAGCATCTCCCCATCGTCCGCACGGGACGCGCTGAGTATCGGGTGATGCTTGGCCGCGTGGAGCCTGGCCTCCACACGTTGGTCATCGATGAAGATGCGGAGCTCACCGCACCCGGGTTGCGCGGCGGCGCCCGTGCCCTCGTGGACACGATCGTCGTCGACCAGATCGACGCGGGCGCGCGTGACTACTCAGCCATCAAGCTCGCACCGATCGTGTACGCACGACCGGACACGGTGGGAAAGTACACCGACGTTCCCGTGTTCATGTGGTACGAGATCGAGCCCACCGCGCGCGGGACGCGTTATCGCTATTCGGTGATCTTCACCAACGAGGACGGCGGTACCCCGGCCGATCGCCTGATGGCCACGTGGGGACGCACAACCGACATCGAATACCTCTACAGCGTGGAACTCGATCGCAAGGGCGACATTCTGGAAGACGACATTCAGGGGCCGGAGCACGAGATTCTGCCGTTCAAGGGCCGTCGTGAAGGCGAGCATCCATTGTTGTGGGTGAGTACCGACAACAACATGGTGCTACCCGAAGGAACCACGCGTGTGCGCTATGCGCCGGCACCCGTTCTCTTTCCGCTTCGCGATGTCTCACGCGAAGCCGTCATGGATGTGCACCCGTGGCTGTACGCGGTGATGGCCAACGAGCTCAGGCGAGAAGGGAAGATCGTCGCCGACGCGCCGCCCGGTCAGGGCGCGATTCCCGACCCGCGCCGGTTCGTCTTCATCGAAGGCTGCGGTGAGCTCGCCGAGAAGGCGATCGCGTTCGCGGTGCGCGTCGGGACGCAGTGGATTTCTTCTGACCGCGACATCAGCGATTACCGGATTGTCCGGGACGGCTGCTTCCGGGCGGCCATTCCCCTGCCCGCAACTGCCACGGTGAAAGATGTGCGCGCACTCCGCGCGCAGGTCTTCGCGCGAGAGGGAAAGACAAACACGGCGCCGGCGCGCGTGACCCGCATCAACACCGTGTTCATGCTCGACGAGCGCTTCGTGCCCGGCACGCACATCCTGCGTTGGGAGGGTACCGCGCATTTGCGACCCGGCGGTCCGCCATTCGAGCTTCGTGTTCCATGACAGTTCGACCGTTCGAGAGCGAAGGCTGACGATGTCCGCGCCAGTCCTCGAGATGCGCGGGATCCGAAAAAGTTTTCCAGGCGTCGTCGCGCTTGACGGCGTGGATCTGTCGCTGCAAGCGGGCGAGGTGCACGTGCTGCTTGGCGAGAACGGCGCCGGCAAGTCGACGCTCATGAAGATCCTGAGCGGCGCATATCGCAAGGACGCCGGCGACATTCTGATGAACGGCGCCACCGCCGGCATTCAGGGGCCAGGCGACGCGCTGGCGCTGGGGATTCGTGTCATCTACCAGGAACTCAACCTGGTCCCGCACCTGTCGGTGGCCGAGAACATCTTCCTCGGCGCCGCGCCGGCCACCTGGGGCGGCCTGATCGACTGGCGGCAGCTCCACGACCGCGCTGCGCGGCTTCTTGCGGATCTCGGGATGGAGATCGCCCCGGCCACGCCGCTGCACCGTTTGAGTCTCGCGCAACGCCAGATGGTCGAGATCGCCAAGGCGCTTGCCACGCAGGCCTCGGTCCTCGTGATGGACGAGCCAACCTCCGCCCTGACATCGCGTGAGGTCGATCAACTCTTCGCACTGGTTGACCGTCTCATCGCGCGCGGCGTCGCGATTGTCTACATCACCCACCGGCTCGACGAGGTGTATCGCATCGGCCATCGCGTGACCGTCCTGCGCGACGGGCGCCACGTGACGACACGCCTTCTGTCGGACGTGTCGGTCGCGGAGCTCGTGCGCCTGATGGTCAATCGCGAAGTCGGGGAACACTTCCCGAAGGTTTGCGCCATGCCGGGCACCGAGTTGCTTCGCGTGGAAGGCCTTGGCCGCGGGGATGTGCTGGCCGACATCAGCTTTTCCCTGCGCGCGGGAGAAGTCCTGGGTGTGGGGGGGTTGCTGGGCGCCGGGCGCACCGAGCTTGCGCGCGTCCTGGCCGGTGCCGACCGCGCGGACGCGGGCCGCATTCACGTTGAGGGTCAGGCGGTTTTCTTTCGCACACCAGCCGACGCGATCGCGCACCGGATTGGCCTGCTGCCGGAAGATCGCAAGGCGCAGGGCCTTGTTGGCGGCTTCACGATCGAACGCAACATCGCGCTCCCCCATGGTCGCCAGTTGGCGCCCTACGGATTTTTGTCAGCGCGATGCGAAGCCACGATGGCGGAGCCCCTTGTCAAAGAGTTGCGCGTCAAGGGAACGAGCACGCAGCCGGTCCGGCTTCTGAGTGGCGGCAATCAGCAGAAGGTCGTGCTCGGCAAGTGGGTGGCCGGCAATGCCAGGATCTTCATCTTCGACGAACCGACGCGCGGCGTGGATGTTGGCTCCAAGGTCGAAATCTACAACCTGATGAACCGGCTCACCGCCTCTGGCGCGGGCATCATCATGATCTCCTCGGAGCTCCCGGAGCTGCTCGGCATGAGCGATCGGATCCTGGTGATGCACCGTGGACGCATTCAAGCGGAGTTTCAGTCAGCGGACGCCACCCAGGAGCGCGTGCTCACGGCCGCATTGGGGCTCGCGTCTTGACACGTTCGAGCCCCCTCTCCCACGCGCGTCAGTTCGGGACCATTCTTGGGCTCGTGGCGTTGTGCGGCGTGCTCTGGGCGCTGACGCCGCACTTTCTGACCGTTCCGAATCTGCTGAACGTTGCGCAGCAGACCAGCATCAACGCGATCGTCGCCGTCGGCATGACGTTCGTGATCGTCTCGGGCGGCATCGATCTGTCCGTTGGCTCGATCGTCGCGCTTTCCGGCGTGGCTCTCGGGGCGGCGTTGCAGGACGGACAGGCGCTTCCGGTCGCGCTCGCGATTGCGCTGGGAATCGGCGTCGCATGCGGGCTCGTCAACGGCGCCATCATCAGCTGGGGCGGGTTGCCGCCGTTTATCGTCACCCTGGGCATGATGAGCATTGCGCGAGGCGCCGCGCTGCTCTTCACCGAGGGCCGGCCGGTCTCGGGCTTCGATCCGTTGTTTCGGTCGCTCGCGACCGGCCACGTTGGCGGCGTCCCTTCTCCCGTCGTTGCAACAATGGCGGTGTACCTGATCGCGCACGTCGTGCTGACGCGCACGACGTTCGGGCGATACGTCTATGCCATCGGAGGCAACGAAGAGGCGACACGCCTCTCCGGAGTGTCTGTGCGGTTCCACAAGACCATGGTTTATGCGGTTTCGGGCCTGGTGAGCGCCATTGCAGCCGTGATCCTGACCGCCCGGCTCAACTCGGCGCAGCCAATTGCGGGAATGATGTACGAGCTCGACGCGATCGCGGCAACGGTCATCGGCGGCACGAGCCTCATGGGCGGCGAGGGTTCGCTGGCGGGGACGCTGGTCGGCGCGCTCATCATGGGCGTCCTCCGCAACGGGCTGAATCTGCTTGGCGTGTCGTCTTTTCTCCAGCAAATTGTCATCGGTGCCGTTATCATTGGCGCCGTGCTCGTCGATACCGTGCTGAAACGCCACAGGAACTGACCCATGCGAAAACTGACTGTCTTGTTTGTTGCGGCACTGGCCGCGTCTTCGCTCTCGTGTAATCGAGCGGCGCCCGAAAGCACCGACAAGCCAAAGATCGCCCTGGTGCTCAAGACGTTGAACCATCCGTTCTTCGTGGACATGCGGCGCGGCGCGCAGGAAGCCGCCGACCGGCTCGGTGTGCAGCTCGAGGTGCAGGCAGCCGAGCGCGAGAGCGACGTCGAAAAACAAATGCAGATTGTCGAGAACATGATCCAGACGGGGATCAAGGCGCTCGTGATTACGCCGAGCGGCTCGCGTGAGATTGTGTCGGCGCTCGTGAAGGCCAGGGACGCGAAGATCCCCATCATCATCGTCGACACCCGCGTGGACGAAAAGGCCGCCGCGGACGCCGGCGTGCATACCGAAACGTTCGTCGGCTCCGATAACTACGAGGGCGGGAAGCTCGCCGGCGGCTACGTCGTGAAGGCCACGGACGGCAAGGCGCGCGTCGCCATCCTCGAGGGCATCCCAGGCCACGAGACGGGTGATTCGCGGCTGCGTGGTTTTCGAGATGCGGTGAAGGACGCCCCGGGGATCACGATCGTGGCGTCACAGCCGGCAAACTGGGAGCGCGATCAGGGGTTCAACGTCTTCCAGAACATGCTGCAGGCGCACCCCGACATCGACACCGTGTTTGCCGCCAGCGATCTCATGGCGCTCGGCGCCGTCGAAGCCATTGCTGCCGCGGGCAAGACCGGCAAGATCAGGGTCGTCGGGTTTGACGCGCTTGACGATGCGAAGAAGGCGATCGCGGCGGGGACGATGGACGCGTCGGTGGCGCAGTTTCCCTCTGAGATGGGCAAGATCGCAGTCGAAAGCGCCGTCAAGGCGATGCGCGGCGAGAAGCTGCCAGCCAACATCGTGGTGAAGCTGGAAATGGTGACGAAAGACACCGTGAAGTAACCACAAACACAACACGAAACCTTCGTGTTGAATTTCAGAACCACGGACAAGGAAATCATGGCGCGTCTGAATGTCGGAGTCATTGGTGTTGGGCGCCTCGGCAGGGTGTACGTCCGCGACCTGGCGGGACGCATTCCCGAGACGCGTGTGGTAGCCGTGGCCGACCAGGCCGGCGCATTGGCAACAGAGGTCGCGGCGGAATTCGATGTGCCGAAGTCGTACGCCGACCCGCTTGCCTTGATCGACGATCCCGCGGTTGACGCCGTTGTCATCGTCACGCCGACGCACACGCACCGTGAGCTCGTCATCGCGGCCGCCGGCCGAGGGAAGCCGACCTTCTGCGAGAAACCTCCTGCATTGTCGCTGCAGGAGATCGCCGAGATGAAGCGGGCCATCGAAAAGTCGGGACTGTTCTTTCAGATGGGGTTCATGCGCCGTTTTGACACCGGCTATGCGGCGGCGAAGAAACAGATCGACGCCGGCCGCATCGGGGTGCCGCTCGTCTTCAAGGCCACGTCACGCGATCCGTTCCGCCCGAGCCTCGAGTACGCCAACCCGTCGAGCAGCGGCGGCATGCTGATCGACATGGGCATCCACGACTTCGACCTCGCGCGCTGGTTCATGGGCGACGTACGGTCGGTTGCGGCCATCGGCGCGACGATTGCCTATCCCGAACTCGAGACCGTGGGCGACATCGACAA
Organism: Vicinamibacterales bacterium; assembly: GCA_038918905.1. GTDB lineage: Bacteria > Acidobacteriota > Vicinamibacteria > Vicinamibacterales > SCN-69-37 > SYFT01. The sequence continues at coordinate 18,703 of JBCKZS010000043.1, forward strand.
CGCGATTGCCAGCCTGACGTTCACCAGTGGCAAACTGGGCGTCGTCGATCTGACGCGGAGCGGCATTTACGGCTACGACATCTCGACGGAGATCCTCGGTCTCGAAGGCACGATTCGCATCGGCTATCTGCGCGAGACGCCCATCACGATCATGACCAAGGCCAACGGTGTGTCGCACGACACGGTGCCGTATTTCATGGAGCGTTTCCGCGACGCCTACACGAATCAGTTGCAGAACTTCGCGCAGAACGTCCTGCAGCATCGTGACCCGCCGATCACGATCGACGACGGGATGGAGGCGCTGCGCGTCGGTGTCGCCGCCACACGCGCGCGCGAGAGCGGCAAGACGGTCACGGTCCAGGACATCACGGAATAGTTGCCAGTTCAATCGTGCAGATCTGATGGGGCCCGACGTTCAGATCGGCCGCCCCATCACGTAGCGGCATGTCGTCCTGACGCTCTTCCAGGAAGTTCACGCGATACGCCTGCTGCACACCCGTCCGCGTGCTGACCCGCACACCGGCTGGTGTGTCGTCAGGGTTGAAGAAGCGGAGGATCAGCGCGTCTCGGCCAGAGGCCTTGTGACACGCGCTCAGCACCGCGCCCCCCCCCCATCGCATCCAGCTTGACGAAGGTCTCGACCGGCGCCAGCGTGCCGCCAGGGCCCACTGCGGGCACCACGTGCGGAGGCACCATGAACGACGCAGCCTTGGCGAAGAGCGTCGCGCCCGACGGCGGCCCCTGACGCGGCTCAAAACCAAGGCGGAACTGGTGGTGGCCAAGGCATTGGGCACCGGGCGTGGCGAGTCCTGGCCCCGCGTGGCCCGAGGGGCGCATTGTCAGATCTTCTCGCGAGAGATACCCCACGCACCGCAGCAGCGTGAGCCCCAGCCGCGATCCATGACCGTCTCCTGCGAGCGTGGCCTCATATTCCATCAACCCTTCGCCAAACACGACGGCGCCGCGTTGATCGGTGCCGGCCTCGGTAAACGACGCGGTCGGCCCGTAACTGACCGGCACCTCCATCCGGACCTGCGCCGGGACGGGACGACGAGCGGGCCGGCGCGCGACGCCAAACGCGGTTTCCGCGCGGACGTTGGTGACGGCGTCCGACCCCACGGGAAAGAGCATCCGCAATCGGTGATCGCGCGATTGGTTGTCCACGGTGACTCGCAGGCCGACGCGTGGCGAGTCCGCGTCCAACGACACCACGACACTGACCGGCGTCGACACCGTTTCCACGCTGCGCGCCGATCGGTCGCTCGTAATCGCCGCAGGCACGGGCAGTGTGAGGTCGATGCGGAACTCCGCGCGGACGGGGCCATCCTGGAGCCGCGTGATGCGGACGCCGGTTGCATCGGCCGACGTGACGCGCGTGTCGGACGGTGGAGGCGAGTAGTTGTATTCGTCGCCGGCGTCGCCGACGTCCTCGAGCTCTGCGCATCGCGCGTAGCGTGTGCCCGTGCTGCGATCGACAACATCCACGGTGCCGTCGTCGTTGATCGAGAGGCGCACGTGCGTATTTTCGGCCGAGCGTTCGCTCGTACGAAACGTGGCGGGCTTAGCCGGCGCGGGTGCCTCGTCGATGGCCACGTCGAACGCCGCATAGCCGCACGCAGGTATTTCACCCAGGAAGGCCACGCGCAGCCTGCGGGCGCGCAGCACCCAGGGTGTTTCGTACCGGCTCATCACCAGAGGCGTGACGGCCTCTTCAGTCAGCACCTGGAATGGTGTGTGCCGGCCGTCTGCCGACGAGATCGACGCCACACGTGAGGTCTTCGACCAGAACACGACAGGCGCATCGAGCGCCTCCCGATCCACCACGCGCCGCGGCTCGTCGCTTTCGTACGGCAGGTCGATCGTGGCCTCGATCACGCCGCTGAAGGGATGGCCCGTGGTGTTCATGGCCACGAGTCGCAGCGCGCCGGCAGGGCCGGCCGATACCGCGCGGGCAATCACGTCCGACGCATCGTCTACCACGGCACGGGCCACCTGCTCGGCGCGGGCGAAGCGCGTCATGTTCTCTTCGTGTACGGGGTCGATGCTGCAGCCGCAAATACTGTCGTGTGGATGATTCTGGAGGAGTGTCTTCCACCCGTAGCGCAGTTCCTCCTCCGGATAACGCGCGCCAAGCATCCACGCAAAGCTGGCCAGTGGCTCCGCGCGCCTCTCGAGCAGCGTCTGCACGCGCGCGTTCGCCTGCTTGAGGTAGATACGCGCAGAGAACACCCCAGGCAACAGATTCGCGTAATCCTCGCCGCTACGCAGCTCGCCGTGAATCACCTCGAGCGACTCGCCGATGCCAGTGCGCGCCACCCCGGACCGGACCGCGTCCACGTAGGCAGGCAGGGTCGAATGCTTCACCGGCGCACCCAGGGACTCGGTCAACTGGCGCGCCAGGGACGGGATCACCGGATGCGGCTCGACGTGATCGACGCCGTTCATCAGCAGCATCTCGCCGACAGCGGTGCGCGATTCCTCGTGTTTGATCGCCATGGTCGCGCGTTCAACCATCGCGCCGGGATTCAGGTGCACGCGCGTCGCATTGCAGTAGCCCTCAGAGGGCAGGTGCATCATCAACACGCGCGAGCCGTCGGGCGCCTGCCACCAGTACTCAGCGCGCGGCCCGCCAAAACCGCGCCAGAGAATGGCGTTGTCGAGCCCGAAGTTACGGAGAATCTGCGGCATCTGGCCCACGTGGCCAAAGAGATCCGGGAGGTAGCCCACGGGCATGGGCGTGCCGTAGCCGCGCGCGATGCGATGGCCCAGCGCCAGGTTGCGCACGAGCGACTCGCCGCTGACGAGAAACTCGTCGGGCATGTCGTACCACGGACCAATGAGAATGCGCCCGTCCTGGATCAGCTTCCGCAGCCGCGGCTCCTGGTGAGGACGCAACTCGAGGTAATCCTCGAGCACGATCGTCTGCCCATCGAGATGAAAGTATTCGTAGTCGGGCTGCGACTCCATCATGTCAAGCAGCCGGTCGATCAGGCCGACCAGGCGATGCCGGAATTGCTCGTAGGTGAGATACCACTCCCGATCCCAATGCGTGTGCGAAACGATGTGCGTCTGCATTACCCCTTGACCGCGCCGGCGGTCAGGCCGGCAATGAAATAGCGTTGGAGAAAGATGAACGCCGCCATCATCGGGACAAGCCCGATGAAGCTGGCGGCGGCCACCAGCTGCCACTCGGTTTCGTAGGCGCTCTGCAGACTGAAGACACCAATTGGAATCGTAAAGCGTGACTGCGAGTCAAGCAGCACCAGCGCGAGGGCGAACTCCGACCAGTAGGCCGCCAGGTTGAAGATCGTCGTGGCGGCCAGGCCGGGCGCGACCAGCGGCAGGGCAATGGACCACAGCGTGCGCAACCGCGAGGCGCCGTCGAGCCGTGCGGCCTCAAACAGCGCCGGAGGCACGGCATCGAAAAAGTTCTTCAGCACCCAGACCGTGAACGGCACCTGGATCGCCGTGTAGGTGAGCACGAGGCCGAAGTGCGTGTCGATCAGCTGAAAGCCCTCGATCAGCGAGTACAGCGGCAGCAAGAGCACGACCGGCGACAGCATTTGCACGGCGAGCAGCATCGCGAGCAGCGGCCCGCGCGACTGGAATCGTTCGCGCGACAGGATAAAGGCGGCAGGAATGCCGGCGGCGAGGGTGAAGATGGTCGCCACCGCGGCGACCTTGACGCTGTTCCAGAGGTACCACGGCACCTGGGTGCCGGTCAGCGCGAACACGTAATTGAAGAGCGAGGGATGTTCGGGAATCCACTGCGGCGGATAGGCAAACACCGCCCCGCGGTCCTTCAACGAAAGCGAGAACAGCCACAACTGCGGCAGAAGGAACGCGATGCCGACCACGACCAGGGCCGCGGTGATGGGCCACCAACGGCGTCCGCCCGCTTGACCGCCGAAGCCTTGGCGAAGGCGGTTCACAGCGCCTCCATCGACCGCGAGGCGCCCGTCGTGCGGCGCATCATCACACGCACGGCGGCCCACGCGAGCGCGACGTTGATCCCGAGCATGACGACAGCAATCGCCGCCGACTTGCCCGAATCGAGATCGTAAAACGCCGATCGATACATGTAGAGCGACACGACTTCGGTCCGGCGCGCAGGGCCGCCGCCGGTGAGCGGCAGGATCATGTCAAACGTGTTGAGCGTGTAGATGGTGACGAGCAGCAGGTTGAGGAGCATCACCGGCGCGAGCGGTGGCAGAATGACCCAGCGAAGCCGCTGCCACGCGCTCAACCCTTCGAGGTCGGCCGCCTCGTGCAGCTCGCGTGGAATCCGGCAGAACCCCGCGTACTGTATCAGCATGCTGAACGCGGTACCCCTCCAGGTGTTGGCGACAATCACCGAGACGAGCGCCAGCGTGCCTGACGACAAGAGCGGCGCCGGACCAAGACCCGCCTGCGAGAGCCAGTAGTTGACGATGCCCGATCGATTTTCAATCAACAGGATCTTCCAGATCACCCCGATGAGGACACCAGGGATCACCCACGCGCTGACCACGGCCACGCGCGCGGCCAGCGAGCCAACCACGCGCCGGCGCTCGGCGGCATCAAACAGCCACGCAAGCAGGAGCCCCAGGATCAGCTGCAGCGCCACCGACGCGAAGACGAAGACCAGCGTGACGCCGATCATCCCGTAGAACTGCGGATCCGCCGCCAACGAGCGGAAGCCCTGCAGGGTGTATTGATACGGCCCGCCTGGCGCACCGAGATCGGTGAACGCCATCCGCAACAGCTCGAAAATCGGATACAGCAGAAAGATCGTCGCGAGCGCGACGGCGGGCGCAAGCCACAACCGTACGCCGCGGCCGCGCGCGCGCGTGAGTGCAACCCAGCCGAGGGAGAGCGCCAGGACGCCCGGGATCCAGGCGAGCGGATCCCAGCCACTGGCGCGCGGGACTCGGGCGCGGCGGCGACCGTGTTCCTCCACCACAATTCGAAACGCCTCGTCCACCGCCTTCTCGGGCGTGCTCGTGCCCTCAATGGCGTACCCGATCGCCAACTGCAGTTCGCGCGAGATCGCGTTGTAGATCGGCACCGCGGGACGGGCGCGTGCCGCCACCAGCAAGTTGCCGAAAAACGCGAACGGCTCCTCACGGAACGCGGCGTTGTCGCGATAGACACTGCGCCGCACAGGAAGGCGACCCGTGCCTTGACTGATGCGCGCGGCGTTATGCGGGGCCTCGACGTCCAGCACGAACTGCGCGGCGGCGCGCTGCTTCACGGGATCCTTTGAGAACACGACCCAAATCCAGCCGCCCGTGCCCGTCGGCGCCGGCCCCGCCGCACGCTGCGGAATGGGCGCGATGCCCCACTTGGCAAACTCTTCCGGCGTCAGCGCGTCTTTGAGTTCCTTGATCTGCCAGTTGCCGCCGAGGAACATCGCGGCGTCGCCTGCGATGGCTGCGGCCGACAACTGCTTGTAGTCGTTGCTGCCAAGCACAGCGCGCGGTGATGCGCCGCTCTTCACCGTGTCGCGAAGAAACGTGAGCACGTTGACAAGGCGATCGCGGTGCGGCGCCAACCCAAAGATCGGGCGGCCGTCCGGGTCGACCAGCTCCCCGCCTTGCGCCCAGAACATGGGCAGATGGTCGAAGACCGTCGCCTCCCAGCGCCCGGCGTTATACAAGTAGCCCGCGATCCCACGCTCTTTCGCCGTTCGACTCGCCGTCGCGATCAGCTCTTCCCACGTCGTCGGAGGAACCGGCACGAGGTCTTTGCGATAGAAGAGCACGCGGCAGTCCGTCTCGTGCCACACGCCATACACGTTGCCCTGGCGATCGGACAGCGTGTCGATCGTGAAGGGTAGAAAGTCTGCGCGATCCTCTGCAGGCCAATACGGATTCAGCGGCTGCAGGTGTCCGCCCTCGAGGAACAGGGGCAACCAGAAGCTGTCGATCGACGCCACATCAGGCAGCCGCCCCGCGGCAGCCGCAAGCAGGAGCTTGGCTTTGTGCTGCTCGAGCGCGGGCATCATCGAGATTTCGAGCTGCACCCCGGGGTTCTTGACCGCCCATTCCGTGAAGACCGTCTGGAACGCGTCGGCGATGGACTTCATCGCGGCCAGGTGCGAGTAGTCCTGTTGCGCCCACACGCTCAGCTGCACGGGAGCGTCGGCCCGGCCCACGCGAACCGGCGTCACCAGCGGCTGCGCCCCCAACGAGCTGGCCCAACACGTCAGTACGACGACCGTCAAGAGGATGAGACGCCGGCGACGTGTCACGGTGCGACCAGGTAAACCGGGTTGGTGATGGCGATGGGCGCGCCATCGAGGGCCTCGATCTCAAACCGTACGTATCCGGGCAAGGCCGGCCGTTCGACACGCGCACTGCCGCGCGCGTCGAGATACACAGGAGCGTGGCGCGTGCCGTTCTGGATCACCACAAGACGGCTGCCCGCCATGCCTGGCGCGTTCACCTCTACGGCAAGGGAAGCGGACGGCGCCACCGTCAGCGAATCCCCAATTCGCGCCGACGTTCCGCCTGTTCGGACGACGATGTCCGGCGTCGCGTCGCGGGCACTGCGCATGACAATCACGTGGCCCGTACGAATCGCATCAAGAATGCCAGCCGTCGTCCGCGACGACGCGTAGACGCGCACGTTGGCGACATCGATGGGGTTTGGATCGCTGTGCCAGTCGCTGGAACCCACGGCCGTGATGCGCCGGCCCGCGCGCAGGAGCGTGTCCCACACGGCAATCGCCTTCGCGACCTCGCCGTGTCGGCCGTTCGAGATCTCGATCCCGTCAATCCCTTCGACGTACTCGTGCGTCCACCCGCACCCATCGCACGTCGACACCGGGTGGTTCACCGAAAACAACGCGCCGTAGCGCCGGGCGGTCGCGACCAGATCCCTGATGCGCGGGTCGCCGGGGCTCACGCGAAAATCTACCCACTCGCCGTCATCCAGTCCCCACACACTCGCGTGACCGCCTGGCGTCGTCACTTCCTCGCCAACGATCCACAGCGGGCTGGCCGCGTCAGGCGGTTGAGGTCCAAGCTCGTAGCGATGTGTCGTGTTGTTGTGATCGGTCACGGCGACAAAGTCGAATCGCAGATCGCGAAAGCGTCGCATGAGCTCCGCCGGCGGGATGCTGCCGTCGCTGTGGAGCGTGTGCGTGTGCAGCGCGCCCATGAACCAGGCTGGCGCGGGGCGCTGCGCGTCTGGCGCACGGGGAATCGCCGACGCCGGCGCGCTCTCGCGATCCGTCGACGGCTGTGGCGACGACAACGGTCCCAGTTCGGTCGCGACTGCGATCGTGACGTCAACCCCAGACGCACCTACTTTGTACAAGCCAAGGAGCACGTGCCATTGCCCCGGCGGCAATGGTCCGGGCTTGTAGCCCGGCGTCGTCACCGCCGCGCTGATGGTGATCCCGGGCTTCGCGCCGCCGCTGTAGCCGCGAAAGGCGGCGCTTCCGAGATCAAGCGGTCCGGGCTCGAACAAACCAAGGTCAACGACGTTGTCGCCGTTCGCGCGGTCGTATCGATACGTGATCCGCAGGCTGGCCGTGCCCCTCGGCACGTCGAATGGCACGTATTGGTAGCGCGCGGACGCGCGCGTGAAGTGCCGGACGATGGTCGCAGGCGCCGCAGCGCCTGTGCTCTCGTGCGCGGGCAATCCCGCGAGAACGAGGAGTGTTGAAACCAGAACCACGC
>JBCKZS010000044.1:0-26292 GCA_038918905.1 Vicinamibacterales bacterium
GATGTTTCTGCCGATCCTCGATGCGCAAGATGGATACGGACTCACCTACGGCGTCACGTCGTCGATGGCCCGGGTCACGGGAAATCGAAGCCGGTTGTCGGTGCCGCTGTCGTGGGGGGGCACGAAGCGGGCCGCGGTCGAACTTGAGAAGAACTTCGTCACCGGTCTGGTGACCCGCGTTGAACTGGGCGCCGCCGTGCAGCGACGCACCAATCCGGCGTTTGAGATCGATGACGACCGTCGGCAGGTGTGGGCCAGGGCGGAGCGCGCGATGGGCCCCGTGCGGCTGGGGGGCACCGCGGGCTGGCAGCGCGTGACCTTCGCGGAGATTCAGGACGAGTTCCGATCGATCGGCGCGGACGTCGTGGTGGACACGCGCCTCGATCCGACGTTTCCGCGCCATGCGGTATTGGCGTCCGCCCGGTGGGAACGGTTGACGTTCGACGCCGGGCACACCCTGCACCGCACGCGTCTTGAGGCACGCGGTTATCTGGGCCTCGTGCGTCAGACAGTCCTGGCGTTGCGGGTGACGCGCGAGGGCGCCAATGGTCCGCAGCCGCGTTATCTGCAGCCGCTCATGGGGGGCTGGTCCAGCCTGCGCGGGTTTGAGGCCGGCCGTTTCGCCGGCGACATCGTCGTCACCGGATCCGCCGAGTTGTTGGTGCCGCTGAGGTCGCCGCTGTCGAGCGGCCGTCTTGGCATCAGCGCGTTTGTGGATACCGGCGTGGCGTACCTGCACGGGCAGCGGTTCCGCGATCAGACCCGCCAGACGGGCATCGGCGGCAGCGTGTGGATGACGGCGAGAGTGTTCCGCCTGAGTTTGTCGGTGGCCCACGGCCGCGGCGCGAGCACGCGGGTCAACTTCGGCGGCGGGCTGACGTTCTAAATCAGCCCTCCAACTCCGCGAAGCGGCGACCAGGGGCCGTCATCGGTCCGAGTGTTCCGAAGAGCGTGGGATCATCCGACTCGACCTCAAGTCCGGACTCGGTGGATCGGACGACCAACCGCCCGCCGGTGCCGGTCGGGCAGGTGCCCGCCAACGCGTCGCGTTGCGCCCGCGGCGCCAACTGTGTCGCCGGAATCACAGGCTGGTTCGACATCGCGATGATGACGACGCCTTCATCCACTTCCATGACCAGCGCGTGGACCGCGCCGCCCTGCCCTGAGCTTGCCGAAAGGGTTACGTGCACATCCGTGACATGTCGGAAGGTGCGCCGCGGCCGCTCTACCTCGATCTCGATGCCGACAATCGCGCCAAACGCGGCGTCGTCGTCGACGTGCGCCACAACAACGGCGGCTTCGTGAACGTGTACGCGATCGACGTGCTGGCGCGGCGTGGGTACCTCACGATGACGCCCCGCGGCTTGCCGTCCGCGCCGGCGCGCACGTTATTGGGACAGCGGTCGCTCGAACTGCCGACGATCCCCGTCACGAACCAGCGCTCGCTATCGGACGCCGAGGACTTCACCGAAGGGTACCGCACGCTCAAGCTCGGGAAGGTCGTGGGCGAGCCGACCTCGGGGTGGATCATCTTTACCGGCAGCCAGACGCTGATCGACGGCACGAGCACCCGCATGCCCGGCACGCGGATCACCAGCAACGACGGCATGGCCTGTGTGGCAAGGCGGGGACGGGCTTTACCGCCAACGTCAGATCTGCTATCAGTACTCCATGACTCGGGTGGAAGACGTTGTGGAGGCAGAATGGGTCGACTGGTACGGGCTCACGCCGGTGCAACGGTGGACGGCAAGCGGGAAGCTCTGGTCGGTCTATCTCGCGCTCGGGGGCTCACTTGACGCCGAACCCGATACACAGAGTCCTTTTTTCGATGCGCGCGCACAGCGTCCGCGCGCTGCTCATGGGCGGGCAGGCCTGCGTGTTCTACGGCGCGGCCGAGTTTAGCCGAGACACGGATTTCGCCATCCTCGCCAGCGCCGCCAACCTCACGAGGCTGCGCCGGGCACTCGCCGAATTGCAGGCTGACGTCATTGCCGTTCCCCCGTTCGCGTTGAAGTACTTGCGGCGTGGGCATGCCGTGCACTTCCGATGTCAACACCCGGAGGCTCCGGGGATGCGCGTTGACGTGATGTCGAGAATGCGCGGCGTCGATGCGTTTTCGCGATTGTGGAGGCGCCGCACGACCATCGAACTGCCCGACGGTTCGACCTGCGATCTCCTGTCCCTGCCGGACCTGGTGCAAGCCAAGAAAACCCAGCGCGACCGGGACTGGCCGATGATCAGGCGACTGATTGAAGCGCACTATTTCCAGCATCGCGCGAAGCCGACATCGGCCGCGATTCAGTTCTGGCTGATGGAACTTCGGACACCGGCGCTCCTTCTGGACGTCGCCCAATCGAACGCGCGGGTGTGCCGCCGGCTTGTCTCCGAGCGGCCCCTCCTGGCCCACGCGGCCCCTGGCAAGACCGACGGGCTGGGCCAGGCCCTCATCGACGAAGAGGCGACTGAGCGCGAACGGGACAGGCGCTACTGGTTGCCCTTGCGACAGGAATTGGAGGCCCTTCGCCGTGCCCGGTGAGCACGCCCGGCGGATCGGAACGTCGACCTGTTGGAAATCTGGCTTTCAGAGACCGCAGTCCCCGATCGACGTCCGTGTCGAATCAGCCACGTCCGATAGTCGCGCGACCAGCGCTTCGCTTCGATCTCTGATCCGCCGAAGTACGGCTCAGGAAATCCACCAAGGGCCAGGAGATCGAGAGCTCCGTGGACGTGGTGACCGAGTTCGGCCACTCAGCGCGGACGAGCGATATCGTGCCGCAGGCGCTCGAACGCCACGGCACGGATGCGATTAGCGAGGGGATCCGTGTCCTTGCCCAGATGGATCACGTCGAGTCGAGTCAGGTCCAGATCGGCCATCGCCATGCGCATCGACTTGGTGACCTCCGGAGCCACGGTGTGTTTGATGAAAGTTCCGTGCCGGCACGCTCGTCCCGGGAAGGTGGTGCCGGACGGGCCCTCCAGATCTCCAACGCTCCATGGGTCTTGAAGGAAGGTCACGCCGGGTCTGAAGACCCGGCCTCCTGAAGCGAAGCCGCGCCTACCGGATCGCGACGACGGACTTGCCCGTGCGGAAGTAGAGCGTGCCCTCGGAGATGGCCGGCGTGGCCATGGCGTAGTCGCCGAGCGGATTCTTCGCGAGCAACTCGTACTCGCGGCCGGCTTTCACGACGTAGACGTCGCCATCCTCACTCGTGAAGTAGACCTTGCCGTCGGCGGCCACCAGTGATGCCGTGAAGCCCGTCGTGCCGTCGCCCAGGCGCTGCTGGTAGATCCGGTCGCCGGTCCTGGCGTCGAAGACGTTGAACACGCCGTTGTTCTTCGAGACATAGAGCAGACCCTGATACAACACGGGCGAGATCATGTAGGCGCCGTCGCGCGGCGAACTCCAGGCGACATGCGTATTGCTGGTCTGGTCGGCGGCGAGCGAAATGTCGCCAGCGGCGGCTTCGCGGATGGCAAACACCGGCGCGCCAGGACCGTGCGCACTTGTGAGATACACGAAGCCGTGCCCCACGACGGGCACCGGCACCGGAATGTCGCCGCCCACACTCTTGAGTTTCCAGATCTCCGCGCCCGTCTCGAAGTCGTACGCACCCATGTGGCGCCACCCGTTGACGACAATCTGTGTGCGCCCGCCGACGATGTGGATGGTGGGCGTGCTCCACGTCGGCACGTCCTGCCGGGCCGTCCGCCAGATCTCCCTGCCGGTGGCGACATCGAACGCGGCGAGGAACGAGTTCTTCTGCACGTCCGCCTGAATAATGATGCGGCCCTCGTGAATGACGGGGGAGCTGGCAAACCCCCACTGCGCCGCTGGCACCACGAAGTAGCCAGAGTCGAGCACGCCCAGGTCCTTCTTCCACTTCAACGTTCCCTGCATGTCGTAGGCGTACACCCCCTCGGAGCCGAGCATCGCGATCAGGTGCGTGCCGTCGGTGGCCAGCGTTGAGTTCGCATGCGTGGCTTTGGTGTGCCGCTTGATCACCGGCACACCGGTGTGGATGGTCTTCTCAAAGAGGACCGTGCCGTCGCGTTTGTCCATGCACGTCAGCAGCCACGTGTGCTCGGTGTCGTCGGTGACCGACGCGATGTCGCCGTACAGGCCAAGACGCAGCCCGGCGTCGGCCTTGCCACTGCGGGCGGTCGTGACGCACAACTGGCGGCCCCAGATGACTGGACTTGAATGCCCCAGCCCGGACACGGGTGTCTTCCATTGCACCCCCCGCCCCCCCGGCACATCCCACGTCGTCGGCGTCGGATGCCCCTCGGCCACACCCGCGCCCCGTATGCCACGGAACGAGGGCCAATCGACGCCAGGCTTCGGATCGGCCGCCGCGCCAAGCCCGATCGCCAGAACGCCCAGCCCGCCCAACAGCAGAGCCACCGGTGTCACACGCATTTCCTAAGTCCCCCCGGGGAGATGATACCAGCGCGTTTCAAGAATGATGGAGGGCTGGACTGCAGTCCCCCTGGACCTCTGGACCGTCTGCCGACGTATGATGGCCATGGAGGCTTCAGCAATGTTGAGACGGATGGCGGTCGCGCTCAGCGCGGTGATGGTGATGACGGTGCTGGCACCGGCGGCGACGGCACAGACCGTCGACGAAATCGTGGCGAAGAACTACGCGTCCAAGGGCGGACTTGAGAAGTGGAAGTCCATTCAGACCCAGAAAATGACCGGCGTCGCGTCGGCGCAGGGATTCGAGCTGGCCATGACGATTTACGGGAAACGTCCCAACATGGGCCTGCAGGAACTGACGATCGAGATTCCCGGTCAGCCGCCCATGATGATGTCCAACGGGTTTGACGGGACGCGCGCCTGGATGGTCAATCCGATGTCGGGCAGCGACGCGCCGGTCGAGGTGACCGGTCCCGACGCCGAGATGGTGAAAGACCAGTCGGATTTCGACGGCGCGCTCATCGACTACAAGACGAAGGGGCACACCGTCGAGCTGGTCGGCACCGAGGCGGTGGCGATCGGCACAAAGAAGGCCTACCACCTGAAGGTGACGCGCAAGGATCAGCCCGCGCAGCACTTCTATCTGGATGTGGAGACGGGCGTCGAGCTGAAGGTGACCACCGAGGCCGGCGCCACGCCGTCGACCGAAACCGAGTTGTCGGACTACCGCACGGTGGACGGCGTCATGGTGCCGTTCCAGATCCGCATCGTGCGGGGCGGACAGGTGCAGGCCGAACTTCGCCTGGAGAAGGTCGAGTTCAACGTGCCGATCGATGACGCGATCTTCAAAATTCGGCGGTAGCGGCCACGCGGGCGTGACAAGTTTTGTCCTGTCCCGGAGAACAAAAACCGGTATCATGCCAGCGTGAGTACGACAAGCCGCGCACAGCGGACCCGGCAGCAGGGAGATCCCTGGACCGTCACCGACGCCGCCGAGCTCTACGAGGTCAGCCGTTGGGGACAAGGCTACTTCTCGGTGGGATCCAACGGGCATGTGCTGGCACACGTCACGAAGGAGCCCGGCCGCTCCATTGACGTCAAGGAACTGGTCGACCACCTGCAGTTGCGCGGCATCAGCCTGCCCATCCTGATCCGGTTTCGCGACATCCTGCGCCACCGGATTGGCGACATCCACGCCGCGTTTCAGGGGGCGATGGCCCAGCACCAGTACACCGGGCGCTACGTCTGTGTGTACCCCATCAAGGTGAATCAGCAGCGCCAGGTCGTGGAGGAAGTCCTCGACTTCGGGCGCGAGTACGGCTTCGGCATCGAAGCCGGGTCCAAACCTGAACTGCTGGCGGTGGTCGCAATGACGACCAACGACACGCCGATCATCTGCAACGGGTTCAAGGACGCCGAGTTCATCAAGATGGCGATGCTGGCGCTCAAGATGGGCCGTCAGATCATCCCGGTGGTCGAGAAGTACACCGAGCTGGGCCTGGTGCTCGAGTACGCGAAGAAGGTGGGCGTGCGGCCGCAGATCGGCATGCGGGTGAAGCTGGCCGCGCGCGGCGGCGGCCGCTGGCAGTCGTCGGGCGGCTACCGGTCGAAGTTCGGCCTGACGGTGGCCGAGGTGCGCAAGGGCCTTGAGGAACTCAAGGCCCAGGGCATGGAAGACTGCTTCAAGCTGCTGCACTTCCACCTCGGCAGCCAGATCCCCAACATCCGCATCGTCAAGGGCGCCCTCAACGAAGCGGCGCGCATCTATGCGGAGCTGGTGAAGGCGGGCGCCGGCCTCGAGACCCTTGATGTCGGCGGCGGACTGGGCGTGGATTACGACGGCTCGCAGACCAACTTCGAGTCGAGCGTGAATTACACGCTGCAGGAATACGCCAACGACGTCGTGTATCACATCCAGACGGTGTGTGATGACGCAGGCGTCAAGCACCCGACGATCGTGTCGGAGAGCGGCCGCGCCATCGTGGCCTACCACAGCATGCTGGTGTTCAACGTGCTGGGGGTCTCGGGGTTTGGCGACGAAGAAATTCCGGCGAACGACGACGCCGAGGAACTGGAACAGCCGCTGATCGACCTCAAGGAAACCTATCAGAACCTCACCGCGCGCAACGCGCTCGAGAGTTACCACGACGCGCAACAGGCGCTCGACATGGCGCTCAACCTGTTCAACGGCGGATATCTGCCGCTCGACCAGCGCTGCCAGGCCGAAACGTTGTACTGGGCCATCTGCAGCAAACTTCGCAAACTCGCCCAGCAGATGGACGATGTGCCGGAGGATTTGCAGACGCTCGACGACACCCTCGCCGACACGTACTTCTGCAACTTCTCGCTGTTCCAATCCATTCCCGATTCATGGGCGATCAAGCAGTTGTTCCCGGTGATGCCGATCCACCGTCTGAACGAAGTGCCCACGCGGCAGGCCGTGCTGGGCGACATCACCTGCGATTCGGACGGCAAGGTCGATCAGTTCATCGACCGCCGGGACGTGCGCCGTACGCTGGCCCTGCACCCGTTTAACGGCGACCCGTACTACCTGGGCGTGTTTCTCGTGGGGGCCTACCAGGAAATTCTTGGCGACCTTCACAACCTGTTCGGTGACACCCACGCCGTGCACGTCAGCCTCGATCCGTCGGGCAACGTCGTCCTCGAGTCGGTCATCAAGGGCGACACCGTCCGCGAGGTGCTCGACTATGTCGAGTTCGACGCCGATACCCTCCTGCGCAAGTTGCGCCAGTCCGTGGAGGTGGCCGTGCGCGAGGGACGCCTCGACTACGAGGAGTCTGGCCGGTTGTTGCGGTTCTATGAAGACGGACTCCAGGGCTACACGTATCTCGAAGATCCCAACGAATAGGCTGCCCGCATTTGTGTTGATGCTGGTGGTCGCGCTTGCGGCCCTGGTGTCGGGCGCGTGCGATCGCCAGGCGCCGATCGTCATTCTGGTCTCGATTGACGGCTGGCGATGGGACTACCTCGACCGCGCGGACGCGCCGGCATTGCGCGCGCTGGCCGCCGAAGGCGTACGGTCAGAGGGGCTGATCCCGTCATTCCCATCGAAGACATTCCCCAGTCACTACACGATCGTTACGGGACTCTACGCGGAACATCACGGCATTGTGTCGAACACCATGACCGACGCGACGATCGGCGAACGGTTCTCGATGTCGGCGCCGACAGCGAAAGACCCCCGGTGGTGGGGCGGGGAACCACTGTGGGTGACCGCCGAGAAGCAGGGCCAGCGCGCGGCATCGATGTTCTGGCCCGGCAGCGAAGTCGACATCGGCGGCGTGCGGCCAAGTCACTGGAAGCCGTACGACGACGACTTTCCGAATCGTCAACGCGTCGAACAGGTGCTTGAATGGCTGCGTCTGCCGGAGGGCGGCCGGCCGGCGTTCATCACGTTGTACTTCAGCGACGTCGACACCGCCGGCCACACCTTCGGGCCGGAGTCGTCAGAGGTCATGGGTGCAGCCGCGCGCATCGATGCGGAGATCGCCGCGCTGGTGGCCGGCGTGCGCGCGCTCAAGCTCGACACCCGCGTGCACTACGTCATCGTGTCGGACCACGGCATGTCCCAGCTCTCGCTCGACCGTGTGGCCGTGCTCGACGAGTTCCTCGACATGACCACGGTCGACATGATCGACGCGTCGCCCACGATCGGTCTGACGCCTCGCACTGGAACCGCCGACGACATCGTCATGGCCCTGCACGGTAAACACCCGGGGTTCCGTGTGTATCGGCGCGAAGACACGCCTCCGTCCCTGCACTACCGGAAACATCCTCGCATTCCACCCGTGCTCGTCCTTGCGGAAGACGGGTGGACGGTGGCCCTGCGCAACCAGGTGGATCGCTGGCGGAAGGAAGGCCGCCGCCTGGGCGGAGCCCACGGGTACGATCCCGCGTTGCGATCGATGCACGGGCTGTTTATTGCGGCCGGCCCGACATTCAAGAGCGGTGAGGTCATCCCGCCACTTGAGAACACTCACCTCTACGAGATGATGGCGCGCGTGTTGAACCTCACGCCCGCGCACAACGACGGCCACCGGGACGCCACCAACGCGATCTTCAGGTAAAGGCCGTCCCCGGGGCTGAAGCTGATCCGCCGGATCTTCAGGTCCGGCCTCCTACGGCGCATAGGCCGCAGGCGGATATCGCTACGCGCGCGCGACCGCCACCTGCGCCGGCCGCAGCACGTCGTCGCCCATGACGTACCCGGGACGGACGACGCCGACAACGAGGCCGTCCTGCCCGGGCGTCGATGCCGGCACGGTGGAGACGCCCTCGTGCCGCAGGGGATCGAAGGGAGTACCCAGAGGATCGATCCGGGTCACGCCCAGGCCCTCCAGCGTGGCGAGAAATTGCTGGCGCACCATCGCAACACCCCGCACAAACGGATCGTCCGTTCGGGAGGCGCCTACGTCAAGCGCGCGGTCGAGGTTGTCGAGCACTTCGAGGAACGAGACGATCACCGAGCGGCGTCCCCGCTCGGTGTCCCTGGAGATTTCCTTGCGGAGCCTGGCACGCGCCTGCTCGAACTCATCGGACGCGCCGCGATACTTCGCCAGCACCTGCTGAATCTCGAGATCCTTCCCGGCGACGCGCGCTTCGAGCTCTTCCACGTAGGTGGGCTTGAGTCTCGCGTCCTCGGAGGGCGTTTCGCCCTCGCCACGCGCCCACCAGCGGCGATCGGTCACTTTCATGTCAGACATGGGGAGGAAGTAATTAGCAGGTTACTGACTCACCGTCGCCTTGGGAAACTGAAACGTCAGTGAGTCCTTGTCCGTCCCAATGGTGACCGTGCCGCCGTGTTCGAGTTGTCCGAAGAGGATTTCGTCGGTCAGGCGGTCGCGCACTTCTTTCTGGACCACCCGTGCGAGCGGCCGTGCGCCGTAGATCGGGTCGTAGCCTTTACGGGCCAGCCACGCGCGCGCCTCCGGTTCCAGTGTAATCGCGACGCGCCGCTCGGCGAGTTGCGCCTCAAGCTGCAGGATGAATTTCTCGACGATGAGCTCCATTGCCTCTGGCGCAAGCGGCTTGAAGGTGACGATGGCGTCGAGGCGGTTGCGGAATTCGGGCGAGAAGACGCGTTCAATCGCGCTCTTCGAGCGGCCTTCAGCCGCGCGTTGGCCGCTCTCGCCCTGACGCTCGGCGAAGCCGATGGCAGCCGCGCTCATTTCGCGCGAGCCGGCATTTGACGTGAGGATCAGCACGACGTTGCGGAAGTCGGCTTTGCGGCCGGTGTTGTCCGTGAGCGTCGCGTGGTCCATCACCTGCAGCAGGATGTTGAAGACATCCGGGTGCGCCTTTTCGATCTCATCGAGCAGCACCACGCTGTAGGGATGGGTGCGTACCGCGTCGACCAACAAGCCGCCCTGTTCAAACCCGACGTATCCGGGTGGCGCGCCGATGAGGCGGGCCACGGCGTGTTTCTCCATGTACTCGCTCATGTCGAAGCGCGCGAACTCGTTGCCGAGTTGCAGCGCGAGCTGTTTCGCGAGTTCGGTCTTGCCCACGCCGGTGGGACCGGTGAAGAGGAAACAGCCGGCCGGCCGTTCCGGCTGGCCCAGGCCCGCGCGCGACCGTTTGATGGCCTGCGCCACGAGATGGACCGCTTCGGTCTGGCCGAAGACCACACGTTCGAGTGACTCCTGCAACGCGCGCAGGCGCTCGCGGTCGGAAGCAGAAGCCTGCCGGGCCGGAATGCGCGCCATTCTGGCGACGACGGCTTCAATCTCGGCGGCGGTCAGCGTCGCGATGCTGTCCTGGTCGCCGTCGGCCCGGCCGAGACGGCTGACCGCGCCCGCCTCGTCGATGATGTCAATCGCGCTGTCGGGCAGCCGATAGTCGCGCAGGTGCCGCGCGGCCAGCTTCGCCGCCGCCTCCAGCGCGTCGTCTCCGTACGCCACGTGATGGTGCGCCTCGTAGCGGCTCTTGAGTCCGGCGAGGATGCGCACGGTTTCGTCGATGGAGGGTTCGTCGATCGTGATGCGCTGCAGGCGTCGGGCCAGCGCGCGATCCTTCTCGACGTGTTTGAATTCTTCGAAGGTGGTCGAGCCGATGACGCGCAAATCGCCGGCCGTGAGGATCGGTTTGATGAGCGTGGCCAGATCCATCGTGCCGCCCGTCGTGGCGCCCGCGCCGACAGCCGAGTGGATTTCATCGATGAAGAGGATCGCGCGCGGTCGAGCGGCGAGCGCGGTCACGACGGCCTTGAAGCGCTCTTCGAAATCACCGCGGTAGCGGGTGCCGGCGAGCAGGGCCGTCGTGTCGAGCGCGTAGACCTCCGCGTCGCTCAGGACGGACGGCACGCCGGGCTCGAGCAGGCGGCTGGCGAGACCTTCGGCCATGGCGGTCTTGCCCACGCCGGCATCGCCGACAAACACCGGGTTGTTCTTGCGACGCCGGCATAACACCTCGATCGTCCGCTGCAGCTCCGCCGCGCGCCCCACCAGCGGATCCAGCAGGCCCTGTCGCGCGCGTTCAGTCAGGTTCGTGCAGTAGGCCTCCAGCGGATTCCGATGGGTCGCGGGACCTGCGCCACCACCCGCGGGCTCCGGCGTGCCGAGGGTCTCCTCACTCCCGGCCGGGTTCCCGATGCGCACCTTGGTGATGCCGTGAGAGATGAATTCCAGGATGTCCAGGCGCGTGATCTGCTGGGCCGACAGCAGCCTGGCCGCCTGACTTCGCGGCTGTTGAAGCATGGCCGCGAAGATGTCCCCGGCCTGGACTTCAGGTCGCTGCGCACTCTGGACGTGCAGGACCGCCGTCTGCAGGACGCGTCTGAACGCCGCCGTGTGCTCGGGTTCCCGCTCGTGCCCGCGCTTCAGTTCTTCGACCGAACCCCTCAGATACGAGTCAACCTCCCCGCGAAGCCGGGTCAGATCCGCGCCGCAGGCGGCCAGAATCCGCTCGCCGTCGGGATCGTGCGCCAGCGCATACAACAGGTGTTCCAGGGTCAGATAGGCGTGCCGCCGCGACACCGCCTCGCGGTACGCAATCGTCAGCACGATTTCCAGGGACGCAGAGAACACAATGATTGATTATAAGGATCATCATGCCTGTCCGCCGAATCGTGCTGTCCACCCTGCTCCTGCTCGCGACGCTGGCTTGCGGCCGGTCCGAGCCCCCCACCCTCACCATCGTCCACTTCAACGACGTCTACGAAATCGGCCCCGTGGAGGGCGGTCGCGTGGGAGGCCTGGCGCGTGTGGCCACCCTCATCAACGGCCTGCGTCAAACGCAGGCACCCGTGATGACGACGCTGGGGGGGGATTATTTGTCGCCCTCAGCCCTGGCGACCGCCCGCATTGATGGGGAACCCATCGCGGGCCGCCAGATGGTGGACGTGCTGAACGCCCTGGGCCTGGAATGGGCGACGCTGGGCAATCATGAGTTCGACCTCGCCGAACCGGCGTTCCACGCGCGGCTGGCCGAGTCGAGATTCCGCATCGTCACCTCGAACGTCACCGACCTGAACGGCGTGCCGTTTCCCCACACCGAGCCGTTCGCCGTGGTGCCGGTGCAAGTGGGTGGACGCGCGCTCAAGATCGGGCTGCTGGGTGTGACGATCGATTCCAACCCGCGTCCCTGGGTGCGGTATCTGCCCGTCGTGGAATCGGCGAAAGCCGCGATCGGGAAGATGGGGCCGGTCGATGCGGTGGTCGCGCTCACGCACCTGTCGTTACAGGGCGATCAGGAACTGGTGATGGCCGTGCCCGAGATCGACGTGGCGCTCGGCGGACACGAACACGAGAACTGGCTGCTCTACCGCGGCCCCAATCTCACGCCGATCGTCAAGGCCGACGCGAATGTGCGATCGCTGGCGGTGGTGAGTCTGACATTCGGCGCGGCGGGGGCGCGACCAACGGTTGGTGTCCGCCTGCTGCCGGTCACGAGCGACGTGGCCAGCGACCCGGCGGTGGACGCCGAGGTCACCCGATGGACCACCACGGCGTTTGACGCGTTCAAGCGCGATGGCTTTACGCCGGAACGCGTCGTGGCCACGCTCACCGAGCCGCTCGACGGGCGTGAGTCCAGCGTGCGGAATCGCCCTGGTAATCTCACCGCGCTCATCACCGATGCGCTGAACGCGGAGGCTGGCGGTGTCGACGTTGCGATCATGAATGGCGGGTCGATCAGGATTGACGACGAGCTGCCGCCGGGCCCGGTGACCGAGTACGACGTGATTCGTGTGCTGCCATTCGGTGGAAATATCGTCACGTTGTCGATGGGCGGGTCGTTGCTGGCGCGCGTGCTTGATGTCGGCGTCACCAACCAGGGCACCGGCGGTTACCTGCACGCGCGGGGCGTCAGTCGTCAGGGCACGCGATGGATGGTCCAGGGCAACCCGCTCAATCCCGCGGTGCGCTATACCGTGGCCACGACGGACTTTCTGATGAGCGGCCGCGAGGTCAACCTCAACTTCCTGACGCGCACGCATCCGCTCGTGCGCGACGTCAAGGACCTGCGCGATATCCGGATCGCGCTGATCGCGGAAATGGCGCGGCAGTATCCGGTTACGCCTCCTCGATAACGGCGCGCAACGGATACCCCGCGTCTTTCGACATGGCCGTGACCGTTTCGACCTTGGTCTCGGCCACCTCCCAGGGGTAGATCCCCGCGACGCCCGATCCTTGCTGGTGCACCTGCATCATCACGCGATACGCTTCGGCCGGCGACTTCTGAAACACCGTCTCCAGCACGTGCACCACAAAATCCATCGTCGAGTAGTCGTCGTTCATCAGGACGACCTTGTAGAGCGTCGGCTCGTCCTTCTTCGGGACGACCCGTTCCTTGACGACGTCGCCGGTCTGTCTCTGATCGTCGGTCACTGGGAATTCAACGGAGGCGCTCGGCGAGTTCCACCAGTTCGGCCATGGTGGAGTCACCGCGATCCCACTCGGACCAGCCGGACTTCCGAATGAGCACGGTCAGAAGCAACGTCTGCATGCCCACAGCTTAACCGTTTTACACGAGGCGTGAAGGTGCAGGGGCCACATGGAGATTTCGAGTGCGTCGCGCCACGCGTTCATGAAAGCCGCTGGAGTCTAGAATGTGAGCGCGATGGCAACAGTGACCCCTCTGGCGACCGGCGTCGACATGGCCGACCTTGAATTTGCCGGCCAGACGGGCATCATCGCGACGGCTCTGATTCACGGCGCGGCTGGTGTGGCGATCGTGGATCCGGGTCCGTCGACGTCCCTGGCCACACTTGAGGCGGGGCTGGCCGCGCGCGGTTTTGGCTGGCCGGACGTGCGGGCGGTCTTGCTGACGCACCTCCACCTTGACCATGCCGGCGCAACGGGGACGATCCTGCATCGCGCGCCAGACGCCCGCGTGTTCGTTCACGAGCGTGGCGTCAGGCACCTGGTCGATCCGTCGAAGCTGATGGCCAGCGCGTCGCGGCTCTACCAGGGCGACATGGATCGGCTGTGGGGCGCGATGGAACCCGTGCCGGCCAGCCGCATTGAGGCGATCGGCGACCGCGCGTCGTTCTCGCTCGTCGGCCACGAGGTCGACGTGGCGTGGACGCCCGGCCACGCCTGGCATCACGTCAGCTATTTCCTGCCGGCCTCACGTATCGCGTTTGTCGGGGACACGGCGGGCATCTGCCGGCCCAGCGGGCGCGTGGTCCTGCCGCCCACCCCGCCACCCGACATCGACCTTGAGGCGTGGAGGACCAGCACCGGCACGATACTTCGCTGGAACCCCGACGTGTTGTTCCTCACGCACTTCGGGCCCCAGGCCGCCCCGCGTGTTCACCTGCAGGACCTCTGGCGCCGCATGGACGACTGGAGCGCGCGTGTGCAGGCGTCCTTGTCCGCGTCGGAGTTGACCGACGATGAGCGGTCGGCGGCGTTTGTGGCGCGGGTCGTCAGCGAACTTGAGAAGAGCACGAGCCGCGCGGAAGCCGAGGCGTACGCGCGCGCGGGCCGGTTCGACTTCTCGTGGACCGGCCTCGCGCGTTATTGGCGGGGCAAGTTGTCTCTTGACAGGGAGGCGCGGAGGCGCTGAGACGCGCCGTCAGCGCCTGACCTTCTCCAGTTGGGCCAACACGTCGCCGAGTTTCTTCATTTCCTCGCCGTAGAGCGCCCAGTTGCCGGCGCGTTGGGCGGCGGTGGCTCGTTCGTAGTGGTCGGCCGCCTGGTTCGCCAGCGTCACAAACGTCGCGTCTACCGCGCCGGCGGCCGGCGATGCAGCCGACGACGCGGGAGACGGCGCCGAGGGCGTGGCGTACGTGGTGTCCACGCGCTGATCGGGCGCCAGCGCGGTGGCCACGCCGCGGCCGAAGATCTGGATCAGGCCCTGGTTGAGCGTCTCGGCCATGACGATCTTTTCCTGATACGCGACGATCACCCGCTTGAGTTCGGGGATCCTGCCACCGGCGGAACGCAGGTAGAGCGGCCGCACATAGAGGAGGGATTCCTCAATGGGAATGACGAGCAGCGTGCCCTGGATGACCTGCGAACCCTGCTGGTTCCAGAGGGTGATCTGCGGCGAGATCGTCTGGTCCTGATTGATGCGCGCCACGATCTGGCGCGGGCCAAACACCACCTTCTGTTTCGGAAACTGGAAGGCCAGCAGGCGGCCGTAGTGTTCACCGTCGCTGCGCGCCACCAGCCAGGCCGCCAGGTTGTCCTTCAGGCGTGGCGTGAACGGCAGCATCTGAATGAACTCGGTGTCGGTTTCGCCGGGCAGCCGCATGATCGTGTAATACGGCTGCATCGGCGCGTTGTTGGTGTCGTCATCGATCACCGGCACCTGCCACTGGTCTTCCTTGTTGTAGAAGACCTGCGGGTTCGTCATGTGGAACGTGGCGAACGCCGCCGCCTGCACCTTGAAGATCTCTTCCGGATACCGCACGTGCGCGCGCAGGTACGACGGCATTTCGTCGAGCGGCTTGAGCAACTCAGGGAAAATCCGGCCGATCGTCTGCACGATGGGATCCGTCGGTTCCGCCACGTAAAACGTCGTCGTCCCGTGGAACGCGTCGATGACGACCTTGACCGAATTGCGGATGTAGTTCACCCGGCCCTCGGCGAACGGCGACGCATAGGGATAATTGGTGCTGGTGGTGTACGCGTCCTGAATCCAGAAGATGCGGCCGTCGGCGATGACCGGATACGGATCGACGTCGTACTTCAGGAATGGCGCGATGGCGCGCACCCGGTGGCCGATGCGCCGGTGATACATGATCCGGCTTTCGGACGTGATCTGGTCCGTGACGAGGATATTGACTGCGCCAAAGCGGATCGCGAAGAGCAGACGCCGCAGCAATCCGCCAACCGGCACGCCGCCCTCACCGCCGTAAATCGTGGTGACGTTGTCCTCGCCCTTGGGGTAGTGGAACTCCGGCTGCCGCGTCTTGACCAGCACGTAGTCGCTCGACAGCTCTCCGTAGTAGATGCTGGGTTCGGTCAGCGGCAGGGCAACCTCGGACACCGGCGGCAGGTCCTTGACAAACAACACCGGCTGCCCGCCCGTCGTCACCTCGTTGACCGGACCGAGTGTGAGCCCGTAGCCGTGGGTGAACATCAGACGCTCGTTCACCCAGGAGCGATTCGGCAGGCTTTCGACGTTGAGTTCGCGCAGCGACAACATGACCTGCCGGTACTTGCCGTCGATCGTGTACCGGTCGTTGTCGACGTTCTCGAAGTCGTAGTACGTCCGCAGCGCCTGAATCTGCGAGAACGTCTGCAGGAGCGGCTGGTGATCCCAGAGCCGGATGTTCTCGATCGTGCCGGCGTTGGCCACGATGTCGTCGGCGGTCAACAACGCGTCGCCCGAGAGTTCGCGTTCCTCAACCCGGTCCAGCGCGTACGCCTTGCGTGTGGCCGCGATGTTGTGACGGATGAAGAGATCTTCCTTCGTCTGCTCGTTCGGCGTGACGAAGAAACGCTGCACGACGCTGGCGTAGAGCCCGCCCGAAGTGGCGACCACCACGTAGGCGGCGATCATCACGGGCAGCGGCCACTTCTGCGCGCCAAATCCCTGCCAGAGAGAGACCAGGCTGGCCAGGCTCAACACCACGAGCGAGATACGAAGAAACGGCACCCGCGCGTAGACGTCCGTGTAGGACGCGCCGAAGACCACGTCGGTGGCCGAACCGGTCAGCAGGGTGCGCGGCAGATCCAGGTACGTGCCCCACGCCATCAACGCAAACAGAATCGCGAGCAGCAGCGTCAGATGGCGGCGCGTGCCGGTCGCCAGATTAAAGCGCGGCCAGAACGCCACGCCGTACCGCGGCTCCAGGACAAAGTTGCCCGAGAGCAGGTAGAGCAGGCCGGAACCGCCGAGCGCCAGAATCGTCAGCAGCAGCGCCTGTTGGCGCACCAGGTCGAGCACCGGCAGTTGGAAGACGTAAAACGCCACGTCCCGGTTGAACAGCACGTCCTTTTCGCCAAACGGCACCGCGTTCCACGCGCTCAGCCACTCCAGCCAGTTGCTGGCGGAACTGACGGCCAGGCCAAATGCCACCACAAGGGCCGCGGGCAACAGCAGGTTGGCCAGCGTGCGGCTTTTCACCACGATCGGGCGGCCGTCTTCGGTCGTGCCCAGCACGAATTCTGGCCGCGACAGGGCCCGGCGCGCTACGCGCAGATTGAAAAAAAGGAACACGAACGCTGCGCTGAACGAGATGACAAAGATGAGGATCTTCGCGTTGTACGTGCGCAGGAAGACACTCTGATAGCCGAGTTCCTTGAACCAGAGCCAGTCCGTGTAGAACCCCGCCGCCGAGGGCACGGCCAGCAGCAACAGGCCACCGAGAATGATCAATCCGGGCAATCCTCGTAGATTCATGGTCGTCACCTTATCATGTATCGTGCTCGACACGACCTCTGAGGTCGTGTCGCACTGCCAAATGAGCTCGGAGGTGATTAAAAGACACGGGGGTGTTAATCGCCTCCGAGCTTTTTCCCAATCGCCAGCAGTTCCTTATCAGTGCGCCAGTACCAGGTGCCGTCGAGCAGCGCGGGAGAGGCGAGCACGCGCTGGTCGAGGGTATTGACGTGGCGGAGCGTGAAGGTCGGCCCCGCCTCGATCACGAACGTCTGGCCCTCGTCGTTGGTGAAGAAGATGCCGTTGCCGACCGCAACAGGGGAGGCCGAGAACCCTTCCCTGACAGCCTCGCCGAGACGCTCCTGGTAGGCGAGTTCGCCGGTTTTCGCGTGGAAAACGGTGAGGATGCTCTGCATGTCGTTGATCTGGTAGAGCAGATCGCCGTGCAGGAGGCTTGACGGCACGAAGGGTGAGCCTCTCGGCGAAGACCACGCCACATGTGTGGCGGTGACGTCCCCGGAGCCGCCGGGCCGGATGGCAAACGTGGGGCCCGCGCGGCCCGACGAGCAGAACACGAACCCGTGGCCCGCCACCGGCGTGGGAATCACTTCAATCGTGTTGCCGCGGACGGTCCACAACTCGTCGCCGGTGTCGGGGTGGTACGCGTACACCTTGCGCTGGCTGCTGACGACGAGTTCGTCGCGCGTGCCGGTGCCGATCACGACCGGCGTGCCCCAGCCCGTGGTTTCGACGCGGTTTTTCCACCAGATCGTCTCGCCCGTCTTCGTGTTGAAGGCCGCGACAAACGAACCCAGCGTCTGAGTGCCACGGTGATCCTGATACAGGAACAACCGATCTTTGTAGAGGACCGGTGAGCCGGCGCTGCCGTGATAGTTGTTCAGGCCGCCAAACTTGCGATGCCAGACGAGTGTCCCGCTGAAGTCAAACGCGGCCATGCCGTGGGTGCCAAACGACGCGTACACGCGCTCGCCGTCGGTGGTGGCGGTGGCCGACGCGTGGCTGTTCTTGGCGTAAATGTGCTCGATCCCGCTGGTGGGCACCGGGGTTTCCCACAGGAGCTTGCCAGTGTGGCGGTTGTAGGCCAGCATCGACAACTTCGCGCCGCCGTCACGCGCGGTCGTGATGAAAAGGTGGTCCTTCCAGACCACCGGCGACGAGTGTCCGATACCTGGGACCGCCGTGCGCCAGACGATGTTCCCGGTGGGCGACCAGCGGTCGACGTAGTTGGTGCCCGACACCATCCCCTGTCCGGACGGGCCGCGCCATCGCGTCCAGTAGCTGGCGCCTTCGCCGGTCACGGGGATGACACGGACGTTTTCGGCCGGGGAGTTTTCAGTTGCCCGGCCGACGGGGGCAGTCGCCCACACGGCCACGAGCAGCACACACGCAAGAGAGCCGTAGCGCATCAGTAACCTCCAGACAGCGCGGCGCCTTCATCCTACCCCGACTTCGCGGTTGGGCACCGTGGCGAGCCCAGGGCGCGGGAACAGGCCGCCGAGGGCCCCGAGCGCCAGTGACTCCGCCAGCACTGACACCACCACCGAGGTGCTGTTGAACCCCAACGCGCGCAACGTGGCGATCTCGCGCGCGCGGGTCGACACGTACGAATTTCCACGCCGATAGACCCCCTGCGGCACCCGGGCGTCGAACCCCCACCCCCGTCCACGTCGCCTGGCCCGACCGCAGCTCGTTGCCCACCGTGAGGCCGGCACCCTGGCCGCTCGCGCCACGACCGACGACGATTCGAGTGGTTGGTGGCGGCGCTCTCTTGTGGCGCGCAAGATGCGGTCAATGTCGACGATGTCACACTGGACAACCTGCGCTCCTATGGCAACAAGGGTGAGCGAGCCACGTACCTGTGGCAGTGCGAAGGTAACCGGGACTTTGCCAAGAACGTCCTGCTGACTGGGAACCGGTTTCTGGTTACCAACGATCGGCGCTGAGCCGCGGCGCGCACCTCATCGCCGGCGCCGACGGCTCCAGCGCGGGGTTAGCGGTGTGTGACAAGTGCCTTCGTCCTCCTTCGTCCATCACGTCGCGTCCAGACCTGTGGCGCGTCGCTGGATGGCTCGTAGCCACATCCGGCGGATGATCGCGCTTCCGGGATAGATCACCCGCCAGTACGCAGCAAATCGCCGGCGTGCCGAGGGACTATTGGCAAACACCCGCGTTTCTGTCGATACGACCGAACCACTTCCCCCATCCGGCGTGACCACGAAATTCATCGTCGCCAGGGCGAACCCGGGCGGCAACGGCCTTTGAAAGACGTCGGGCGTCGGTTTCCGGCGCGCGCCGGGTGGCGCGCCGACCACGGTGCCGACGACCAGCTCCCGCGGAAAGTCGTCCGCGAGCCACACGAAGGTGGTGGCTGTTGCCACATCGATGAGCGACTCGCCCCGCGCTCCAGCGTTGCGGATGTTCTCCGGGATCGGCTGACCGCCGCCTCGGATCCAGATCAGGGTGCGGAACAGGAAGATCTCGTCGGCTGTGACACGCTTGATCGCCTCGAACACGCGCGCCGGAGGAGCGGTGACCCTGATTGTGTGGAATTCCCTAAACTGCCACACGGGAGCGAATTCGTCGAGCCGTGTTTCGACACGGCTGATCCGCGACTCTGAGGCCGGAAGGGTGAAACCGATCCCGGCCACCACCACGCCCATCCCGGCCATGTAAATCGGCGTGTGGAAACCGGAAGAGGACGATTTGTCCGGCCCGCTTCATCGAAAGAGCGCTTTCAAGTCAGCAACCGTATAGGAGGGCTTCTCTTCGTTCTCCATCCCGCGCATGGCAGATGTGAGGGACACATCCGACCACGATTCAGACTCGCGACGTGGAATGTCTCGTTCGGCCTTGGACAAAAGATACTCAATAAAATCGAGAACCTCTGACTGAAGAGGAGCGGGCAATCTCTGCACGTACTCCTGGATTTTTTCCGTGATGATCATGGTGGTCACCTGCGACTCGAACAAAAATTGACTGGCAGCAATTTTACATAATCCCAATGCGTGAGACTCTCCTTCTGAGTGCGCCCAACGGTTCAAATGAGCCGCGCGCTGCGGCGACAGAAATGCGGGAGACGACTGGCGCGACGGCTCCATTTGGCTGTTAGACCGTCTTCAGGGAATCGTTCTGTCGCGCCCGAGAACCGCCGATGCCAAGGACTCCAGCTCACGCCGAAAGCGGTCTTCAGACAATTCAGCCTTGATCGTATTGCATGACCGGCAGGCGACGACTAGTACATCGTTTCAGCAAAACATTTACACATTAAGCAAGTAACAGATCGAACTTCTTCCAACGGTGCACCACCGGCGCGGCATTGATCTCGGCGATGCCCAGAAGAATCCGCTCTTTGAGTTCCGCTTGGGATGTGACCCGGATGTGGCGCAAGAAGGTATGGGCCATCTTCCCAAACAGGGTTTCCACCAGATTGAGCCACGACCCGTGCTTGGGCGTGTGCACATACTTGAAGCGGTTGGGCCGCGTCGCCAAATAGGCGCGCGTCTCCTTGGAGATGTGCGCCGAATGGTTGTCAAGGATGATGCGGATCGTCCCCCCCGGCGGATAGTAGGCATCCAAATCCTTGAGCAAGGCCACAAATTCCCGGCTGCGGTGCCGGGGCTCGACTCTCGCCACGATATGGCCGTCGTGCAGATCGAGAGAGGCCAGAATCGACAGCGTGCCGTGCCTCTTGTATTCGTGATCCCGCGCCACCTGCGGGTGTTGGCCGGCGACCGGCGGCAAGTCCGGTGCCGTGTTGGCGATGGCCTGCACGCCGGGTTTTTCGTCGATCGACACGGTGATGATCGCCGGCGCCACGCCAGCGGTCTCCGCCGGCGGGTCGGCCCGGTTTTGCAGCATCACCTCCTGGTACACCATCAGCACATCCCGCATCTTGGTTTCAAACTCCGGGTCGCGTCTTTCCAGGTAGTACTTGACCTTATGGGGTTGAAGACGCTCCGCGGCCAAAATATGCTGCACGGTGGATTTGGCGGCGCGAGCCAGGGCGGGGTAGCCGCTGGCCTCGGCGTGCCGGCGCACATGCCCGGCCAGCGCGCTGCGTGTCCACAACTCGGCCGCGTAGCCGAGGTCTTTGGGTTTCATGCAGGCCAGATGCACGACCCACGCTTTGTCGGCACGGCCAATGACTGGTTCTCTGGGGCGATGAAAGGCGTCCTTCAGGCCCGCTTCCAGCCCCATCTCCAAGGCTTTGTGCACACACCGGTAGATGGTGACCCGGCTCACGTTCAGCGCGCGCTGGATCGCCGAGAGATTCTTCCCGGCGCGGTACTGCCAGAGAATCTGCGCGCGCTCGACCTCTCGCACCGCCGCCGTCCGCGACGTGCGCAACGCCTCGAGCCGTCGTGCTTCCTCACCCGTGAGGACCAGCCTGGGCAATTTCGATTTTCCTGCCATGCGCCAAGCATAGTTGAAGCCCTACATTCTGTAAATGTTTTACTGAAACGATGTACTAGGTTGCCCGAATCAAACCGATCTCGATCAACCAGCCTGCGCCGTGTCGTACGATGGTCGATCTCGAAGCGAAGTGTACGCCGCCGGTCGGTCCCGTTGTCCTCGGCGTACACTCCCCAGGCGGTGCGGCGGCAGTACAAACAGGTGTACTCGGCAGCATTAAACAGGAAGGCCCGCCGGAAGTGGGAGCCGAGTGTTTGGGGACAACGCTGGTCGCGCGAAATGTGACGGCCCTGCCGCTGGAAAAGGTTTACGAGGTCACTAATTTTCGCTTTGCGACCCGCTACAGATCGAGAGCCCCGATGTAGCAGGCGGTCGAGTGTTTGCAGCATTGCGTATTCCGGCCATCGTGATCGCTCAGTCCGGTCATCGTGATCGCCGATTCTGGGCAAGCTGATCACTCCTCGGAGCGAAGCGACGCAGTGGTCAGCGCATGCAGGGGCCTCCTCGCATCAGGGACGTCATCTTACCTGCTTTTGATGGTCTGCGTACACGACGACGAGGGCCTGTGGAGCGTTGTGGGCGGCGCGGTCTGCGCGCCGTCCAAGGACCTGTGGGAAACGCGCTCTGGGCGTTTTCCATGGGTCCGGCACGATCCATAGGCCGGTCCGGCCGCGCGATCGCTGATTGCCCTCATGCCTTCGCCTTGGGCCCGCGCCGCGTGCCCGGGTCGCGCATCGTGGGCCCCTTCAGCGTGAGCCGGTGCGCGTGATGGATTAACCGGTCACAGATCGCATCGGCGACGTTGGGTTCGCCAATGGCGGCGTGCCAGGCCGTGGGCGGGAGTTGGCTGGCAATCAGCGTCGAGGTGCGTTCACTGCGATCTTCCAGGACCTCGAGCAGATCCCGCCGCTCGGCATCGGTCAGCGGCGCGAGCAGCCAATCATCGATGGCCAAGAGATCGAGCTTGGCCAGTTTCGCGAGCAACCGGCCATAGGAGCCGTCGCCGCGACTGACGGCGAGCTCGTGCAGAAGCCGCGGCGCCCGGACATACGTCGCGGTGAAGCCGTGGCGACACGCGCTTTGGACGAAGGCCGACGCGAGCCACGATTTGCCGATGCCGGTCGGTCCGGTGATCAGCAGATGATGGTGATCGCGGATCCAGCCGCCCGTGCCGAGACTCAGGACCACCTCGCGGGAGAGGCCGCGCGGGGTACTGAAATCGACATCTTCGAGCGACGCTGGATAGCGCAGCTTCGCGTGGCGCAACCGCTGGGCGAGTTTCCGGGACTCGCGGGCGGTCCATTCGGTGTCGACGAGCAAGCCGAGGCGATCCTCAAAACTCAGCTCGGCGTGGTGACTCGAGTGCCGTTGTTGCTCAAAGGCCGTCGTCATCGCCGTCAGGTGCAGGGCGTGGAGCTTCTCGATCGTTGGGTGCGTCAGCATAAGCCTCCTCGTAATACGCCGCGCCACGCAGGTTCTCGTGCGTCAGCGCCGGTCGCGCAGGCGCGGGCTCGTCGAGCGGGAGCCGATCCTGCTGGTGGGTGAGAATGTGCTCGACCGTGCGATAGCTGTAGGAGCGGAGCCGCTCGGCGCGCGCACAGGCGGCGTCGAGCCGGTCCGTCCCATGGACCCGACCCAGGCGCATCAGCCCGAGGCACGCGCGATAGCCCTGCTCCGGATGCGGGCGCCGCTCGAGGATGCCCGCGACGAGCCGCCCGGTGGCGGGGCCGGTCTGGTCGGCCCACGCGATGAGGCGGGACGGGGTCCATTCCGCGTGCGCGCGATGCGCCCGGGGCATGTGGGCCACGTCGGTGGCAAATCGGCCGCGGCCGGTG
This sequence comes from Vicinamibacterales bacterium, assembly GCA_038918905.1. Taxonomy (GTDB): domain Bacteria; phylum Acidobacteriota; class Vicinamibacteria; order Vicinamibacterales; family SCN-69-37; genus SYFT01. The sequence continues at coordinate 23,482 of JBCKZS010000044.1, forward strand.
AGCCGCACGTGCGACGCGACCCTCCGTCCGTTGAACAACACTTCGATCGTCGTCGGGGTGACGCGCGCCTCGACGCGCGCGTGGACCAGCTGATAGGGCACGCTGTACCAGTTGCGCTCGACCTCGACGTGATAATCGATGTTCACACGACACGGCTTCCACGTCGCCAGCTCGTAGCGGCTGGGCGGCAGCGGTCGAAGCGCCGGCCGATCGAGTTGCTCGAAGAGCACGCGCCGGCTGACCCCCACGATCTGCATCGGCCGGGCATTGACCGCATCGAGGCACGTGCGAATCGCGGCATTCAGGTCCGCGAGGGTGAAGAACGTCTGATGACGCAGGACGGCGAGAATCCACCGCTGCGCGATCTGCACGCTGACTTCGACCTTGGGCTTGTCTTTCGGATGCGCCGCGCGGGCGGGTACCACCACAGCGCCGTAGTGCGTGGCGAGTTCGGCATACGTTCGGTTGATCTCCGGCTCGTAGTAATTCGCCGTGGTCACGCCGCTCTTCAGATTGTCCGGTACCCAGATCGCCGGACTGCCGCCAACGTACTCCACCATGCGCACGTGCGCGCCCACCCACGACGCCAGGTCCTGGCTCCGCGTGGCCTCGGCATAGATCAACCCGCTCGCGCCGAGCACGCCGACGAAGAGCTCGACCGGCACCAGCGCGCCGGTCGTCGCATCGACGAGCGACGGCCGCTTCCCGGAAAAATCGACAAAGAGCTTCTCGCCGGCGCGATGCACTTGCCGCATCGACGGCTTCAGCGTGCGCGCCCAGCGGCGATAGCGTGCGCAGAAGTGGCTGTAGGCGTAGCCGGTCGGGTGCACCGCGCGATACTCGAGCCAGATCAGCTGCAGCGTCACGCCGGGCCGTTTGAGTTCTTGATGGAGCGGGCCCCAGTCCGGCCGCGCCTGATCGAGACGCGCCGGGTCGACCGGGCGCGCAAACAGGCGCGCCTCCAGGGCCGCGTCGTCCAGGTCGTCGGGCAGGGGCCACGCCACGCCAGCGGCCGTGGCGCGGGCCAGATACGACGACACCGTGCCCAAGCCCACGGCGCACGCCTGGGCAAGGGCCCGGTGACTGAGGCCGGCCTCGTATTTCAAACGCAGAAGTTCGCGGAGTCGTCTCATCAGTAGCCGTGTGGCTGCCATCCTGGGGGTCCCTCCTTACGGGAAAACCTCCAGGATCGCTCACAACGCCCGATGAGTGTTCAGATCGCCCGGACTCGCCGTTCACGATCACCGGAATCCGTGTTCACCATGGCCAGAATCGGTGTTCACGATGACCGGAATCGATGTTCAGCATCGGCGGAACGCGCGTTCACGTTGAAACGGAATGAGTGTTCACGATGGACCGGAATACGCACAGCATCTCTCTGCCGAGAACTTCGGCCTTGCTCGAAGTGAGGCAAGATGGCTTTTCACCGCCGTCGCGTTTGACGCTTACCCGCCAAGCAGGCACTTGGATGAAGATGACGTACCGATTGATGATGTCGGCCCACGTCGCGGCGGGCACTTGCCAGTTCGGACTCGGAACAACTGCTTTGCGCCTGCTCTCAGCCATCGTCGTTTTAGATCGGTCAACGCCGCGGGTGAGCGGCGGCCCTAACATTACTTTGTCAGATCGCCGGGATCTCCCCGTGCGCCGCGCGTTTGTTCCTGCAACAGACCGACTTCGTAAAAACCCTCAAAAACACTGCCAAATTCGGTCATTTATGCCAAAGGCTGCATCGTCAACCTGACAAAGTAATGCTAAAGGCCGCCCGCTCCACCCGCTGGTTCGGCATCCTCCATGCCTTCCCCAGCGGTCGGCCGCGATCCGGAACCACCCTTTCCCAACCCTGCTCCACCGGGAAGGCATTCGCACACCGTCGGCAGGAGAGGCTTGTACTCACGGTTCACCGTAAGCCGCAAGGCGGTATACCCTCGATACAGACAATGGCCAATGTACCTCGGACTCACTATGACCGACGGCATCAGAAACTGGGCCAAAAACCGATGCCAATCTGACTCGCTTAGCAGCGCGACACCATAAAAGTGGAAGTACCTTCCCGAGCGCAACACGTAACCAGCCATGTCGTCTGTAACAAGACGAAGGATTGCGCGTAAGTCCTGGTATTCCACTCCAGGTTCGGGATGCAGGTTCATCATCGCCATGTGAAACAGGCCACCATTCGTCTGGACTCTGGAACAGATAGAAATCACGTGATCTGCAGAAGTGAGGTACTGACGAGGATCGAACTGCCCGCCTAGAATCTCTCTGCCACGGAGGACCACTTCCTTGTACGGTTTGTGCTGTTTGAGGCCATCTGCTATGTTGCGCAGCTTGTCCCCGATTGTAGGGTTTCGCACCCGCCAGTTCGTAGCAACGAAGTGTTCCACGAGAGTGAACTCGGCAGAGTGAAGCTCGAAATCCTCGACGAGCTTCCTTACAACGTCGATGGCACTGCATGGTTCCGAGCGTGTCGTCATAACACCAATTTGAGGAGCGCCAGTACGCCCGCGACCACTGCCAAGAGCGCCGCGAGGATCTTGAGGGCGGGTTCCAACCAGTCCTTCTGGGAGACAACAACATCTCGCAGTTTATGAAACCATCTGCCTGAGTCGACAGGATGATCCAGGCTGTACGGAAGCGATTCTAGACCCCTATCCAGTCTGTTGAGGAGAAAGTCGAGGTAGAGCGGATTGATCATCAGCCGTGGCTCCTCCACACGGGCCATCTTCCGGATTTCTCTCTCAGAGAACCACGCGTCCTTGCTGCGCTTCAGGAAGGTCCCCTTGATACGGACCGCGTAGAGCACGCACGGGT
>JBCKZS010000045.1:0-24875 GCA_038918905.1 Vicinamibacterales bacterium
GATTCCGCGCTGCGTTCGTCCGGCGGGGCCGAAGAACAGGACCCGCCCGTTCGACCATCGGCCGGTCCAAAAGGACCGGCCCTACGCGGCTCGGCGGGTCCATAAGGCAGAACCCGCAGCGCCTGCGTCTGAGAAGCGAGGTTCTGTCGACTCGGCCCCTAATACGGCTTATCGTCGACTCCGCCAACTGGCCCCTGGGCCACGCGGTGGGCGGCGTCCCAGTCGCCGGCTCCGTCGTGCCAGAGCGCGACCAGCGCCAGCGCGAGTCGTTGGGGCGGCGAGCGCGTCGCCAGCGTGGCCTTGAATTGATCCAACGTCATGAAGCGAATGCTACCGCCGTCTCACGGCCCTTCGCGTGGGCGTTGTGGAATCTCCAAACGAGGGCCGTCAATGATAGTAGGCTATGCGGGAAAGCCGGAGAGAAAGGACCCTCGATGAGCGATCGACCTCGTACGCTGACCCTCGCGCTTGTGATGACCGTGGCGTGTCTCTTTCACGCGCTTCCTGGGGCTGCTCAGACGCCGCCGGAGGCCGCCAAACCGAAGTGGTCCATCAAAGAGAAGTGTCAGCTCAAGACCTTGGAGAACAGGCCGTCGCCGTTCGGTCTCGGGGTGTACTTCGAGCAGGATGACGTCCTCCCGTGGCTGAATCCGTGGAGTGACGATCGCAACTACACGATGGGCCTGGCATTCCCGATGATGGGGCAATGGATCCATCGAGCGAAACTCGACCTCGCCCTTAGGGGTATGGATTGCCTGACCGGGTTGAACAAGGCGCACAACGATCAAGTGACGAACAGCGGTGAGGACTCGATTCAGGACTTCTCGCTCGTCTTCGGCCACACCGCGTTCACGCCGCACCGGATCGAGCTGACCGCACCCATTCCCGGCGATCGGCCGTACGCGTCGCTCCTGTTCCTGAGCGCGGCGCGGACCACCGTGAATCCCCACGAGCGCCGTGTCTTGAGGTCTGAGCTGACCCTGGGCGTGCTGGGATTGCGGATCGGTCACGGGGTGCAGACGTGGATCCACAGAAAGCGCCGCGCGGGGAACGGTCCCGGCGCGCTCACGCCCTACGATCCCCGGGGCTGGCCGCACCAGATCTCGGACGGCGGCGAACCGACTGCCAAGTACACGGTTTCGCTGGGCAAGGCCGCGAGCGAGAGCCCGTGGCACGACCTCTCGCTGCACGGCGAGGCCAGCGTCGGGTACTACACCAACGTCGCCGCCGGTGCGCTCGTCAGGGTGGGCCACCTCCGGTCCCCGTTTTGGGCGCTGAATTCGACTCCGTTGAACGTCGGCAACCAAGTGGTGCGGAAACCGTTGGACGAGCAACTTCAGGTGGACTACGTCAGGTCTCAGAGGCGGTTCGAACTCGCGGGGTTCGCTGCCGGCCGGATGCGTCTGGTGGGACACAACGCGCTGCTGCAGGGCCAGTTCAAACACTCGGACGTCACGATGAACGCGGGCCAGATCAGTCGCGTGGTGCTGGAGGGCGAAATCGGCGCGACGGTCGGGGTCGGCAAGTGTGCGCTCGTCCTGACGCTCGCGCGGCGTACGGCCGAATTCATCGTCGGCGCGCTTCGCCCCCACACCTTCGGCGGCGTGCACCTGGTCTGTGCGGGAAGGAGACGTGACGATGGCAACTCGTCGCCGAAGAATCCGTAGGCTCGCCCAGCCGCTCGAGATGTTCTCGGGGACGCCGGGTGTGTCCCCACAGGTGCAGGCCGCCTTCGACGAAGCGGTACGCAAGTACTTGCAGCGACCCGCGGTGACCGGCATCGACGTGGGCTACAAGGTCGTCGACGGCGAGCGCACAAAGAGGATGGCCGTGCGCATCCACGTGCGCGAGAAGTTCGCGCTGCGCGCCCTGGGCGCGCTCGACCGCTTTCCCAAGACGATCAACGGCGTCCCGGTGGACGTGATCGAAGCCGTCTACGAATCACACCAGCACGCGGCCCTCGTCCAGGGCCAGGCCGCGACGCTGCAGCCGGGCCTGTCGATCGGGCGGGCCGGTGACACGACCGGCACGCTCGGGCTGTTCGTCACCGACGACCGGGCGGCCGGGCGGCTCGGGCTCCTCAGCGCGGCGCACGTACTGTTTGCCACGGCCGGGCTCCCGGGTGATTCCATCGTGCAGCCGGGCGTCGCGGATGGCGGCACCGCGGCGCAAGTGGTCGCGCGGAGCGCGCGCACCTTCCTGGCCTCGGACGCCGCGCTGGCGCACGACACCGGTGCGCGGCCGCACGATGTCCGCGTCGCCATCTCGGGCGTTACGCTCACGGCCCCGCGCGAGCCTCGGCTCGGCGAGGTGCTCGAGAAGTGCGGGCGAAGCACCCAGGTGACGCGCGGCATCATCGACGGCATCGGGCACTTCATGGGGGTGCGCGACTCGTTCCGCCTCGTCGGCCTCACCGACGACCCGATCGTCGATTCCGGCGACTCCGGTTCGGTCTGGTACGACCCTGTCTCGGGCGCCGCGATCGGCCTGCACTGCAAGGGGCCCAACGTGCCGACACCCAGCCAGAACTTCGCGATCGCGAGCCGGTTGACCGTGGTCACGAAGAGACTCGGCGTGACAGTCGCCCAAGGGCCGGCATCTCAATGACCCGAGCCATCCTTCACGCCGCGCGGCGCCTGAGACGACACCCTGTGTTCGCATTCGCCGCGATTACCACGCCGATCCGCAGACCCGGGCGGGTCCGGCGCCTTTCGGCTGAACTCCTCGCGCAAGCGTTGTCGCAGGCGGTCGGATGCCTCCGCCGTGATCTCCGGCGCCGCGCCCAGCTCGCGACGGACGGCCCGCACAACGCCGGCGTCCATGCCATTCGCCACGCGGCTCCATCCGATCCGCGCGATGGAGACCGAACACGCCCACGCCAAACGCCTGTTCGACGACCTCCGCCGCGAAACCGGCGGCTATCACCCGCCGGCGGCGGCCGACGACTCCGGCCGTGAGTGCGACCGGCAGCTCGCCAAGTTCGAGGAAGACCTCGACACGCACATCCACCTCGAGAACGACACCCTCTTTCCCAAGGCCATGGACCCCGAGCGGCAAGGGGTTTGAGCGGCGTGTCGCGCCGACGATCGCAGGTGGTGCCGCCTCTCCAGCGCGCGGCCGGCGCGGCGCGAATCAGCCGGCCACGCCGCGCGCCAGCCGGTCCAGCCGGCCCCGATCCGAGATGATGAAGCCACGCGAGGCGGTCTGCACAACGTTCTCCCGCGCCAGATGGGTCATCCTGCGTATGGCGGACTCGAGTGTCGTGCCGCACAAATCCGCGAGGTCCTGCCGCGAGAGCTTCACGAGTATTCTGATCGACCCGTCCGCGGCGACCGTGCCCACCTGATCCGCCAGGCGCAGAAGCAGCGCGCTGATACGCTGTTCGACATGGCCGCTGGTCAGCTCGAACACCCTTTCGGCGAGCCGCCTCTCGTGGCCGCCCGTCTGCTGCAGGAGGAGCGCGCCGATCGATGCCTGCTCCTCCAGCAGGCGGTTGATTTCGCGCCGGGGAAAGGCCACGGCCGTGATGTCACCATCGAGCGCGACGGCGGTACAGCAGAAGGGCGCGAAGGCGGTGACCGCGCCAGCGCACAACAGATCACCGGGCCCGCGGATGTCGAGAATCACCTCTCGGCCATCATCGTGCGCCTTGAGGAGCTTGACGTGACCGCGGACTAGAAACAGGAACTCTCGCGAGGATTCGCCAAGGGAGAACACCGGGGTTCCCTGCGGCACGTGCCTGATTTCGGCAAGGCTTCTGAACAATTCCCTCACCTTCGCTGGCAGCGCGCAAAGGCAGGGCACTTTGGCGATCGCGTCGTCGAAGGTGAGATCCGTCTGACCGGATAGGGAGGACCCGTTCGACATGACGTGCATCATAATCGTACCGATTTCGGGGCCTGACTTGGTTCCTCGACTTGATTGTTGAATCGACTGACCCGAACGTTGTCGCCCTCGTCGAGGCCGAATTCCACAAATGCGGGTACGTACCCTTTCGAGGCCTGAAACCTCGGCCCCGAGCGAATGAGCCACAAAGTGACCGCGGTCGTACCGTTGGTTCCAGAACCAATCCACCCGGCCCGTCGTTCGGCCGCCTTTCCGCTGAATCACAGCCAGGCGGTTGGAGACCAAATGACTGGATACGACAAGTCGATGAACGGTCGCATTGCAGAGGAGACAGCACTGGCCGACCTCAACGGGACAGATCTCGGTGACTTCCTGGACAAGGTGGCCGAGCGCGCAGCGTAATTGACGGCTTCGGTCCGTTTAATAGTCGCCGTCCTCGTTGTCCTCGATGCGGTGTTTGGCGAGGTAGTAACTGAGCGCGCGCTGACTGATGCCCATGGCCTCGGCCGCGTCCTTCTTCACGCCCCGGGCGGCCGCGAGCGCCCGTCGCACGGTTTCGCGTTCGGTCCAGTCGAGGTTGCGTTTCAAGGTGAGCGACGGCAGCGCGTCTGAGGCGGTGGCGCCGGTGGCGGCCACCGCGACATCGTCGACCTGCAGCACGGGGTGATGGGCGAGCACGACCGCGCGTTCGACGGCGTTTTCCAGCTCGCGGACGTTGCCCGGCCACGGCGCATCGACCAGGCGCGCCAACGCCTCGGGCGCGATGCCGTCGATTCGCTTGCCGGCGCGGGCCGCGTGGCGCTCGATGAAGTGTTCCACCAGCACCGCGATGTCCTCGCGCCGATCGCGCAGCGGCGGCACGACGATGGGGATCACGTGGAGGCGGTAGTAGAGGTCCTCGAGAAACTGGCCGCCAGCCACGAGTTTGCGCAGGTCGCGGTTGGTCGCGGCAATCACCCGCACGTCGACCTTCACGGTGCGTTCCGAGCCCAGCGGCTCGAACTCGCGTTCCTGCAGGACGCGCAGCAGTTTGGCCTGCGCCGTCAGCGAGACGGTGCCGACCTCGTCGAGGAAGACCGTGCCGCCGTCGGCGAGGGCGAACCGGCCTTTCTTGGTGGTGACCGCGCCGGTGAACGCGCCGCGGACGTGCCCGAACAGTTCCGACTCAATCAAGGTCTCGGGCAGCGCCGCGCAATTGACGCGCACCAGCGGCATGTCGCGTTGTCCGCTCCAGTGGTGGATGGCCCGCGCGACCAGCTCCTTGCCGGTGCCGGTCTCGCCCGTGAGGAGCACGGTGCTCCGGGCCTGCGCGACCTGGCGGGCGGTGCGCACGACGGCCTGCATCGCCTCGCTCCGCCCGATGATGCCGTAGTGGTGGAAGTGTTCGTCACGTTCGGTGAGGAGGTAGCGGTGGTGGGTGCGGAGGCGCTCGTGCTCCACCGCGCGGCGCACCACCACCAGGAATTCGTCGATATCAAAGGGCTTCTGCAGGTAGTCGACCGCCCCGAGTTTCATCGCCTCGATCGCGTTTTCGATGCTGGCGTGCGCCGTCATCATCACGATTTGCGGGCGGTCGCCGCCCGCGGCCGCCGCCACGACCTCCCGCACCAGGTCGAGTCCGTTGAGTTCCGGCATGACGTTGTCGACGACCAGCACGTCAAACGGCCGCTCGGCGACGAGCACCAGCGCGCTGCGCGGACTGCCGGTGGCGATCACGTCGTGGCCATCGCCCCGCAGCGCGCGCGACAAGGTCTCGCGAATCTTCGGTTCGTCGTCCACCAGCAGCACGGATCCGCGCGTCACCACCACGTGTCCTTTCGCCTACGCTCCCACCACGCGGCCCGGCCCGTTCGGCCGGCGGTCCGCCGCCGGAGGCACACCGGCCGGCAGGTGGATGTCCACGGTCGTGCCCCGGCCCAATTGGCTGCGCACGTCAATCGTGCCGCCGAGGCCCTCGACGATATTACGCGCGATGGCGAGTCCGAGACCGGATCCCGAAGGGCGGGTGGTGAAGAACGGGTCGAAGACGCGCGGCAGGTCGCCCGGATCGATGCCGACCCCGCGGTCGGTGACGACGAGCCGCGCGCCGCCCTCCAGTGTGCGCGAGACCGTGAGCAGAATCGGGGCCGGGTCCTCGCGGTCGGCGCGGGCGCCGACCGCGATCTGCGCGTTGGTCAGCACGTTCACGAGCACCGCGCGCAGCCGGTCGGCGTCGGTCACGATCCACGGATCCTCCGGCGGTACCGGCGTCTCCACCGTCACCGGCACGTCGCCGGGTCCCGAGGCGGAGGCGAGCGCGGCGCTGCGGCACAACTCGACGAGGTGTGTTCGATCGAGGACGAATTGCACCGGCCGCGCGAAGTCGAGGACGTCGGACACGACGCGATTGAGGCGCGCGACCTCCTCCTCGATGCTGGCCGCGGCCTCGCGCACCGCCTCGGTCGGCGAGTCACGCCGCAACGTCTGAATCGTCGCCTTGATGATCATCAGCGGATTGCGCACCTCGTGCGCCACGACGGTCGAGAGCCGCCCGAGCGAAGACAGGCGTTCGCGCTGGGCGGCTTCACGCTGAAACCGATCGAGCGAGGCGGTCAGTTGGCGGAACGTGGCCGACAACAGACGGGCGTCCTCGTCGTCCCATCGGCCCTCGGCGGGGCCGGCACGGGTCAGGTTGCCGGTGGCCGAGATCTCCCGCATCGTGGCGGTGACGGCGCGCAGCGGTCGGGTCACCGTGCGGGCAATCCCGTAACCCAGCACCGTGGCGATCAGGACGGCACCCAGACCGGTGAGGAGGATCTCGCGGTGCAGGAGCGGGAGAAAGGCCATCTGCGCAGTCCGCGAACGAAGCACCAGCGCCGTGAGGTCCACCCCCGCCACACCGGCCGGCGACAGCGTGTGCGCCCGGATGACGAAGTCTTCGGCGCCGAGACGCACGAGCGCCGCCTCCCGGCCCCCGACGCCTGGCAGCAGATCGCGTTCCTGATCGGCCGGCAGCGTGGACACCACGACGGTCGAACCAGACACGAGCGCGATGTCGCTGTGCGTCAGGCCCTTGATGCGTTCGACCACCGCCCGATCGAGGCTGGCGCCCACGACCAGCGTGCCGAGAAAGTCCATCGGCACGGCGGTGACCAGCAGGACGCCGCCCGGGTACGCCCAGAACCAACTGCCGGTCGCCCCGTCGGGCCGCGCGTTGAGGATCCGCGCCACCGCATCCGCGTCGGCCCCGAATCGTCCCGCCCGGCCGAGCACGCGGCCCGCCGGATCGGTCACCAGAAGGACGTCGCCCTTGAGGAAGGTCTGGTAGTCCTCGACGATCGGCTGCACCGTGGGCGGGTCCGCCGTGGCGACGGCCCCCCCGGAGCACGGGCAGGCTCGCGATGAGCCGCGCGTCGCGCTCGAAGCGCTCGATCTGGGTGCGCGCGAACTCGTCCACGAGCGCCGCGGCCTCGGCGAGGCCGCGCTGCACCTCGGTTTCGGCGCGCCTGGCCACCGAGACGTTGACACGCGAGATCGCGACGCCGATCGCGATGACGACGAGCGCCGCCATGGCGAGGAAGATGCGGTTGGTGATCGACGAGAAGAGGCTCACCGGACGATACGCTCCACGCGAAAGTCGGCGTCGACCACCGCGCCCGGCGACACCGTGACCCGCCGGTCGGGGGCCTGGCCCAGTTCGCTCCAGACCTTGATCGTATGTGTGCCCGGCGGCACACCGGCCATCGTGTACCGGCCCGCCGTGTCGGTCACCGCAAAAAAAGGATGGCTGAACACCAGCACCCACGCGCTCATGTGGGTGTGAATGTCACACACGATCGGCACGATGCCGGGCGTGTCGAAGTGGACCGTGCGCGTCTGGCCGCGTGGATACCGGCCGAGGTCGAACGCGTTGCTCCGGGCAAGCGACATCACGTTGTGAAACGTCACGTCGTTGTTCGGAAACTCCACCACCGTGCCGACGGTGATCGCCAGAACGCGCGGAACGAACTGCTCGCGTACCTGATCCATGCGGACACGCCGGGTCGGCACGGCTTCAAACGCCCGGCGCGGCACGGCATCGAGATAGACGACCGCGTGGCGGCGGTCGACGGGATCGGGCGTGCTGCCGGCCAGCGCGTTCACCGTCGGGCGCGCGTCGTGCGAAGGTGGCACCTCGGGCAGGACGACCCGCCCACGGAGGCTCCCCGGTGTGGTCTGCGGCGCCCACGACAGCGAGACCAGCAGGGCGATGAGGGCGAGTCCGGATGCGCGCAGCATCTCTCAGAACCAGAACAACGCCTGGACCGCTGGAAAACCGCGCTGCCGGGTGCGCGTGCCCATGCGCCAGTTGTGCTGCCATCCCGCGCGCAGTTCGAGACGCCGGGCCGGCCGGTACCCGAGCACCGATTCCACGCGCCACACCGGGGCGTCCCAGGGTGTGGGCGCGCCGGCAAACTGCGAGCCGCGCACCGTCGAAAACGTCAGGTGGTCCAGGCGGGTGGCCGCCTGCCAGCGGGGGTGAAAGCGATACCGCGCTTCGAGGAATCCGGTGCGGGCCACAAGCGATGACGACAGCGTGGGCACCGCGAACGACGATCGCCACAGCTCGCTTCGAAGAATCCAGCGCCCTCTCGCCAGCTCCCCGTCGATGCCGATGACGGTCTGGTCCGCGCGGTCGTTCGTGCCGGCCGGCACCAGGTCCAGCGCGGTGCGGTCGATCCATGGGCCGCGGGATCCCGACAGGCCGACCGTGACACCGGCCGGCGTCTGCACCGCGACGCGGCCCGACAGGCCGGGACCGCTGGACGCGTGCCGCAGCCGCGGTCGTGCGGATGACCCCAGCGTCACGGCGCCGGCGACGCTGATCCTCCCCGCGGCCCAGTGCACCTGCACGCCGGTATCGCCACGGAACACCGAGACCAGCGGCAGCCCCGGCGTCGCGGTCGTCGCGCCGATCGGATAACTCGGACGCCAGCCCCGGCCGCGCATCCGGAAGAGGTCGTCGACACTGGCGGGCAGCGCATCGGGGCGCAGCGACGTCAGGTACTGGTAGGCCAGGGGATACCCCATGACCAGGTTGTCGGGGCCGTAGGCCCGGCGCCCGAAGGCGCCAATCACAGGGGGAATGCGTCCGATCTGCACGTGGAGCGCCGCCCGCGCCGACGGTCGCCAGCGGAGGAACAGCGCCGGAATGTCGACCTCGGTGTTCTCGGCGCGCAGCTCGCCCAGGAGCGCGAGCCGGCCGGGCAGACGATATTCGCCGAGCAGCCTGAGACGCGCCAGGCGAAGCGCGTTCTGCTCGTAACTCGTGTAGTTGAAGAACAACGGATCCGTGCGCGGGCTGCCCGTGACAGCCACCTCGCCGCCCCGGAGCGGCCCGGTCGGACGCGGCAGATCCGTCGAGGTCTGCCCCAGGATCGTCGAGGGCCACGCCAGGCACAGCAGGCCAAAGACGAGACGGGCGGGTCGGGGCATCACCAGCCGCATCTTATCCCGGTCGCAGGTCGGTCCACGCGTGGAGGTCGCGACCGGTCAGCGTCGTCACCGCCGCGATGTCCTCCTCATACAGCCGCAGGGCGAGGACGCGATCCTCGCGCGTCGGGCGGAGTCGTTGCGGCACCCGGAACCAGGTGCGCAGTTGATCGACGCGCCTCTGGTGAAGCACGTGTCGAAGGACTCGTCCGGCCGTTCGGCGAACCGCCGGGGGCAGACCAACACGCGGCACGGTCGTCACATTCAGGCGCGGGCCCATCGGCACCGCGTGAGGCTCATCGACGCCGAGGAACCGGAAGATGCCGCGAAGCACGCGGGCCGTGTCTCGCTGGACGTCCTCGAAGAACATGATGTGCAGGCGTTCGGCGGGAAAGTGCGCCCGGTAGCGGGGGAGGTGTGTCGCGTACCGGCCGGCCGCGATCGGGCCCACGGGAATCGACCGCGATCGTTCGAGGTGCTGTTCCGCTTCGACCCAGGCGGGAAACGTCTGCCGCGTGGCGCCCGACGCGCGCGCGGCCGCGTAGTGCGCAAAGAGTCGATCGGCGGGATCGCGCAGCACCAGCAGGATGCGGGCGTGCGGCACCCGCTGCGCGAGGGCCGACGGAGCCGCCGGCGATCCGAGATAGGCGGTCGTGCCTTCACCGATCGCCACGGCCTCGCCCGCGTGGGCGAACAACTGCAGATAGCGCGACCATTCGGTGACGATGCCGTGCGCGCGCGGCTCGCGGGTGGGTCCGTCGAGATAGGCGTGCAGGTCCGGCGCGTCTGCCGCGATCTGCTGACGCAGGTCCGGCAAGGCGGCGATGACGTCGGGCGCGAAGAACCCTGGTTCCTTGATCGGGCTGACGTAGACATTCGGATGGCGGCCGATCGCGTGATAGAGGGACGTCGTGGCCGCTTTCGGTGCACCCACAAGGAAGAAGTTCGGGAATCCCATGGTCCGGTGTCCGTGAGGCGCATCGTAACACCGCGCGATCGGACAGAGGGCGAGGCGACGAGGGACGTAAACGACTTTCGCGTCACGTCACCGGGCGGACCCTGTGGTCACGATGCCGTCAGGGGTCGAGGCCGCGGTCGGTTGGCAGCGATCTTGGATCGTGGAGTCCACGCTGTCATGAGTGGCCGACCTCGCATCGTGCTGTACAACCCGCGGGCGGACTTTCACACGCTGCCGCTCGCCTTGCTGGCGGTGGCGTCGGCGGTGGACCGGCGTCAGTTCGCGGTGCAGATCGTCGACGGGCGACTGGAGGCCGACCCTGTCGCGGCGGTGCTTGACGCGGTTGATGGCGCGTTGTGTCTCGGCGTCACCGCGCTCACCGGGGCGCCGCTCCGTGACGCGCTTCGGGTGACCCGGGCCGTCAAGGCGCGATTCCCCCACTGCCCGGTGATCTGGGGCGGCTGGCACCCGTCCCTGTTCCCGGTCGAGACGCTTCGCGAGGCCGGCGTGGATGCCACGGTGCAGGGCCAGGGCGAGCGCGTGTTGGCGGCGGTCGCGGACCGGTTGACTGCCGGCGTGCCGCTGGCCGGTCTTCCGGGTTGCACGACGACGAGTCCGGACGGCGCGATCGCCACCACGCCGGCGCGGCCTCCCGAGGACGTCAACCGTTTTCCGGCGGTCGACTACTCGCTGGTGCCCGTCGAGGCGTACTTTGCGCGCAAGCGCCAGCGACAGGTGGACTATGTCTCGTCGCAGGGGTGCCGGTTTCGCTGTGGCTTCTGCGCGGATCCCACCGTCTACGGCCGCAGTTGGTCGGGGCTCGACCCGGAGCGTGTCGGCGAAGAACTCGCCGCGCTGGTTCGCGCGTACGGCGCGACCGACGTGGCATTCCAGGACGAAACCTTCTTTACGCATGCGTCGCGCGTGACCGGGATCGCGGATCAATTGCTGCGCCGCGACGTCCGGGTAACCTGGATGGCCACGATGCGCGCCGACCAGGGGGCGCGCCTGCCGCTCGACGTGTTCACGCAGTGTCGCCGCGCCGGACTGCGCCGCGTCATGGTGGGGCTCGAGTCGGGATCGCAGCCGATGCTGGACTGGATGCAGAAGGACGCCCAGGTCGAGCAGGCGTTTACGCTCGCCGACAAGTGTCGCGCGACCGGCATCGCCGTCCTCTGCAATCTGATCGTGGGATTTCCCGGGGAGTCGGACGAGAGTGTGGCGGCGACCCTGAACGTGGCGAAGCGGCTGCGCCGGATGGGGCCACAATTCCAGATTGCCGTCTTCTACTACCGTCCGTATCCAGGGACCGCGATCACCGAGGGGCTGGCGCGCGCAGGTGTGCCCCTGCCGGCCTCGCTTGACGCGTGGGCCGCGATCGATGACCCGGCGTACACCAGTCCATGGGTCGACGCGAAGAAGCGCGCGTTCGTGGACGGCTTCACGTTCTATCAGCGCATCGCCTGGGCGGAATCCAGTGTGTGGCGCGCGCCTCTTCAGGCGATCGCGCGCTGGCGCTGTGCGCGCGATTGGTACCGCTGGCCGGTCGAGCGCCGCGTGTTGACCACGGTACGGACGTTCGGGCCGCAGGGGTGAGCCGAGCGGTCCAACAGTCCAAGGGCCTGGGCGCTGGTAGACTAGTTGGTTCCTCGTACTGAGCCCGCGTGCCGGCCGCTAACACTAAAGCGTCGAACTGCCGTTACGATCGTGTTGATGCAACCGCAGGCTGACCAGGTTCTGCCGAGCCGTGAGCGTCATACGTCTCCTAGTGTTTTGAGCACAAACGACGGCCCAACGATGCGCAGCGTACGCCCCTCCGATTGGACGTACACACGACCACCGATAAGGTACTGGAAGGGAGGCTTGAAGGTGTGCAAATATTCCATTTGACTTTCGAGAATGTACCTGTTCTCCGCGAGGCGTACTGCGATGGTCTGCAGTACCTTCTTCGGATCGTCAGACTACTTTACTATAGTTTAGCCATTGTAGAAGTACGCCGAGAGAAGGCCCATGACGATTCCGAAAAAGAGCAACGACTTGCCGCTGCAGCCGCGAGCGGCGGGCTCGATCCTCACACAGTCTCGATGTCGCGCGCCGCTCGTCGGCTGCAGCGGCGGGTTAGCCAGGCCGCCGCACTCTCGCTTTCCAATAGCCGGGCCGGCGTCGACCATGAGCGACCGCGACGACCAGAATCCTCGCCTCCTCGACCAGGTAGACGACGCTGAAGGGGTACCGCCGAAGCAGGTACCGGCGAGTGCCGTGGGTAAAGCGCGGCCACGCCTCAGGTTGCCCGGCGATCGCGAGTTCGGCAGTATCCATCTCGGTGTTGAACCCGTGCGCCGCCTCCGCACTTCGCTCGGCGTACCAGCGTCCGGCTGCCTCCGCGTCGGCGACCGCTTCGTCGAGATACTCAAGCGGGCGTGTCACGTCCAGCGGCCGCGTGGATACGGCGTCGGGCCTCCGACCAGGGAACGGTGCGGGCGGTGCCCGCGGCAACCTGGTCAAGACGAGCGCGGATCTCGGCCGACCACGCGGCCTCGGCGTCAGCATCGACCTCGGTGTCGAGGCTTTCGATTAACTCTCCGGCGAGCGCCGCCCGCTCCTCGTCGGTCAGCCGAAGGGCCTCAACGAGTAACTGCTTGGAGTCCATAGGCGAAGCCTACCACTTCATCTCTCTTTTCGATCCGCACGCTCTGGCAACGGCCGCGCCCTGAGCCGCGGCGCACACGCGAGGGGAACCAGCGCCGCCGGCTCCAGCGCACAGCCCACCGTTCCAGGCACTGGATGCTTCTGGCGCTCGTTGCGGCCGCCGCGCTGACCGCGCTGTTCGTGCTGCGGTGGGAGGCGGCCAGGAAGAACGGCGCGCGCAGCGCGAGATCCTGACGCGCCTGGCGCATGCCGTCCGGCTGGATCCCCTGGATCCCAACGTCGCGATCGATGTGCCGGACGGCACCTTGGTGACGGCACCTCGTCGGCCACCTTCCTGAACACCGGATCGTCGCTGTCGAAGTCGAAGTCTGCGGTGTAGTCAGGCGGATGGCGGAACGTGAACTTCTCGCTGTGATTCGTGAGCCTGGACCACTGGCCCCGCTGGACCTCTGGACCTACAATGTTCCCACCATGACCCTGACCCGCTTGTTCCGCCCGCTTGCCGCTCCGTGCCTCGCCGCCTCGTTGGTGGCCGTGATCGCGATTGTCCCGGTGCACGGTCGAGAGGCGCAGCCGTCCACCCGTGTCACCAGCCTTGCCGTGGCCCAGCGTGAGGGGTTTGCGACGCTGACATGGCGCCCGGTGGAGGGCGCGACCGAATACCAGATCGAGCGCACGCCGGTGGACGAGAGCGGTCGTCCCACGGGCGACGGCGTGATCACGGGCGTGTGGCGGCCCAACCGGCAGGTGCGGCCCCAGTCGCCCGCGTTTGCGGACGCGGGGTTCATCGCCGGGCACCGCCTGCAGTGGCGAGTGCGCGCGGTGGTCGCGGGCGAACCGCGGGGTTTTTCGGATCCGGTCGCAGGCGCGACGCGCCCGCCGTTCGGTCCCGGGGAGTTCCTGACCGAGTTCGAGAAGACCGACGGCGCCGGGTACACCTCGTACGACTTCGAGATCGACTGGACGCGCCGGATCGCCGCCGCCAGCCCCCGCGTGCGCGTCGTCTCCCTCGGACGCACGCCCCAGGGACGAGAGATGAACCTGTTTGTGATCGGGTCTCCGGCGCCGCTCGCGACGGCCGAGGCCATCAGCACGGCGCCGACCGCCGGTGCCAACTGCAACGTGCACGGCAACGAGCCCTCGGGCCGCGAAGGCTGTTTCATGATGATCCGGGAGCTGGCGCTGTCGAATGACCCGGCCGTGCTCGACATCCTGTCGAACGCCACGATACTGATCGTACCGTCGTTCAACGCCGACGGCCGCGCGAACAACACACGCGGGAACTCGGCGGGACAGGACCTCAATCGCGACCACGCACGCCTCACGCAGCCCGAGTCGCAGATCTTCGCCGCGTTCCTGCGCGACTACACGCCCGAGGTGATGGTGGACGGCCACGAGTACGGCAACGCGAACACCTGTGACCTGCCGCTGCTGTGGCCCCGCCACAGCAACACGGCGCCGACCGTGCACGAGGCGTCGAAGGCCGGTCTGGTCGAAGGCCGGTTCTACGACGCGGGCGCGACCGACGGATGGTGGCCGTGTCCGTATCCTCCGAGAGGCATCGACGGCGCGCAGACGTTCACCCGCGTGACGGGCCTCAAGAACATGATC
This sequence comes from Vicinamibacterales bacterium, assembly GCA_038918905.1. Classification (GTDB taxonomy): domain Bacteria; phylum Acidobacteriota; class Vicinamibacteria; order Vicinamibacterales; family SCN-69-37; genus SYFT01. The sequence goes on from JBCKZS010000045.1 coordinate 14,516, forward strand.
GTCACGCTGGTCGAGGCGCGCTCCGGTGGCGGCCCGACGCGTCCGGCCGAAGCGGGCAATACGCCAGAGAACCGGCGCCGCAAGGCGTATTCGCAGTTGTGGTCGATCCGCCAGGCGCTGGCGTATCACCGGGCGAACCTGCCGGCCCTCCAGAAAGCGATTGCGGAGGCCGTCGCGTTCCAGCGATCGAACACGGGCCCGATCGTGTTCCACGGCGATTGGGACGTGCCGGCGTTTCCGGCGCCGCATCCGGGGGACACGCCGCCTCCAGGCAACGCGCCCGGGCCCGGGCAGCGGCTCGACACGCCGCCGTGCGGCTACTTCCTCACCGAGGCGCAATTCACCGCGAAGCTCACCGATGGCGGCACGCTGCCGGCCGCGCTCCACACGTCGGTCGGCGATCGCCTCGCGGCCCACGGCGTGACCGTCGAGAAGCGCCCGGGCGGCTATCTCGTGCCACTCGCACAGCCGCTGCGCGGCCTGATCAACATCCTGCTCGACGAGCAGACCCCGCCGGCGCCGATTGTCGCGGCGCAGCGGGTCTTCCAGTGTTCATGAGTGCCGCGATGCCGTTGCTGCGTCTGGTCCTTCTCGTCGCGGTCGCCGTCTTCCACGTCAGGCTGGTAGACTGGCGCGGGGCCCGAACGCCCGCTGGGGCATGAATGGAGTGACATGGTTGTTGTACTGCTGTTGGTGCTGCTGAGTGCGGCCGCGTGTGCGAGCCCCGCGACACCCGCCGCGTCGTCGCCCGACGTGTGGGCGGTCGTCAACGGCACCGAGATTCATCGCGATCGCGTGGACCGCTTCTACCGGACCATGGTGGCCGCCAACGGCGGCACGCCAACCGACGAAGAGGCCATCGGGGCGAAACTGGGGCTGCTCGACGAGCTCATCAACAACGAGATTCTGCTCGAACACGCGCGGACCTTGTCCATCGCGCCGGCCGACGACGAGCTCGAGAAGGCGATCGCCGAACGCCGGGGACCGCTCAGTGATGCCGACTTCGCGAAACAGCTCGACGAACGGCACGTCACGGCCGGCGAGTTTCGCACCGAGGTGCGCCGCGAGCTGACCGTACAGGCGCTCGTCGAACGTGAGGTCACCTCGAAGGTGACCGTCACCGATGAAGAAGTCGCCGCGTTCTTCGAGAAAAACCGCGCGCAGTTCAACCTGACGGAGCGCCAGTACCATCTCGCCCAGATCGTCGTGAACGCCGCGCCGAATCCGCAGGTCAACAATCGCCGCAACGACGATGCCAGAACGCCGGAGGAGGCAAACCGGAAGCTGAACATGCTCGCCGAACGATTGCGTGCGGGCGACAGCTTCGCGTCGCTGGCGGCCGACTTTTCGGAAGACCCGCCGTCGGCCGCGCAGGGCGGAGACCTGGGGTTGGTCGGGCAGTCCGCGATCGATCAGGCGCCGCCCGATCTGCGCCGCGCGGTCGTGCAGATGAAGCCCGGTGAACTCAGCACGATCACGTCGGGCGGGGTCGCCACCATTCTGGCGCTGGTCCGCCGCCAGGAGCCAGGCCAGCGCGACCTGAGCGACCCCGAGGTGAAGGAAGGTATTCGCTCGGCGCTCAAGGAGCGCCGGTTGCAGTTGCTGCAGGGCGCCTTCATGACGCGGATGCGCAACGAGGCCACGGTCGTCAACTACCTGGCCCGCCAGATCGTGGACGCGCAGGGCAAACTGCCGGACGCCGCGCAGGTGCGGTAAGAGGCCCAAAGGTCCAGCAGTCCAGGGGTCCAGCAGTCCGGGGGTCCAGCAGTCCGGGGGGTCCAGCAGTCCGGGGGCCCTGGCTTGGGAACCTTCCGCCTCGTTTGCGAGTCAGGCCTCGCTCGTCGCCGCGGACCGCAGGCGCCAGCGGTCTGCGACGGTCAGCAGTGGTCCGGTCATGGCGGTGGTCACCAGGGCCATGATCACGAGCATCGCGAAGAGGCGAGGCGACAGGATGCCCAGGTCGTATCCGATATTGAGTGCGATGAGTTCCATCAGCCCCCTCGTGTTCATCAGCGCCCCGAGCGCGAAGGCATCCGGCCACTGCACCCCCGTCCACCGCGCCGCGCCCATGGTGCCGCCGAGTTTGCCCGCGATGGCCACCACCACGATCGCCGCGCACACGGCCCAGCTTCCGGCGTCATCAAGCAGGGTGATGCTGGTTCTCAAGCCCGTGAAGACGAAAAACAAGGGCAGCAGGAAGACCGTGCTGAATTCTTCAATGCGCACGGTCAGGTGTGGCCGGATGCCTCCCGCCACGGGCATGACCGCGCCTGCCAGGAACGCACCGAACAGGGCGTGAATGCCGATGATCTCAGTCACGAGTGCGCTGACCAGCATCAGCGCAAGGGCGGGGACGATGATGCCAGACGGAGGCGCGGCGTTGGCGTCCGCGCCCAGCCATCGAGGCAGCCAGCGGCGTACGCCGCCGACCATCACCACCACAAACGCCAGGACCAGCGCGACCGTCACCACGGACGCGCTCCAGCCATCAGCCTGCGTCATCGCGACGATGCCGGCCAGCAGACTCCACGCCGTGGCGTCATCAACCGCCGCGCATGTCAACGCCATCGTGCCGAGTGGTGTGCGCGACATCCCGCGTTCTTCAAGGATCCGGGCGAGTACCGGAAACGCCGTGATGCTCATGGAGATGCCCATGAACAACGCAAACGGCGTGAACGCCGCACCGGCTCCGGCCAGCGAAGGAAAAAGCGCCAGCGAGAGCAGTCCGCCGAGGATGGCAGGGACCACGATGCTGGCGTGGCTGATGAGGACCGCGGCGGGCGCGTTGTGCCGGATGTGGCTGACGTCCATCGTCATGCCGACCACAAAGAGGAACAGGCACACACCGATCTGACTCAGGAGCTGCAGCGCGTCAAGAGACGTGTCCGGAAACAGCGCGTGGAAGACGTCCGGGGCGAGCCAGCCAAGCAGCGATGGGCCCAGCAGGATGCCGGCCACCATCTCGCCGATCACCGCAGGCTGCCCCAGGCGCGCGCACGCACGGCCCGCGATCCGCGTGATGACCAGGATGGTGACAAGCTGCAGCAGCAGTTGGCTGAGGGGATCGGTGAGCCCGTGCGGCATGCGGATTGGGCCCGATGATATCGCGGCCGGGCTGAACAACGTTCGGGGGCCTGAGCCCTCCGGCTTTCAGCCGGAAGCCGGTGCTCGAACCGCCGGTGCTCGACCTCAATCGTGCCGTCGTCGACCTGAAGGCCCTTAGAAGGCCGGGTCTTCAGACCCGGCGGATCCCTGCGCGCGGGCCAGGTCGTTCACGGTCGTCACGAGCATCCGCACCCTGGTCTGGTCCGATGAACCGGCCACCTGCGACGCCAGCGTGGTGCCAAGCTGCTGCAGCGCCGTTCGGCGCGCCTCGCCCGACAGGCCTTCGGCCCGCGTGAGTGCGCGGCGGGTGTTGCTGAGGCTCTCGGCCGACAGCCCCCTGGACCGCTCGAGTTGATCGGCGAACGCGCGCGCCAGCGCGAAGCTCGGCGGCCACACATTGCGCCGCTGTTCCTGCGCGTTCACGAAATCGAAGCGCACCGTCCTGGCGGCGTCAATTTCGTTCTGCGACAGGTGCGGTGTCGGCAGCACCTCGAAGATGTCGAGTCCGCGCGCAATCTCCGAGCTGTAGATGAGGCCGTTGTGCCAGTAGACCGACCACGAACCCGCGCTGATGAGGCGCGTGCCGTCGAGCGGCCCGCGATCGAAGTAGGCGATCTCGTACGGGTTCTTCGGGTCCGTCCAGTCGAACACCGAGATGCCGCCCTGATACCAGCCCTGCACCATCACGTCACGTCCGGGGATGGGCAGCAGGGACCCGTTGTGTGCGACGCAGTTTTCAAAGGAGGTCTGCACCGCCGGCATCTTGTAGTAGCTCTGGAAGATCAGCTTGCCACGCTCGATGGTGAAGATCGCATTGGCGCCCCACTCGGGGCGATCCGTGTCGCGGCACCGTGGCTGCGTCCCGCCGCCCCACTCGTCAGAGAACAGCACCTTGGTGCCGTCGTTGCTGAACGTCGCGGAGTGCCAGAAGGCCATGTTGATGTCCGCCGCCGCATCGATCCGTTGCGGGTGCGCGACCTCCCGGATGTCGAGCAGCAGGCCGTAGCCGCCACAGGCGCCGCCGGCAAGGCCCACTTCCGGGTAGACCGTGATGTCGTGACACTGATTCGGTCCGGATGGCGTGCCGCGGCCGCCCGCACCGCCCGCGCGTCCACCGGCGGTACCCGCGCCACCTGCCCTGGCGGTGCCAGCCGCGGCCGCCGCTGCTGCGGCAGCACCCGCGGCCGGATCACCCGCCGCGCCCCCGCGACCCGGTTCGACGCGTCGCGGCGGAGGCGCCAGGTCGTTGAAGATGCGCGGTGACGTCACAATCGCGGCGTTTTGCGGCGCCGCCAGCGGCACCTTGATCACCTCGATGCGGAAACGCGCGGTGGTGGGATCATCGATCGGTCCATCGACGCAGCCCGGCAGTTCCTCCGCGGACCGGACGCCCGACGAGCCCGACACGTAGATGTAGACGTGGGCCTTGTCGTTCGGGTCCGTCACGACGGTGTGGGTGTGTGAGCCGCGGCACGTCTGCACGTTGCCGACGTACTTGGGATTGGCGATGTCGGCGATGTCAAAGATACGGATGCCGCGCAGGCGGTCCGGGCTCACCGGCTCGGGCACACCCTGAATGCCGCAATCGAGCCGCCCGGCCTGACCTTCGCCCGACACAAACAGCAGATGCCGGTACACCGAGACGTCACTCTGCGACGCCGGGCACAGATAGGTCAGCACCTTCGTGGGTTTCACCGGGTCCGAGACGTCGAACACCTGGAAGCCGTTGTAGTTCCCCTGCACGACGTACTTGCCTGTGAAGGCGAGGTCGGAGTTGGTCACGCCGAGGAACTTCTCGTTCGGTGGCGTCGTGGACACCAGCCGCATGTTCCACGCGGCCTGCCCTGCGTCCCAATACCCGGCCTTGAGACCGACGCGCGGGTCTGGTGTGGGCGCGGTCATCGACACGATCGGAGTGACCGGCGCCGGCATCACCGCCGGCGGGGGGGGTACGGGCGGCAGTGGCGCGCCGCCTCGACCGCCGCGACCCGCGGCCGGGGCGTCAGCGGCCGGCGCCTGAACCGCGGGCGCGGGTGCCGCCGGTGCCGCCGGTGTTGGTGCGACCGCCGGGGGCGCCTGGGGCGGTGTGACGACGGCCGGGGCCGGGGCCGCTGGCGCGGCCGGCGCAGACGTCGAAGGCATGGTGGTCGCGCACGCGGCGACCACGAGTGCGCCCGCAATCGACGTGACAAATCGGGCCGTCCGGGCCCGAGCGGTGGGTGATGTGTGAGTCATGGGTGCGGGGTCCTTCCTCCAAGGGCGGCAAGCATCTGGTGCATCCGTTCAATTTCAGCGATCTGATCGGCAAAAATATCCGACGCGAACAAATACACGTCGTCATCCTGCAGCGCGCCATGCGACGCGAAGAGTTCTTCGACCATCGTCAGCGCGCCTTCGTGGTGTGTGATCATGCCGATGAGGAACAGCCGATCGAACTCGCGGCCCAGCGCCTTGTCGAGCCGGGCCATCTCGGCGTCCGACAACATGCCGGGCATCAACAGGTCGTGTTTCATGCCGTCGTGTTCCATCGTCATGTGTGTGGCGTCGGCGGCCGGGACCGGTTGGCCACGATCGCGCAGCCAGTTCCGCATGAAGGCGATTTCGTCGCGCTGGCTGATGAGCATGCGCTCGCACATCAACTGCAGCGCGGGACCGGCCCCGTGCGACGGCGCCCAGCCGGCCATGATCACGGCCTGTGCGTGATGGGGAATCATGCCCGACATGAACTTCACGTCGGCCGCGCTGTAGGGTTGCCGCACCAGGTCCGGACGCGCGACCGGATCGGCGGCCGGCGCCGCCGGTGCCGCGGGCGGGCGCGCGGCGCTCTGGCAGGCGGTGGCCGACACGGCCAGCAACAGCCCCGCTGCGATCGTTCGCACACACTGGGGTTTCATCTCGACACTCCTCCGGGGACTGGCGCAGTGTATGTCATTCCGGCACGTATGGAAAAGAGCGCCGGCGTACCGGGGGGTTGACCGCGCGCCACCTCGAGAGTGGGTTACATTTACGCCGGGAGCTGAGACTGGACCCCTGGACCCCTGGACCTCTGGACCCCTGGACCTCGAGGAGGGCTCCAACGCCTGGGCCTTCGCGCCGAGCCGCACGAAATCGGGGACGGCGATTCTGCTGCGCAATCCGCACCTGGCCTGGACGTCGGGTTACTACGAGGCGCATCTCACCGTGCCGGGCGTCGTCGACTTCTATGGCGACTTCAGAATCGGCGGACCGCTTGGCGTCATCGGCGGGTTCACCCGGCATCTTGGCTGGTCCACCACGAACAGCAACAGTGGAGATCGCACCGGGATCTACGCGCTGGCGCTGGACCCCGTCATGGCCGATCACTACCGACGGGACGACGCGTCGCTGCCGCTCTCGCGGACCGTGCGATCGGTGGAGTTTCTCGATGGTGATGATCTCTCCACCGAGACCCGCGAGTTCTGGTCCACTCCACGCCGCTCGGGCCGGTGATTCACCGCACGGCCGACACGGTCTCCATCGCGCGGACGGCTGGCGACCTTGAAGTCCGCATGTTGCTCGCCGATCGCGTCAAGCCCGATCTCGTCAGGACGATGAAGGCCAGTCGGCCGGGTGGGTTGGCCGACGCCGCGCGCGCGGCGGAGGCGTTTGTCCGGGCCGTGGACGAGACCGCGCGGCGGCACGGCCGAGGGGACATCGCCTGGGGCGAGGTGTACCGGCTTCGGCGGGGCCTGGCGCGCCGCCCACAGACTGAGCATCCTCAGGTCCAGGCGTCGGCCGCGATGTAGGCGTCGATCACCGCGCGCTCGCCGGCGCGTCCGCGCGTGGCGTTGCCGTGTTCCATGCCCACGATGCCGGTGAAACCCTTGCCGTGGATGTGTTTGAACACGTTGCGGTAGTTGATCTCGCCCGTGCCTGGCTCGTTGCGTCCGGGGTTGTCGCCCACCTGGAAGTACGCGATCTCGTCCCACGCCGTGTCGATGTTCGGCAGCAGGTTCCCCTCGGTGATCTGCTGATGGTAGATGTCGTAGAGGATCTTGCACGACGGGCTGCCCACGGCCCTGCAGATCAGGTAGGCCTGGGGGGTCGACGTCAGGAACATGCCGGGATGGTTGCGCAGCGTGTTGAGCGGCTCGAGCACCATCACCAGTCCGTGCGGTTCGAGCAGGGCGGCAGCCCGCTTCAAGGTCTCGACTACCCGCGCCGCCTGGTAGTCGATGTGGGGGCGCCGATCGACGTGCCCCGGGACGACCGTCATCCACGTCGCGCCGACACGCGTCGCGACGTCGATCGACTCGCGGACTTCACGGAGGAACGTCTCGCGATGCGCGGCGTCCGGGCTGGTGAGCGTGGGCTCGGTCCAGTTGATCGTGTGGGCGACGAACACGCCCATGCGCATGTTGAGGCGCGTCAACGCGCGCCCGATGCGGTCCTGGTCTTCGAGCGACCGGCCGCGCATGCCGTTGTCTTCCAGGGCGGTGAACCCTTCGGCTGCCATGAATTCCAACTGCGCGACCAGATCCGCGCCCGAGTGCTCGCGGAACATGCCGAAGTGCGGCGCGTAGTGCAGGCGGAACCGGCGCGACGCCTGGGCGGAGCCGGCCGCGATCGCGTGGCGTCCGGCGAGCGCCACACCCGCGCCGGTCCACAACGCCGACTTGAGGAACACGCGCCGCGGCCACATCGCACTGGTCATGCTACTCATGCTACTCATTCCAGGCACGTTCCAGCCTGGTGCGTCCGGGCATCGGTACCGGCGGGACGGCCAGGGGTCCATACGCGTGGGTGCCGACGGGAGGCGTCAGGTCCTGCTGCGCGTTCAGCACGACGTCCCAGGTCATCTCCTGCCCGGTGTAGGCGGCCTCGCGCCCCATGATGGCGGTCAGCGTGCTCTCGGCGATCTGCTGCAGCTCGTTGTAGGGCGTGCCCGTGCGGATGCTCGCGACCAGGTCGGTGTGCTCCTGCACGAAGCCGTTGCTGCGCTGGGCCGGTGGTGTGTAGGTCCACGCGGCGTTGCCGAGTATCCGGCTCGACGCGTCCGACTGGCCCTTCGTGCCGATGAACCATTCCCCGATCCGGTTGGTCGTGCCGGGAATCTGGCGGCACATGCTGAGGAGGCGCGCGCCGGTGGCGTATTCGTAGTCGACCGCGAAGTGATCGTAGATGTGCCCGAACTTCGGGTCGGTGCGGAACTGACGGCCGCCCACGCCCGTGGCTTTGACCGGGTGCGCGCCCAGCACCCAGTTGGCCACATCCAGATTGTGGACGTGCTGTTCCACGATGTGGTCGCCCGAGAGCCACGCGAAGTACAGCCAGTTGCGGATCTGCCACTCGGCGTCGGTCCAGGCAGGCTGCCGGTCGCGCGACCACAGGCCCCCCTGATTCCAGAAGACCTGGCCGGACACGACGTCGCCAATCGCGCCGTCGTGCAGCCGCGCGATCGTCTCGAGGTAGTCGGCCTGATGGCGCCGCTGCGTGCCCACGCCGATGCCGAGGTGCTTCGCGCGCGCGCGCTCGCAAGTGGCAAGCACCGAGCGAATGCCCGCGGCGTCCACGGCGACAGGTTTTTCCGCGAAGATGTGTTTGCCCGCGTCGACCGCCGCCGCCAGGTGCTGCGGGCGATAGCCCGGAGGCGACGCGAGAATCACCAGGTCGACGTCCGCGTTGAGGACCTGCCGGTACGCGTCGAACCCAGTGAAGCAGCGGTCGTCGGTGAGCTTCAGCTTCGCGGCGATGGCCGGATCCGCCGCGCCGAGCCTGGCGAGTTCGGCCCGGCACTGCAGGAGCCGATCGGGCGCGAGATCGCCGAGCGCGACCAGTTCCACGCCTTCCGCCCCGCGGAGGCAGTCGCCCGCGGCGCCCGTGCCGCGTCCGCCGCAGCCGATGACACCGACGCGAATGACGTCGGAGCCGAACACGTGCACCCCGCCGGGCCACGCCAGCGCCGCGGCGGCGGCCGCGGTCGCATGGATGAACGTGCGACGCGAGACGGGAGGGATGGGCGTGTCAGTCATGGGAACCTCGCTCTTGCACTTCAAGTTCTCTCACCAATCGAAAGCCGACAAACGGGCCGTCGGACAACCACCACCGGCTTTTGGGGAGCTGCGGATCACGCTCGTTCCACGCGTCGTCCTGCACCGCCCGCGCCGGTGGTCCGACGGTCTCCGGACCATCGCGAAACGATCCGCCCCGCACGACGAGCGAGCCCCCGCTCGCCGTGACCCATTCCGCCGCGTTTCCGAACAGGTCGAACAGTCCCAGCCGGTCGGCGGTCTTCGCGGCCACCGGATGGGTCCGCGCCGACGCGTTGCCGCGGTGCCACGCCAGCGCGTCCCGCCGGTCCGGCGCGAGGCCGTCGGGCCCCACGGCGAGGGTCGCGATGTGGAGCCACTCGGCCTCTGTGGGAAGACGATAAACCCGGCCGGTCTTTTGTGAAAGCCATTTCGCAGAGGCCTCCGCGGCCGCGTGGGTCACGCTGATGACCGGGTATCCGGCGTGGCCCCAGCCGTAGTCGGGCGCGCCATACGGCTGCGAAGGCCGCGCGATCGCATCCGCGCCACCGGGCGGCGAGGCGGGCGCGTCGAGGCCGAGCGCGAAGACGTCGTACAGGTCCCAGGTCACTTCCGTTCGGCCGACATACAGCGGTCCGACGATCCGCTCGGCGCTGTCGATCGTCACCGTGCCCCCGGGGACGAGGACCATCTCGAAGCTCACGGTCGTGCCGGCGATCGTTTCGCGGTAGGCTGGCGCCTGGGGCGCGGCGACCAGCGCGGCCCCGGCGCTGATCATCCCGGTCAGCGCGAGTCCTCGCGCGAGTCTGGTCGCCCCCGGGAGACGAGCGGCATGCACGATCGATGGCGGGTTCTGTGCGGCGCCCTGGCAGTCCTCGGCGTGGCCGTGCTTCATTCGTTTCAGCCGCTCCCGTTCGAATACTCGCAGGTCCACATGGGCCTGCGCGTGCGGATCGTGGTGTACGCGCCTGACGAACCCTCCGCTGCGCGGGCCGCGACGCCGGCGTTCGCGCGCATCGCGGCGCTGGATCGCGCGATGAGCGACTACCGGCCCGACAGCGAGGTGCGCGAGGTCGCGCGCCTCGCGCCCGCGGCGGTCCCGGTGTCCGCCGACGTGTTTCGCGTCGTGTCGCGCGCGATCGCGATCGCGCGCGACACGGACGGCGCCTTCGACCCGACGGTCGCGCCGCTCGTCGCGCTGTGGCGCGACGCGCGCGCGACCGGCCGTCTGCCGGCCCCCGCGGCCCTGCGGGCCGCGGGGGCCCTCA
>JBCKZS010000046.1:0-23744 GCA_038918905.1 Vicinamibacterales bacterium
TTGTCACATCTGCGCCGTCGGCTCCAGCGCGGGGTTAGCCGGCCTTCCCCACTGCCCGGCTTGGTATACCTACCTTCTGTTGCTCTGCTATCCAGAAGACCATTTCTGCATCACGACCGTCGGCTGAATGCTTCCTGACTTCCGTGCGAGCGAAAAGGAACCTGTCCAAGCCAGGAACACCCTGACCGACACCGCGACCGCACTCACCTTCGATCACTCGCCGCCCTACATCGACATCCCCCTGGACTCTGTCCAACCCTTTCACGGTTGTCCGGGTGTTCTGGAAGTCGCCGGAGGACGAAGTGTGTCCGGGTCGAACAGCCAGCCGCCCTTGATAACCCGCCAGATGAGCTGGGTATTCCTTATGTTTTCCAGGGGATTGGAATCGAGTAGCACGAGATCGGCCAGTTTGCCGGCTGCGAGTGTGCCCAGGTCTTCCGCACCCAGCGTATGGGCTGCCTCCTCGGTGGCCATTCGAAGCACCTCGATTGGCTTCAGGCCGGCGTGGACAAAGTGTTCCAGCTCCCACTGGAGCGCCGACCCGTAGAACACACAGGGATGTGCGGCGTCGGTTCCTGCCAGCAGTCCTACGCCGAGGCGATGTGCCGCAGTGACACTGCCAAGCCATTGAGCCCAAGATCCGCGAAGCGAATTCGATAAACCGCATAGATTGCCTTGCTCGACCCAGTCCCTGGATCCAAAAGCGCGAAACTTCGCCTCTGTCCACTGTTCGGGTTCGTCACGCAGCAGCACTCTGTTCCCTCCAACGATCGCCAGAGTGGGATCCCATCGCGTACCAGAGGCGGCGAGTAGCTGCAGCACATCGTCGTAGTAAGGGTTGGGCCAGGGCAGGTGTTCCAGGGTTGCGTATCCGAGGGTCACGCTCTTGGTCACCTCTTCGACGGTCAGGCCGTGTCCGATCACTTGGAGACCGAGTCGTCGAGCTTCTTCGGCCACAACACGATGGAGCGGCCATGGGAGTGTTGAGTAAGCCTTCAGGAAGTGAACTCCCTCATCCTTCAAAGCGCGCACAGAAGTACGGGCGTCGTTTTCGTCCGCAATCAACAAGCTGAGATCGCCCCCAACAGATTTCGTCCCTTCGATCAACTCGCCTGCGAAGTAGTAGCGTGGCACGGGATCGCTGGTGGCCTCACTGCGCTCGGACAAAGCCTTCGTCCAGTTCGGCTCGCCACCCACCTCCCGCACGGAGGTAACGCCGTAGGCCAGAAATGCCTTGTGGTCGGCTCCCACACTGTGCCACCACCGATCGAGGTGCACGTGCATGTCGAACAGCCCTGGGATGGCAAAGCGCCCGCCGGCATCGAGCGTGACGGTCTCGCGCGGCAGTGTGTGCCCGCGCTCGGAACCCATCCATCGGATCCGACCCTGCTCCACGAACACGGTCGTCTCCGGACCAAAGCCACCCGCGTCGAAATCGAGCACACGCACGCGCCGCAGCAGCAGCGGTGGTGGGGTGGAGGCGGTCACCGCCAACCGAATCGGTATTTCTTCCCGCTCACCGTTTGCGAGCTTCTGCCGCCAGACGCGGTTGCCCACGGCATAAATCACTCCCGCGGAATCGGGGGTGAAGGCGAAGCTGTCTCCTCCTTGCGGGTTGAGCTGACGGACGTCCTTCTCTTGTACCGGCTCCGTCCCCAGAGCCGCGGCCCAGATCTCTCGGTTTCGGCGGAAGACGAGCCACTTCCCATCGGGTGAGACGACTCCGTCGCTCAGGTGCCGGGCCAGTTGGGTGACTGGCTCCGGCTTGGCCTTCTCCTCGAGAGCCTGGCGGTACAGAGTGCCGGTGCCCGAGGTATTGGCCGAGAAGTAGAGCCACCGGCCGTCCGCGGAGAACTGCGGGCGCGGCGACCACAAACCGGTCTCGGCAAGTTGTTCGCTTTTGCCATCGCTCAGACTCACCGACACGACGCGGAAACTCTCGCTTTGTTCACCCGCCCTGAAGACCAGTCGTTGCCCGTCGGGACTCCAACTCGGCTGACCCAGTCCGGAAGCCACCGTACGTGTCTGCCGGTTTTCAAGGTCGAGAATCCTGATTTCATCCTTGCCGTGCTCGCTGCGCACAAACGCGAGCTGCCGCCCGTCCGGCGAGTACGCGGGCCAATCCTCGAATGCGCTGCCCTCGAACAGCCGCCTGGCCGGCCCACCGTTCAGCGGTTGTTGCCAGAGATAGCCGAGAGCGCCAAACACCAAGGTGCGGCCGTCGGGGGACAGCCGGGGACTCGTCACGGTACGGACGACGGGCAAGCGTGGGGCCCCGTAAGCGGTCTTGGGTGGAGTGACCGTGCCCTGGATTTCTAGCCTGACTCGAGCCTTGAAGGCGATGGGTTCGCGGGCGAGACTGGTCAACGCAATCTTCCAGAGCGACCCGGCCTCTCCCAGGTAGAGACTCTTACCGTCTGTGGCCACCGCAAACCGTACGGGCTCGTGCGGCACCACAGTGACCAGCCTCTCGGGGCCACCGGAGAGTGGAAGAAACAGCAAGTCCGCATCATAGAGGCGCCCACTATTCTGCGGCGTGAGGAGGCGACGGCAATAGAGGCCATCACCCGCAGGACTGGAGACGACGCGATCCACCTCTCCCTCAATCGTGCGCAACGCGGAGACCGAGCCCTGCGGACTCACGACTTCAAAACGGGTCGTGAGACGCGACGGTCCCTGCTGTCGTTCAACGACGGTCCAGACGAGGCGTCCATCCGGCAGGTAGAACACTGTTCTGAACTGGCGTGGAGGAGTACTGAGAGTCTGCGGTTCTCCTCCGCTCAGCGCAATCCGGCGCACGAGAGACACGGTCTGGAAGAGGGGCACGTAAGCCAGATAGACGATCGCCTGGCCATCGGGTGTCCACGTGGGTCTGCCGGCCCATGCTTCGTGAGTTACTTGCGCGATACGCTTGCTTTCGAGCTCCAGCACAAAGATGTTGCCCTCGCGTCCGTCACGGTCGGACGTAAAGGCGATGCGAGCGCCGTCGGGCGAAAACACGGGATCGGCATCATAGGAGGGCCCGAACGTGAGCTGTTCGGCAGCGCCGCCAGCGACCGGCAAGCGGAACAAGTGACCCAGCATGGTAACAATCAGCCATTGGTCATCGGGCGAGAGCGTCACCTCCGGTTGGGTGACCTGCGTGGTCGTAAACTCAATCGTACGGACAGGAGCCGATCGCGAGGATGTCTGTGGCCGACCTTCCTGCGGGACCAACACGAATGCCACCACCAGAAAAATCGCGATGGCCGCCGGCATGGCTTGACGCACGCGCATGTTCAACTCCTGGGAAAGGGCTTCGATGAGGGCTGGTCGACCCCCTGAAGGGGTTGCACGGCGGGGCCGAGGTGACAGCCTGAAGAATAGTTCGTCATTTGTCGTTCGTCCGGCTCAACGACTTGGCAATCAGCTGCGAGGACGCAACCGAGCGACGCGAGGGCGCGGCCTCGTCAGCCTGCATTGCCTTGTTAGGCCGCATCGCGCCGCTAGGCTGGAGAGTCAGTCGTTCCCCACGTTGGATTCATAGCTGCTCAAGAACTCCACGCGACTCTGATATCCGGCTCGACCTAGAACGTCACCTGGCCCTGAGGCGTCCCAACGTGGGCGGGCATTCGCGGTTCTTCACAAGGCCGTCGATGTCGTACACTTCGCGAAGTCATTTCCGCGTGAACGTCGCGGCCGGGAACTCGAGCGTCAATTGCTCCGGCCGCTCGCCGCGGGCGGCGAACGTCACGACGCCGCGATAGTGGTCGGGTCCCCGCCAAGTAACGCGGAACCTGTGGTCGCCCAGAGAGACCAGGTCCCCGATCTGCCCGCCGCCGAGGCGCAGCACAAGGTCACCGTTCTCGTACGTAACGAGGAGGTCGCCGAACGCGGGGTGCGCATACGTGCCGCCATAGGTCGGGAGGGGTAACGCCGGTGCGGCGGCAGGGGCGGCGGGCCGAGCCGTGGCCCGAGTCGAGCGCGCCTGCTCCTCACGTCTCCGCACCTTCTCGAGCATCTCTCCGCTCCAATCGCGCGGAGGCGCCCCGACAAACGCGTCGAACACCCGGAAGACGAGCGCCTGGCGCAGCTGGCTAAATTGGTTGGCCAGCACCATGACCCCGATGCGCTCATCGCGCAGGACACCGATGTACGAAGCGAAGCCGCCACCGTGCATCGAGGCCCGGCGGCCGTGATAATCAGTGAGATACCAGCCGAGCCCGTATGCCCAGAGATTCCCCGCGCCGGGTCTCAGGTCCTGCTGCGTCTCGGGCGCGATGCTCACCTGGGGAGCGTGGGTTTCATCGAACGCCGGCCCGTCCAGCAACCGCGTGCCGTTGAAGGATCCGCCTGCCGTCTGGAACCGCAGCCACCTTGCCGCGTCCTCGACGCTGGCATAGATCGAGGCGGACGGGTCGTTGTCGAACGGCCACACGGGCCTCGTCTCCGGGCCGTGCTCGCCCATGCGATGCGGGACCGCGACATTCGCGACCAGCGCGTCGTCGAGGGTAACCATGTGCCCACCCAGACCGCACTCGAAGCACGCGGCCACGGCGCGTTTGTGCCACAGGTCGTACACGCTGGTTCGGGCAGATGCCATCCCCAGGGGACGGAAGATGCGTGATCGGATGAACTCCTCCCACGGGGCGCCGGTGACGGCCGCGATGACTTCGCCAGCAGCGTAGTAGTTGGCGTTCTCGTACTCGAAGCGACTGCGAAACCCGGCGGGGCTACTGCCGAGCGGGGCGGGAGCACCGGGCAGACCAGCCACAGGTGGCGTGCCGGCACGCGGACGCCAGGGCAGCGCGCGCAGGATTTCCCGCGGCATGTGGGATGAAAGGATGAAGTTCTCACTTGACCCGCCCCATCCGCCGGCTACACGTTGGCTCAGGAGATCGCGAATCGTCACGTGGCGCGTGACGAACGGGTCGGCGAACTCGAGCCACGGCACGTACTTGCTGACCGGATCGTCCCAGGTCAGCTTGCCGTCGCTGACCAGCATGGCCAGGGCAGTCGCGGTAAATGCCTTAGTCATGGACGAGAACTCGAACACCGTGTTCTTGTCCACGCGCGCGTCGGAGCCGATCTGCCGCACACCATAGCCCCGTAGGAACACCACCGCGTCGTCTTTCACGACAATGATCGCCAGTCCCGGGATCTGCCAGTCGGCCATCGCGGCGCGGATGTACGCGTCGAGGCCGTCGAGCGGGCCCGGCGCCTGCCCCGAGGCGCGCCCCGGGAACGACGCGAGCAGCGCGACCGCGATAAACGTCAGTCCGAGCCTGTTCATGTGCACCTGCCCTGCCCGGTGAATCGTGAGGAAGCGAGGCATAGGGTCTCCAGAAAGAAGGACGGCTACCTGCGAGATCGTATCGTTCTCGTCCGGCGGGGGCCGGAACGGTGGCGCTTTTCTTGAGCGGCCTAACTTCACATAGGTGGATGGCGTCAATTACTGGTCAGCCGCCCGGTGCGCCGCCGCTCGCGCCTGGGAACCATCCACTACCTGCGGGCATTATTGCCGCCATTCGGTTCGGGGTCAAGTTGTTCTGCCCGTGCGAGTCACCTGAATTCGACGGCACCCGGATCCGGGAATTGGTGCCGGTGCCAATTGCCGGGAAATCCGGGGATAGGCGGAAGGGGCCATTCCCGGATTTTCGTCAACGTGAGTTGCACACAGGCAACCTGGGTTGACACCGAACTGGGGGGCTCCGTGTCGGGGCATTGCGTCACGTGTTGCTGGAGCTGAGGAACTGCGCACGAGTCGTTGCGGCATGCCCCGTGCGTCTCAGGGGTCGAGGTGAAGCATGCGTGAGCTCGAGTCTTCATTGCAGGAGTTCGGCGAGTTCCTGCTCAAGGCCCAGTTGGCACGACCGGCGGCGGCTCCTTACTTCGTGCGCTGGGTGCGGCGGTTCCTGTCGCGCCCGGCCTCGGACGAGGCTCTGACGGATCACGTGCGAGGGTGTTGCGAGGACCTGGAGCGCAACGGCGGGTCCGAGGACTGGCAGGTGCGTCAGGCAGACCAGGCGCTCCGCATCTACTTTGTCAATTTCCTCAAGCGAACGGGCTGGCATCGGCGGCCGGCCAGCACGGTCGTCGATGAACACGGGAAGACGAGTCCGTTGGCGGCGCTGGAGCCACTGCGGATGCGCGTGAGGACCCGTCACTATTCCTCTCGAACGGAGTGCACCTACGCGGACTGGGTGCGGCGGTTCCTCGACTACGCCGCCCAGCAGCAGGGGGTTCCCCATCCTCGCGTCGAGTCGGCGGTGGTGCGCGACTATCTGACGCACCTGGCGGTGCGCCAGCGGGTGGCGGCCAGCACGCAGCATCAGGCGTTCTGCGCGATTCTGTTCCTGTGCCGGGAGGTGCTGGGTGTCAACGTGGAGGGTCTCTCCCCCGGCGTAAAAGCCAAGCGGGGGGCGCGCCTGCCGGTGGTACTGAGCATGCCGGAGACGATGGCGTTATTGGACGCGATGTCGGGGACGCCGCGCCTGATGGCGGCGCTCATCTATGGCGGCGGCCTGCGGGTGTCGGAGTGCTGCGAGCTTCGGATCGAGGATCTCGACTTCGACCAGGGTACACACACATGTGGTCAAAGAGTTCCGAAACCCCGCGCGAAGCCCTCTCGACATCATCCACAAGCGCACGGGGCCGTGATCGCGGTGTGCCGCTCCAGTTGACGCTGTCGTGCATGCAGCCCGAGCGAGGGCTGCACTGCGGGCGGTGCAGCAAGTGCCGCGAGCGTCGAGACGGGTTTCGGGAGGCGGGAGAGGCGGCCCCCGCGAGTTATCGGGCAGTCTGACGAATCGGGTCATCGGGTCATGGGGTCACTGAGTGATCGTCACCCGATCGCCAGATCGCCCGATGACCTGGTTCTTCAGAAGGCCCGCAGCCGGATCGAGCCGTCGCCGGTCCTGATGCGCAGCAGCTTGCCGCCGGCGCCGAGGCGGCCACGCACCGTGCGGCGCGCGGACGGCCCGCTGGGTTCAGGGCTCACCGACAGGTCGTTCCTGATCGTGCCGTCGCCCGTGTGGGCGTCGAGCTCCGCGGCGAAATCGAGCGGCAGGTAGACCGACACGCTGCCGTCCCCCGTCGTGATCTCCCAGTCATCGGCGATTGCCGTGCCGGGCGGCGCGCGATACACGATGGACCCGTCGCCGGTGTGCAGCTTCGCGCGGGTCAGCTTGCCCGTGACATTGACGCTGCCGTCGCCGGTGTCGAGATCGAGCTGGCCGTCGGCGCCGTCAACGGTGATGGACCCGTCGCCGGTGTCGAACGTCAGCGCTCCGGTCACGTCCGACGCGCGGATGCTCTCGTCGCCGGTGCGCAGCTGAATGCGTCCCTCGACCCCCTCGATGGTGATCGATCCGTCGCCGCTTCGCGCGTTGATTGTCGCGCGCCTCGGAAGCGACACGATCAACCGGGCGCTCGCCGACCGATGAAAGCCAATCCCCGGGAACGACTCCGTCCGCGGCTTCTTGACCTCGAGCTCGATCCGGTCGCCGGTCTGCGTCGTCTTCACCTCCAGCGCCTCAATCGACTCGAGCGTCGGCCCGCGCTTCTCGATCTCCACGAGCGCCCCCCCCCCCGACGAAGGTGTGGACGACCCTGAGGTCGCGGTCGAGGACGACGAGGTCGGCGACCGGCCCCGGAGCGATGACGCCGAAGCCTTGCAGGCCGAGCGCGCGGGCCGGCGTCGTGGCGCAGACGGTCGCGGCGTCGATGAGGCTCAGGCGCATCGTCAGCACGCTCCCCGCGATCGTGCCGTCGTCCAGGTTCGCCACGTCCCCCACCGTGATGCGGCGGCCCCCCAGCATGGTCTGCGCTCCGCGGGGCAGGCCCGATCCGGCCGTGCCGTCGGTGATCGCCATGATCCCCCGGGGCTGCTTCGCCGCGATCGCGACGCGCACCATCGACGGGTGGACGTGCGCGCCGTCGCAGATGAGCTCGGCGACGACGTCGTCGTGTTCGAACGCCGCGCCGGCGAGACCGGGCGTGCGGTGACTGAGCGGGGGCATGCGGTTGAACAGGTGCGTCGCCTGGCGTGCGCCCGCGTCAATGCCGGCGTTCGCCTCTTCGTACGACGCGCCTGAGTGCCCGAGCGAGACGTGGTGGCCGTGTGCCGCGAGGTCGCGAATGAGGTCGAGCGCTCCGTCGAGCTCAGGCGCGACTGTCACGATACCGACATCGGGCCGCGCCGCGGCAATCTCTTCGAGGATCTCGGCGCCGCTCACGCCCTTCACACGTTTTCTCTCGTACGGCATGGGGTGGTACGTCTCGGATCATCGCGGGCGCGTGCTCTATTCGCATGGCGGCAACATCGACGGCATGAGCGCGCAGGTGGCCTTCATGCCGGAGGAGCGGATTGGCGTTGTCGTGCTGCGCTATACCAGAGCCTTCGAAGGGCCGCTCGAGCATTGGCAGGGCGATGTCTTTCGCGCCGTGTGGCGTCCTGGTGTCAACCGGTTCGTGACCTTTGCGATGGACGGCGCGGGCCACGTCGCGTCGGTCACCATTGAAGGCATCGGGGCGTCGGGGCGAGTGCCCGCCCGGCAGCCTGCGCCGGCCACGCCGATGACGCCGTTGGCCCCGCACGAGAAGTTGTCGTTCCTGCTCGGCACCTGGACGATGGCCGGGTTTTCCGCGGCGGCGAACATGCGCGAGACCTGCGACTGGCTTGGCGCCGGGCGGCGTCATATCGTCTGTCACTCACGTTGGCAGGCCGCGTCGGGCCCGCGCGAGGGCCTGAGCATGTTCTTACCGCGCGTCTGATTTCACGTACATCTATCAGGGCTTCCGTCCGGGCGGCGCGACCCGGACGCTTCACGGCCGCGCGTCGGACGATGGCAAAGCGTGGGAGTTTACCGGCGACGAAGGCACCGGACCCGAGAGGCCGCGCACGCGCGTGACCATCACGCTGCTCCCCGACGGCAATTTCCGTTTTACCGAGCGCACAGCCAAAGCCGACGGCGAGTGGTCGGCGGACGAAGTGGTTCGGTCTCGCGCTGCGTGGTCCGGTGTTCGAGCCCCTCCGGGACTTCACGTTCTTCCGGGCCTTCACGATCCATCCGGAGTTCCACACGCTGGTGTGGCCCAATGGAGCGGACTTTGCTCCCGAGTTCCTGCACGACAACGTGAAGGTGACAGTCTAGTGTAGTGTCTCTAAAATAACTTTACAGCGATTGACCTTGGCGAGGATGTCTTCAACCTTGGCTGCCCAGACGAACGGTTTCGGCTGACGGTTGTTCTCGTCCAGGTATTCCCGAATCGCGTCAACCAGTTCGCCAACGCTGTAGAAGCTGCCGCGACGAATCCGCGTATCGGTGAGCTTCCCAAACCAGCGCTCGACCAAGTTCAGCCAAGAGGAACTGGTCGGCGTGAAATGAAGCTGGAACCGTGGGTGGCGTGCGAGCCAGGTCTTCACCTTGTCGTGCTTGTGGGTGCCATAGTTGTCGACAATCAAGTGCAGATCCAGGTCCGCCGGAAACTCCCGATCCAGGTGCCGCAGAAACGTGAGGAATTCTTGATGGCGATGCCGGGCCATGCATTCGCCGATCACCGTGCCGTCCAGGACGTTGAGCGCCGCAAACAACGTGGTCGTGCCATTCCGTTTGTAGTCATGCGTCATCGTCCCGCAGCGGCCCTTCTTCATGGGCAGACCGGGTTGCGTGCGGTTGAGAGCTTGGATCTGACTCTTCTCATCGACGCACAAGACCAGCGACCTGTCCGGCGGGTTCAGATACAGGCCCACGACATCGGTCAACTTCTCGACGAACCGCGTGTCGCGCGACAGCTTGAACGTCCGCGTCCGATGCGGTGCCAGGCCGTGCGCATCCCAGATGCGCTGCACCGTCGCCGGACTCACGCCCTGTGCGGTCGCCATGGTTCGGACACTCCACTGCGTCGCGGCCCGAGGCTTCGTCTGCAGCGTGGCCGTCACAATCTCTTTGACTTTCTTGGCCAAAATAGTGGGCTTCCGGCCTCGGCCGGGAGCGTCCTCGGTCAGGACCGTCGTGCCGCCGGCGACAAATCGCTGTCGCCAGAGAATCACGCTCGGGCGACTCGTGCGCAAGTCGCGGGCGATGCGCCGGTTGGCCTTGCCTTCGGCCGCCATCAAGACGATGCGCGAGCGCAAGACCACCTTCTGTGGCGTATTCCGCGCGGCCACCCACGTCTCCAGGGTGCGTCGTTGTTCGTCCGTCAGGGGGAGCGCATCGGGCACGGTCCACATCGTACGCCAGTGTGCCGCACTCGATACATATTGTCAAGTTATTTATGAGACACTACACTAGCCCGTGGTACAAGTCGGCATTTTCAGGCGACCGTGCAATAGAGGCGGTACCCAACGCGATCGATGCCGAGCCGATCCTGTTCAGCTCGCCTATCGACCCCGCGGCGGGAGCAGCGCCGGCCAGTTCAGGATCACCTGCACGGGGGCCTCGTTGGAGGCGGCTTGCACAGGGCGGCGGATGAGGAACTGTGTGCCGTCGGCCGAGACCGCGAGTTGGTCCATCGCCGACGACGCCTGCAGTGTCGTCCGGAACAAGGGCTGCGGTGTCTGCGCCTTGCGGGGATCGCCGCCAGGCATCGGCGTGACCATGACCTGACCGGACAGATCCAGGAAATAGAGCTCGCGGCCGTCCGGGCTCCAGCGCGGTTGGACTCCACCGGCGGTCGAAATCTGCAGCCGTTCGGCGGTTGGCGGAAACGGCATGACGAAGACATCCGGCGTGACCTTCTGCGCGGCGTGGAAGGCCACCCACTTGCCGTCAGGTGAGAACCGCGCTTCGTCGACCAGCGCCATGCCGGTCACGAGGGGGACGTCCCCGGACGGATCCTCGAGTGAAATGGCCCACGCCTCGAACCCGGCTGGCATCGGCCGCCCCACCGTCAGAAATCGTCCGTCGCGACTCCACGAGTCCGGATAGCCGAGCCAGTCGCGCAGCACCATTTCGGTGCCGCCTTGCATGGTGCGCACCACGACCTGGTTGCCCTTGCGCACCGCGAGCCGTGACCCGTCCGGCGAAAACGCGGGATCGCTGAACGACAGGCCCTGGAAGCTTCCGATCTCGGCCGTGAGTTGCCGGGCGGGATCGATGAGCCAGAGCGAGTTGCCGTTCATGAACGGTTCGCGCCGCGTCGCGGCAAGCCGGCCGTCTGGTGCGACGTCGAAGTTGGCGAAGTTGTCCGGAACTCCCACGGCGCGATCAAGCCGCCCGACGCGATCGACCCATTCGAACTGCACCTGCGCGGCTGCCGGCGATCGAAACGCAAGTACGCCGCTGCGTGAGACGGTGATGCCCATGAAACCCGACGAGGCGTCCATGCTCAGGTCTCCCGCGAATCGAACCGGCGCACCGTCCGGCGCGAGTGTGTCGGGGTCGAACCGCTGGCCCCAGAGAATACCGTTCTGGCCGTAGAGCACCGTCCCGTCCGGCGTCGTCATGGGCGCGGCGATGTCCTGCGGCAACGAAAGCGCCCGCCTCGGGCCGCCCTGGGCCGGCATGACAAACGCCGCGAGCGCGCCGTCTTCCAGACGCGCTGAGAACAGCAGATGCTGCCCGTCAGCCGTCCAACTGGGATACCCCAGGCCCCGCTCGCCTTGCTCAGGCTCGGCCACCATGCGCATGACGCCGTTCTCCAGGAGCGCGATTCCATTGTTGACACCAGCCGCGATGCGGTCATCCGGTCCCACCGTCACGGATCTGATGCCGAATCGCGCGCTTTCGTCGGGGCCGGTCCAGACGACGGTGCGCCGCCCGGTCTCGAGGTCGATCGTGAACAACTGATTCTGCCCGATGCACAACAGGCTCCTGTTGTCCGAGAGGAACACGCCGCGGCTGATATCGGAGACCCCTCGCACCGGGTCGGCAGCCGTGCGATCGAGGTGCCGCACCCACAGCCCCAGGTTCTGGGAGGAGGCTGCGCTGATGTTGCCACCCCACGCGAGTGTCCGCCCATTCGGCGACAGGGCCACCCACTCGAGGCCGACCTGGAACTCGCTGGCCGGCAGAGTAAACCTCGTGACGGCAGACGCGTCCGCCTCCTCGAGCGCGGGCGCGAGTGCCCGCCCGCCCACAGCGCCAAGAGCCGCGCCGATCGCCAGCGCGGCGACAACGGGCACCACACGGCGCCGGCGCGGGGCCGGAGTCACCACGTGCGACACGCCGGACGCCGTTCCGCTGCCGACGGCCTCCAGCGCGAAGCCGAGATCGCGCGCGGATTGAAATCGCTGCGCGGGTTCCTTCTCGAGCGCGCGGCGCACGAGGCGATCGAGCGCGGGCTGGCCGCCGCCAGCCGGAACGATTTCTTCAGGGTCCGCGTTGAGGATGGCGCTCATCGTGTCGGCGGGTGTCGCACCACCGAACGCCCGCTTGCCACCCAGCATCTCGTAGAGCACCGCGCCAAACGCGAAGATGTCCGCGCGGTGATCGATGGCCAGCCCGCGGACCTGTTCGGGCGCCATGTAGCCGATCGTCCCGAGAATCGTGCCGGGCGCCGTGTCCGTCCGCGCCAGCATCGTCTCTGTGGCAGCCGCCAGCGCCCTGGCGCTCTGGATGCGCGCCAGGCCGAAGTCGAGCAGTTTCACGCGGCCGTCGGTCGTGACGAAGATGTTCTCCGGCTTCAGGTCGCGGTGCACGATGCCGCGATCGTGCGCGGCGGCCAGACCGTCGGCGATCTGTCGGCCGTACTCGACGGCCTTTCTCGCGGGCAGCGCGCCATCGGCAAGAACCTCTCGCAGCGTCCGGCCGTCGAGCAGCTCCATGACGGCGAAGGTGACGGAGCCGTCGCGTCCGATGTCGTGGAGCGCGAGGATGTTCGGGTGCGACAGCGCGGCCACGGCCTGCGCCTCGCGCTCGAATCGCGCCAGGGCCGTGGCGTCGCTGCGATGGCCGCCGGCACGACTTTGATGGCGACCTGCCGCTGCAGTCTGGTGTCGCGCGCGCGATACACCTCGCCCATGCCGCCCGCGCCGATTGGCGCGACGATTTCGTAGGGGCCGAGGCGATCGCCGGGGGCCAGAGTCATGGCGGCCGCCTGATTGTATGCGGTGTCCTGCCGGATAATGAACCGGCTGGCGTCACGTCAGCGGTTCCTTGCTCTGGCCACGCGGCCACCACGCCGTTCTTCGCCCCTGGGCGAGAGACGTTGGTCCGGCTGCATCCTCGGCTATTCTGTCCAGCGATGCCGATTTACGGACAGTCATACTGGGCCCGCCGCGCGGTCGCACCGAAACGAGCGTCGACGGCGTCCTCACTCAAGGGCGCCCTCACCGCTGACGTCGTCGTCATTGGCGGAGGACTCACGGGCTGTGCCGCCGCGTACGCCCTGGCGCGGGCCGGCCACGACGTGATTCTTGTGGAGGCCGATCGGCTGGCGTCCGGCGCCACCCAAGGCGCGATGGGCCTGGTGTTGCCCGCGCCCGAGGGCTTGTTCACCGCGATCCAGAAGTCCGCGGGCAAACGTGTCGCCCACGTGGCATTTGCCGAGGTCCGGCGCAGCGCGAAGGACCTGGCCGCCACGCTCAAGCGGCTGGGGGTGCGGTGCGATTTGTCTTCCACCACACTGGCGGTGAACGCGCCGTTCACCGGTGACGCCGCCGCGCTCAAGAAGGACGCCGCCGCGCGAAAGACCGCCGGCCTCGACGCGCCGTGGCTGACCGCGACCGCTTCGCGCGACCTGCTCGCGACCGAGACGCAGGGCGCCGTGCGCCTGCGCGACGCCAGCGTGCTGGATCCCGTGCGCGCGGCGCTCGGGTTCGCGGCCGCCGCGAAGAAGAAGGGCGCGCGGATCTTCGAACAGTCGCGCGTGAAGAAGACCACGTTCACGCGCAAGGAGGTGACGGTCGTGTTGGCCAACGCCACGATCGCCGCGCGTGGGGTGGTGGTGGCCACCGGCCAGCCTGGCGCCGTCTTCCATCAACTGGAACGCCACGTCCGCGTCGTCCAGGGCTACGGCGTCGTTACCGAGCCCCTCACGCCCGCGATGCGTCGCGCGGTGGGACCGCGGCAGGCGCTCTACACCGAGGCCACCGAGTCGCCGCGCTGGCTGCGCTGGCTTCCCGATCACCGGGCGATGTTCTCCGGACTTTCGGGGCCGACGCCGGCCCCGGCACTTCGCCAGAAGGCCATCGTCCACCGCGCGAATCAGTTGATGTATGAGCTGTCGTTGCGGTATCCCGACATTTCAGGCCTGCCTCCGGCCGTCGGCTGGGACCTGCCGGTGGTGACCACCGTGGACGGCCTGCCGTGGATTGGCCCCCACCGGAACTACCCGTTTCACTTCTTTTCGCTGGCGTTTGGCTGGCATGGCGAGGCCTTCGCCTGGTTGGCGGCCAGGGCGGCGGTGCGGCATTTCGAGGGCAAGGCGACCAAAGACGATGAGTTGTTGGGATTTGCGAGAACGCTGTAATGTTATGCCGTCCCGCCCGGTCTAAGACAGTGTGGGTTCGCCGGGGGCAGTACGCAGGGCGGGGCTTCAGCCCCGCCGGTCGAAGGCAGGGTAACTGGATGACTCTCGTGTCTGAATGGCCGCTTCTCGATCACGTGCTGCGACGCGCGGGATTCGGCGCCACACCCGTCGAGCGCGACTACTACGCGAGGAAAAAGTACTCGGAGATCGTCGACGAACTGGTCGACTTCGACCCGTTGTCGACGGACATCGATCACCTGATCGGAACGCCGGGCCACGTGGGGGTGACGGCGCGCAACGGGTTCATGCCGAACACGGTGGTGAACGACGCGCGGCAGCGCTGGTTGTTCCGCATGGTGCACTCGCCGGCGCCGCTGCAGGAGAAGATGGCGCTGTTCTGGCACCATCACTTCGCGACGGCCTACAGCAAGATCGCGGGCACGTTCGGCGCGACGGAGGCGACGCGGATGATGGCCGCGAAATCGTCGGAAGACACCGCTGGTGTGCGCGGCCAGATCGAACTGTTCCGCCAGTTTGCCCTCGGCAACTTCCGCGACCTGCTGGTGGAGGTGGCCAAAGATCCGGCGATGATCGTGTGGCTGGACGGCCGGACCAACGTGAAGGCGCAGCCGCAGGAGAACTTCGGCCGCGAGTTGATGGAGCTGTTCACGTTCGGCATCGGGAACTACGTCGAGGCCGACGTGTACGCGGCGGCGCGTGTGTTCACCGGCTGGAATCTGGCGCAGCTCGGCACGAGCAACACGCCGACGGCCTACTACGCTTTCAACTACCGGTCGGCGCAGCACGACACGGCCGCCAAGACGTTCACGTTCGCGATCTATCCCGACGGGTCGAAGACGATTCCCGCGCGTGCGGCCGCCGCCGGCATGCAGGACGGTCTCGATTTGATTCAGGCGCTGGCGACGCACCCGGAGACGGCGCGGCGTCTGGCCCGTCGCCTGTGGACGTGGTTTGTGAGCGAGGTGGACGCGCCGGATGCGGCGTGGGTCGAGCGGCTGGCCGGGACCTACCTCGCCAACGGCACGCACATGCGGCCGGTGTTGCGCGAGCTGCTCCTGTCAACGCAGTTCCGCAACCCGAAGCGCCATCACCAGCGGTACGCGTGGCCGGTCGAGTTCGTGGTGCGGTCGTTGAAGGAAGTCGGCCATGTGGGGTTTTCGGTGAACGATGCGCTGACGCCGCTGCTGAACATGGGGCAGCAACTGCTGGAGCCGCCGGATGTGAACGGGTGGTCGCTGGGACCCGCGTGGTTCTCCACCGGCGGCATGCTCGCGCGGATGAACTTCGCGGCGACGCTGGCCGCCAACCAGCGATTCGAACTGCGCAACGGCTCGCGACCCCACGGCGCCACGCCTCAGGCGCTGGTGAACTTCGCGATCGCTCAGCTCTCGATGCCGGATGTCCCGGCGCCGGTCTACAACGCGTTGCTCGATTACGTGCGTGCCGGCGGCACATGGACGGGCTCCGAGACGCAGCTTCTCAACAAGACCGGTGGTGTCTTCCACCTGCTGGCCGGGTCGGGCGAGTACCAGTTCGTGTAGGGAAAGGCACAGCATGAAGGTCACTCGACGACAATTCGTCAAAGGCGGCGTGACGGCGTTCACCGTCAGCTTTGCGGCGCCCGCGTTCCTTTCCGACATCGCGCGCGCCCAGGGGGCCTCGCGGCGCACCCTCGTGGTGCTGTATCTGAACGGCGGCAACGACGCGCTCAGCACCCTGATTCCCTACGGCGACAGCTTCTATTACAGCCGCCGGCCCTCAGTCGCCGTGCCCGCGGCCAACGTGCTGCAGGTGGGCACCGACGCGTCAGGCAAGGTCCTCGGCCTGCATCCGCGCCTCACCGGGCTGCGCCAGATCTTCGATCAGGGCGCCCTCGCGCTGATCCAGCGCACCGGGTATCCCAACTCCAGCCGCTCACACTTCCTGGGCACCGACATCTGGTCGACCGCCAACCCGGCCAACTCGACCGGCACGGGCTGGCTGGGCCGGTATCTCGACGCCTTGCCCGATCCGGTCGATCCGCTCGTCGGGTGGAGCACCGTGCGTGAACTGCCGCATTCGCTCGAAGGAAAAAAGGTGAGCGTGCCCGCGATCCCCAGCATCGCGGGCTACGCCTTCCAGAGCCCGAACACCGGCACCGAAGCCACGTACTCGCGCCCGACGATGGCGGCGATTGCGTCGCATGTGCCGGTGGACCGTCCACACGTGGCGTTCGTGAACGGCACGTCGCAGTCGGCCCTGGCGACGCTCGACCGTGTGGCGTCTGTCGGCACGTACACCGGGACAGTCGCCTATGCCAACAACGGCCTGGCGCAGGCGCTCAAGGCCGTGGCGGGCGCGATCGCCAGGGGCATCGGCACAAAGGTCTTCTGGGTGCAACTGGGCGGCTTCGACACCCACGCGACGCAGAACACCAACGCCGCCAACGCCGGATACGCCAACCTCATGGGCACGATCGGCGACAGCCTGCTCACGTTCCACAACGACATGCGCAACCAGGGGCTGCTGCAGGACACCCTCGTGCTGCAGTTTTCAGAGTTCGGTCGCCGCATCAGCGAAAACGGCAGTCAGGGCACCGACCACGGCGCCGCGGGCGTGATGATGGCGATGGGCGGCGGCGTGCGCGGCGGCCTCTACGGCACGGCGGCCAACCTCAACCCCAACAACGTCGACGGTTCGCTCGAGAACAGCGGCGGCGACGTGCGATACGAGACCGACTTCCGCTCCGTCTACGCGCGCGTCCTCGACTCCTGGCTCGGCGCCAACTCAATCCCCATCCTCGGCGGCGACTTCAGAAAGAGCACGCTCAACTTTCTCTGAGGGCTCGGGGGCTCGGGTGCTCTGGTGCTCCAGTGCTCTGGTGCTCTGGTGCTCTGGTGCTCCAGTGCTCCAGTGCTCGGGTGCTCCGACGCACCAGAGCACCCGAGCACCAGAGCACCCGAGCACCAGGTTATCGGTTTTCCTTCACCCGCAGCAGCATGGCGAAGTCCTCGTCGGCGTTCTCCCACTGCTTGAGCAGCGCGTCGAACTGTTCGTTCGCGCCGGCGATGTCGCTTTTCTGTTTGAGCAGCAGACCCAGCCGAAGTTGCGCGCCCATGACGGCCGGGTTGGGTCCGAGGACCGTGACGAACCGCACGGCCAGTCGATAACTGGCGATCGCGTCGTCGATCCGCCCCGACCGCTCGCGCACGAGCCCGAGATAGTAGTGCAGGTCGAGGGCCCGCGGGTTCTGGACCAGCCCGCGCTCGATTCGAGCGACCGCGTCTCCGGGCCGGCCGCCGGCCGCCGCGAGCAACGCCAGCGCGACCCCGGCGGGTTGAGCCTGCTGGGGGTCGTTGGCGTCAACGCCTTCGAGCGTCGACCGCAGGGGGCGCACCGTGTCAATCTCGCCGATGATCGCCAGGGCCGACGCGACCTGTGCGAGCGCCGCGGGCGGCAGGTTCGCCCGGGTGAGGGCCTTCAGCCGGGCCACCCACTCGCCGCCCTGCACCACCGCCATCGTGATCACCTCGGCCGCCTCGAGGCTCTGCACAAGTTCGCCATCGGGGGTGGCGCGCGACGGCGCCTTCAGTTGTTCGACGATACGGCGATAGTCCCGGAGGCGCCCTTCCCACACCGCCAGATTCGACTCGGCAAACAGGAGTTGCTGAGGCGTCGCCAGGTGGCGTGCCGCCGTCTCGAACTCCGCCTCGCGAGGGTCTCGCCGCATGCGCGTGACCGTCCACCGCGCGATCGCCAGGTTGGGATCCGGGCGGATGGCCAGTGCACGTGCGGCCAACGCAAACGCCTCGTCGACACGCCCCAGAAAGATCAGCGCGTAGGCGGCATTCGACAGCGGCAACGGTTCGTCAGGCGCAATGTCGATCGCCGCCTGATACTGCTCGAGTGCCGCCTCGAACTGGGATTCGCCCATGAGCAACACGCCAAGGTTGTTACGCGCGACAAAGTCGCGCGGGTAGGCCGTGGTCATCATTTCCAGTGTGGTTCGGGCCGCCTGTCGATCGTTGGTGACACGCGAGGCGTAGCTCCACGTGATGTACAGGCGCTCGTACTCACTGACACGGTCGCGCAGGGCATACGCCTTCTCGGTGTGCCGCCGGGCATCCTCGGCGCGGCCGATGTTGGAACTGACGACACCCAGCTTGGCGTACGCGAGGGCAAAACTCGGATCGAGCTGGATCGCCTGCTCGTAAAAGGGAATCGCCGCCTCGTCGCCCCGGGTCTGGCGGACGCGGTTGGCTTGACCGTAGGCCTTGAGCGCGTCGAGCGACGCCGTGGTCGCCTCCGTGATCGGAACGTCGTACTTCTGGATCGACGCCAGGGATTCCCCAAGGCCTTCGCGCAGCCGCGTGAGGGCGGTGCCCACCTGCGCGAGCACGTCTTCTTTCGACGAGGCCTGCACCTGCTGTTGCGCGAGCGACGCGCCCGTCTGGCAATTGTGGACGCCGATCGTGATGACGTAACTGGAACCCAGCGACGCAACCGATCCTTCGACCGAGGCCTTCGCGCCCGCGCGCTGGCACAACTCGCGCGCGACGTCGCTGGTCAATGGTTGGTCAGGAGAGCGCGACATGAGCCGCAAGGTGCGCTGCACACTTTGATCGGGCAGCAACGTCACGAATGGTGTCTGCTGCAACTGCACCGACACCGCCTGCCGCAGCGCATCGTCAAACACCGGGTCGCCGGTGGTGTTCGCGAAGTCGGCAATAACGATCGTGTCGCGCTCGGCGAACACCGGCGTCGTGGCGCCGCCCCAGAAGTAGTAGCCGCCTGCCCCGATGAGCCCGATGAGAAGGATGAGAAGGACGACCAGAAGGACGACCGGCAGGGCTGCGAGCCACGCACGGGAGCGCGAACGTGACGCGGCCGTCGCCGCCGTGTGACCGCTGCCGGCGGTGTCGCGTTTGAGCCGCTGCAGTTCCGAGAGCATGTCGGCCGCGGTCTGGTACCGCATGCGACGGTCTTTCTCGAGCGCCCGCGTGATGACGTGTTCCAGTTCCGCCGGAATGGCGGGACTGACGCTCCGCACCGGCGCCGGGTCGCGATTGAGAATGGCGTCGAAGACCACGGCGGTCGTCTGACCGCCGAAGGCCTGGCGACCGGTCGCCATCTCGTAGAGCACCAGGCCCAGCGAGAACAGGTCCGTGCGTCCGTCGAGCGCCTCGCCGCGCGCCTGTTCCGGCGACATGTAGTTGACCGACCCGATGGCCGTGCCTGGCATCGTCAGGTCTGAGGCCGCGCGGGTGTCATCGGACACGGCGCCGTGGGCCTGCCCGGCGGTGGCGACGCCGAAGTCGAGGAGTTTCGCCTGCCCCCGCTTCGTGATGAAGATGTTCCCGGGTTTGATGTCGCGGTGAACGATGCCTTTGACGTGCGCGGTGTCGAGCGCGTCGGCGATCTGACACCCGACGTCGAGCATCAGATCAAGCGGCAGCGGCGCCCCGTGGATGCGGCTCCGCAGCGAATCGCCCTCGAGCAGCTCCATGACAATGAACTGCCGCCCCTCGTGCACGCCGCTGTCGTGGACGGTGCAGATGTTGGGGTGATTGAGCGACCCGGCGAGTCTGGCCTCGCGCTCGAACCGTTCGGCCGCCTCGGGCGCCAACTGCAGCGACTCGGGCAGAAACTTCAGCGCCACCCGCCGGTTGAGCTTCGTGTCGTCGGCCTCGTAGACGACGCCCATGCCTCCGCTGCCGAGCTGCCGAAGGATGCGGTAGTGGAGGATCCGGGTGCCGAGCATCGGCAGATTATAGGAGGTCCAGGGGTCCACTGTCCGCCGACGACATGCCGCGACTGCCATTCCTGGAAACATTCGGACGCGATTTGCGGTACGCCGTGCGCGTGCTCCGGCGCACGCCCGGCTTCACGCTGACCGCCGTCGCCACGTTGGCGCTGGTCATTGGTGCCAACACGGCGGTCTTCAGTCTGGCCAATGCCCTGCTGCTGAAGCCGTTTCCGTTTCCAGAGCCCGACCGGCTCGTGCTGACGAGCCCCGGGTATCAGTCGCCGCGCGGCCAGCGGGCCGGAGCGTCGGTGGATGGGATGTACTGGAAGGCGCTGGCGAGTACGCCCTGGGTCGCCCACAGTGCGGTGTTCACCAACTGGACCGCCCGCGTGAACCTCGTGGTCAACGGCCAGGCGATGGCTGCCGGCCAGCAGCGCGTCGGCGCGGGGTTCTTCCGAGTCCTTGGCGTGTCTCCGGTCATTGGCCGCGAGTTCAGTGCCGCGGAGGATGTTCCCGGCGGGCCGGCGGTCGCGATGCTGAGTCACGGGTTGTGGACTCGCGCATTCAACGGCGACGGGTCGATCCTCGGGCAGACGATTTTCCTGCGCGGTGAACCCTGGCAGGTCATCGGGATCATGCCGGAAGGATTTAGAGGCACCGTGGACGCCGACGTGTGGACGCCGCTGCGCCCGAACACCAACGGTGAAGGCAGCGGCGCGAACTACGCCGTGATCGTTCGACTGCCTGAGGGCTTGTCCCACTCGGCGGCGGTGGCGCGGATGACGCCCGCGGTCGCCAACGCCCTGCTGGCCGAGGGCCTTCCGACGGACGTGACGGTGACATCCGGCCTGACACCTCTCCAGGAATCCCTTTCCGCCGATCACCGCCAGCCGATTGTGCTGCTTGGTGCCGCGGTGGCCACCGTCCTGATCATCGCCTGCGTCAACCTGGCGGCGTTGCTCCTGGCTCGCGGCGGCGCCCGTTCGAAAGACATCGCCACGCGCATGGCGCTCGGCAGCGGACGCCGCGCGGTCGTGCGTCAACTGATGGCGGAGAGTCTGGTCCTCGCGGTGGCCGGCGGCCTTGCGGGTGCGCTGGTGGGCTGGCTCGGTCTGCAGGGCCTGCAGTCGCTCGGCGGGGATCGTTTCGCTGAGTGGAATCGCGCCACGATCGACGGTCAGGTGCTGCGGCTGTGCGCGGGCCTGTCGCTGCTGACCAGCCTCATCTTCGGACTGGTGCCCGCATGGCAGGCCACACGTCTCGACGTGCGGACGGTACTGGCCGAGGGGGGCAGCCGCTCGATCGCCGGCAGCTCGCGCCACTGGACACGCCGCGGCCTGATCGTGGCGCAGGTGTCGCTTGGCGTCGCGTTGCTCGTCAGCGCGGGGCTGCTCGTGCGGACGTTCGTGAATCTGCAGTCGCTGCCGCCAGGCTTCAATCCCACCGGACTGACCACGGCGACGGTCTCGCTGCTGGATGCACGTTACCCGACGCCGGTGGAAGTGCATGTGCTGTTCGAGAAGACGCTCGAACGGCTGCGCGCCGCTCCGGGTGTGGAAGCCGCGGCCGTGTCTCTGGGCGTGCCCTACGAACGTGTGCTCAACATGGGCTTCCGCCACCCCGGGGAAGAGTCAGGCCGCACCGCGAGCGTGATGTACGTGTCGCCCGACTTCTTTCGCACGTTCGAGATTCCGATCCGGCGCGGCCGCGGGGTGTTGCCGTCGGATGGGCCGGCGAGCCGTCAGGTGGTGGTCGTCAACGAAGCATTCGCACGGCTCTACTCGAAAGATCAGGGCGTGATCGGCCGTGTGTTGGAAATGTCCGGCGAGCGTGAGGTGGTGGGAATCGCCGGCGACGTTCAGATGCGCCCTGGTTTTGTGGTTACCGGCATGGTGCCCGGGCCGCTCGTCGCGGCTCCCACCATCTATCTGCCGGCGGCGCAGATCGACCAGGGGATCGTGGGCGCGCACATCTGGTTTCCCCCGGTGTGGACGGTACGCGCGTCATCACCGGCCGTGGCGGCGCGCGCGATTGAAGAGGCGCTGGCCGGCGTCGACCCGCTGCTGCCGGTGGGACAGGTGCGGCAGATGGCGGATGTGCGGGCGGCCGCCACGGCCGGGCACAGCATGTTGATGACGCTGGTCGGGGCCCTCGCGCTGGTCGCGCTGCTCCTGGCCGCCATCGGCCTGCACAGCCTGATCGCGCACTCGGTGACCGAACGCACGCGCGAGTTCGGCATCCGCCTCGCGCTTGGCGCGACGCCCGGTGGAACGGTTCGCACCGTCGCGCTTGGCGGCATGACGTTGGCCGCCATGGGCGCAGCGATCGGCGCGCTCCTGGCCGTGCCGGCATCGAGTCTGGTCGCATCGGTGCTCTACGGCGTGGCCGAGCGCGATCCGCTCACCTACGCCGGCGCGGCCGTGTTCCTGCTGGTCGTCGCTTCAATCGCCAGTGTGCTTCCCGCGCGGCGGATCCTCCGGCTCGATCCGGCAACAACGCTCAGACAGTAATCGTGCGATGTGCGGCGCACGTGCGGCACGGCGCGCTGGCAGGAGCGATGCGAGCACGCTGGTGATCGCCAGGAATGCCAGGACCAGCGCATAAATCCCCGGGTCCAACGGATCCGTGTTGAACAGGACGGCTTCTGACGTCCGGGCGAGCAGCGCGGCGACCGGAAGGCCCATGGCGGCGCCGATGATCACGGCCACGCCTGTTCGCGTCACGACGAGGCCGACGACCTGCGCCCCGGACGCGCCCAGCGCCAGTCGCACGCCGAATTCCCGAATCTGCAGGGCGACGACGGCCGAGACGACGCCAGAGACGCCGGCGAGGCCAATCACGAGCGCGAGCAGACCGAATACGACCATCACCAGCGCGCTACCGGCCTGGCGCTCAGCCGCGAGCCGCGCGGGATCGTCTCTTCGATTTCACGTCGGCTCTTCGCGCGCGGCTCGACGGCTGCAGCGCCGTGTTAGCCAGCCGCATGAATCTCTCCGGCTGTAGCAGGCTTGCGATGGAAATGTCCTCGTCGATCGCTTCCCAATGAATGCCGATGCCGCCACCAATGGGTTCCCACGCTCTTCTTTGCTGCGAAGTGGCTGCAAAAAGGCGCGGAAACCAGACTAGAGGAACCGATACGGTTCGACCATCATCCAAGACGACCGCCAGTGCATCGTCGGAACACGACACGTCGATGGCAAGGGCCTCACTGTTGTCCACTAAAGTAGGCATTCCACTTCTCCACAAACAAATCGCGATTCTCGAGCACGAGCCGTTGAATGACGGTCAGTTAGTGACTACAAAAACCACGGTTCGACGCCAATGTTACCGGATCGAGCCACAACTTCGCGTAGCGCCCGGCGTGCGCCACGTGGATGTGTGGCGGCTCGTGATCTTCCAGGCTGTAGAAGAAAAACCGGTAGCCGCCCACCCTGAGCAGTGCTGGCACGCCATCAGTCTACCGCTGTGCGCCAGGTTTTCAAAACACGCGGCTTGTCAGCAGGTTTGGCTAGACCGCTGCGTTTCAGCCGCGGCGGCTGGCGGCTCCCTTCTTCGCAGGACGCGCCGCCGTCGGCTGCAAACGCTTGTTAGGCAGCTACTTGGT
>JBCKZS010000047.1:0-23005 GCA_038918905.1 Vicinamibacterales bacterium
GCGGGGTTCTCACTCACGGCGTCGCTGGCGCCCGGCACCTATACGGTGACGGCGTATGTGTGGAATCAACGGACCGCCCGGTGGGAAGACGCGCGGAGCGTGACGGTCACGGTGCGCTGACGCCAGCGTCAATCCCTCTCGATGCGCAGTACCGCTCTGAGGTAGCGTTCGCCAGTTTGTTCCGTTCGAGGAATGAACCATGAATCAATCGAGTGGGTCAGGCTTCACGATCGTTCCCTGAATGCACACCGTGTGAATGTTCGGCAAGTGCCGCACGTCGCCGCCCTGCTCCCCTTCGCCTCAGGCCTTGCGGTCCCGGGCGCTTTCGCCCTGTCGCTTACGCGCCTGTCGCTTACGCACCTTGCACCGGCACCGTTCCTGGGCTATCTTCTCCGGCACTTACGCCACGGCAGCATACCGATGTCGCGCAAGTCGTACCATCCGGTCGTTTTGGAGCAGCGTTGGTCTCACTCATTCCCGAAGGCGTAAGTACACCGAAAGGACATCTTGTGAAACTCTGGCGTTTGTTCTTGGTGGTCTCGGGTGCATTGCTCCTCCTTCCAGCGGAAGCCGGTCGGAGGGAAGCAGATGAACCGACGAGTCGTCGCTCGCGAGTGGCTCATTCTACTTGCCGCCCTTTGCGTCGGCATCACAGCCTGGCCAATTGCTTTCCGGGCTGTTTCAGGTTTGCAATTGCCACTTTTCTACGAAGCCCTGGTCGGTGGCCGACAGTGGGTCTCCGCGTGGCTATTCGCAACGGTGCCGTACCTACTTTTCCAGTTGTGTCGGTCGGTCGCATGGGCGATCAGAAACACGAGACGAACTGAGTGAATTTGTTGGTCTGCCTCAGAACGCTGGCGGCGTATGAAGTGGCAGGAAAGGCAAAATTCTAATGGGTCCGCGAGCGGTCTAACACGGGCTGGAGCCGACGGCGCGCTCGACGAGTCGAGCGCCGCGGCTCAGCCCTCGCCGTTACGGCCTCTCGGAGCTCGAGCGCGACATGCACGTGCACCTCGAGAACAACGTGCTGTTCCCGCGGGCGCTCGCGCTGGCCCGAACGGGCCGCTGACACATCGGACGGAGCGGTACGCGTGACGGGGCCGCACGCCGGGTTTTCAGACCCGGCGTACAGCCGGACCCAGTACACGCCGGGTCTGAAGACCCTAAAAGTCAGGAGGCCGGGTCTTCAGACCCGGCGGACACCTCGCACCTGCCGCTCGCATAGTGCGGCGTGGCGCTCGTGCACCTGCTGACGGTGGGATGGCTCTCCGGTTCCATAGTGCGTCCGGGCAGATTTTCACCCGCGGGCGGCCCCGGACGCGTATGACGGCGGTCATACGGCAGGCAACGACGGCCTGATATGGTCGCCCGGCTGAGGGAGGTGGGAACCATGCCTGAACCAGCCCGCGACAAGGATGAAATACACGGAGAGCCGGGCGTGTTGACGCACTGGGAGCCCGAGGACCCTGCGTTCTGGGAGAAGACCGGCAGCAAGATCGCCTGGCGAACACTCTGGATCACGACGAGTTCACTCGTGCTGTCATTCGCCACGTGGTTCATGATGAGTGCCGTCGTGGTCCGTCTGCCTGGAATCGGTTTTCAGTTCGACACGATGCAACTCTTCTGGCTCACGGCGATGCCGGGGCTGGCGGGGGGGACGTTGCGCATCATCCATGTCTTTCTGATCCCGATCTTCGGCACGCGGAACGTCGTCAGCGTTTCCACCTTCATCAAGGTGCTGCCTGCGATCGGTCTCGGACTGGCCATCATGAATCCCACCACGCCCTGGTGGTGGTTCATGGTACTCGCCTTCATAGCGGGCTTTGGCGGGGGGGATTTCTCCTCATACATGCCAAGCACGAGTCTGTTCTTTCCGAAGAGGTTGCAGGGGACCGCCCTTGGGATCCAGGCAGGCCTCGGCAATTTCGGTGTGAGTCTCGCGCAGTTTGTCACGCCATGGATCATCGGATTCGCCGCATTCGGCGCCCTCGCAGGCGGTCCTCAGACACTTGTCAGAGGGGATGGCGCCTCGCACGTCTGGCTGCAGAATGCCGCGTTCGTCTATGTCCCGTTCCTGCTCATCATGACCGTCCTCGCGTGGGTATGTCTACGGCGAGTGCCCGTCAGGGCCTCCTTCAGGGAGCAGATGGACATTCTTGGGAACAAACACACATGGTTCTGCACGGTCACGTATGTGATGACCTTCGGTACCTTCTCCGGGCTGTCAGCCGCATTCCCGTTGATGATCAGGACGATCTATGGAGGATTTCCAAACGCGCCGGATCCCTTGACGTATGCGTTCCTCGGGCCGTTGGTCGGCTCGGTCGTGCGCATCGTTGCGGGTCCGATTGCGGATAAAACTGGTGGTGGAATCATCACACATATTGTCGGGCTCGGCCTGATCGTCACGGCCCTGGCCATGGTGTTCACCGGTGTGCTCGTCCCGACGTCACTGGATTCTTTCGCGCTGTTTGTCACACTGATGCTGGTGATGTTCTTCTTTGCCGGCATCGGGAATGCATCGACCTTCCGCCAGTATCCCATCATCTTCTCGCATTCACCGCGCCAGGGCGCTGGCGTGCTTGGATGGACGGCTGCGGTGGGTGCGTTCGGCCCATTCATCTTTGCCACACTCATTGGTACCGCGATATCCGCGACCGGCTCCGCGAGTGCATTCTTCTACGGCATCGCCGCCTACTACGTCATCGCCACCGCCATCAACTGGTGGTACTACACGCGGAAGGGTTGCGAAAAACCGAGCTGAGCCGGTCAACCGGCCGGCGCACGGCCACTCAGCCCCGCTGAACGATCGCCGACCTTTCCGGTCGTATGACCGCGGTCATAGTCGTCCTCGTCGACGCTGTGGATACTGTCGCTGCACTTGTGTTCTCAGGCGGCTCTTTGGGGGGAAACGATGGTGGTGCGCACTGATGGCCTGATGCTCTGGCGACTCTTGCCCGGACCATGCGCGTGGCTTGGTCTGCTGGGCGCCGTCCTCTGCCAGGGGGTGCTGCTGACGCCGCCCGTCTTCGCCCAGGACGCCGCCGGTTTCTTCAAGGTGACCTGCGTGAGCTGCCACACGATCGGGGGGGGGGCGTCTGGCCGGTCCCGATTTGAAGGGCGTGACGCAGCGTCGCGATCGCGCGTGGCTGCTCAAGTTCATGTCGGATCCGAAGGGCATGATCGACAGCGGCGATCCGTACGCCG
This sequence comes from Vicinamibacterales bacterium, assembly GCA_038918905.1. Classification (GTDB taxonomy): domain Bacteria; phylum Acidobacteriota; class Vicinamibacteria; order Vicinamibacterales; family SCN-69-37; genus SYFT01. The sequence continues at coordinate 3,208 of JBCKZS010000047.1, forward strand.
TCCAGCTCCTGCAGGACGCCCGGGGCGTCGTGATGCCGTCATTTCCCGGGATGACGCCCGCCATGGCCGAGGCGCTCCTCTCGCTCGTCGAGGCGGAGTCGGCGCTCGAGAAGTCGCAATTTGCCGGCCTGCAGATCAGCGATCGTCCGTTTACGGCGCAGGACGTCCTCCTTGGCCGCCGGCTCGTCCGTGGCGAGGTCGCGTTCAGCGGGGGCGGCACGGCGTGTCTCGCGTGCCATACCTTGCGCGGCGTCGGCGCGCTTGGCGGCGGCAAGCTTGGACCCGACCTGACCAAGGTCTACGAGCGGCTTCAAGGCCGCAAGCCGTTGTCCGCCTGGCTCTCCGCGCCCGCCACGCCGACGATGCAGTCGCTGTTCGCGCAGGCGCCGTTCACGGCCGACGAGATCCTGCCGCTGGTCGCCTACTTCGAGGACACGGCGCGACAGGGGGGCCAGGACGTCTCGGCGCATTCAGTGACGTTCCTGCTGTTCGGCCTCGGCGCGGCGGTTGTGGGCCTCGTGGCGCTCGACGGCGTGTGGAACAAGCGGTTCCGTGCGGTGCGTCGCCCGTTGGTTGAGAGCGTGGGACCCAAGAGGTAAACGATGAAAAACGGGACAATCACCTGGATCAAAGACGAGCGCAATCCGTCACTGCGCACCTGGGAGGAGTTCTACCGGAACCGCTGGCAACACGACAAGATCGTCCGCAGCACCCACGGCGTCAACTGCACGGGCGGGTGCAGTTGGCAGATCTACGTCAAGAACGGCATCGTCACCTGGGAGATGCAGGCGCTGGACTACCCGCTGCTGGAGGCGGGCCTGCCGCCCTACGAGCCGCGCGGGTGTCAGCGCGGGATTTCCTATTCCTGGTATCTCTACAGCCCCCTGCGCGTGAAGTATCCGTACGTGCGGGGCCCCTTACTTGACCTGTGGAAGGCGGCGCGTGCGGCGCACGAGGATCCAGTCGACGCGTGGCGATCGCTCGTCGAAAATCCGGTCGCGCGCCAGCGCTGGCAGCGCGCCCGAGGCAAGGGCGGGTTCCGCCGCGCCGACTGGGACACGGTCCTGGAGATGATCGGGGCCTCGCTCGTCTACACCGCGAAGACGCACGGCCCCGATCGCATCGCCGGCTTTTCGCCGATTCCCGCGATGTCGATGATCAGTTATGCGGCGGGCTCGCGGTTCCTCCAGTTGATTGGCGGCCTCTCGCTGTCGTTCTACGACTGGTACTGCGACCTGCCCTCGGCCTCGCCCGAAACGTGGGGCGAGCAGACCGACGTGCACGAGTCGGCAGACTGGTACAACGCGAAGCTGCTGGCGGTCATGGGGTCCAACCTCAATATGACCCGCACGCCGGATTGTCACTTCGCGGCCGAGGCACGTCACAACGGCACCAAGATGTGGGTGTTCGCGCCGGACTTCAGTCAGGTCGCGAAGTACGCCGACGAATGGGTCGCGATCAACGCCGGACAGGACGGCGCATGGTGGATGGCGGTCAATCACGTCCTGCTCAAGGAGTTCCACCACGAGCGCCAGGTGCCGTATTTCGTCGACTACTGCAAGCGCTATACGGATTCGCCGCTCCTCGTCGAGCTCGAGCCGAAGGCGAACGGCGAAGTCCGTCCGGGGCAGCTCCTGCGGGCCAACCGGATCGCCGGCTACGAAGGAGTCGAGAACGGCGACTGGCAGTTTCTGATGTGGGACGAGCACGCCAATCGGCCGAAGATGCCGATGGGCAGTGTCGGGTACCGCTGGGCCAAGCGCGAGACGGGCAAGTGGAATCTGCTGCTCAAAGACGGCGTCGACGGCAGCGAGATTGCCCCGGCGCTGACCTTGCTCGGCCATTCTGACGACGTCGCGCTGGCCCAATTCGACGACTTCGGCCAGGGCGACACGATCGTGCGGGGCGTGCCGGTCAAGCGCCTGACGCTCGTCGATGGCCGGAGCGTGCTCGTCGCCACGGTGTACGACCTCCTGATGGCGCAGTACGGCGTGCCGCGCGGTCTGGCGGGCGCCTACCCCGGGAGCTACGACGACGACATGCCCTATACCCCGGCCTGGGCGGAGAAGTACACGGGCCTGGGGCGCGACACGCTGTTGCGGTTCGCGCGTGAATGGGGCACGACCGCCGAACTGACCCACGGCAAGTGCATCATCATCATCGGCGCCGGCATCAACCACTGGTATCACGGCAATCTGATGTATCGCGCCGGCATCAACGCGTTGATGCTGTGCGGCTGCGTCGGCGTGAGCGGTGGCGGGCTCGCGCACTACGTGGGCCAGGAGAAGCTCGCGCCCGGCGAATCGTGGTCCTCGATTGCGATGGCGAAGGACTGGATCCCGGCCTCCCGCTTGCAGAACGCGCCGAGCTGGCACTACGTCAACACGGACCAGTGGCGGTACGAGAAGTCGTTCACCGACTACCACACCGTGCCGCCCGATCAGCCGCCGGGCTCGCTCGCGCAGGGCCACACGATCGATGTGCAAATCAAGGCCGTGCGCAACGGCTGGCTGCCGTTCTATCCGCAGTTCAACACGAACCCGCTCGACCTCGTGAAGGAGGCCGAAGCGGCCGGCGCCACCACCGACGACGCCGTCGTCCAGTACGTGGTGGATCGGCTCAAGGCGCGCACGTTGAAGTTTTCGGTCGAGGATCCCGACGCGCCCGAGAACTGGCCGCGCGTCTGGTTCATCTGGCGCGGCAATGCCCTGATGTCCAGCGCCAAGGGGCACGAGTACTTTCTGCACCATTACCTGGGGACCCACACCAACAAGGTGGCGGAGGACCTGGCGGCCGACTCGGTCAAGGAGGTCGTGTGGCACGAGACCGCGCCTCAGGGCAAGATGGACCTCGTCGTCGACATCAACTTCCGCATGGATACGTCGGCGCTCTACTCGGACATCGTGTTGCCGGCCGCGACGTTCTACGAGAAGGCGGACCTCAACTCGACCGATCTCCACACGTTCATCCATCCGTTGTCGGCCGCGGTGCCGCCCTGCTGGGAGTCGAAGAGCGACTGGCAGGTCTTCAAGGCCATCGCGAAGGTGTTCTCGGACATCGCCGCGCCGCACTTCCCGGACCCGGTGAAGGACATCGTGGCGACACCGCTCGCGCACGACACGGCCGGAGAGATCGCCCAGCCGGCGATGAAGGACTGGATCACGGGGGAGATCGACGCCATCCCCGGCCGCACGATGCCGGCGCTGCGCGTGGTGACGCGCGACTACACGCACGTGCACGACCAGTTCTGCTCGTTCGGCCGGCTCGCCCGCGACGCCGGCATCGGCGCGCACGGCACGCACTACGCCATTGACGACGTCTACGACGCCTCCCTCGTGTCGTCGCCCACCATCGAGTGGGGCGGCCAGCGGTATCCCTCGCTCGCCGACGACGAGGACGTCTGCGACACGATCCTGCGCTTCGCCTCGGTGACCAACGGCGAGTTGTCCTATCGCTCCTACAAGAACATGGAGGCGCGCGTCGGTCTGCCACTCGCGCACCTGGTCGAGAAGGACCGTGGGTTCCGGACGAGCTACAAGGACATCCAGTCGCAGCCACGCCGGTTCATCAACAGTCCGATGTGGTCCGGGCTGACCGCGAACGGGCGGGCCTACTCCCCGTTCACGTACAACGTTGAGGCCCTGGTGCCGTGGCGGACGCTGACCGGCCGCCAGCACTTCTACCTCGACCATCCGGGCTACCTGCAGTTCGGCGAGCACCTGCCGACCTACAAGCCGAAGCCGTTGCCGACGCAGTACGCGGACATCCGCTTCCAGAAGGAGGTGGGGCCGTCGAAGATGCTGAACTACCTGACACCGCACGGGAAGTGGCACATCCACTCGACCTTCGGCGACAACCAGCGGATGACAACCCTCTCGCGAGGCGTGGAACCGTTCTGGATGAACGACCGCGACGCCGGGGAACTCGACATCGTCGACAACGACTGGGTTGAGGTCTACAACGACCATGGGGTCGTCGTCACGCGCGCGGTCGTGAGCGCGCGCATCCCGCGCGGCGTGTGCATTCAGTACCACTCGCCGGAGCGCACGTTTTCAGTCCCGAAGTCGCCGCTGCGCAACTACCGGCGGGCCGGCGGCCACAACAGCCTGACGCGCACGCGGTTGAAGCCGAACCTGATGGTCGGCGGGTACGGCCAGTTCACCTTCCACTTCAATTACTGGGGGCCGATCGGATGTAACCGCGACACCCACGTGCTCGTGCGCAAGCTGCCGGATCTCAAGTGGTAGGGCCCGACTGAGGGCGAAGGAGCGAAGCCGTGGATGTCCGTTCGCAAATCGCGATGGTGTTTCACCTCGACAAGTGCCTCGGGTGCCATACGTGCAGTATTGCCTGCAAGAACATCTGGACCGATCGCAAGGGCGCCGAGTACATGTGGTGGAACAACGTCGAAACGAAGCCGGGCACGGGTTTCCCGACCCAGTGGGAGAATCAGCAGAAGTTCAACGGCGGCTGGGAGCTGAAGGACGGGGACCTGCGCCTGAAGTCGACGGGCAAGGCGAAGACCGTCACGAACATTTTTCATAACCCGTCCATGCCGAGCATGGACGACTACTACGAGCCCTGGACCTACGACTACCAGCACCTGTTCAACGCGCCCGAAGGCAGCGACCAGCCCACGGCCATCCCCATCTCGATGGTGACGGGCCAGTACATCGACATCAAGTCGGGGCCGAACTGGGACGACGATCTGGGCGGGTCGCCCATCTACGCCGAACACGATCCGAACCTGGCCGGCCTGACCGACGAGCAGCGGGAGCAACTCTCGGCGATCGAGCGACTCGTCTTCTTCTATTTCCCGCGCATCTGCAACCACTGCCTGAATCCGTCGTGTGTCGCGTCGTGTCCGTCCGGTGCGCTCTACAAGCGCGGAGAAGACGGCATCGTCCTGCTCGATCAGACGCGCTGCCGCGCGTGGCGGGCCTGCATCGCGGCGTGCCCGTACAAGAAGGTGTACTACAACTGGTTCACCGGCAAGTCCGAGAAGTGCATTCTCTGCTTCCCGCGGCTCGAGACCGGGCAGGCGCCGGCCTGCTTTCATTCGTGTGTCGGCCGCATCCGCTACCTCGGCGTGCTGCTGTACGACGCGTCGCGCATCGAGGAGGTCGCGAAGCGGCCGGATGAGGAGCTCGTGGACGCGCACCGCTCGATCGTGCTCGACCCCTCCGACCCCGCCGTCGTCGCCGCCGCGCGCGCCAACGGCATCACGGACGACGTCATCCATGCGGCGCAGCGATCGCCGGTCTACCAGTTCGTCAAGGTGTGGAAGCTCGCCCTGCCGCCGCACATCGAGTTCCGGACGCTGCCCATGCTGTTCTACGTGCCCCCGATGGCGCCGGTCATGGCCAATCGCAACGCCAACGCGACCATCGACCACGTGTCCAACGACCTGTTCCATGACATCGACGATGCGCGGATCCCCATGAAATTCCTGGCCAACCTCTTCGGCGCCGGCCACGAGGCGAAGGTGCGCTACGCGCTCCGGAAGCAGAAGGCCGTGCGCTGGTACCGCCGCATGCTGACGGTTGGAGACGTGGACCAGGAGACGGCGGCACGGATGCTGCGCGAGGCGGACTGCACGCCCGAGGAAGCGGAGGCCATCTACCGGTTGACCGCGCTGTGTTCGTTCGACGACCGGTTCGTGATTCCACCGGCCCACCGCGAGGAAGCGATCGAGATGCTCGAGGATCCGATGACCCACCAGACGGAAGCCGGCTTCGGATTCCTGGCGAAGCCACGACGGGGGCTGTGATGACGCCTGACTCCAGTCTGTTGCCGATGCTGGCACAACTCCTCACCTACCCCGGCACGGGGTATCCGCGATCCCTCGATCGATGCCGTGGTGAGGCCGGCCCGGGCGATCCCGGGAGTGCGGTGCGGCTGCGGGCGTTTGCCGGCGCGCTGGAGGGCCAGTCCGTGGAGGCGCTGCAGGAGTTGTTCACGCGGACGTTCGATTTCGATCCGAAGTGCACGCTCGATGTCGGATGGCATCTGTTCGGCGAGAGCTACGAACGCGGCGATTTCCTGGTCCGGATGCGTGACGAGCTTCGCCGCCATGGCGTGGACGAAGGGAACGAGTTACCCGACCACTTGCCGCACCTGCTGGACCTGCTGGCGCGCGCGACGCCGGCCCTGTCGGCCGAGTTGGCGCGCTGCTTCGTGGTGCCCGCGGTGGAGAAGATCCGGGCGGGACTCGACGGGCAGGACAATCCGTTCGAGCACGTCCTGGCAGTGGTCCATGGCGCCGCGTCCGGCCTTGCGGGCGCACCAGCCGGAGAATCCCAGCGTGGCTAGCGTAACCCCCTACCTCGATCCCCTGTTGTTCGCGGTCCTGCCGTACGTCGCGATGGTCGTCTTCCTCCTGGTGACGATCGAACGCTACCGCCGGCAGGCCTTCTCCTACTCGAGCCTGTCGTCGCAGTTCCTCGAGAACAGGTTTCACTTCTGGGGGCTCGTGCCGTTCCACTACGGCGTCATCGTGGTGCTGGCCGGGCACATCGTCGCGTTCCTGATTCCGCGGAGCCTCCTGGCCTGGAACAGCGTGCCGCTGCGGCTCTACGTCCTCGAGGTGACGGCTCTGGCCTTCGGCCTGCTGACGGTCATCGGTCTCATCGCCATCGTCGTCCGCCGCTTCACCGATCCCAAGGTGCACATCGTCACGAGCCCGCTCGACTGGGTGGTGTACGCACTGCTGCTCGTGCAGGTGGTCGGCGGCGTGCTCGTGGCGATCCTGCACCCGTGGGGGTCGTCCTGGTTCGCCGCGGCGGCCACTCCGTACCTGCGTTCGCTCGTGAAGCTCAGCCCCGATCTCACCACTGTCGGCGCGATGCCGTGGCTCGTGAAGCTGCACATCGTCAACGCCTGGCTGCTCATCGGGGTGTTTCCGTTCAGCCGGCTCGTGCACATCCTCGTGGTCCCGAACCCGTACCTCTGGCGCCGGCCGCAGGTCGTGCGGTGGTATCGGCGGGCGCCTGCGAAGACGACGTAGTCATGACTGGACGAATCGTGACCATCATCCTGTCGGTCGGTCTCGCGCTCGGCGCGACGCTGCTGGCGACGCGCGCGTCGGCCATCCGGCTGACCGGCATCCATCAGGGCTACGAGCCCGTGCAGCCGATCGCCTTTTCACACCGGCTGCACGCCGGCGACCTCCAGGTGCCGTGTCTGTACTGCCATTCGGGCGCCGGGTCGAGCCGCTACGCAGGCATTCCGGCCGTCACAACGTGCATGAACTGCCATCGGTTCGTCACGACGACGTTCGGGGCGGTGCGGGCGGAAGACGACCTGGCCAGGCAGGAGAACCGCAAGCCGCGGCTCCTCATCTCACCCGAGTTGCAGAAGCTGTACGACGCGCTGGGGATCGACCCGGTGTCGGGGCTGCCTGCGCCGGACAAGACGCCGTCGCCCATTGCCTGGGTGAAGGTGCACAACGTGCCGGCCTTTACCTACTTTGACCACCGGGGGCATGTGACCGCGGGCGTGCCGTGCCAGCAGTGCCACGGTCCGGTCGAGACCATGGAGCGCGTGCGCCAGGTCGAGACGCTCTCGATGGGCTGGTGCGTGAACTGCCACCGTCAGGTCAACCGGACGGGAGTCGGGGGCAAGCGGGTCAATGCGTCGATCGACTGCGTGACCTGCCACTACTGAACTGACGGGACGCCGTGATGCCAACGCAGAATCGGAAGCGATACTGGAAGAGCCGTGAGGAGCGCGACGGCGCGCCCGATCCGGCCGCCACCGACCGGGAGTTCTTCGACACGCCCGCAGTGACGGGCGCGGCCTACACGACCCGGCGTGGGTTCCTGACAGCCGCTGGCTTCGGCCTGGCTGGCGCCGCGCTCTCGAGCTGCAGCCGCGCGCCTGTCGTGCAGGCCATCCCCTATCTGGTGCAGCCGGAGGAGGTGACGCCGGGACGCCCGTACTTCTACGCGTCCACGTGCGGCGGGTGCAGCGCCGGATGCGGGCTTATCGTCAGGAACCGTGACGGCCGGCCCGTCAAGCTCGAAGGGAATCCCGATCATCCGGCCTCGCGCGGGGGGCTCTGCGCGGCCGGGCAGGCGTCCATCCTCGGCCTGTACGACAGTCAGCGGCTGACCGCTCCGATGCGCGACGGCCAGCGCGCCTCGTGGGCAGACGTCGACGGGGCCATCCGCACGACGCTCGATGACATCCGCACGCAGGGCGGCGCCGTGCGGTTCCTGACCGGCACGGTCACGAGTCCGACGGTGCGATCGCTGATCGGAGCGTTCCTGAAGCCGTTTCCGAACGCGCGTCACGTCGCCTACGACGCCCTCTCGACGTCGGCGCTTCTCGACGCCTGCGAACAGACGCACGGGGCGCGGGTGCTGCCGAGGCTGCGGTTCGATCGGGCCGAGGTCATCGTCTCCTTCGACGCCGATTTTCTTGGGACGTGGATCTCGCCTGTCGAGTACACCGTGGGGTATTCGGCGGGGCGCACGCTCCGGGGCGATCCGCCGCGTCTGTCGTATCACGCGCAGTTCGAGTCGCGGATGTCGCTGACGGGCGGTCGCGCCGACTGGCGCATCGCGCTCGCGCCCGCTGAGATTGGCATCGTGATCGGGCATCTGGCGGAACGCCTCGCGCGGATGGCCGACATGCCACTCGCGCCCGGCGCGTTGCCACCCGCACCCGTGCCGGCCGCCAGGCTCGATGAGTTGGCCGATCGCCTGTGGCGCGCGCGCGGCAGGAGCCTGGTCGTGTGCGCAAGTCAGGACACGTCGTTGCAGGTCTTGTGCAACGCAATGAACCATGCCGTCGGGGCCTACGGCACGACGATCGACGTCGAGCGCCCGTCGTACCAGCGCGCGGGCAACGACCGCGACCTGGAGGCCCTGCGTGATGAACTCTCAGCCGGCGGCGTGGCGGCCCTGTTCATCGCCGGTGTGAACCCCGTCTACGACTTGCCGGATGGCGACGGGCTGGCGCAGGCCCTTCGGACGGTTCCGCTCGTCATCAGCTTCGCCGACCACGTTGACGAGACGTCGAGCGTCGCGCGCTACGTGTGTCCCGATCGCCACTTCCTGGAGTGCTGGAGTGATACCGAGGCTGTCGCCGGGGTCGTGAGCCTGACGCAGCCGGTCATCCGCCCGTTGGGCGAGTCGCGCCAACTGATCGAGAGCCTGGCGGTCTGGTCGGGCGCGCCGATGTCCGCCTGCGACCTGGTGCGCGCCCACTGGACGCAGCAGATCTACCCGCGCCGGCGCACGGACGCGCCGTTCCGGGATTTCTGGGAGCGTGCGGTCCACGACGGCGTCGTGGAGGTCACGCCCGACGCGCCCGCGGTTCGCCCGTTTGGCGAGGCCGCCCGCGGTGTGATGGTGCCGGAGGCGCCGCCTCTGCCTGACGGCGACTTCGCGCTGGTGCTGTATCCAACGGTCGGCATGCTCGACGGGCGCCACGCACACAATCCCTGGCTGCACGAACTGCCGGACCCCACGACCAAGGTCACCTGGGACAACTACGCGTCTTTCTCGCCGGAGGCCGCTGGCCGGATCGGGATCGCCGACGGTGACGTCGTGCGCCTCGAATCGAGCGACGGCCTCACCGGCGCCACGAAGGTGATTGAGTTGTCGGCGCACCTCCAGCCCGGCCAGCACGACCGCGTGGTCGCCGTCGCGTTGGGGTACGGCCGAATGGGTACGGACCGCTTCGCGAAGGTCGGACCCCAGTGGATCGAAGGACGCACCACGGTCGGGACGAACGGGCTGATCGGCGTCAGCGCGGCGGGGTTCCGGACGCTCGCCAACGGGGTCCTGCGCGATACGGGCCGGCTCGTCCGCGTCACGAAGACCGGCCGGACGCGACCGCTTGCGGCCACACAGTCGCATCACATGATCGCGGTCCCGGCCGCCCTCGCACCAGCAGGCGGCGCACGGCGGCCGATCGTGGAGGAGACGACGCTGGCGGCCTACGTCAAGGACCCGACGGCCGGATCGCTCGGTCACGCCGAGCCCACCGCAGACCTCTGGCCTCCGGACCATCCGTACACGGGCCATCGCTGGGCGATGGTCGTGGACCTCAACGCGTGCACGGGCTGCGCGGCGTGTGTCATCGGGTGCCAGGTCGAGAACAACGTGCCTGTCGTGGGACGTGACGAAGTGAGGCGGCACCGTGAGATGCACTGGATCCGCATCGATCGGTATTACGCGGACGGAGACGACGGCGGCGTGGACGTCATCCACCAGCCGATGCTGTGCCAGCACTGCGAGCACGCGTCGTGCGAGGTCGTGTGTCCGGTGCTGGCCACGGTGCACAGCTCGGAAGGCCTGAATCAGCAGATCTACAACCGATGCGTCGGCACGCGGTACTGTGCCAACAACTGCCCGTACAAGGTTCGCCGGTTCAACTGGTTCGACTATCCGCGCGAGGATCGGCTGCAGAACCTCGTCCTGAATCCTGACGTCGTCGTCCGGTCGCGCGGCGTGATGGAGAAGTGCAGCATGTGCATTCAACGCATCCAGAACGCCAGGATTGAGGCCGCGCGGCTGGGCCAGCCGCTCGGGCCGAACGCGGTCGAGACCGCGTGCCAGCAGTCGTGTCCGGCGCGCGCCATCACCTTCGGCGACGCCAACGATCCGGAGAGCCCCGTGTCGCAGGCGAGGACGTCCCCGCGGTACTTCCGGGTACTCGCGGAACTCAATGTCAAGCCCGCGGTGGGGTATCTGCGGCTGGTTCGGCACCGGCCCGAAGACGGGGGTGAGAGACGCCATGGCTGACATGGACGTGGGCGCACTCCGGCCGCCGCTGATCGCGGGACACAAGACGCTGGCGCAGGTGACCGAGGACGTGTGCGCGCCGATGGACGGGCGGCCGACGGCACTGTGGTGGATCGGTCTGGCGATCTCCGTTCTGGCGCTGTCGCTCGGTGTGGCGGCCGTGTGGTACATGTTTGTCACGGGGATCGGCACGTGGGGGCTCAACCGGACGGTCGGCTGGGCGCTCGCCATCACGAACTTCGTGTTCTGGATCGGCATCGGCCACGCCGGCACGCTGATCTCCGCGATTCTGTTCCTGCTGCGGCAGCGCTGGCGGACCTCGGTGAACCGGGCGGCCGAGGCGATGACGATTTTCGCCGTCATCTGCGCGGCGATTTTTCCGGTGATTCACATGGGCCGCGCGTGGCTGGCCTACTGGATGTTTCCGGTTCCCAACATGCGCGGATCGCTGTGGGTGAACTTCCTGTCGCCCCTGATGTGGGACGTCTTCGCGATCAGCACCTACTTCACGATCTCGCTCGTGTTCTGGTACGTCGGTCTGATTCCGGACCTCGCGACCGTGCGGGACCGCATTCGGGGGAATGGCCCGCGCAAGCGACTGTTTTCGTTCTTCAGCCTGGGCTGGAGCGGCTCCGCCCGGACGTGGCACCACTACGAGGCCGTGTACCTGTTGCTGGCGGCCCTCGGGACCCCGCTCGTCATTTCAGTGCACTCGATCGTGAGCATGGACTTTGCCACGTCGCTGATCCCCGGCTGGCACACGACCATTTTCCCCCCCTACTTCGTCGCCGGCGCGATCTTTTCCGGGATGGCCATGGTGCTGACGCTGATGCTTGTCGCGCGCAAGACGATGCGGCTTGAGGACTACATCACGCTCCGCCACGTGGACGTCATGACGAAATTCGTCCTGTTCACGGGCAGCCTGGTGGGGCTGGCCTACGGCACGGAGTTCTTCATCGCCTTCTACTCGGGCAATCCGTACGAACAGTTCGCCTACACCAACCGCGCGTTCGGGCCGTTCGGCTGGGCCTTCGCGATCATGGTGATCTGCAACGTCGTTTTACCGCAGCTCTTCTGGAGCAAGCGCGTGCGCACGAATCTGGCCGTCGTGTTCGTGATTTCGCTGTGCGTCAACGTCGGGATGTGGTTCGAGCGGTTCGTCATCATCGTGACGTCCCTGCATCGCGACTACCTGCCGTCGAGCTGGGCCGACTACACGCCGACCATGATTGAATACGCCACCCTCATCGGGAGCTTTGGGTTGTTCTTCACGTGTTTCCTGCTGTTCTGCCGGTTCCTGCCGATGATCGCGATTGGCGAGGTGAAGAGCGTCGTGGCGCACGACGCGCGTTCGACGGGAGGGCCGCGATGAGCCGCAGGGTGATCGTCGGCGCATTCGATCGCGAAACGGACGTGATCGCCGCCACGCAGGCCGCGCGCGACGGTGGCTACATCGTCGAGGATGTCTACACCCCATACGCGGTTCACGGCCTCGATCGCGCCATGGGACTCAAGCCCTCGTGGTTGACGTGGGTCTGTTTCGCATTCGGCGCGTTCGGCCTCGTCTTTGCCGTCTGGCTGCAGTTCTGGACATCGACCGTCGCGTGGCCGATCAACGTCGGCGGCCGGCCGTGGAACTCCCTGCCGGCTTTCGTCCCGATCGCGTTCGAGCTGATGGTCCTCTCGGCGGGTGTCGGCACCGTCCTGGTGTTCTTCGTCCGTCGACGCCTCCGTCCCGGCAAGCGCTGCGTGCCGTTCGACGTGCGCACGACGAACGATCGCTTCATCCTCGTCCTCGACGGCGAGGGCCCGTCGGATCTTGGCGACGTGAGGCGTCTGCTCGAGAGCTGCCACGCGACGGCCGTGGACGAGCGGCAGGTGGCGGCCGAAACCGCTCACGGGGGCCGCGCGCGCGCGACGGGTCGCCTGAACCTGGGGCTTGGCGTGGCGCTCGCGGCCACGCTGGCCGGCTACTGGGCGCTGGGGGTCGATCCGCTGCGCCCGAACTTCGAGTTCATGCCGAGCAACATGGTCCATGCCGTGTCGGCTCAGGCCTTTGCCACGAGCAGCGTTCTGCCGCGCGGGCAGACCCTCCAGGATCCGCCACCCGGGTCGATTGCCCGCGGCCTGTTGCCGTGGCCCTACGCGGCCACACCCGAGGACGCCGCTCGTGCCGGCGTCGAGCTCAGCAATCCGTTCCCGCCGGACGACCCCGCCGCGGTCGCGCGCGGTGCCGCGGTCTACGCCACGTTCTGTCAGGTGTGCCACGGCGCGGGCGGCCTGGGTGACGGTCCGGTGACGACCCGCGGCGTGCCGCCGCCCGTGTCGCTCCTTGCGGATCACACCCGGCAGATCAAGGACGGGCAGCTCTTTCACATCCTGACCTACGGTCAGAAGAACATGTCCTCGTACACCGCGCAGATTCCCCGGGAGGATCGATGGAAGGTCATTCTGCACGTCCGCCAGTTGCAGCAGCGGGCGATGTCGCCGACATCCCAGTCGCAGGTCCAGACTCGGTAGCCGGACGGCGGCAGTTGGCCGTCGTCGCGCGCGTTGGCGGCGGCGTGGCCTGTGTCGGCGCGTTGCTCCTGGCGATCGGCGGCGTGACGGCGCCGGACCGGATAGGGGCGAATGTGCTGCTGGCGGGCTACGCGCTGGCGGGGCTCGGGCTGGCCGGCGCGTTTTTCACCGCCCTGTGCTACGTGGCCGACGCCACGTGGGCCGTGGCGTTTCGACGCGTGCCTGAATCGCTGACGCGAGTGCTGCCAGCCGCCGCGGTCCTGCTGGGCGCGGTCTTCCTGGCGTACCCAGCCCTCTATCCCTGGACCGGCGCCCAGGGGGACGCTCTCGTGGGATTCAAGCACTTCTGGCTGGATCGACCGTTCTTCCTGATACGCTTCGTTGTCTACTTTGCGATCTGGATCGGCTTCGCGACCGCGCTCGTACGCCACTCACGCCGGCAGGATGTCGACGGGAACCTCACGTGGACGCGGCGAAACGTCCGTGTGTCGGCCGCGTTCCTGGTGGTGTTCGCCATCACGGTGTGGCTGGCCAGTCTGGACTGGATCATGTCCCTGACGCCGCACTGGTACAGCACGATGTTCGGCGTGTACAACTTCGCCGGCTTCTTCCAGAGCGGGGTGGCGGCCATCCTCATCCTGGTCATCTGGCTGGAGCGCGCCGGACCGCTTCGTGGCGTCGTCCGCACCGAGCACCTGCACGATCTGGGCAAACTGTTGTTCGCCTTCTCGACGTTCTGGATGTACACGTGGTTCTCCCAGTACATGCTGATCTGGTACACGAACCTCACCGAAGAGACCGTGTACTTCATCGCGCGCATGCAGACGGCGTGGCGTCCGCTGGTGTTCACGATCCTGACGCTCAACTGGCTCGTGCCGTTTCTGGTGTTGATGTCACGGCCGGCCAAGCGGAACCGTGGCATCCTCGTGAAAGTCGCGGTGGCCGTGCTCGTCGGCCACTGGCTGGATTTGTTTGTGATGATCCTGCCGTCGATCTCGCCAGAGGCGCCCCCGTTCGGTCTACCGGAGGTCGGGGCGCTCGCCGTCGCCGTCGGGCTGGCGTTCCTGGTGTTCGTCCGGGCGTTCCGGCAGGCGTCACCGGTCCCGCGCAAGGACGTGTTTCTTGCCGAGAGTCTGCACTACCACAACTAGCTTCGACTCGGCGCGGCGGACGACAGACATCCGCGGGCGCGGCTGCCGGCCCTCCGATTTCGAACGTTCGCCCGATCGAGCGCGGCTCGCCGAGGCAACGGATGAGGTACTCAAGCACGTTGGCGATCGCAATGGGCTGGCAGCGGGTCGTGACCCAGCGCACCGTGATGATGACGGGCAACCGTTCCGTGAGGTACCGAATCATCTCGCATGAGACGCTGCCGGACCCGACCACGACCGCGACGGTCGGGGGTTCACCGCGTCGTCCCCCCGGCCACGTCTGTCGCCCGCCAGAAAACGGCAAGGTGCTGTCAGGCGCGGCGTACCTCGTCTGGATGCTTCGCCGGGCCCGCCATCGGCAGGCGCACGATCGCCACGGTGCCGCCGCCGACGGGACACTCAAACGCAAGGGTGCCGCCGTGGCCTTCCAGCACACGCCGGGCGGTGGCGAGCCCCAGGCCGGTGCCCTGATGTTTGGTGGTGAAGAACGGTTCGAAGAGGTGCGCGCGCACGTCTTCGGACATCCCCGGGCCGGTGTCGATGATCCGCAGCTCGTGCACGTTCGTGTCGTGCCGGACGGTGATGCGGATGTCGCCCCGGCCCTTCATGGCCTGGGCGCTGTTGATCAGCAGGTTTGTGAGGACCACCTTCATCTGATTCACGTCCACCGCGGCCATGCGGGTGCATCTTTCCGTCTGGACGGTGACGTGCGCGAACTGCGGGTCATTCTGGAGGAAAGAGACCGTCTCCTGGATCAGATCGGCCAGCGGGACCGATGTGAGCACCGGAGGCGTGGGTCGCGCGAACCGCAACAGATCCTGCACGATCTCCGTCAGGGCATCGACGCGCGCCATGATCTCCGTGATGATGCCGACCGGCTGCGTGTCCTTGAGCCGACCCTGCAGAATCTGCAGGGCGCCACGCATGCCAGCGAGCGGATTGCGCACTTCATGGGCCACGACCGCCGCCATGCGCCCGAGGTGCGCGAGTGATTCCTGCTGACGGAGCGCGGCCTCCGACGCCTTGCGCTCCGTGATGTCGTGCCGGATGGCCGTGTACCGCTCCGGTCGGCCGCGGTCGTCCAGAAACGGCACGATCGTCGTATCGACCCAATAGAACGACCCGTCCTTCGCGCGATTGCGGATTTCGCCCCGCCAGGTCCGGCCGCTGGCGATCGTCTTCCACAGGTCGTGAAAAAACTCCGGGGGGTGGAGGCCGGAGTTGACGATGCGATGATTCTGCCCCAGCAGTTCTTCACGCGAGTACTGCGAAATCGCGCAGAACCTCTCATTGACATAGCTGATGCGACCCTGCGCGTCGGTGCTGGCGACGATGGCGGACTGGTCGAGCGCGAATCGGGCATCGTCCAACTGGCGCCGCGACTGGCGCTCGCGATCTTCGACGCGCTGGTGCAGGGTCACGCCGACTGCGGTCACCCACACCGCGACGATGGCGAGCACACGGTTGAAGACCCCTGCCTGCAGGTCTCCCCCTCCGTGCTGCACCAGAAACTCCGCAACGGTCAGCACCGTGGCGAGCGTGGCGACGCGGTACGCCTCCCAGGGGCGCGGGGCACGAAGCGTCAGGACCAGCAGCGGGACATACAGCAACGGCACCGCGTAGCCGGTCGGAAACGCCAGGTCGATGCCGCAGACGCCGAGCGCCAGCATCCAGACCAGCAGGGAGCGGTGCCGATCGCCGGGCCGATCGATCGCATGCGCGGCGGGCCGACGGGTCCTCAAAGGCGTGACAGCCTTGTCGGGTGCATTCTCCATATGAGCGTTGTCATACCGTCGTCGGGCAGGTCCTGCTATCTTACGGCGAATGATGACCGTGGCCGCGCTGCAACGCACCCCTGCGCTGCTCAAGCTCGATCTGTACTGCAAAGGCATGCAGGTGGACCCGTCGTGTCTGGTGGAAGACGACGGCGGCCGGCAGATCATGCGCACACGGGCGGGGCTGGGCAGCGGGCTGGAGATCATCCTGCCCGGCCGACTGTGGACCAACGTGCCGGTACTGGAGTCGTTCGCGCAGACGTCCCCGTACGTGCTGGCGAAATCCGGGGGCCGTTACCGGGTGCGTTACCAGGGCACGACCGTGGCGGAGGTGTCGCTGTCTCCTCGTCCCGCGTGGTACAACGACAGAACGTCGACAGGAAAGCCCATGACGCGGGTGGGGACGCTGCAGGGCACCTACCTTGGCGTGTATCCCGCGAAAGTGTGTGACTACTGGGTCCGGACGCCGGTCAAGACCAACTGCAAGTTCTGTTCGGTGGGGCTGAACCTTGGCGTGGACGACGCCAGCGAGAAATCCGTGGAGGAAGTGCTGGAGGTCGTGGCCGCGGCGCGAAGGCATTCCGGCATCACGTATGTGGATTTCAACACCGGGCACTACGACGGTGACACGTACCTCGGGATCCTGGAGCCGTATATCCGCAAAATCAAGGCGGAGCACGGTCTGCTCGTCGGCGTGCAGACGCCGCCGCACCACGATCTCACCAGGTACGACGCCCTCCGTGCCATGGGGGTCAATCGGGTCTCGTTCTGTTTTGAGATCTACGATCGCGATCGGTTTGCCGAGGTGTGCCCCGGCAAGGCGGCGACCTATGGTCTCGATCGATACCTTGAGGCGATTCGGTACTGTGCCGGCCTGGGCCGTCGCGGTCCGCGGCTGGAGCCCTGGGTGACCAATGGCGAGATCATTGCCGGGCTGGAAGACCCCGCCTCATCCATCAAGGCGATCGACTGGATGACGTCTGTGGGAGCCATTCCGACGGTCTGTGTGTTTCGCCCGCTGCGGGGGACCGACTTCGCCGATGAACCGCCGCCCGACAGTGAGGCGCTGATCCCGGTCTTCCGCCGGCTGTACGAGGCGTGCATGGAGCACCGCCTGCCGATCGGGTGCGCGCCGAACATCCGGGTGTCACTGGTGCTCCTGCCCGAGGAGTGCGGTGGCCTGTCGGACCGCCGGTATCCCGTTCAGACGCTGGTGCTCGCGGTCATGAAGCGTGCCGTTGCGGCGCAGTTCCGCTGGCGCCTGAGAGCCACACGGCCTCGTCGTGGCCGTCCGTAGGGCCGTACGGGCTTTAGCCGCGCCTTCCACCTGTTGGCGCGGCTGACGCCACGGCCAACGCATGGAAACGGGACGTCACGCACGAAACGGGGCGTTCCGGACGGAGGTCGGCGAGGATCGTGGCGACCACGTCGGCCGCCCCGTACGTTGACGCGCCGGCCTTCAGGAAGCGCGCCACACCAGGCAGATCGTCACCCATCGTCACAATGCCCGGCTGTACGACTTCACGAGCCTCCTGATTCAGATTGGCGTCCTGCGCGGCAGGCCGGCGTAGGGCGCGTCACACCGTCTCGCGGCACACGTTGCTCGACGATGCGGCGCCCGTGCCCGGGGAGCCGTGTGTCTTCACGCAGTTCTCGGGCCAGCCGACGACAGCTATAATCCCCCCATGGCCTCTGGGACGCCGGACCACCAGCGTGCGCGGTTGTCGGCCGATACGAGCCGCGCGATCGAGGACCAGCAAGTGGACGCGTGGCGACGCATGTCGTCGGTGGACATCGCGCACGCGCTGAGCGCGGCCTGGTCGGCGGGCACACAACTGGCGTGGTTCGGGCTGAAGGACCGGTTCCCCGACGCGACCGACGATGAGCTTCGAGTGCGCTACGCGGTCATGACCCTCGGCCGCGATCTCGCGGTCAGGATGTATCCTCACGCGCGCACGCTGATCGATTCCTGACGTGGCCGACGACATCATCGCCGTCACCCTGCACGTCACCCGGGCGCTTGAGTCGTGCGGAGTGCCGTACACCGTGGGCGGGTCGCTGGCCAGCAGCTTCAGTGGTGAACCACGGTTCACCCAGGACGCCGATATCCTCGTACACCTGCAAGCGCCGCAGGTGGGTCCACTGGTCGCCGCACTGGGACCGGCGTTCTACGCTGACCTGGACGCACTGCACCGCGCCGTCGCCAGGCGATCGTCGGTGAACGTGATCCACATCCCCACGAACATCAGGATCGATCTGTTCGTCGCCGGGGCTTCGGCCCTCGACGAAGGGCAGTTGCGCCGCAGGCAGCGTCGCCAGGTGGCCTCAGACCCGGACGCCTTTGTCTATTTCCATTCACACGAAGACATCGTGCTGCAGAAGCTCCTCTGGTACCGGGCTGGTGGCGAGGTGTCAGACCGGCAGTGGCACGATGCCCTGGGCGATCGTGCTGAAGCAGCGCGATCGCCTGGACCTGGACTACCTGCGCGAGACGGCCAGCCAGAACGGCCTTCTGCAGTTGCTCGAGCGCCTGCTCAGCGACGGAGGCGGTAGACTGACGCGCGATGTCTGATCAGATCGAGGCGTTCATCACCCGCTGGAAAGCCGCGGGCGGCAGTGAACGCGCCAACTATCAGCTCTTTCTGACCGAACTGGCTGCCCTGCTCGACCTGCCACAGCCCGACCCAGCCAGCGGGGACCTGCGCAACGACGCCTACGTGTTTGAGCGCCAGGTCAGATTCCGCCACGGCGACGGCTCGGAATCAATCGGCCGCATCGACCTCTATCGCCGCGGCTGCTTCGTCCTCGAAGCCAAGCGGATCCGCCAGACCGCCATCAAGGGATTTGACGACGCGTTGCTGCGGGCGCGGAGTCAGGCGGAAAACTACGCCCGCGCGTTGCCGGCTGACGAAGGCCGCCCTCCCTTCCTCCTCGTCGTCGACGTCGGCCACGTCATTCGGCTGTTCAGTGACTTCACACGATCGGGCGCCACGTACACACCGTTTCCCGATCCGCGGTCGTACGAGATCAAGCTCGACCAGTTGCGCGACGACGGGCAGCGCCATCGCCTGCGCCAGATCTGGCTGGACCCGATGGGGCTGGACCCGAGCCGTCAAGCGGCGAAGGTCACGCGTGAGATTGCGGGACGGCTGGCCGAGATTGCTGTCCAGCTCGAAGGTGCCGGACACACCGCCGAACAGGTGGCCGGATTCCTGAGCCGATGCCTGTTCACGTTCTTTGCCGAAGACGTCGAGCTGATCCCCAGGCGCAGTTTCGCCACGTTGCTCGACTCGCTTATCAAAGACCCGTCGCTGTTTGTGCCGATGGTGCAGGAGCTGTGGAAGGCCATGGACCAGGGCGGCGTGTCCGTGGCGCTCAAGAGCACATTGCCGAAGTTCAACGGCAAACTGTTCAAGGAGTCCGAGGTGCTGCCGCTCAAGCGCGCGCAGATCGAGCTCTTGCGCAAGGCAGCGAACGCCAACTGGCAGTACGTGGAGCCGGCCATCTTCGGCACGCTGCTCGAACGCGCGCTCGATCCGCGCGAACGGCATGCGCTGGGCGCGCACTACACTCCGCGGGCGTACGTCGAACGGCTGGT
>JBCKZS010000048.1:0-22503 GCA_038918905.1 Vicinamibacterales bacterium
TCTCCACCGTCGAAGGCGGTAGACTTCCGGGACAACGATGCGAGCGACACACATCGGACTCACCGCGCTGCTGGTCTTGGGCGCCATGGCGTCGGGAGCCGCCCAGTCAGGTGTCGTGCCTCCAGGCGGCCAGGTCCGTGACAGGCAGGCGCAGCCGGCTGGGCCCGCCACCGGCACCGGGATAATCGCTGGCCGCGTCGTCACCGCCGGTTCCGGACTGCCCGCCGGGGGCGTGCGCGTCACACTCAACGGCGCCGAGCTTCGCGGTACCCGGACAGCGCTGACCGATGACGACGGCGTGTTTGCGTTTCCCAGTCTCCCCGCGGGCACGTTCACCGTGCGCGGCACGAGGACCGGCCACATCAGTGGCACCTACGGCCAGAAGCAGCCCGGGCTGGCGGGCACTCCCATCTCCCTTGCGGCCGGACAGCAAATGAAAGACGTGTCGGTTGAGATCGCGCGCGGTGGCGTGATCTCGGGCATCGTCTTTGACGAGAAGAGCCGGCCGTCTGTCAGCACACCGGTGCGCGTGATGCAGTGGACGATGCAGTCGGGAGAGCGGGTGTTGACGACGTCGGGCAACAGCTCGACGGACGACCGCGGGATCTATCGCGTGTTCGGGTTGGCGCCGGGCGAGTATCTCGTCTACGCCGTGCCGAGGAATGAGCCAACCGATGTCATCATGGCCGCCCGGGAGCAGGAACTCGCGGCGTCGAGGCTCATCGAAGCGTCGATTGGAGTGGATGGCAGGGTGACGGCCGGAGCCGTCCAGCGGGATATTGCGGTCAACGTCCCCGCGACCAATCAGCCCGTCCCAGGATACGCGCCGGTCTTCTTCCCGGGCAGGACCGGTTCACCATAACTTCAGGCCACGTCGATTGCGGTACGTCTCATCGACGGCCAGCCCGTCGTGCAGGACATTCGCGTCAGCTCCCTGTCGCTGTACCTCCGGCCTTGACGCCGGCGGATCACCCCGCGGATCCGCTTACCCAGCCAGCGTCGGGTGCCGGTCCTTCCACTCGGTCGCCTGTTCGTACGCGAGAGCAATCCGGCAGACGGTGCCCTCGTCGTACAACCGGCCGGTGATCATGAGCGGCTGCGGCAGGTTGTTCACGAATCCGCACTTCAGGGCGAGGGCCGGATGCCCGGTAAGGTTCGTGGCCGCCAGACCCGCACTGTTCGACGAGAGGAACACGTCGTACTGATCCATGAACGTGTCCCACTCGCGCATGAGCAGCATGCGAATGCGCTGGGCCCGGATGTACTCCACGGCCGGCACAAACCGCGCGGACCGGAACGTGCCGGGCCACGAACTGTTGCTCATCAGGTCGATGCCGCGTGAGCGGGTGAGGTCGTCAAAGGCCGCCGCGGCTTCGACACTCAGCACGAAGCCGAGCGCATTCGCCGGGTAGTCGGGAAGCTCGACCGGTTCGAGCTTCGCGCCCAGGTGCTGCATCACCGTCAGGGTCTGCTGCAGGTTCTTCAGGCGCTCGGCTGCCGCCTGCTGCTGTTCGGCGTTCGCGGGGCCGCCCCGTCCGCCGCCCCGTCCGCCCCCACGGCCCTGGCCGGCCGGTGCGGCTTCAAAGTCGCTGCGCACGTAGCCGATCCGATAGCCCGAGAGTGGCGCGTCGGGATTCCACGTGAACGCCGCGTCAGCGACACTCTCATCACGGCCGTCCGGACCGTAGATTGCGTTGAGCACCAGCACGCAATCTTCCACACCGCGGCACATCGGTCCGACCTTGTCCATCGTCCACGACAGTTCCATGGCGCCGTAACGACTGACACGTCCGTAGGTCGGGCGCAGGCCGACGACTCCGTTGACGGCGGTGGGGGAGATGATCGACCCGCGTGTCTCGGTGCCGATGGAGAAACCCACGCACCCGGCGGCGGTGGCCGAACCGGGGCCGGCCGACGACCCACTGGAGCCGCTCTGCGGATTCCACGGGTTGCGCGTGCGGCCGCCGAACCACTGGTCGCCCTGAGCCAGAGCACCCATCGTGAGTTTGGCGACGAGCACGGCACCGGCGTCGTGCAGGCGTTCGACGATGGTGGCGTCGTAGTCGGGGACTTGATCCATGTAGGGCTCGGCGCCCCATGTGGTTGCGATGCCCTTCGTGGCAAACAGGTCCTTGGCGCCCCAGGGGATGCCGTGAAGCGGCCCCTTGTATCGGCCCGCCGCGATCGCCGTGTCTGCCGCCGCGGCCTGCTGCAGCGCGAGGTCGTCGGTGATCGTCACTGCGAAGTTCAGCGCCGGCTGGTAGCGCTTGAGGCGCGCGAGATACATCTGCGTCAGCTCGGTGGAGGTGACGAGGCGGCGTTCGATGAGCGAGGCGAGCCTGGTGACCGGCCAGAACGCGACATCTTCGAGGTCGGCCGGACGTTTGAGCGAGGCGGCGGCCGGCTTGTTGTAGCGGAGCGCGCGTCCCGGCGTGGCAGGGCCCTTGGGTTTCTCGCCGGGCAGGTACGGCCGGAAGGACAGGGCGACCTCGGTGTCGTGGGGAATCTCGATCTGCCGCAGTTGCTGATAGGTGGAGAGGTTGCCGTTCAGACTGCGGGCAATGGCCTCTTCTTCGGCGCTGTGAAAATCGAGACCGGTGATGGCCTCGGCGCAATTCACCGTTGCGCCCGAGACCGGCCCGACCGGGCCCTGCTGTTGCGCAAACGCACTGGTCGCCACCGCGCCCGCCACAGCGGCGGGCACGGCTTTGAGAAACGTTCGCCGACTCTTTCGCTCAGACATAGTCGCTTCTGATGTGGCGCGGCTCAAGCCACGCCCTACGGGGCGGGTTGAAGCGCCCTCTTACTTCCTCTCTTTGAACCCAGCGGGAATCGCGACGTCCGCATCAGAAGCGGACGTGTCAATCGACAGCGTCTCGGTGGACGAGGTCAACAGCAGGGACCGCGGTTTGGGCGCATCGCGGCGGGCCACCCGGCGGGCGAGCGCGCCGCCCAGTCCGCCGCCACCGGCGGCCGGTGCGGAGGCCTGCTTCATCGCCTCGGCGCTTTTGACGGTTTCGGCGGTCATCACGATCAGCAACGTCGTGCCCTCAAGCGCGCGCGTCCGGGTCTCCATCTGCGTCATCAGTTCCTGCAGGCGCGGATACAGGGCCATGGCCGAGGCCAGATTCTGCGCGGCGGCGATCATGTCCCCGCCGTAGACGGCTTTGAAGAACCTGAGGTCAAACTGCGCCACTTCATCAAGGGCCGCCACACGGGGCCCCACCCAGACGTCGTTGGAGAGCACCATGCCGCCGCTCTCGTCCAGCGCCTTGCCCTTCTCGTGCGCCGTCACCGTCACGATCACCTGACGCGCGGGAAAGCCGGCGATCGTTTTCTTCTCTCCGGTCTCCTTCACGTCGACCGTGATCTCGACCTCCTTGCCCGACTGCTCGAGTTGGTCGCGCTCCTCGACCGGCATGTCTTTGGCCGCCTTTTCCGCATCGGCCTGCGCCTTCTTCATTTTTTCGCGCAACTCGGCAAACGTGGTGACCCGATATTCCTTCTTCCTGATGTCGAGGTCGTACACCTTCTCCTCGCTGAGGTCGATAATCTGGCCCGTCAGGTCGCTCAGCGACGCCTTGCGCGCGCCCTTGACGGCGACCGTCGTGACGACGCCGTCTTTGGCGGCCGAGCCACCGAACAGGTTGGCCATGCGGCCAAGCATGCCTTCGAACTTGACCAGGCCCTTCTGGCGGGTCTTCACATCGGCATGGGTCACTGGCGCGAGCAACAACACGCCAAGCACAACGGCAACGAAGTATCTGAATCTCATGGCAAACCTCCCTAGGGGGCTATTCTATGGCAGCGGAGGTCGCATGAAACATCTGGTCACAATGGCTGTGGGACTCGCCCTGGTGGCGTGTCAGGGAGCGCAGACGATGGATTCGCGGACGGGACAACGACAGGTGATTACCGCGGGCGCGCCGCCCATTGGCCCGTACAGCCCCGCGATCGTCGCCGGGGGGCTGGTCTACGTGTCGGGCCTGCTCGGGACCGGTGACGACGGGCAGTTGGTGGGCCCCGACGTCGCCTCGCAGACCCGGCGCATTCTCGACCGGATGGGGGAGATCCTCGAGGCCGCCGGTTCCTCGCTGGGGCAGACGGTGAGTGTCTCGGTGTTTCTGAAGGACCCGGCGGACTTCGCACAACTGAACGCGACCTATCGCGAGTACTTCGCCACCGCCCCCCCCCACGCGCACGACGGTCGTGGCCGACCTGCTCAACGGGGCGCTGGTGGAGATTGCGGCAATCGCGGTGCCCACCGGCGCGCCTCGCGACGTGCTGCATCCCGCGGACTGGACGCAGTCGCCTCGCCCCTACTCCTTCATCGTGCGGGCCGGCGGGCTGGTGTTTCTGTCGGGGCTGATCTCACGGCGCGGTGCTGACGATACGTTCGTCGCCGGGTCGATCGACGTGCAGACCAAGACCATCCTCGACAACGCCACGACGCTGCTCAAGACCGCCGGCCTGACCCTCGACGACGTGGTGGCGTCGCGCGTGTTTGTGACCAGCGAGACGCTGTTCACATCGATGAACAATGTGTATCGGACGTACTTCCCCAAAGACCCGCCCGCGCGGGCGACGGCGGTGACGGGGTTGCTGAGCCCGGACTACCTGGTGGAGATCACCCTGGTCGCCACCACCAGCGGCGACAAGCAAGTGATCGGACCGGTCGTGTCGCCCAGTCTGCCCCTCTCGCCGGCGATCCGCTCCGGCGATCGTCTGTTCCTGTCCGGCGTGCTTGGGAACACGGATGCCAACACGGGAGACCCGGCGGCGCAGACCCGAGAGACGCTCACGCGGATTCAGCGCACCCTCGCGGCGGCCGGCATGACGTTCGCCAACGTCGTGGACACGACGGTCTACCTGCCGGATCTGACCCACTTCGCCACGATGAACGGCGTTTACCGGGAGTTTTTTCCGTCCGCGCCGCCCGCGCGAGCCACCGTGGGCGCGGGTCTGGTCAGCCGGAACGCGCTCGTTGAACTGATGATGACTGCGGTGCGGTAGAGCTCGTAGCTGATTGCGTAGTAATCAGCTACGAGCTCATTTTGCTCCGTCTCGCCCGGAGTTTCACGCGGCGAGACCTGGCCCCATTATGGCGGAAAACAGACCCGGCCCCCTCCTCTCTCTCGCGATTCCGGTCGTGCTGGCCGAAATGGGCTGGTTCGCCATGAGCATCGTCGACACCGTGATGGTGGGACCGCTGGGGCCGGCGGCGATCGGAGCCGTGGGGACGGGCAGCATCCTGTTCATGACGTTGATGGTGTTCGGGTTCGGCACGTTGCTGGCCCTCGATACGTTTGTGTCGCAGAGTTTCGGCGCCGGGCGCATCGACGAGTGTCATCGGTGGCTGTTTGCGGGATTGCAGCTCGCGGTGGTGTTGTCGGTGCTGTTGATGGTGGTCGCGGTGGTGGGCGTCACCCTGTTGCCGTCATTCGGATTCCATCCCGAACTGCTGCGGGAATTGCAGCCGTACACGGCGCGTCTGGTGTGGTCGGCGCCGCCCTTGATGGCCTTCGTCGTGTTTCGGCGGTACCTGCAGGCGATGAACCTGGTGCGTCCGATCATGATTGCGCTGGTCGCGGCGAACCTCATGAACGCGCTGGTCAACTGGGTGCTGATCTACGGGCACTGGGGGATGCCGGCGATGGGGGTGCCGGGTGCCGCCTGGGCGACCGTGGCGTCGCGCGTGGTGCTGGCCGCCAGCCTCTTTGGCGTCATCGTGTGGCAGGAACGGCAACGCCCCTCCGGGTTGCACGATGTGCCGTTTGCGTGGGATGGCCCGCGCGTCGGGCACCTGTTCCGTTTGGGGTGGCCCGCCGCGCTGCAGATCACGCTTGAGGTCGGTGTGTTTGCGGCGGCCTCGGCGCTGGCCGGACGGATTACGCCGCTCGCCTCGGCCGCCAACCAGGTGGTGCTCAATATCGCGGGCTTCATCTTCATGATTCCGTTTGGCCTGGCCTCGGCGGCCGCCGTGCGCGTGGGACAGGCGGTGGGGCGCCGCGATGCGGCCGGCGTGCGTCGCGCGGGCTGGACCGCGCTCGGGATGGCCACCGTCGTGATGACCGGGTCAGCGATTCTGTTCTTCACCGTGCCCGAGGCGCTGATTCGGATCTACTCTTCGGACCCGAGCGTCATCGAAGTGGGCGTGGTGCTGCTGTTCATCTGCGCGGTGTTCCAGTTGTTTGACGGACTGCAGACCGTGGCCACCGGTGCGCTCCGCGGCCTGGGCGACACGCGGTCGCCGATGGTGGCGAACCTGGTCGGCCACTGGGCGATCGGGCTGCCGGTGGGGTACGCCCTCTGCTTTTCCTACGGCTGGGGCGTGGCAGGCCTGTGGACCGGCCTGTCGACCGGTCTGATTCTGATCGGCGCGGCGTTGCTCCTGGTGTGGTGGCGCCGCAGCCGTGCGGTCGTCTTTCCCCGTGCCGCGTGACCCGGCGCGTCCGGGTAGAATGTTGCAATGACCGACGACCTTCGTTACCCCGTAGGCAAGTGGACGCGTGAACCCGTCGTGGATGCCGATATGTGCGCGACCCTGATTCAGCAAATCGCCGACGTGCCGGCCGCGCTGGCCGCGGCCGTGCAGGGCCTCCGCGACACCCAGCTCGACACGCCGTATCGACCCGGTGGGTGGACACCCAGGCAGATCGTGCATCACCTCGCCGACTCCCACATGAACGCCTACATCCGTTTCAAGCTGGGCATCACCGAAGACAACCCCATCGTCAAGCCCTACGACGAAAAGGCCTGGGCCGAAACGGTGGACGGTCGCCGCGCGCCGCTCGACGCGTCGCTCCCGGTCGTCGACGGCGTGCATCGCCGCTGGGTGCAGTTCCTGCGATCGCTGGACGGCGCCGCGTTCGACCGTACGATTCACCACCCCGAACACGGGCCCATGACCCTCAAGGACCTGTTGCAGATCTACGCGTGGCACGGGCGTCATCACGTCGCCCACATCACCGCCCAGCGTGCCAGGATGGGCTGGTAACAGTTTCCGAAGGAGCGAACATGACGGGATTGGCTCGATTGGCTCGATTGGCTCGATTTGGAAGACAGACGCTGATCGCCTCGTGCGCGTTGCTGGCGGCGTGCGCGCCCGCCGGACCGACGTCGGCCGACGCGGACACCTTTCTGGCCTCCATGAACCAGACCATGTTGGACCTGGGCAAACAGGCCGCCCAGGCGGGGTGGGTGTACTCGACGTACATCACCGACGACACGGAGGCCATCAACGCGAAGGCGAATCAGGCCTACATCGAGGCGATCGCGCGGTTCGCCAAGGAGGCCGCGGCCTTTGACGATGTCGAGGTGTCGCCCAGCGCGCGGCGCCAGCTCGACCTGTTGAAGCTGGCCCTGGTGCTCGTGACGCCCGGCAACGACGCCGAAGCGGCCGAGCTGACCCGGATCGCCGCCCGCCTCGAAGGCACGTACGGCAAAGGCACGTGGTGCGCGGATCCGGCGAAGCCCGACGGCTGTCTCGACATCGGCCAGATCACGCAGATCATGGCGACGTCGCGCGACGAGCGCCGCCTGCGCGAAGTGTGGGAGGGGTGGCACACGATCTCGGTGCCGATGCGGCAGGACTACACGCGGTTTGTTGCACTCGCGAACAAGGGCGCCGGGGAGTTGGGCTTTGCCGACACGGGCGCGATGTGGCGCCTGAAGTACGACATGCCCGCCGGCGACTTCACGCGCGAGATCGATCGGCTGTGGGATCAGGTGCGGCCGCTCTACGTGTCGCTGCACGCCTACGTCCGGATGAAACTCCGCGAGCACTACGGCGACGTGGTGCCGGCCG
Organism: Vicinamibacterales bacterium; assembly: GCA_038918905.1. Lineage (GTDB taxonomy): Bacteria > Acidobacteriota > Vicinamibacteria > Vicinamibacterales > SCN-69-37 > SYFT01. Next base: position 7,808 of record JBCKZS010000048.1, read on the forward strand.
ACGGCCCGATTCCCGCGCACCTGCTGGGCAACATCTGGGCGCAGGACTGGTCGAACGTCTACCCGCTCGTCGCCAGCGGCCCGGCCGATCCCGGATATTCGCTGACCGACATCCTGAAGCGTCGCGGGACCTCCGCCGTCGAGATGGTGCGCACCGGGGAGCGGTTCTACACGTCGCTCGGCCTGGCACCGCTGCCCGACTCGTTCTGGCAGCGGTCGATGTTCGTCCAGCCGCGGGACCGCGCCGTCGTGTGCCACGCGAGCGCCTGGGACCTCGATTACGAAGACGACCTGCGCATCAAGATGTGCATCCGGCCGACCGAGGAGGACTTCTCGACGATTCACCACGAGCTGGGACACAACTACTATCAGCGCGCCTACAAGACCCAACCCGTGATCTTCCGCGACAGCGCCAACGACGGCTTCCACGAAGCCATCGGCGACACGATTGCCTTGTCGGTCACACCCGAGTACCTGGTGCAGATCGGCCTGCTCGATCGCGCGCCCGACGCCTCGCGCGATCTGGGCCTGCTCATGGCCCGCGCGCTGGAGAAGGTGGCGTTTCTCCCGTTCGGCCTGCTGATCGATCAATGGCGCTGGCAGGTGTTTTCGGGAGCGATCGCACCCGAGCAGTACAACGCGGCGTGGTGGGCGCTGCGGGTGAAGTATCAGGGCGTGGCGCCGTCAGGCGCCGGCCGGGGCGAGGAGTTTTTTGATCCAGGCGCGAAGTATCACGTGCCGGGCAACACGCCCTACACGCGGTACTTCCTCGCGCGCATTCTGCAGTTCCAGTTCCACCGCGAACTGTCGAAGATCGCCGGCTGCACCTCGCCGCTGCACCGGTGCTCGATCTACGGCAGCACCGGCGCCGGACGCCGGCTGGACGCGATGCTGCGGATGGGCCTCTCGCAGCCCTGGCCGGACGCCCTCGATGCGCTGACCGGCGCCCGCCAGATGGACGCCACCGCCATCGTCGACTACTTCGCGCCGCTCAAGACCTGGCTCGACGAGCAGATCAAGGGCAAGCCAACCGGCTGGTAAGCGTCTTAAAATCATTTCAAAATCGTTTCAAAAACTGTTGATTATATGGCGTAAATGCCTGTAAATAAACAATTTATAGCTATAGTATAATCGTTTCATCATGAGCGATCTGTCGGCGCTGCTCGAACGAGGAGTTCTGCCTGCCAGACGCGTGGCGGAAGCCCTCGGCATCTCGCCAGCGACCTTGATGCGTCGTGTCCGCGAGGAGGGCGACGACCTCCTCCGGATCGGGCGGGGGCGGGCGACGCGGTACGGCGTTCGACGTGAGTGGTCTGGCCTGGCCACCACCCGATTTCCACTGGTGAGGATTGACGAAGCCGGCACACCAGTCCCGGCCGGCCAGCTCGTCACGCTGGCCGGCCGGCAGAGCGTCTGGCTCCCGGACGGCGTGGTCGTCGATGGGCTTCCGGTGGAGATCGCCGACGCGAGGCCGTCCGGGTTCCTCGGGCGCTCGTTTGCCGCGCAACATCCCGACCTGCTGTTGCCCCCACGTGTGACCGACTGGTCGGATCATCACATCCTGATCGCGTTGGCACGACGAGGCGAGGATGGTCCTGGAAACCTGCTGATTGGAGACGAGTCTCTCCAACGCCTTCTGGCACGGCGTCCTTCCGCCGTGTCGCGCGACGCGTATCCCGCGCTCGCGGAGGCGGCGACTGCCGGTCACCCGCCTGGTTCGTCCGCTGGAGGCGATCGGCCGAAATTTGCGACGGGCGTCGACGGACGCCAGGTGATCGTCAAGTTCGTCGTCAAAGGCGCGACCGGCGACGTGGCCGCGCAGCGGTGGTGCGATCTCCTCGCCATCGAAGCCCTGGCGCTCGAGGTGTTGCACGCTGGCGGCATCCCCGCGGCTCGGGCCCTCCTCATCGACACGCCGACGCATCGTTTTCTGGAAGTCGAACGGTTCGATCGCGTCGGCGAGCGGGGACGACGCGCGGCGATGAGTCTGGCTGCGGTTCATCAGGACCCCGCGGATGCGTGGGCACGGGCCGCCGTGCGTCTGCAGGGCGCTGGACTCATCCCGCGCGCCGACGCAGACCGCCTCCGTTGGCTTGACGCCTTCGGCGCGCTGATCGCCAACGTCGATCGCCACCACCACAACGTCGTGTTCTTCCCACGGTTCCCCGAACGAGTCGCTGGGATGGCGAGCCTCGCGCGGTCGTATCGCCTGGCGCCTGCGTTCGACCAACTGCCGATGCTCCATGCGCCGACGGCTGACGGGCAGGTGCCGGAACGTGTGTTCACGCGCCCGCATCCAGGCGCCGACACCCTCGACGTGTGGGACAGCGCGCGGGTGACCGCGACGACGCTCTGGCAGCGCGCAAGTGACGACCCGCGCGTGTCAGAGGGCATGCGCCGCATCGCGACCGCAAACGCGCGGCTCCTCAGCGGTCGCGGTTGAGCGCCGGCACGCCCGCGGTGATCCACGCCGGCGCGGGTTCGCCTTTGAGGTAGTGGTTGAACCACGCCTGGATGCGCCGGTGGTAGTCGACCTGGTTCTTCTTCGTCCGCAGGCCGTGGTCCTCGTTGTTGTAGACCAGCAGCACCACGTTCTTCCTCGCGCGCCGGGCGATGTTGTACAGCTCCACGGACTGGTGCCAGTACACCGTCCCGTCGTTGTCGCCGGTCATCAGCAACACCGGGGTCCTCATCGTCGCCACGCCGAAGACGGCGGAGTTCCGGATGTAGGCCGGCAGGTCGTCGTAGAGCGGCACGACCATGCGCTGCTGGCCGGTTTCGATGTGATCGGTTTCGGCGATGCCCGACGACCAGTGGTGATTGCCGTAGTTGCTGACGAGGTTCGAGATGCCGGCGCCTGACACCGCCGCGGCGAAGATCGTGGAGTGCGTCGAGAGATACATCGCGTCGAACCCGCCCCACGAGTGCCCCATCACGCCCACCCTCGTGGCGTCGACCGCGCCCATGCCGACGACCTTCCTGACGGCGGCCGTCACGCACTCGACGACCGATACGCCAGGTTCCCTCGGTTGAAAGACGATATCGGGCTGGAAGAAGAAGTAGCCGTTCTGCGTGAGCGCCGTGCCGTTGTAGTAGTCGCGCTCGGACGGCGACTGGAAGCGGTGCAGCCCGTCCGAGAGTTTCTCGTAGAGATACACGACCATCGGGTACTTCTTTCCTGGCTCGTAGTGGGCCGGGTAGTAGAGCGAGCCCTGCAGCGTCATCCTCGGCTTGCCCTTCGGCTGCACGGTGTACTCGATCAGCTCGGACCGCGTCCACGCGTACTTCGACAGAAACGGGTTGGTGTCCGTCACCTGTGTGGCGGACGCGAGGCCGGGTCCTCCGACGAACAGATCGGGCGAGTCGCCGGCGGCCTGGACGGAGTAGGCGAAGACGTCTGCCTTGTCGGCCCTGGCCAGGCCAGAGACGCTTTTGTCGAGCCACACCAGGCGCGTCACGGCTGCGGGTGTGCCCGAGGCTGCTGCCGTGAAGCGGCCGTAGCCCGACTTCTTGGTGAACGTGCCGAAGAGCGACAGAAAGGCGTCGTCAAGATCGATCGCCTGGGCGCCGGCGGGGCCGCCGAAACCCGTAGGGTCGACGCGAAGGTAACGGTGCCGCACCTGATCGGGCGAGCCGTTGGTCAACCGCGTGGCCTGCGTTCCATCAGGCGCCACGCGCCACAGGTCGAACTTGTCATACAACACCACCGCCTCATCGTTCTCATCGTTCTCATCGTTGGCCGTCCAGCCCGCGATGCCGAACATGGGTTTCTGGGGCGCGGTGCTGTCGGACTCGATGTCCACGAAGGACGTCTTGATCGTGCGGGTGATATTCGTTGTCGCCTTCGTCGCGAGGTTGATGGTCCAGTAGTGCCCGCCCTCGCTGAAGATGGCGTACGTGCCGCCAGGACTGGCCGAGATCGATCCGATCAGGCCTGGTGTGAGCGGCGTCCGCGCGCCGGTGCCGAGATCGGCAATCGACACATCCGCGGCGCCGCGACCGATCGAGCGCTCCATCAGGTACGGTGTGAACTCCGACACCAGGGCCTGTGTGGTACCGCGAATCGGTGCGACCGTTTCGTTGAACGACTGGCCAACCACCACCAGCCTGTTTGACGAGACGTGCCACACGGCGGGCAGATTGCGCCGACGATCGGCCGCGGCGCTCAGCTTCTGACGCGGCATCACGATCGCGTCGTTCCAGTGCCAGACGTCCACGTCCGGCCTGTCGTTGGCGGCGGCGTCGCCTCGTCCGGCGCCGCGACCGTCTTCGGGGGCCGCGGGCTTCCCGGCCCAGTCGGCGACTCCCAGCATCACCATTAGGTCGCCTGACGCCGGGGCGTCGAGCCACGACGCCAGACGAAATGTGACGATCCGGCGCGATTCGTCGAGGGCGCCAGCAGCAGTCGGATCGAACGTGTGAAGCCGTTCGGTGGCCTGTCCGACGGACGTCCAGGCCAGCGCGACCTGCGTGGGGCCGTCCCGCGTGTCGTCGGTTTTCGATCGCAGGACGACCAGATCCGAAGACTCGTCGCGCCACACGAGCGACGAATAGTCGGACGACGCGGAATCGAGCACGCGCAGGACCGACGTCGCGGGGTTGAAGATGTGCACGCCGTTGCCCGCCTGGCCTTCCGCGCTGATGATCATGGCCAACTGGCGTCCCGCGTCGTGCGGCTGCCACGCGAACTCAGCCACGTTGCCCAACGTCGTGCCGGTGCCCGTGGCCAGGTCGCGCACGATGAGCGTGGTGCCGACTGCCGCCGCCGGTGTCGCGTCGCCGCCAGCCCCGCCCGCGCGACCACTGGCCGGTGGAGTCGCAGCGGCTGGCGCCGCTCCGGCTGCCGGTGCCGGTGCATACCGCTTGATGGCGAGTGACTGGCCGGTGCGATCGAACGCAAACGACTCCACGCCGTCGATAACGATCTCGCTGTTGTCCGAAAGATTCAGCAGACCCAGCTTGCGCTGAATCGGCTGGCGGGCCGTGCGCATCCGCTCCTGTTCCTCCTCGGAGTAGCCGATGCCGTAGGCGAGCCACTGCGAGTTCGACGAGAACACGGCCTGCGATCCAAACGCGACCGCCTTCGTCGTCTCGCCGATACGCGTCACCCGAAGTTCGTTGTTGCCGCTCACGCGATTGACGCCATAGGCCAGCCATCGCCCATCGGGCGACAGTCCGCCACGGGCCGCGCCAGGGACGAGTGACTCGAACTGGTCGTAGTCGGCGGGCGTCAGCGTAGGTTTCGATTGCGCGAACGGGTCCGCGGCAAATGCGCCGGCGAAGGCCGAGAGGACGACAACAAGAACCAGCACACGTCGCATCGGAGTACCTCGTTCCGCGGATGGAGGGCGGACCTTCAGGTCCGCCGGAACACGGCGGGGCTGAAGCCCCGCCCCACGGCAGACTCAGACGTGAATTCTACTCCGCGGGGTAGGTGCGGACGACGTAGTCGTCGACGAGCGCCTGGAAGGCGGTGGCGAGCTCCTTGTAGGTGCCGCGCAGGGTCGTGGTGTGCTGGCCGTCGATGAACACCGGACAGTTGGGCGACTCGCCCGTGCCGGGCAATGAGATGCCGATACTGGCGGCCTTCGACTCGCCAGGGCCGTTGACGACGCAGCCCATGACGGCGACGGTCATTGTCTCCACGCCGGGGTGACGCGTCTTCCAGACGGGCATCATCTCGCGCACGTACGCCTGAATGCGTTCCGCCAGTTCCTGGAACGTGGACGACGTGGTGCGGCCGCAGCCGGGGCACGCCGTGATGGCGGGAGAGAACGACCGCAGGCCCAGCGCCTGCAGAATCTCGCACGCGGCATGGACCTCGTCGCGCCGATCGCCGCCGGGCCGCGGGGTCAGTGAGACGCGAATCGTGTCGCCGATGCCTTCGTTGAGCAGCACGCCGAGCGCGGCCGCCGACCACACGATCCCCTTGATGCCCATCCCGGCCTCGGTCAGGCCCAGGTGCAGGGGTTGATGGGTCTTGCGCGCCAGGTCGCGATACACCGTGATGAGATCGCGCGGTCGCGAGACCTTGCACGAGATGATGATCTGGTCGGTCCGCAGACCGCATTCGAGCGCGAGCTCTGTGGACTGCAGGGCCGACAGCACCATGCACTCGTTCAGGATGTCTTCCGACGACTTCCCAAGGTTCTGGTCCGTGTTCTCCTGCATCTTCGCCATGACGAGTTCCTGATTCAGGGACCCGCCGTTGACGCCGATGCGCACGGGGCGCTGGTGATCCACGGCCACCTGGCAGATGGTCGAGAACTGTTCGTCGCGCCGGCGTCCGGTGCCGACGTTGCCGGGGTTGATGCGGTACTTGTCGAGCGCGACGGCCGCCTTCGGATGCCGCGTGAGCAGTTGGTGGCCGTTGTAGTGAAAATCGCCGATGAGCGGTGCCGTGCATCCGGCGTCGAGCATCCGCTGTTTGATCTCGGGTACCGCGGCTGCGGCTTCGGGCGTGTTGACGGTCACGCGCACCATCTCGGAGCCGGCCTCGGCCAGCTCGATGCACTGCCGGGCCGTGCCTGCCGCGTCGCTCGTATCGGTCATCGTCATGCTCTGCACAACGATGGGGGCGCCGCCCCCGACCTGCACCGAGCCGACACGGACGCCGAAGGTCTTGTGAAGCCGCACGGGAACCGACATACGGCTTGATCATACCTGAGGCCAAAGCGGAGGCCGCGCGGTCAGAACGGGTGTGGGGCCCTGCGGAAGCGCCGATAATGGGTACGCAGGGCCAGTACGGGCGGGGCTTCAGCCCCGCCGTGTAGAAAGTGACTGACATGAAGACAATTCACAGGGGTATGTGTGCGGTGATGGTGATCCTGGCCGGGGTGGGGACCGGGTGGGCCCAGGCGGCGGTGGCCGAGGCCGACCTGAACCGGCTGGATGCCGCAGCCGTGGAGGTGACAAAACAGTCGGCCACGCTGCGGACGACCGACCCGACGCTGGCGGCCGACGTCGACAAGGCGTTGGCGTTGCTGAAAGAAGAGATCATCTACCTGCGGGTGAAACTGCGCCGGGATGGCGTGACCCGCGCCGAGTATGCCGATGTGCGCGACCGGCTTGAGACGCTGCGTGTGAAGGCCGCCGGCCGGAAGGTGACCGGGCAGCCGGTGCTCGCTGACGACCCGATGGCCGGGGATCGGGTGTGGACCGTGCCGGTTGGCACCGAGATGGACGTCCGTCTGCAGACGGCCCTGAACTCCGCGACCGCCAAGGTGGAGCAGCGGTTCGAGGCCACCACCCTGGTCGACCTCAAGATGGACGCCGCCACCGTGATTCCCGCGGGCACCGTTGTGCGCGGGTTCATCGGGTCGGTGCGCGCGGCGGGACGTGTGGACCGGAAGGGCAGTCTGACTCTGGCGTTTGATGAGATGGTGCTGCGCTCCGGCCCCACACGTCTGCGCGCCTCCGTGACCCAGGCGCTCGACGGCAAGATGTCTGAAGACGTCAGCCGTATTGGCACCGGCGCCGTGCTCGGCGCCATCGTCGGCGGCCTGCCGGGCGGAGGCAAGGGGATGCTGGTCGGGGTGCTGGTCGGCGGCGGGGGGACCATTGCCCCGACCGATGGCACCGTCGTGGAACTGCCGATCGGCACCATCCTGCGGTTGCGGGTCGATTCGCCGCTCGCAGTCCGGTAAGGGCCTGGAAATTCTGGGCATGGTGCACGCCGAGCGCATTGCCCACACGATCGCCGGGTTCGACCACGCGATGGAACGGTTCCTGGCCCGCGTCGAGGCGGTGCCGGATGCGTTGGCGGAACGTCCTCCGGCTGACGGCGGATGGTCGGTGGCCGGCATCACGTGGCACGTGGCGGTGACCAACGAGGCGTTTGCCGGCCTGGTCGATGGCAGCGTGCCGCTGGCGCAGGCGCCCGACGAGGGATTCGGCGAGACGCCGTTTGGCGAAATCGCGGCGCTCGTGCCAGACCGGCTCGAGGCCCCCCAGAAGTTTCAGCCCCCGGCGGGGGTGACCAGGGCCGACGCGCTGGCGCGGGCCAGGGTCTCGCGAACCCGGCTGACCGACGCGTTCCGCGCGCTGCCTGAGGCGCGCGGCTTGTGGACGGTGAACTCCATCCTCGGCAGGCTCACCGTGTATCAGGTGGGCGACTGGGCGATCGCGCACGTCGCGCGCCACAACGCGCAGGCCAAACGCACGCTGTCCGCGTAGGCTACAATCCCTTCATCCGGAGGGATGCTCATGTCAGTCAGAACAATTGGATTCGGCGCAGCCACCGCGCTGCTCGTGGCGACGATGGCCTCGGTGCATGCGCAGCCGCCTGCCGCCGACCAGGCGCTCATTGCCCGTGCGCGCGGCATTCACGATCGTGTGATCACCATGGACACCCACGTCGACATTTCGCCGGCGAGATTCACGCCCGCCTGCAACTACACCATGCGTCTGACCACGCAGGTGAATCTGCCGAAGATGAAGGAAGGGGGCCTCGACGCGCCGTTTCTCATCGTGTACGTCGGGCAGGGGCCGCTCACGCCCGAAGGCTTCGACAACGCCTACCGGCAGGCGGTCGAGAAGTTTGACGCGATTCATCGCCTGACGAAAGAGATCGCGCCCAACGAGATCGAGCTCGCGCTCACACCCGCCGATGTCGTGCGGATCGCGAAGTCGGGCAGGAAGGTGGCGATCATCGGCATCGAGAACGGCTATCCAATCGGTACTGACATCGGCCGGGTGAAGGAGTTCTTCGACCGCGGCGGGCGCTACATGTCGCTGGCGCACAACGGCAACAACCAGTTGGCCGATTCCAACAGCACCGAGGCGGCCGGCGGCGGCATTCACGGCGGGCTGAGCGAGCTGGGCAGGCAGGTGATTGCCGAGATGAACAAGTGGGGGATCATGATCGACATCTCCCATCCGTCGAAGCAGGCGAACCTGCAGGCGATCGCGTTGTCGAAGGCGCCCGTGATTGCGTCGCACTCGTCGGTGCGGGCGTTGGCGAATCACACGCGCAACATGGACGACGAGTTGCTGCTGGCGCTGAAGAAGAACGGCGGCGTCGTGCAGACCGTGGCGTTTGCCAGCTACGTGAAGATCGATGACCAGGCGGCGGCGCGCCAGGCCGCGATTCAGGCGCTGGGCACCGAGTTTGGTCTGGCGGCGGCCGGTGGCCGCGGCGCGGGTGGAGGCGGCGCGGCGCGTGGCGGTGGCGCGGCGGGCGCGGGTGGAGGTCGAGGCCAGGGGGGCGCCCCGACAGGCGCCGTGGCGTGTCCGGTCGAGGATCCCAACACGGGGACGGCGCCGCAGGCGGCCGGTCGCGGCGGCGGCGGTCGTGGCGGCGCGAATCCGCAGGCGCTTGAAGCGCTGCCCGAAGATCGGCGTGCGGAGTACACGCGCCGGCTGACCGAAATTCAGCAGAAGTATCCGACGCCCGAGCGCGCGACGGTATCTGACTTCGTCGATCACATCGACTATGCCGTGAAGCTCATCGGCATCGACCACGTCGGCATTTCGTCGGACTTCGACGGCGGTGGCGGCGTCACGGGCTGGAACAACGCGTCCGAGACGTTCAACGTTACGCTCGAGCTCGTGCGCCGCGGGTACACCGAGGATCAGATTGCCAGGATCTGGAGTGGCAACCTGCTGCGCGTGTGGGCTGAGGTCGAGAAAGTCGCGAAGCAGCTTCAGTAGCGGCGTGCGACGTGCGACGTGCGGCGTGCGAACGTGCGACGCCCGCACGTCGATTTACTCAATCCCGAGCTTCTTGCGCTTCAGGAACAGCCCTTTTCTTGAGATCCCCAGCAACTGTGCGGCGTCGGTCACGTGCCCGTGCGTCTGCTGGAGCGCACGTTCGACAAACGCGCGTTCCACGTCGGCGATCGCCAGGTCCAGGGGTTGATCCAGCCGAATCGTGACCGCCGGCCCCGCTGCCCCGTCATCGCGCGGACGCGCGGCGAGCCACGGTCCTGAAATTTCTGGCGACAGGTTCGCGCTCGTGAGTGTCGCGCCATCGTCGGCCAGGGCGACGATGCGACGGAGTTCGTTGGCGAGCTGGCGGATGTTGCCGGGCCAGTCATAGAGCAGCAGGGCGGCGATGACGTCGTCGTTCACGACGATGTGCTGGCGGCCGGTCTCGGCAGCGGCTTTGCGGACGAAGAGCGCCGCGAAAGCGGGGATCTCATCCTTGCGTTCGCGGAGCGGCGGCAGGGCAACGCTGGCGACCCGAATGCGGTAGAACAGGTCACTGCGGAAGCGTCCCTCGTTGACCAGCGACTCGAGGTGCGCGTTGGTGGCGGAGACGACGCGCACGTTGACGCGGATGGGCCTGAGTTCGCCCACCGGGTGCACTTCGCCTGACTCGAGAAAGCGCAGCAACTTGGGTTGGACCAGCGGGTCGAGGTCGGCGATTTCGTCGAGGAACAACGTGCCGTGGGCGGCGCTCCGGATCACGCCTGGGGACGATTCCAGCGCGCCGGTGAAGGCGCCGCGCCGATGGCCGAACAACTGGCTTTCGACGAGATCGCGCGGGAGGGCCGACGCGTTGAACGGGACAAACGGACCGCGTCTGACCTTGCTGTGTTCGTGGATCAGGCGCGCAACGATTTCCTTGCCCGTGCCGGTTTCTCCCGTGATGAGGATCGGCAGGTCGGTGGATGCCAGCCGTTGTGTGATGCGCAGCAGCTCCTGCATCCGCGGCGACCAGAAGATCCGGTCGTCGCTGCCGACGTCGTGCGCGCGGGGCCACAGGTGTTCGTCGTCATCGGCGTCACTCGTCTGGTGGACGGCGGCGCTGATGACGTCGGTCAGGCTCTTGACGAGCGAGACTTCCTCAAGCGTGTGCAGGTCGCGGATGTCGATCGTGATCTGGCGGTCGGAGCCTGCGAGGTTGATGCGGCACCCGTCGGTCCCGCGCGATTCCCACGAGGCCACGGGATTGGCGAGGTATTCCTGATCCGACCGCTTGGTGACCTCCATGCGGGTGCGCAGCGGCGTGGCCTCGAGGATGGCGACGACGCGTTGCGCGAGGAGGTCGATGGAGTGCCCGGCGCCGAGGAGGGCGGCGACGTCGGAGAGCAGGAGGGCGGCGTCGTCCGAGTCGGCGTGTCGGTGTCGTTCGGCGCGGCTCTGGCTGGCGCGCCGCGTGTGCGGCGGGAGGGAGGCGCGCTCGCGCGTGACGGCCCAGGCCTGGTAGCGGTGGTCGATGGCGTCGCAGGCGCGGAGGGCGCGATCGAAGTGGCGCTGGCCCAGCCCGGTGTCGCCGCGCAGGGCCAGGCAGGTGCCGGTGGTGGCTTCGAGGGTGATCAGGGGGTCGACGGCGCCTCGCGGGCAGGCGCGCATGGCGGTGAGCAGGGTGGCGTCGGCGGCGTCGTGATCGCCGAGGCGTGCGTGCGCGCGCGCCTTGGCGCACAGCAGCGAGGCGCGCCAGGTGCGCAGTTGCCGGCGGTCGAGTTCGGGGTCGGCGTCGTTGACGACGTCGATGATGGTGGCCCACGCCTCCTGGTGACTGAGGAACGCGCAGCGCGTGATCTGGTGCGTGAGGTCGTACCAGGATCTGGCGGGCACGGTGTGGGTGGCGATGATCGCAGCGCAGTCGTCAATCAGACGCCCGGCCTCGCCGAGGTCGCCTTCGTAGAGTGCGACGTTGGCGAGGGAGTCGAGGAGCGCTAAACGGACAAAGGCATGTTCCGGTACCTTGGCGAGTCCTTCTACTACCAACTCCTTGCTTCGTGCCGGGTGTCCAGCACACAAGGCCAGCAGGCCAAGGTTGCCTAATGAACCGGCCAACTGCATCCGGAGCATCGCTCGCCTAGCGCTCTCCATTCCTCTTTGTGCAGACTCTTTGGCGCGACCAAGGTTTCCGGCGTACATCTCCACAGTGGCCTCAACAAGATTGATTGAGCACTGAAGACCCACCGACTCGGCTTGGCCTGCGAGCTGGCGGGAAATTCCGAGATGCAGTCGAGCGTCAGCAAAGCGGCCACGCAATCCTTCGATCCTCGCGACCGCAAGATGGAGGCTTGCCAGTGTTCCGGCGTCTCCAACTGAGCTCGCAAGTTGTCGTAGCAAGGACAAGTTGGACAATGACTTCGCAGGCGGACAGAAAGGCGACTCAAGACTGAACAGCAAGAACTCCGCGCTGAATCGATCGCGGGGAGGGCAATCGATTAACTCGGAGCTGATTTGCCGCAACGTCGCCAAGGAGGCAGTCGCATCGCCAAGATCATACATGGCGCGTGCAAGGATCAACCCAACGGCAGGGTCCGTCGATCCTGCTTTGCTCGGAGCAACAAGATCAACGACGCCGAAAAGATCGCCAGCTTCGTGGCGCAGTTTCACCTCCGACAGGAGATGGTGACCTTGGTTGTTTCTGTCAAGGGGCAGAGTGCCCCACCGAGGCGTTACGTTCATTTATTACGCGCGACAATAGCAGATCATGGTGCCGCGTGTCGTGCGAGTGCGCAAAAGTGGTACCTTTTTCTCGAAGCTGGTTAGTGCACTTTTCGCTCGTGTTTCGCTGCTTCGCTAATGTTTCTCGTCTGGTTGGGCGTCATGCACCTGGCGACAGTAGGAGCGAAGAGCTGAGTCGCAGATTCAAGCATTCGGCGGTGGTCCTTCTGAAAATCCTCGCTGCCATATAGCGCGATGACCACGAGCGAATGGTCACCTTCGATAACCGGCGCCACCAAGGCGACACGAAGGGGTACTGGAAGGGTTCTTGCCACAGGGCCCAGGTCCAGCGATGCGTCCGAATTGAACACAACTTGCCGGTGCGCGAATGCCCACCCTGAGATTCGCTCGCCGACTGGTATCTTGGTCGATTCGATCGTCGAGGAACCTGAGCCGGCGCAGTAGACCGCGCTGAGGTCGCCGTCAGCCGAACTTGGCGCGTACATGACGACGGCGGCCGCCGGGATCACTCGCCGGACGTGACGAAAGAAGACCTCAGATGCAAGGCCAAGACTCGCAGCCTTAGGCAGCTCCCTCCTGAGTTCGGCGAACTCGCGTTCTTCGGCAGTGGCGGCGCTGATGACGTCAAGAGCGGGCGAAGCCAGGCGGCTTGAGCCAATTCCAAGACCATGGACGTCCCGTTCTTCCGCCCTGTCAATGTCCTCAAGCCGATCGAGAATCTTCAGGAACCCATCGACGACCCATGGGTCGTACATCGTTCCCCGCCGGTCGGTCAGAATCTGTTCTGCTTGTTGACGACTCATCCGCGGTCGGTACGGCCGATCGGACGTCAACGCGTCGTAGCAATCGACGACTGAGAGGATTCTAGCGCCGAGCGGAATCTCCTGACCCCTCAGGCCGTCAGGATAACCGCGGCCATCCCAATTCTCATGGTGGTGCCGGACGATCGGCGCCACCGGATACGGGAAAGGAATACTTCTCAGGATTCTTGCCCCGACCGCCGCGTGATCTTTCATCTTTTCGAACTCGGCCGGGGTCAGTGGACCCGGTTTGTTCAGGATGTAATCGGGAACCGCGAGCTTTCCGGTGTCGTGCAGGAGTGCCGCAGCCTTGATGGCGTTCAACTGTTTGTTGTCCCTGACGCCAAGATATCTGGCCACCTCCATCGTGTACTGCTGCACGCGGCGAATATGGCCGTGGGTGACCTGGTCCTTGGCATCAATCGTCCCCGCGAATGCTTCGACTGTGGCCCAGTAGACTTTCTCGGTCTCGTCAAGTCGGCTCTGCACCTCATCGACTTGCATGGCGGAATGTCGATACGTCAGGTAGAGCATCACCATCAATGGGAGAACGACGAAGACGCGACCAAGGATCCCGGAATTTCCGCCGGAAGCCAGCAGCGCCGCAATTGACGCGCCTGCGAAATAGGTGAGTACCCCGTACCTGATTCCCCACCATGTGGCCGCGAAGTCGCGCAGCACACCTGACTGCGGGTTGGGCAAGGTCAGAGCGATGGCGAAAGCGACCAGGACCGAATTGACCGTGAAGTAGACAATGGCAAAGATCGCAAGTCCGACCACGAACAGGAATGGGTCCGCTTCCAGGCGAAGTGGAGCCGCACCTGCAATCGCAAAGAGTACCGTCGATGAAATCCAAAGGGACAGAGCGGGCGCGGAGAGATTGAATGGCGTCCTCGCCCAATCCAAACGTCCCTTTGAATGCCAGATTTTGCCAGACAGGACAACTGAGTCGAGCAAGACGAGAACCGTACCAACCGCCTGCCCGTAGACTAGGGTGCCCCATATCGAGAACGTCTCGGAAAGCGAGTATCTGGCACCGACAGCTTGAAACTTAACTGAAAGGAACCCGCTGACGAGGGTAAGAAGAGTTAACCAGTACCACTCGCCGGCAGGTGGCGCGAGGGCAATGGTCGCAAGGCTCAGGGCGGAAACAGACAGTCCACTAACGATGACTACACCGATGTAGAGCCGGGCTGTCCATGAGTATAAGCGGCCAGAGGGTGCGGCCATAGACGATTCTGATTCGACGCTCAGGGAGGTACCGACGCTGAAGGCAGCGTCGTCAAGCCCACTCTGGGCTTCAGCCCCAGACGATAATCGCTCTAATCATCATGTGTCGCTCCGGCGCCAGGAGTCTATCAGGAAGGTTGTGACTTCGACGCTCGATCATTGCGCCCTCCGCGAATCCCAGACAAGCGTATTGTCCCAAACCAAGGTGTTATCCCAGACCAAAGTATGACCCCAGAGCACAGAGTTGTCCCAGACGAGGGTGTTGTCCCAGACGAGGGTGTTGTCCCAGACGAGGGTG
>JBCKZS010000049.1:0-21532 GCA_038918905.1 Vicinamibacterales bacterium
GTTCGCCCGCAGGCGCTGCGCCTGTGGACCAGTCTGCTGAGTCCGCGCACGGCCCCCGCGCTGGCACTCGCGCAGCGGTACGCGGCCCGCTGGGCACACGAGCGGTCTGTCCGCGAGGCGAAACGCGTGGTGCGCCAGACCGACCTGTGGCAGAGCCATCCGGTGGTCACGGCGGCGCAGGAGATGGCCGCCATCGTCTTGGCCACGGCGCGCCTCGCGCGCGAGCGCGCCCGGGCCGCGACCGGGCAGATCCCCGCCTTGCGCGTGCAGTGTGGCGTGGTCCTCGCGATCGTGCGATCCACGTGGTTCTTCCTCGGCCCGTGCGAGGACCTGTTGACCGAACGGCAGAACGATCGGATCGTGCAGCGCGGACAGGCCCTCATGCGCCGTTGCGTGACCGCCACACGGCGCGCCCGCACCACTCCCCGAGCCGTGCGCCAGCCCATCAGAACGTGGCCGCGGCTGTTGGAGACGCACTCGGTCGAAGGCCCGTGGCCGTTGAAGATCGTCTGACGACAGGAACACCGAATTTCCGAAAGGCATTGGCGCTAGGGCGAGGAGCATCTGGGCGTTCTCTGGATTGCGGACGACGTATTCGTGCGGCCACGTCGAGGCGTAGGTCTTGGCGAATGTCCATGCGGTGGACTCGACGAAATGGCGAACGTCGTCTGGAAAAGGAACAGGCAAATCACTCATAGAAGGAATTGGGCGTGTCGTCTACTCCCTCGTTTAGCCACTCCAGCAGCACGCCTGAAACGTAGTCCACGAACTCGCCCAACTTCTTCTCGGGAATCGGCAGGCCTGATGAGAGAAGACCCTGACAATGCAATTGATAGCCCTGACTAGAGAAACGAAAGACCAGTCTGCCAGATGCATCCTTCCAGACATCAGCAATGGCGGATGGCCCTCCTATACTAGAAGCACCCACTCCGGGCAACACGCATCGCCTATAGCCTCGCCTTGCATCGAATGCAGCTATCTCGATCAGCTTGAACTGGCTCTTACGGCGAGCGTTCAACGACTCCCCCTCACTAGTGCGCCGGCCATAAGTCGGCAACCGAGTTGAGATCTTGCAGCAAGGGCTCTCCGTCCAGACCCTGGCGCGGCATCGCCTGAACCCCACGGCATCCGGAAACTCATGTTCGTTCGCTCGTCGCGACGAAGGCGTACTTGATACCGGACGGTAACTTTCGGTAGTGATCCTGAGAACGCGCGGCTAGTGGGTTTGGGAGGGGCAGGATTACGCGCTCTGCCGGAGCGTTGACGTTTCCGATGTACAAGACGCGGTAAGTGGCTGTACGAGCCTTCGATAGAGCGAAGCGAACCTCGGCCTCGGTCAACTCGAACTCGCGAGGATCGCTCGTGGAGGCCTTGACTTCGTAGAACAACCTCGAGCGGCCATGTAGAATTTCGAAGTCGAACCCACAGCTGTCGTCGCCAGGATCACCATCGTGAAATTTGAACGCTCGATTGCGCGAGCGCCAAAGCACGTTCTGCTCACCGTAGTGATGGCTGAGCCAGGCCCAGGCCACTATCTCGCCGATCAGGCCGATTGTCTCTAGCTTCTCTTTCGGGACTCGGCCCTTGGCGCCTTCGGCCTTGTTGCCTACGCCCCCGCCTGGGGCTCTGTCCTTGCCGCCGCTGAGCGGAGCCGCGCCGAGGGTAACTTCACGAGTTGGCACTTCGAGCGAAGCGTCCTCAATCGTGGATAGGATGTGAGCCACCGAGTCGTCAACCGTCGCTGAGTCGAGAGTAACCACGCGGCCCGCCACTTCGACTCCGCGCTTGGCTCTCTCCTCAACTGCTCGTCGTCGCTCGTCTTCATTTTGACGAGCGCGCAGATCTTGATCGGTCAAATGAAGCTGCACGAGGTCCATCGTGCGCGCCATTTCGAATGGCCACGCCTGCCTGGCCGCCAACAAGTTAATGACTCCATCCTCGTCCAGTTGGTCGAAGTCCAACTGGCCGGACGCGGCCAGGTCATGGATCAGCGCATCAGGGTCGGTCGTCCACCCAGGCGCGGCGGACACCCCGTGTCGACCGATCCAGGCGCCGATTACGAGCGCCAGGCGAGGAAGGAGGCGGGACAACATTTGACCGTTTGCGGCTCTCAGGCTTAACGCCGAGCTCAGGCCGCTTCCGGCACCGAGCAGCGACGGTGCCCCGTGTAGGGCCAGCCACCCTGTGACTCGATCCTCGAGCAGATGGTCCGGCGGTTCTAGGTAATCCATGAGCCAGATCGGGTTGGGCGCAAGAAGATCGGCTGCATCAGGCATTCGCGCTCGCCGGGCTGCTTCGTCGAGCGTCGTGACGGCGACGCCGTAGCGGTCAAGCGCCCCGGGGCTTTCGAGGCCGTCCGCGATCGCGCGAACGCGCAACGCATCCATGATCAAGTCTCGGCGCTTGGCGAGGAAGGCCGACACTACCATGGCGTGTCGATCGGGGTGGGTCTCCGGGCTATACGGCGGCCCGAGTTGGAGGAGCGCACGGTTCATCTCGCCGAAGGCAATTCCAAGCTCGACGCGAGCCTCCCCGAGACTGCGCTGCCCTGCCTCTCGCAGTTTCTCGATCGTCACGCCAGAGGGCAACCGATCGCTCAGCAGCTGGAGCGCTTCCTCGAGACCCTGTTCCGGATCGGCGGCCTCGGTCGTTCGCGTGCGCACTCGGTTGGCGTCTTCCTGACCGAGGATGCATGCGATCAGCGGGACAAGGCGGAAGAGGACCTGGCTCACGACGGCTCGGTGTGATTGGCGCAATTCGCGGATTCGAACCACCGGGACGCCGAATACTCCAGCAAATCTCTCGTCCGTGGGCTCTTCGACTAATCCATCGCCTTCTCCGAGCGCATGCAACACGTTCTCGAGCGCGTCCCGAAGCCCGCGCTCATTGATCAAATCCGCGATCGCCGGAGCAAGGCGCCGAAGCCCACGCCAAGTCAGCGCATCATGTTCAGGTACCCAGACGATCGCCAGCGTTCCATCGATGTCGGCCGGAACGACGAGCCTTAAGTGAGGCGGCACCTCAAGACGCTGTCCATCCAGCTGCAAAGCGACATCCCCACCGGCAATGAGACGAATTTCGAGGAGCCGTTGTAGGGCCTTCTGGACGACGCCCGGGGATGGAGGACGAAACGCCGTGGGCTTCAATTCGAGCGTAAGGGCAACGAGATCGGACAGCCATCTCCGATCCGCCGAAACGAGTGGCTCCGCGCCCTCAAGAAAGTCTGCCACCGGCGAGCCGTCGACCTCTACGACAAGGTCAGGCGGCAAGATGAGACGAGCCGCGGCGGCGCCAGAAGTCTGGAGCTGCGCCCACACCTTGCGGCCGATGTCACCCTTTGCCACAAGCACTGGCTTGCCCACCGATACCAGAACGAGCTCGAGCATCTTGTCAGCCGCCCCAAGGACGAAATACGGCTCGACGCCTGCGCCTGGAAGGGTATCGAGCTGCTCACTACGTGCGACCACCAAGGAGGCGTCCTTGAGGTCGCCGAGTTGCAGTGGCGGATCCTCCTCGACAAGCGTTCTCCAAGTTTCCTCAACCGCGTTACGGACCTGAGCCACCAATCCAGGCAGCACGCGTCCGTCGTGCAAGAGTCGCCCAAGCAACAGCAGCCTCGCTACCGCGTGTTCGCGCTCTGACCAGAAGTGCGCACCAAACTCGACGAGTCTCTTCTGTGCTCGATCTGATCTCACGATGTCGGAGCGAAATCGCCCGTCGAGGATTGGTGCGAAGAAGGGATCGTGCTCAGTCGCCAGAATGAGCCACACCTCACTTGGGGCGACCCAGTCGTATTCGCCACCGCCACCTGGTCGCCTCACTCGTAGCCATCGGGCAGATCTGAGAAATGCGTTGGCTGGAGATGGGATCGGCTGCAAATCGCCCTGCCCCCGCCGCCGTAAAACGGCAAAAGACAACTCGCTCTCCTCCCAATCCGCCAGGCCAGCGAGGATGAGGTGGGCGAATGCTGATTTCGCGTTCTCCGGGAACCGATCAAAATCACTTTGCCCAGGGATCCGAACCGGTGAACCGAGGGCCTCGTATTCAGCTCCAGGGTGTCGTGGCCAACTTCCGAAGTCGAGCGCGTTGATCCAGCTCACGCGATCTACCTCGTTGATCCCGTATGTATCAGCGATGCGGTTCTTGTCTTGCCACCACCAGCCTGGCTTGACTGACGATGATGACAATTCGAGGGCGATTGGGCGTAGCCCGTCAGCGACACCGCAATACCTCAGCAACTCGATCCAGCCTTCGGGATCGGTGCGTTTGGGGATCCACGACTCCTGCGGGTCGAGCAAGCGATCTCCCAGCCCTGCCACCTCAGTCGATGCAGCACTGGCCGACTCAACCAGATCCGATAAGCGCGCGCCACGTTCCGTCCACCCGCGTGAAAACAGAGCTTCTTGGCTCGGGACCCACCCTCCACCGGCAGGTACTCGTAATCCGAGCCGTTCGAGCCCTAATGTGCGGAGATCAGGTCGCCGAGACCCCGGTCGGGTGAGTCGGTATACAAAGAGCAGTGCGTCTCGCCACACCTGTGTGCTGCGGGATCTATGAAGGACCCGTTCGACCAGCCGAAGGAGATCCTGGATACGGGGTATCCGGACAAGATCGTGCTGTTCGAGGAATACTCGTCCGGGCCGGTTCCGGCGGCCCTCGCCGGGGACAAACCAGTCAAGGTCAGGATGAACCCGCGTCAGGACACGTCGTAACGAACCAGGCACACTGCTGTCATCGGTCGCGTCCGCATCGGGATCTTCGAGCGCAGTACGTGCGAAGAAAACCGCGCGCCGAATCTTTCCGCGAGTCTGAGGAGAATCCGCGTCGCTCCAGGTCTCGAGGAGTTCCTTCTCCTCGCCTAACAGGATCCGCCTTCCGGCGAGAGCGCGCCCAGTCTCGCCGAGGAACGCTCGTGGGAGGTCATCGTAGAAGTCGATCCAGGCTGCTGCTGGAGGTGAGATCCCCTTTTCACGTCGGTGCAACTGGCGCGCGACGGCTTCCGTCCAACCGGCGACCTGTTCGGGAGGCGGCTTTAGGGCCAGATCGAGATTCTCCGATCCAAACCTTACGATTGCATCCAACCGCTCTCGACCGATCGCCGGGTCGACTAATGCGTCGTCGACCAAGCCTGCGACTGCAGTGGAGGTTAGCTGGGTCGTGCCCTCCGGGTCCCAGCACCGTGCTTCCGCGAATGATGCCCAATCCCGGTCCCCGAGTACGGGCAAAATCGCAACCAGTTTGGGATCTTCCCCCCGTCGGCGCAGGGCCTCAACAACACGAATCCCGTCATGTGGCCATGCGATGAGGTCGACAACGGTACGACGGAACTCCGGGTGAACTCTGAGCTCAGTCGCCGCGTCCACGGAGATGTCCGCCGCTGCGTTAAGAAGCACCTCGTTGATGCGCGAACCCGGAATCAACTCCTTTCGGGCCAGGCCGATCGCAAATGGTCCATTGACGTGCCCAGCGACAGGGGAATGGGCAGAGTCCTGCATCGGCAGATAGCAGTACAAACGATCATCGGTTCCTGGCTGGAGTGGAATGGCCACGGACACCTCTGGTTGACCTGTCCATTCGAGCCAGCGTTCGCTGGTCCGACGCGCGGCGACATCCTCGCGGATTGCCTTCTCGAACATCGACCCGTCCGCGCTGCCGGTGGCCATCAGGAAACGCCCGGCTTCAGCCAGATCGATCTCCTCGACCTTTGCGAGATTCCCGGTAACGACTTGTGTGGCAGTTCGCGTAAGGCGATGCTTCTGGGACGTTCCTTCGTGCTGGATACTGACCGCCAATTCGCCGATTCGATGCAGGAACAGCAACACTGGTGCGGAGGACGACAGGATGTCCTGGACGGCTAGACGGGCGGTTGGCGTCGCAAGCGGCCCGAGCGGGAGCCGGATGACTGTCGAGTATCCAGACGCGGCGAGTCGTCGAACAGAGGCTGGTTGCTGTGCGACTACGAGCGGAACGGGAAGCGAGTACGGCGTCATCCGCGGGACGTCGTCGCCAGCATCCTCCAAGAGTTCGCGGTATCGAGCCTGGTCAGGGAAGGTGAAACAAAACCCGTGGAATGCATCCTGCGCGCGGTCGACAGCGGCAGAGTAGACCTCAGGTTGTGGGGCTACCTGTAGCACGGACTTGAAGCCCACACCCTTGTGGCCGATCCCTTCTCCTGGGCGTTTCTCACTCTGTGCCATTCGGCAGAGCGATCGGAAGTCTCGATAGCGAAAGGGGGTCCCGGTGTTTCCGACGAGTAGTTCTCCATGAGGCATGGCATCGAGATTCAACTCGATACAAATCCGGCCGTGCCCCTCGACGGGAAGCGCGTCGTGGCCGTTCTGGAGCAACTCCAGAAGGAACCGGTCAGCGTACTCGGGGATCGTCTCGATGACGAACCTCCGTGTCGTTTCAACTTCGTCATCGAGACCGCGTTCACGGAGGAGGGCGTCGATCTTTCGCTGCGTCCATCTTTTGATGACGACGTCTGCAGCCCCCTCCGCTTCTGGGATCCATTCGGGGTCATGCTCGCCAGCGCCCGGGGCAGCTGTACCGGCCGAGGTCATGATTTCAGCAGGGTCGACAGGGCCGGCCATCGAGACCAGTCTATGCCGACCGTCTATCTCTTGGGGGAGGCTTACGCCTACTTCAGGCGCTTCTCCACCCATTTCCACTTCTTGTGCGCGATCTCCATCGACCGCTTGTAGGCCGCGGCCGTTCGCAGGAAGCTGAAGGTTCCTTCTGCGGCCTTCGGTGCATACAGCTTGTCGTTCACAACCTCGCCAATAATGAAACGGCACCGGGTAGTTGCAATTCCAGATGCCCAATCCGTGAACTGAGCTTCCGTACTCAGGGACTGTCCGAATTCATCGGCACGAGCCTGAAGCTTTGGATCATTGAGCATCCCTTGGCAGAGAAGAGCCCACAACAGCGACCGCGCGCGACTCATGTACTCGTACTTGTTCGCGCCGCGCTCGATGATATCCCTCAAAAATCGCTTCAGTCGCAATTGGACCTTGTAGCGACGATAAGCCGTATTAGGGGCCTCCCGAGACGACATAATCCCCCTTCTCAGACAGACAGGGCGGATCAGCCGCGCCCCACAACGCACAAGAACACGCACAGAGTAGCACCGGACCGCTGGTTCGTCAAAGAACGGCCTCTCCCGTGTCAATAACGGCCGCTCCCGCCCAGTGCCGATCAGGCCCGCGGCACACCTCCGGCCCTCCCTGGCACCCACCCACGGCGGACCCACGCCATGTCGGTCCTGGGTCTCTTCAGCCTTCGCGCGCCCTCGCACGCGCGCCGTCGTCCTCCCACGGCAGGGGGGGGCGCACGCGCCGGCCGCAAGGGCGGCACCGCCTCCGGGAACCCCAGATGCCGAAGGATCCGGCCGATGACGGCCGGGTCCCGCATCAACGCCCCCAGGGTCAGCCGCCCCGGGCACCGCGGACACGCCAGCACGTCACAGCCGAAGCGCCGCTGCAGGAGTGCGGCCCACGTCGGATTCGGCCAGCGTCCTCCACCCCTGTCCGCCGGCGCACACGCGGAAGGCGCGGGCGTGCCCTCGTCGGGCTCGTCCTCGACACACGGCATGATCGCGCGCCGCCACGCGGCGCGCGGTGCGCGCCGTGGGACAAGACCAGGGTGACGCGAGGGCGCGGGACGAGCGCGGCCAACCGCTCCAGTAGTGCCACCGGCGCAACGAGCAGAGGCGTCGTGCCCTCGCTCCACCGGCGCCGCACCTCGAGCACCGCCTGCCCGTCTGGCGTCACCCGCAGCCGCTCCTGCCCCACCGCCGGCCGTCACGCATCGCGGCACAGCCGCTCAAGACGGTCGCGCGCCTCGGCCCGCACCACGATGCCGGCGTGCCGATCGAAGCCGTGCTGGTGCGCCTGCCAGTCGCCCGGTGTCGGCCGGTTCGGGTCCTCCGGGGGCACGCAACACGTCGTGCCATGGCGTCGATAGTCGTGCGTCTGCCGCTCGGGCAGTCCCGGCCGGAGCGGCAGCACGGGCTGGGTGCGGTCGAGCGCCTGAATGCCACTCTTCTCATCGACGCAGAACACCACGGTCTGCGCCGGCGGTTGAAGATACAGCCCGACGACATCGCGCAGCTTGGTCACGAAGTGCGGATCGGTCGAGAGTTTGAATCGCGTCTGGCGGTGCGGCTGCAACCCATGCTGGTGCCAGATATTACGGATCGTCTTCGTTGCTGACGCCTTGGGCGCGTGCCATCGTGCGCGTACTCCAGTGCGTGGCCCCGGGCGGCGGCGTCAACGTCGCGGTGACGATGGTCGCCACGCGCGTCGGCGTGAGGCCCGTCGTGCGCCCGGGCCGCGGCGCATCGGTCACCACCCCGCTGACGCCGTGCGCGACATATCGCCGGACCCAGTAGTGCACGTGATTGCGACTGATGCGGAGGCGCCGCGCGACCTCGGTCGGGCCGACCCGGTCGGCCAACCAGAGCAGCACGCGCGCGCGTGGCGATCTTCTGCGCCGTCCGGCCATTCGCGGCCACGTCCATCAACTGCGCACGATCCGCAGCCGCAACACCACACACAGGCGGGGCTGAAACATGCCCGACACCGTACCGAAAACGCGGCCACGGGTACAGACAATTCGTGTACTAACTTACGGTACGCAGGAGACTAGGCGCTGCCGGTGGTCGGGGTGCCCGGGCGCCATAATCGCTGCCCGCGCCGACACCCCCTTTGATGGCGGCGCCGTCGTCGCCGCCACGCCCGAGGGCACCTTCGTCCTGCACGTGCGCGATCGCGAGCTGGTCCTGGCAAGGACCACGGCGCCCGCGGCCGCGATCGCCGCGGTCTTGGTGCTCCTCGCCGACGCACGCGCCCGTGTGGCGGCGATCGCGTCGGATCGGGTGATGATCGCTCGGCGCCGTTCGTTCGGCTCACCGACGAACCTCGCCGTCAACTCGTCAGTGAACGCGACTTGTACCACGGGCTGTTAGGAGCCTACATGTTTCTCCGCCTTGCAAAGACGTTCCTTGCTGCCCTCGCACTGCTTGCCGCCCTCGCCGTCCCTGCGCTGGCCGATGCGGATGACTCGCACTCCGCGATCGTCAGCGCCATTCCTGATTTCGCGCACCACACGCTGACCATCAACGGGCGCAACCTGATGCGCGGACGGCGCCAGCCGCGCGTGACGCTCAACGGGATCACGCTGACCGTGTCTGGAGCGACCGAAACGCGAATCCTGACGTCGTTGCCGGATTTCAATCCTGGATCGTACCGGTTAGAGCGTTTTCTATATCGCTGTAGCGACTCGATAGCCGCAGTGACGGACGTAGTTGGCGCACTCCGTGGGGGTGAAGAGCGCCAGCGCGGTCGCGACGAGCGTGTTGACGTGATCAAAGGTGCGGGGCCGCGCGGCGCGCAAGAACGCTTTGAGTTTCGCGAAGGCCTGCTCGATCGGATTAAAGTCGGGTGTGCCTGTTGAAAAGTCCGTTCTTGTTGAAACGGTTGATGTTGCCGGCGCCACGACATACGCTGCTCGACGATGTCCGTCTTCCTCGCGCTGCTGCTGACCCTGCGAAGTTGCGACCGCCATCAGCACGGCGTTGAGCACGACCTCGCTCGTGATCGTCGGTGCCGCGGACCAGCCGACGATCTTGCGCGAGAACAGATCCATGACGACCGCCAGGTACAGCCAGCCCTGCCATGTGCGGATGTAGGTGATGTCCGTGACCCAGGCTTTGTTGGGGGTGACGTCACAGCCAGACTACTTTAACTTGCCCTGATCGTGAGGCACCGTCACAGTCACGGTTCGTGACGTGCTGCCCGCGGCATTCGTGCACGTGACGACGGTGCTGTAGATGCGGCCTATCCCTGCACCCAGACGCTCGGCCTTGAGGTTGACCGCGAGAGGTCCGGTGATCGTCCACTGGGGCCCGCCCGGCACCGCGCTGCCTTCATTGCTTCTTACGGAACTGATGGAGCAGGTCGGTGCCGGTGTGCCCGTTGCGGCCACTTGCACCGTGACTGGAACCATTTTGCCGTTCGACGGCCAGATGCTCGACACCGAGGGGGTCAACGACGTGATAGTGGGCGGCACGTTGTTGTCGTCGTCGAGAATCGTGATCGTGGCGGGGTTCGTCGCGCGTCGAACGTCACACAGACCGGCGCCTCCCGATGGTATCAGCCTGAGCCCGAATGTTTCGTTCGACTCAGGCTTCACGTCGCCGTTGACGAGCACGGCAAGCGTTGTCGCCGTCTGACCGGCCGGAATGGTCCAATACGCGTAAGCAGAGACATAGTCGTCGTCGGCCGTTGTGGCGGTGCCATCGACAGTGACAAACGTGATCAGCGTGTCCATCGAACACGGCGCGCTCATGCTCACCGGCACGATAACCTGAGTGGTGCCGCTGTTGCCTTCCCGTACCGCGACATCGCCCAGCGTCACCACCGGAACAGGATCGTCCTCTTCGATGTAGAACGTCGTGTCGGTCACACTAAGGCTGGAAGGGCCTGTCGGGTTCTTGAGGCGGACGGCGATGAACTCGGAACCCTCGTACAGTGTGTCGCCGTGGATCGTGATCGGTATTGTCTGGGACGTCGTGCCCGGCGCGAACGTCACCGTCCCAGAGGCTGGAGCGTAATCCTGGCCAGGCGTCGCCTGCGGACCGCCAAACACGTTCATGAAATAGGTTTCATAGTCAACTGTGATCGTGTCGCCGCTCGGCTTGTCGAGCGTGACCGGGATCGTTCTCACACTATCGCCGGCGTTCCCTTCGGGCGCCCTTCCGCGGCCCGGCGTAATCACTGAAGCCGCTCCGAACAGGCGCGTCAGGACCACGGCGCCGAACTGCGTTCCATCCGACCAGTTGCCGGCAACAATGATCCGATCGCGATCCTGACCGACGCCGGCAGCGCTGTCGCCGTGCCTGACGTCGATTTTCGTGAAACCCGATTGCCGCGGCGGGACACTCGCCGGCACGAGGTCGCCGAAGGCGGTATCGGGCTGGCCGGACGGCAGAAGACGGGCGATGCCGAGGTCGTCGGGCCCTTGCGGCCCCACGGGGCCAACGAGAACAATTCTGCCCTGCGGATCGATATTCACTGCACGAGCCACGTCGTACCGACCGCCAAAATCGACCCACGCGAAGCCGTCGACGCCGAATCCGACATCCGGCGTCCCGTCGGCATGGCGGCGCTCGACCGCAAAATCCAGCTGCCAGTCAGGATCGTAGAGCGGCGCGCGGTTCGCATTGCCGACTGCGAAAATGTCACCCCGCTCCCCGGCTGCGCGGGGCACAATCTTGACGGCGGATACCTCCGTCATCGCGAGGTCCTGCTGCATGGATGGCAGACCGCCTCCGGCCTCGATGCGAATCAAAAAAGGCCGCAGCGCGCCGCGCTGGTTATAGCGCGTGCCGACCGCTACGATTGATCCGTCTTCATCCACCGCAAGGCTCGTGCACCACGCGAACCCAGAAGGTTCCTGGACGAGGAACAGATGCAGACGCGAGAAGCTGTTATCGAGGGAGCCGTCCTCATTCAATCTGGTGATCGCCAGCCCGAAGCCGCTGCGATCGCTGTTCGGGAGGGCTGTTTCGTCCTGCGCCGTACCGCCGAGAAGCACCTTGCCGTCAGGCTGCACCGCGACGGAATAGGCATACGCGTCACTACCCCCGTGGGAGAGAGCCGGATTGGTGACGAAATCGGTGGTGGCCAGCCCCCCGGTGCCAAAGGTTGGATCCAGGGTGCCAGCGGCCGTGAGACGGACGGCCACGAAAACCCGCCGACTGAAGAGGTCTCTCACAGACACCCCGCTCATCACGATCCTGGGGTCGGCTGGATTCTGCGAATAATCCAGGGCGACGCCGCTTACACCGTCGTACGACGCACTGCCCAGGCTAAAATCCGCAATTCCGTCGCCGCCCCCGAACGTCGGATCGAGTGCTCCATCAACCGTAAAGCGCATCGCCACCCCGCCGTATTCGAAGCCGATCGAGTCAATCGTGGTCACGAAAGTCTTCGTGATGACCGTGCCAACAACCACCATCTTTCCGTCCGGTTGTTGGACCGATGCCGCCACACTTGTCCCGTTCTCACCGTACGGCACCCTCGCGAATCCGTTCGTGCCGTAGCTGCGGTCGACGTTTCCAGCCACGGTGGCCCACAGCAAAGCCGTGGATCCGGCGGCCAATAGGATTGTCAGGAGGGTGCCGCGCCACAGGCGACGATGTCGGGTAGTCACAAGAATTCCTTTGCTTAGTGGACCGCGACCGGTAGGGTAAGGAAACGCTAGCACGGAAACGGCACGGTCAGGGGATGTTTCGCAGCCAACGCGATTCCCGCCCGCGACGACGCCGGCCACGGGCACGGGACGCAGAAGCCCGTCGAATGCATGCGCCGTCCGCTGCAGAACCACGATCCGCTTGACGTCTACGACCCGTTCGCCGGATCCGGCACGACCCTCATCGCGGCGGAGCAACTGGGCCGTCGCTGTGACGCGATCGAGATCGAGCCGCGTTACGTCCAGATCGCGATCGACCGCTGGGAGGCCTTTACTGGCCAAGTGCGTATTCCGGCCATCGTGATCGGCGAGGAGACGATAAGCCGTATTAGGGGCCTCCCGAGACGACAGAATCCCCCTTCTCAGACATACAGGGCGGATCAGCCGCGCCCCACAACGCACAAGAACACGCACAGAGTAGCACCGGACCGCTGTTTCGTCCAAGAACGGCCTCTCCCGGTCAAAGAACGGCCTCTCCCGCCCAGTGCCGATCAGGCCCGCGGCACACCTCCGGCCCTCCCTGGCACCCACCCACGGCGGACCCACGCCATGTCGGTCCTGGGTCTCTTTAGCCTTCGCGCGCCCTCGCACGCGCGCCGTCGTCCTCCCACGGCAGGGGGGGGCGCACGCGCCGGCCGCATGGGCGGCACCGCATCCGGGAACCCCAGATGCCGAAGGATCCGGCCGATGACGGCCGGGTCCCGCATCAACGCCACCAGGGTCAGCCGCCCCGGGCACCGCGGACACGCCAGCACGTCACAGCCGAAGCGCCGCTGCAGGAGTGCGGCCCACGTCGGATTCGGCCAGCGTCCTCCACCCCTGTCCGCCGGCGCACACGCGGAAGGCGCGGGCGTGACCTCGTCGGGTTCGTCCTCGACACACGGGACGATCGCGCGGCGCCAACACGCCGTGGGACAAGACCAGGGTGACGCGAGGACGCGAGACGAGCGCGGCCAACCGCTCCAGCAGTGCCACCGGCTCAACGAGCAGAGGCGTCGTGCCATCGCTCCACCGGTGCCGCACCTCCAACACCGCCTGCCCGTCTGGCGTCACCCGCAGCCGCTCCTGCCCCACCGCCGGCCGCAACGCAAGCGGCACAGCCGGACGACGCGCATCGCGGCACAGCCGCTCAGACGGTCGCGCGCCTCGGCCCGCACCACGATGCCGGCGTGCCGATCGACGCCGTGCTGGTGCGCCTGCCAGTCGCCCGGTGTCGGCTGGTTCGGGTCCTCCGGGGGCACGCCCCATCGGCGCACGGATACCCCGGCCCTGGGGCCCAGCGCCGCCACGCCCCGCACCGACGCCGCGGCCAGCCCCGCCAGCACGGGCAGCTCCTCCGCCCACGGATCCCCAGGGTCGAAGCCGTCCGTCCCATCGGAGACACCGCGCCGAACCAGCGTGCGTATCACCCGCCGAGCGATCGTGGCCAGCAGCGGCCCAAGGTCCGGGGGACGCGGATGCCGGGCCGCAGAGAAGCACACCGGCCCGTCGGCATCCGTGACGAACACCCCGTCCATCACCATGGCGTGGATGTGCACGTTCAACTTGAGCGCCGACCCGAACCGCTGGACGATCGCCACCGCCCCGCTACGCCCCTCGGGCACGCCGCGACGCCGGGCCGCACGACGTACCCACCCCAGCACCGCCCGCAGATACACCGCGACGACCGCCCGGCACAGGTCGTGGTTCCAGGCCAGCACGTATCGCACGCGGGGCGGCAGCGTCAGCACCCACTGGCGGACCGGGACCGCCGGGAACACGTGATCGACCAAATGCGCCGCCCGCTCGGTCATCCGTCGGCCGCTGCAAATGGGACAACAGCCGCGGCCCTTGCACGAGAAGGCGACCAACCGATCATGACGGCACGACGCGCACCGGAATCGCGGACACCCCGCCGCCAGACACCCACAGGTGAGAAAATCCTCGAAGGCCCGTTCGACGAAACGGGGCAGCCCCTGACCGTCACGGCGGCCAGCGGCGTGCGCGCGGAAGGTCTCATCGTGATCGCGGACCAGTTGGTGCAGGGCCCCCTGATCGGGCTGCCGGGGCCGGGAGGCCACAGACGTGAGTTCCACGCCTCACCCCATCGCAAGGCCCGTGCCCGATACCTCGATTGTTTGGCAGTCAACGGGATACCGTCGAGGCACGTGCCGATGCGTGCGTTTCCTGCGTACTCGGGAGCCTGTCCGCCGTGCAGTGTCTGCAATGGCGGCTGGGTCTGGATCCCGCAGGCTTGCCGACCCGTCGCCGATGCCGCATTCCCAGAGCCAGGCGGCAGGGATGGAGATCGCCATTGGTTCCGTCTGTCTGAGAAGGGGGAGGCTGTCGACCTAATACGGCTTATCGTCGATGGTGAAGGTGGTCTCGAAGAAGGCCGGCAGCATCGACACGACCGCGAGTTCCGCTCCGAAGTTCGCGAAGTAGGTGGTGTTGAGGGCGGCGACGCTGGGGAAGTGCACCTTCAGGTCCGGCGGAACCCCCCGGCGCAGGTGGGGCAGATTGACCTGCAGGCTCTTCAGCACGTGGGCCAGGAAGATCAGGCCGAGCACCACAGAGATGGTCCAGAGCAGCTCCTGCGAGATGACGCGCTCGGTGCCGTCGTGGCCCAGGGACACCCCCGCGGCGCGCCACGCCAGGAAGCCCATGGCCCCCACCAGCGGGAAGGACCACAGCAGGTACTGCCACAGGTCCCGGCGGCGGCTGACCAGCAGGGGCTGGGTCTTGGTCATGCCCACGAACTTCCTGCCGTCGGGCATGTCGCGCACCAGGAACAGGTACGCGATGCCGTAGGCGAGCGAGACGAGACCGTTGATGCCCAGGGCGTAACGCCAGCCGTTGTCCCCGCCGCCGAAGACCTCGAGGGCGATCCAAGGCAAGGTCATGGCGGCCCAGGCGGACCCGAAGTTGCCCCAACCCGCGTAGAAGCCCTCGGCGCGCCCGATGGTGCGCGGCGGGAACCACTGCGCGACCATGCGGATGCCGATCACGAAGCTCGCGCCGACCGTACTCAGGAGCAGGCGCGCGATCAGGAGCTGCATGAAGGTGGTCCCGAAGGCAAAGGCCAAGGTCGGGAAGACCGTGACGATCAGGAGCCCCGAGAAGCAGCGCCGCGGGCCGAAGCGATCGATCAACGCCCCGATGATGATGCGCGCCGGGATGGTCAGGGCCACGTTGACGATGGCCAGCAGCTTGATGTGCTCGGGCGTCAGCCACCCGTCGGGGCCGCCCTCGGCCCGCAACATGGTCGTCGCGAGGGGCGCCATGTTGAACCACACGTAAAAGGCGATGAAGAACGCGATCCACGTGAAGTGCAGGACGCGGATACGCTCCTGCGTGAAGTCGATCAGCTCGGGGGTCTTCCTGGGTGCCACAGCCATCTCCTGATTACAAGCCTCAGCGGAGACTGACCCTGGCCCCGGCGCATTGGTATGACGGTCGTCATACCGTTGAATATTGGCAGCGGGACGCCCTGCCAGTGTGCGGGGACCGGGGCCATCCTGGCGGTCACCGCTTGTAGGTGTTGCCGACCAGCGCCGGCGCGCGGCTCTGTATCACGTGGCACGCCGTGCAGTGCCAGCGAGCGCCGGCCACCGTTTCACGGACGACAGCGGGTGCCGCACGAACGTCAATGAGATGGCTGGAAGGCACCTGGGGCGGATCCTCGGGATCGGTGCTGCCGGTCTGATGGCACAGGAGGCACGTGTTCTCCGAGGACGTGATCGGAAGGAACCCGTCGAGGCCGTGCGGGATCAGGGGCGGCTCCCCGTCCCATGCGCGCGGCAACCGTTCGTTATCGCCGGGCGCGGCGTCGGTGAACACGAACACCGGCGGCACGCGGTCGTCGGTCAGCGCCGTTTTTCGCAGGCCGAGTTCACGGTCCGAAATCGGCGGCGGGTCCGTCATGCGGTCCTGCATGACGGTCCGGAACACCACCACAGCCGCCACGGCTGCCACCAGCACCATCAGCCCCATCAGCACGCGTCGCGTCATCACACCGCCTCCTCGGCCTTGTAGACCTTAACCGCGCACTTCTTGAAGTCCGTCTGGCGCGAGATGGGACACCCCGCGTCGAGCGTGACCTTGTTGATGAAGACGTGTTCGTCAAACCAGGGGACGTAGATCAAACCGCGCGGCGGGCCGTATCGCCCTTTAGTCTCCACCCGCGTCCGGATGCGGCCCCGCCTCGACTCGATCCACACGGCATCGTTGCGCGCGAGCCCCCGGGCCTGTGCGTCCTCCGGATGCATGAACGCCAGCGCGGCCGGCACCGCCTTGTGCAGCTCGGGCACACGTCGCGTCATGGTTCCGGAGTGCCAGTGCTCGAGCACGCGCCCGGTGCTGAGCCACAGGTTCCACTCGGCGTCAGGCACCTCGGGCGGCGCGGCGTACGGCCTGAAGAAGATTTTCGCCTTGCCCGCGAGCGCCACCGGTGTGGCGTCGGTGACGCCCTCGAGGTTGCCGCGTGGCAGTTGCTTCATCGCGGATCCGTAGAAGTCGAACCCGGAGCCGGGGGCGGCGTACGGGTCGTGCGCCTCGTTGAAACGCCAGTGTGTTTCTTTCCCGTCGACCACCGGCCACTTCAGACCGCGCACGTCGGGGGCGAAGTACCGGTCGAAGGGCGCGAGATCGTGCGCGTGACCGCGGCCGAAGATCGCGTATTCCTCGAACAGCGCCTTCTCTGGAAACCAGCGTTCCCTCAGATGCGTGACGGTATCGTTCGCGTGGCCCTCAGCCACCGGGTCCGGCCAGGCGACCCGGCGGTTGGCATCGGTCGCGAACAGCACCTCGTAGAGCGTACTGTCCGGCCGATAGCCGAGCGCGCCGATGCGGTCGAGCACACTGGGCAGACGCCCCTCGGCTGCCCCTTCCGCCTTGAGGCCCGGCACGGGTTGCTCACCCCACAACTCCCCAACGGTCAGCCGCTTCGAGAACGCCAGGATCTGCCAGAGGTCGGACCGCGCTTCGCCCGGCGCGCGCACCTGCTGGCGCCACATCTGCGTGCGGCGTTCACTGTTCCCGTAGGCGCCCCACTTCTCGAAGATCATGGCCGAGGGCAGGATGAGATCCGCGACCTTGCACGAGATGCCCGGATACGCATCCGAGACGACCACAAACGCGTCGTTCTTCCGGGCCGCTTCGATCCAGTGATTGGCATTGGCCGTCGCCTGGAACGGGTTGTTGACCTGGACCCACAACCACTTCAGCCGTCCGTCTTCCAGATCGCGCATCATGCGCGTGATGTCGCTGCCGGGCCGCGGGTTGATGGTGCCGGCGGGCAGACGCCACACCGCTTCAGCCCGCGCACGATGCGCGGGATTGTCCACCACCATGTCGGCGGGCAGCCGGTGTGAGAACGTGCCGACCTCGCGCGCGGTGCCACAGGCCGACGGCTGCCCGGTGAGTGAAAACGCGCTGTTGCCCGGCTTGGCGTACTTGCCCGTGAGCAGGTGCGCCATGTAGGCCTGCTCGTTCACCCACGTCCCGCGCGTATGCTGGTTGAACCCCATCGTCCAGAACGACACGACCTTGCGGGCGCGGCCGGCGTAGACGCCGGCCAGCCGCACCAGCTTCGCCTTGAACGCGTCGAGCGATTCGGCGGCGTCGCCCTTCGCCAGGCGCGCGACGTGATCGAGCGTGTAGGGGGCGATCGCGCGACGGAAGTCCTCGAAGGTGATGAGCCAGTGCTGTCCCGCCTGCCGGCGGTGCGCCTGCGACGCCTCCCGCGGATCCTCGTCGCGCAGGGCGAATCCGATCTCGGTCGGGCCGGTGGCAAACACGCAGTGGCGCTCGACGAACGCCCGGTCGACAGCGTTGCGCGCGAGGATTTCACGAGCGATGTAATTCCAGATCGCGAGGTCGGTCTGCGGCCGGAACACGATTTCGATGTCGGCCATCGCCGAGGTGGGCGTGGTGAACGTGGTGAGATTGATGAGCCGCATGGGCGCGTGACTCAGGCGGCGATCCACCACCCGCGCCCACAACATCGGGTGCATCTCCGCCATGTTCGCGCCCCAGGTGACGACCGTGTCGGTCAGTTCGATGTCGTCGTAGTTCCCCGCCGGCTCGTCGGTGCCGAATGTCTGCATGAATGCCGCCACGGCCGACGCCATGCAGTGGCGCGCGTTGGGGTCGAGATTGTTGCTGCGCCAGCCTGCCTTGACGAGTTTGACCGCCGCGTAGCCTTCCTGAATGGTGTATTGCCCCGAGCCCATGACCCCGACGCCGGTCGGCCCCAGCTCACGATGGACGCGCCGAAACTGCGCGGTCATTTCGTCGAACGCCCGCGGCCACGACACGGCGACGAAGTCGCCGGACTTGTCGAACCGGCCGTCCTTCATGCGCAGCAGGGGCCGCGTCAGCCGGTCGGCCCCGTACAGAATCTTCGCGTTCGCATAGCCCTTCACGCACAACAGCCCGCGATTGACTGGACTGTCGGGATCTCCCTTGACCGCCACAATCCGTCCGCCCTTGGTGGCGATCTGAATGCCGCAGCCCACACCGCAGAACCGGCACACGCCCTTGTCCCACGACCAGCCCGCCTGCACCGCCTGGCCGAGCGCCCGCAGGTGCTCCGGAAGCTGCAAGCCCACCGCGGCCCCGGTTGCGGCAGCAATCCCCATCTTGAGAAAGCGTCGTCGCGTGGCGTCCATCAGACTGGTCCTCGAATGGGCCCGTCGTGCGGCCCGGCACCAGGGCCGGGCGGGTCGACGTAGTGGTAGACCAGTTCAGCGCTGACGACACCAGGTGCCTGCCGGACGCGCTCGAGGCGGTCCTGCTCCTCATCAGGATGTGCGGTTTCAAGGGTGATCACGATGCGCCCGGTTGACGCCTCGAGGTGGTGCACGTCCACGCCGGGAAACCCCGCGAGACGCGCCGCCACCTGTGACAGATCATCGGGCCTGGTCCGAACCACTACGCCCGCAATGCTGTACGGGCCGGTCTGCGTTGGCGTGCTCATGCCCATGGAACTCTACTATGGCCCAGCCAGGACGCCACCCCATGTGACGGCTGTCATATGTGGGCCACCGGGCGCGGGCGTAGCCTCGTGCGGAGGTACCCGCGTGACCCAGCCGAACTCTCCCAGTCCCCCTGAGGCGTGCCTGCCCGACGACTGGCGCGACCTCCGAGCCCTGGTCGGGCACATCGTCGCCGTCCACCATCGGTATGTGCGTGACGCCGTGCCAGACCTCACCCGCCATTTGCGCCGCCTGGCGCTGAGCCAGGGACCCTCACGCCCGGAACTCTCGATGGTGGAGCACACGTTTGCCCAACTGGGCGATGACCTGCTGGCGCACCTGGAGAAAGAGGAGCACATTCTCTTCCCGTATATCCGCGAACTGGCCGCGGCCGAGTGCGGCACCAGGCAGTTGCCGCCTGGCCCCTTCGGCACCATCGCGAATCCTCTCCGGATGATGGAAGAGGAGCACCGGAGCGCGCTGGACCAGTTGGGGGCCCTTCGCGACCTGACCCGCGACTACACGCCCCCGGCGGACTGGTCAGAGGCCGACGCCGGGTGCTACGCCGCCCTGGCGCGGTTTGACGCCGACTTTCAACGACACGTCTACCTTGAGAACACCCTGCTGTTCCCCCGGGCCCTCGATCTGGAGGGGCGATTGGCATAAAGTGCGGAAGGATGGAACATCCCGCCGCCGACCTCCTCGCGCAGATCCCGCTGTTCCGGCGGGTGCTCGCCGACGACCGCGAGCGGCTGGCCGGCGTGTCGCACCTCCGCCACTACGAACGTGGCCACCTGGTCTTCGAGGAGGGCGACCCGTCGGACTTCTTCTTCGTCATCGTCTCCGGCCGGGTCAAGGTGTTCAAGCGCGCGCCAAGCGGCCACGAGCGCATCCTTGAAATCTTCGGTGCGGGCGGCCTGCTGGGCGCGGTGGCGGCCTACGAGTCCAGGCCGTTTCCCGCGACGGCCGCCGCAATCGAATCCTCCACCTGCCTGCTGACGCCCCGACCCGCATTCTTCGCGCTGCTGGAACACCAACCGTCGCTGGTCCGCGGTCTGCTCAGCAGTCTGACGATTCGCCTGGTGGAACTGACGGCGCGTCTCGCCGAATTGACGGGCGGACGCGTGGAGTCACGGTTCGCCCGGCTGTTCCTGAAGCTCGGGGTCCAGATGGGGCGCCCCGACCGGGGCGGGGTGTTCGTGCCGATGGTCCTGTCCCGGCAGGAACTCGCGGATCTGACCGGCACCACGATCGAGACGTGCATCCGCATCATGAGCCGCTGGAGCAAGGACCACGTGCTGCACACCGAGAAGGATGGCTTCGTGATCCTCGATCGGGGGGCGCTGGAGGCGCTGGCGAGCCAGGGGTTCTAGCCGTCATGCCGGGTCTGAAGACCCGGCCTCCCAGGCCCCTGTCCTCCCTGTGAGCGCTACAGGCACACCCGCTGAGCGCGTGCCGGTTCGGCACGGCTGGCCTATACTGGCCGGGTGAAAAGTGTGGCCGACGATCTCCGCCGCGAGCAACGCGAGCGCCTGCAGACCCTGTCCCCCATGGAACGGGTGCACCTGTCGCTGAAGCTCGGTGACGATGCGGCGCGGGCGTTTGCCGCTGCGCATGGCGTGTCGCTGCGGGATGCCCGGCGCGCGCTTCAGCGGCAGCGGCAGGCCGGGCGCCAGCGCTCGGCCTGTCACGACGCCCTCCTGGCATGACACTGCTCACGGAAGTCGTGCAGGTGCTGCGACGCGAGTCCATCCCTCACGCGGTCATCGGCGCCTCGGCACTCGCCGCCTACGGTGTCTCCAGAGCCACGGCTGACGTCGACCTGCTCACCAACGACACGCGCTGTCTGACGCCAGCGCCATGGGTGACGCTGACTGGCCGATGCGACGTCGACATCCGGCGCGGTGACGCCGACGATCCGCTGGCGGGCGTCGTGCGCTTCAGTCGTCCCGGTGACATGGACATCGATCTGGTCGTCGGACGCCGTGCCTGGCAGCACGAGTGCGTCCTGCGCGCCGATGCCACCACCATCGACGGCATCCCCATTGTCAGCCTTCCGGACCTCGTGCTCCTGAAGCTCTACGCCGGAGGCCCCCAGGACGCGTGGGACATTCATCAGGTCCTCGATCTCGACGCCGATCGGCAG
Source organism: Vicinamibacterales bacterium (assembly GCA_038918905.1). Lineage (GTDB taxonomy): Bacteria > Acidobacteriota > Vicinamibacteria > Vicinamibacterales > SCN-69-37 > SYFT01. Next base: position 21,358 of record JBCKZS010000049.1, read on the forward strand.
GTGCGGTCGACCGTCGATGCCCGCGTGGTTGTACTTCCGAAACCAGCGATCGAACTCTGGCACACGATCGTGCGCGAACGATCGCGATCGAAGACCTGAGACCCGGGCTGTGACACCATGGAGACCTCACATCACCGCTCGACCCGTCCCGGAGGCTGTTCATGACCACACTCGC
>JBCKZS010000050.1:0-21222 GCA_038918905.1 Vicinamibacterales bacterium
GCCCCTCCTCGAGGGGCCAGTACACGCTCGTCAGGTCGTGATCGAGAATGACGCGCACTTCGGCGGGAAGCTCCCCCGTCGCCTCGATCTCATAGACGGAGAAGACCTGGCCGCCGCCATGCTCGGCCATCTCGATGCCGGCCATCCGCCGCACGGCCGAGTCGTACCCGTCGGCGCCGATCACATAGGCCGGCCGGATCGTCTCGCTTCGCACGACGACCCACTCGCTTCGTGCGACGGGGTAGCCGGTCGCGACCTGGTCGAGCTTCGCGACCTCTGCCCGGAGGGTGGTGCCGTCCACAGTGAGGGTCTGGAGCCGGTGTCCCCAGAGGACCTTGAGCTTCTGCCGGTGGAGCGCCTCCTCCGCGGCCCTCTCCAACAGGCTTTGGCGGATGACGAGCAGATACGGATGCTTGGAAGCGAGGGCCGAATAGTCGATCTCGGCGTGCCTCTCCCGCCCCTCGTAGAAGGCGACCTTCGTCAGCGTCCGGCCCGCGCCGATCAGCCCCTCGGAAAGCCCTGCTTCGTCGAGAATCCGGAGTGTTCGCGGATGAATCGCGAGCGCGTAGCTGTGTTGAGTCGTCCGCTGGTGCATGTCGACGACTTCCACACGGACCCCGTGCTGCTGCAGGAACAGCGTCGCAACAAGACCGACCGGACCGGCGCCGACGACGAGAACCTCAGGATCGGGGTGACGGAACATCGAGCTTCCTCCTCACGCGCGCTGCGCAAGAGTGGCATGTCTCCTGCCACGGATTGTCAAGCGTGTGAACCGCGTCTGTCAACCGCGTGTGAACCGCGTGAGCTGAGTCCCGCGGCTCCACCCAACGCGTGCCGCCCGTCATCGGCCGGATTCTTCGGCACCTCGGCGTGCCGGACTCGGTGCCCACCAGGCAACCGGCGCGCGCACCGCAAACGCAGGGCCACCGTAGTATCTAGCACGCCTCTCAAGACAAGTGACCACAGCCGGCGTGCTGGTGCGCCGGCCGATGGGCTCCTTCGGAGACGTGTTGCTCACACCTCCTGCCAACCTGAATCCACTCGGGCATCCGGTCAGTAAACCGGTCTTGACCGGACCGGATCCGACGGCTGGGGGGCTCTTTGCATTGGAATCAGCCGGTTCTCCATTCCCACACATCCGGGAAGAAAGTCGCGTGAGGGGTTCAACCTTGGAGTAGGGTGACCGGGTGGGGCGAGGAAACTGGATGACGTGCAACGAAGAAACTTATTTCTTGTGGATGCGAGTTGGTATATAAGGCTGAAAAAGGAAATCCCCGAGCAAGCTCGCGTTACATCGGCGGGAGACTATGGCCAGAATCAATCCTGATCTGTACGCGGGCGGCCACCTGTTCGCGCTCGTCCACCGGGTGACCGGTCTGATCGACAGCGAGGAGGAGGCCATGGCCACAGTGCGTGCGCTCGAGGAGGACGGTGTCGGGACAGACGACATTGACATCTTCGTGGGCGAGCAGGGCGCTCGGCGCCTCGATCTGTCAGGACGCGAGCACGGCAGGGTCATCCAGCTGCTGCGGAGGCTCGAAGCCGCGGTGGGAGACGAGAGCGGGCCCAACCGCCGCATCGACGAGGCCCTCCGCCGGGGAGCGACCCTGCTGTGCGTCAAGGTTCACAACCGAAAGAGCGAGGAGAAGGCTCGTGTGCTCCGGGTCCTCAAGGCGCACGGGCACGAGATCCGTTATTGGGGACCCTGGGCCTTTGAAGACGTGCCGTCGGACGAGCCGTGCTCTTTCTGTACGCTCCGCGCAGAAAGCATTCTGGGTGAGAACGAATATATGGCGTGGATTCTCGACCCCCACCCGGTCTCGCCGGGGCACAGTCTCATTGTGGCGAAGCGGCACGTCGAATCCTTCTTCGAGACGACACCGGCGGAACGTGAGGCGATGCTGTCGCTTCTTGACCTGGCGCAAGAGCATGTGCGCCAGAATCACGCGCCGTCCGGATACAACATCGGCATCAACGAGGGCTCCGCCGCCGGTCAGACCGTTCAGCACCTTCGCGTCCACCTGATTCCGCGTTTTCCCGGCGACACCAAAGACCCAAGAGGCGGCATTCGCTGGGTGATTCCCGATCGGGCCGACTACTGGTCGCGGTGATAGATCGTGAACACGACACCTCCGCCCACGGGCAACGCTCAGCTTTCCTTCGTGGCGAACCGGATGACATTGATGGATCCGCTCTATTTGTTCATCGTGGCGGTGTGCGCCTTCCTCGCGATTCTCGTCATCGCACTCATCGTCGTCTTTGCGCTGAAATACCACCGCCAGAATCCGGACGCCGTCGGCGCCGACATTCACGGCTCCCTCACGCTCGAGCTCGTCTGGACCTTCATTCCGTTCGTCCTCGCGACGGCGATGTTCGGCTGGGGCGCCGCGATGTTCTATCTCCATTACCGCGTTCACGTGGATGGTCACAGCGCTCTCGAATAGACCGGGCCGCTTGCCTGACTGCTGCGGAGGTGCCGATCGAAAAACGCCGCCGCGTTGCGGAGAAATGGCCGACCGCCGGGCGAGATGCGCAACTCGCCTTGTTCGATCGTGACGAGTTGATCTTCGACGAGCGGCGCAAGGAACATGCGCGCATCATCCATTTCGGCGGCGTCGAGCGGCGCGCGGAACGTCGTCATCAGCGACAGAATCTTGTCGCGGCGCCGGCGGTCGTCGTCCGAGAGCCGGTGTCCTCGGAGCGTGGGGATTTCACCCCGCCGTACGCGGTGCTCGTACACGGTAATGACCTTCTCATTCTGGTGATAACAGTCGGGAGTTTCCGAGATCGCGCTCACCCCCAGGGCCAGGAGCGCGGTCGTCCGCCGCTCGGTGTAGCCCTGGAAATTGCGATGCATCGTGCCTGCGGCGGCTGCGCGAGCGAGGCCATCGTGCGGCTTGGCGAAATGATCCATACCCAGCTCGACGTACCCGGCCGCGAGCAGCGGACACCGGATCGCCTCGAACAGCGCGCGCTTTTCGGCGCCCACCGGAATCTGGTCGTCCCTGAATTTGCGCTGCTGCGGCTTAATCCACGGCACCCGCGCGAAGCTGTAGACCGCCAGGCGATCGGGCGCCAGGCCGATCACCTGATCGGCCGTCTGACGCATCGACGCCTCGGTCTGTGCCGGCAATCCATAAATCAGGTCGAAGTTGATCGATTCGTAGCCGCCTTCGCGGGCGTATCGCACCAGTTCGGCGACGAGCGACTCGGATTGAATCCGGTTCACCAACCGCTGGGTGTCGGCATTGAAATCCTGGACGCCGAGCGACAGGCGCGTGAAGCCGCGCTCGCACAGCGTCTCGAGGTGCGCCGGGGTCGTCACTCGAGGATCGGCCTCGACCGATCCTTCGAAGCCCATCTCGGTGCGGCGCAGTCGGCCGAAGAGTCCATCGAGAAGCTCGGCCAGGAGTTCCGGAGATAAGAACGTCGGCGTTCCGCCGCCCAGATGCATCTGGCAAACGGGCCGGGCGCCGAGCGTGGGCACACGCGACAGACAGGTGTCCAATTCACGGAGGACGAGATCGATATACGGGCGGGCGCGCCCGTGATTGCGCGTGATCACGGTGTTGCAGCCGCAGAACGTGCAGAGCGACTCGCAGAACGGCAGATGCACGTACAGCGAGAGGGTGGCCTCTGGACGCTCGACGGCCGCGGCGAGCGAGTCGATCCATTGGCCTGGGGTCGGCGTCGTGCGCCATTCCGGCACGGTCGGGTAGCTTGTGTATCTCGGCACGGGCACGTCGTATTTGGCGAAGAGATCTGTTGTCATGGATGCCTGTCGGCTCCGAATCGCTCTCGGACACGCGTGACGAACGTCCGCACGCTTTCCTCGGGCGTTCCGGGCAGTACGCCGTGGCCCAGGCCGCAAATCCATCCGCGCCGATCGATGGGATCAAGCTGGCGCAATGGCTCGATGAACCGCTCGATCTCGCGCTCCAGGGGCTCGCCGGACAACTGCAGCGCGACCGGATCGAAATTCCCCTGCACGAACCCCTGACGTTGCTCGTCGCGAAGCGTCGCGGCCAGATCCCACCGCATGTCGACCCCCAAGCCGGCCCACAGCCGCGCGAACTCAGCGTCCACATGCGACGGCCGCAGGCCTTTCGCGTAATAGCCCAGGCGCGCCGGATAGGCGCGCGCGAGCGTGGCCAAATCCGGCGACATCACGGCTTTGAAGGTCTCGGGCGTCAATTCGCCCGCCGCGGTGTCGAGAATCATCACGAGGTCTGCGCCGCTCTCCAGTTGCAGGCCGATGTTTTCCACGAGCAGCGGCACCATGCGGTCGGCGAACGCGCGGTACAGATCCAGCGAGCCCTTGGCGCGCGATAAAGGACCGGCGTGCGTGCCCTCCACGGCGTAGACGAACAACGTCCAAGGCCCGCCGACAAATCCGAGCAGGGCCTTGTCTGCCGGCAGACGCACGCGCGTCGCGTGCATGGCCTCGCCCTGGAACCTCAGTCGCTCGAGGGCATCCGGCAGCGGTTGAAAGTGTGCCACGCGGTTGAACGTCAACGATCCGTCGAGCCTGGGCGGACCGTCATCATAGCTCAGACCGAACCCCAGCGCCTCCAACGGGAAGAGCAAATCACTGAACAGAATGGCCGCGTCGAAATCGAAATCCCGCATTGGGCCCATCGCGACTTCGGCGGCGAGCGCCGGCGTCCGGCAAAGCGCCTCGAAGCTGTGTCGTTCGCGCAGATGCCGGTACGGCGTGTGATAGCGGCCGGCCTGACGCATGAGCCAGATCGGCGGCACATCGACCGCCTCACCCCGAAGCGCCCGATAGAATCTTCCGTCGCTCACGGCGCGCCCGCCTCGATAGCGGCTTGCACCAGTGCCGTGCGCGCCGTATCGAGCACATCGGCGTCGTGCGCCATCGACAGGAAACACACTTCGAAACCTGAGGGCGGCAGGTACACCCCGCGCGCCAGCGCCCCGTGAAACAGCCTGCGATACCACGCGCCTTGTGTCGACGGAATCGCGTCGACCCGCCGCACGATGTGATCGCTCCGCGGATGCAGCCAGAAGATCGAGGCGTGCCGGACGACGTCGATCGGCAGGCCGGCGTTCGCGAAGCCGGCACGTAACTCGGCGCAGAATCGCGCTGTGCGCCCGCCCAAAACGTTCCAGCCGTCGCTGGCGTCCATCTTCGACAACGTCGCCAGTCCCGCTCGCATGCCGACCGGGTTCGCGCTCAATGTTCCCGCCTGATACACGGGTCCAACAGGCGCCACCAGGTCCATCAAGTCGCCGCGGCCGGCATAGGCCGCGACCGGGAAGCCTCCGCCAATCACCTTGCCGTAGGTCACAAGGTCCGGGGTGAGGCCGAGCTCCTGCGTCATGCCGCCACGCCCCGCTCGGAATCCGCTGATCACCTCGTCAAGAATGAGCAACGCGCCGCTGTTCCGGCACAGCTCGGCGACGCGAGCGAGCCACTCGGCTCGCTGCGGTAGAAGCCCGTAGTTGGCCGGAAGCGGCTCGATGATCACCGCCGCGATCGTGCTGCCGGACCGCTCGAAGATCTGTGCAATCCCGGCATCGTCGTCCAAGCGCGCGACGAGCGTGTCGCCAAGGACGCCCGCGGGAACACCGGCGCTCGATGCGGCGACGCGTCCGGCCAGTCCGCTGCCGGCCTGAACCAGCATCGCATCGGCGTGGCCGTGATAGCAGCCCTCGAATTTCAGCACGCCGGAGCGACCGGTGGCCGCGCGCGCCACCCTCAGCGCCGACATCACCGCCTCGGTCCCCGACGAGACGAATCGGATGCGCTCGACCCACGGCAACCGGTGCGTGATCCATTCGGCGAGCTGCAACGAATACGGCTCGCAGGCGCCAAACGACCACCCATCATCGACTGCCTCATGGACCGCGTGCGCGACGTCAGGATCCGCGTGGCCGAGGATCAGCGGACCGAAGCTCTGACAGAAGTCGATGTAGCTGCGTCCGGCGACGTCAAACAGCCGCGGCCCGGCGCCGCGAGCGAAGAACACTGGCGAGCCGCCGACGCTGCGAAAGGCGCGGACAGGACTGTGCACACCACCCGGGGTGACCCGCGAGGCTCGTTCGAACAAAGTCGAAGAGACGCTCAGCACGTTTGTCGCCACGAGGTTACAGGCCCAATCCGCTGGCCTGTCTCGCGCCATACGTAATGATGTACGCCGCGCCGGCCCGACGGAACACGTACCAGGTCTCGAGCAGCGCGGCGTCCAACTTGATCAAGCCTTGATTGGCAAGGGCCAGCAGGCCCGCGTACTCGCCGCTGACTTGATAGGCGCCTACCGGTCGGCCAGTCGCCTCCGCGATCGGAGCGATCAGATCAATCGATGTCATCCCGGGCTTGACCATCAGCAGATCGGCGCCCTCCTGGGCGCATCGCACGCTCGAGCCAAGGGCATCGCGGCGCGACCGGACGTCGATCTGATAGTGCCGGCGGTCGCCAAATTGCGGCGCCGAGCCCGCGGCTTCGCGGAATGGTCCATAGAACTGGCTCGCGAACTTCGTGCTGTAGCTCATGATCGGCACGCGTTCGTGTCCTCGCTCGTCGAGCGCCGCGCGCAAATGCGCGGTTCGGCCGTCCATCATGTCGCTCGGGCTCACGCCGTCCGCTCCGGCCTCGGCGACACCCACGGCGATCGTCGCGAGCGCCTCGAGGGTTGGCCCGAGGTCGATCCGGCCTTCCGGATCGAGAATCGCGCAGTGACCGTGCTCGGTTGACGAGCACAGGCAGACGTCCACCCACAAATGCAGGGCGTCGCCGAAACGTGCCTTGATCATCGCGACAGTCCGCCGGCTGTGATCGAAATCGCGTGCGCCGGCGCTCGCGCCGCGCCGCATTTTCTCGTGCGGCACCGCAAATAGCAGGAAATGCCGCACGCCGGCATCCAGGTCGCGCGCAATCTGCTCGAGCGCGGCCGCATCGCCCAGCCGCGCGTTGTCGCCGAGCCCGGACACCGGCTCGGCTCCGGACAGGCCTTCGACAATGAACAGCGGCTGGATTAGTTGCGCGACCGAAAATGTCGTCTCCGCGAGAAGGTCACGCATGTGGGCCGACTGCCTCAGCCGTAGCTGCGACCATCGAGGACGGGTTTGGGTCGTGACGTTCATGAGACTCTTCTGTCGCTCTCAGGGTTCGTTCGCAGGACGTCTCGATGCCAGTGCTCATAATCGAGCCATACGCGCGCGTCGGCGGTCGATCCCAACATGCCGATGATGGTGCGCCAGGTACGGCCGGGTCCGCTGCCGTGCCAGCGGTTGCGCAGTTCCGGCCACCGCGCGAGCGCCTCGAGAAACATGGTACCGCTCGTCCAGAAGAAATGCGTGCGTTCGCACAAATCATCCGGCAGAACATCCTCGACCACGTAGGTTGCCACTGCACCAGCATCGCCCGCAGCCGCAGCGCGGTGGGTCAGACGATGCCACGTCACTTCGCGGCCAGCGAGCACATCAATCGCCGGAGGCTCGCTGTCTCCCAAGCCATCAGCGCACCCATGCACCCAGATGCCGCGCGCGGCCAGGCGCCGCCACGTCGTCGTGCCTGCCACCCAAACGAACCGATCAACCGACACAGGCCAGCGTTCAGGTAACGCTTCGGCCCGGGCAATCCAGTAGCCGCCGTTGCCATCAGGTGGCATCGCGTCCAATGGACGCCGCGCGCCGTGGTGCCGTTCGTCGGCACGAGGCCAAATCTTCGCCGCCTGCGCCGGAGGTGGAATCGAGCCGGCTTCGAGCAGTGACCAGCCCTCCTCCTGCCGGCCGGTGCAGGGTCGCCCCCGAATGCTCACGACGTGGCCGTACGCGCGCGGCAGCACGGTCGCCCCGACCGCTTCGTGGCAGCCCCCACCATAAGCGGCCAGTACGTCGCGCTCCTTCATGACCGCGTCCCACGTCGGCTGATCCGAGATCGCCCGGAAGCGGTCGGCTACCTCGCCGCCGCGCATCGTCTCAATGGCGATCGCGCCTTGCGCCGGCGCACCCGGCACCTCCCGCAGTGGCAACACCATCCAGGCACATTGATCCAGTAACGCTCGCACGTCTCGCGCCGCGTCTTCGAACGGCGCCCCAAAACCCAGCAGCCGATCGAGCGCGGCTTTCGCGACCACGAGAGCGCCGGCCGGACCCTGGATGAGCTTCCTCAGCCGCGTTTGAATATTGCCGCGAACGGGTGCGAACGCGACTTCCTCGACGCGCCAGGGCAACAATGCGGGCAGCACCTGCTGGAGCAGCCAGGTTCGCCGAGGGGAAGACGACAAGACCTGCAACAGGCGCGGCCGAGTGTGCACGACGTCCTGACGAACCACGAGCACATCGCGCGGATCGGCGCGTTCGAGCGTGGCTGCGACCAGCGTGCCGGCGCGATTCTGGAGCGGCAAGTCCTTCCAGGAATGCACGACCGCATCGGCGGCTCCGGACGCGAGCGCATCAGACAGGTCGGCGGTGAAGGCGCCCTTGTCCGGCAGCGAGCTGAGCGGAGTCGTGCCGTCTCTGTCGCCCGAAGCGGCCCGAGTCAGGAACGTCACGTCCACATCGGGCCAGCGTGCCTGGAGCGCTCGACTCGCGAGCAATGCCTGGAGCCGCGCCAGATCGCTCGCGCGGCTGAGAATCCTTACGCGCACAGATCGTCCCAACCGAACGGGCGCAGCTCATCGCGGAGTTCGTACCGGCGGCTGCGGGACGCGATGTCGCTGCGGGCGGCCTCGATGCGACGCGAGGCGGATCCGCTCGCGGCGACCATTTGCGCGAACAGATGCTGCAGCGTGATGATCGGCGCGGCCACTTGCAACGCCGCAAGGCCCAGCTCACCGCGCAAATCGATCACGCTCCGAAGCGCGCCGTAACGGGCCGCGACGCGGTCAACCACGCCGGACGACACGGGCGCCGCGGCGATGAGCGCCGTCGGGACAGCCGAAGGCACGCCATCATCATCCTGCGCGTCCAGTTGCCGGAACGTCACCGACGGAAGGTCCGCGGCCGTGTGTCCCCACTGATCGACCGAGCGCCCGTCGTCGGCGAGAAACGGAAGGATCTCCTGCGCGAGCTTGCCGGTGCCAATCACGGCGACGTGGCTGACTTCGTTCAGATAACGGCGGACCGCGCTGCCGTAGGAGCGAGAACCCAGGCCTTGCAAATGTTGCGTGCGAACCTCCCGCGCGTCGGCAAGCAATCGCTGCCCGAGCCGTCTCAGCCATGCCTGTTCGCCGCCCTGCGACGACAGGAAGCTCTTGAACTGCCCCATCACCTGAGTCTCGCCGAGCATCGGGGACTGCAATCCACACAGAATCTCCAGCAGCAGGCGATACGCTTCGCCTTCGACGATGGGCGCGGGGCCACGATCGAGCGGCGAACGTTCGCCGGCCTCCTCGGCAAACCACACCTCGCGGAGGCACGTCCGCCAGATGGGTGCACCCGCCGAGATCGGCGAATCCCCGGGGGGCCGATTGACGATGGAGAGGGCCATGTCCTCTGGAATGATATAGTACCGAGGACACCAGCATCATTTGTCACAGTTTTGTCCGCGCCCGCTGCCCGTCGATCTGCCCGCTGCTCATGAAATGCTAGACTCTCGCCTCATGCTGGACGGCGCGGCGTCCCGGGGAGATCGAACGGGTCTCCTCCTCATCAATCTCGGCACTCCGAACAGCCCTCGGCCCAAGGATGTCCGCTCGTACCTCCACGAGTTTCTGTCCGACCCGCGGGTGCTCGATATCGCTGCCTGGCGGCGGTGGCTCGTCCTTCATCTCTTCATTCTTCCGTTCCGTCCGAAAGCATCGGGGGAGGCGTACGCGAAGATCTGGACCGAGCGCGGCTCGCCGCTCCTCCTCCACAGCCAGGACCTGGCACAGAAGGTCCAGCAACGACTCGGGGGGCAAGTGTCGGTCGACCTCGCGATGCGCTACGGCCGCCCGTCGATCCCCGAGGCGCTCGCCCGCTTCCGGCGCGCCGGCATCGACCGCATCGTGGTGTTCCCGCTCTACCCGCAGTACAGCTCCGCGGCCACCGGCTCCTCGATCGAAAAGGTGTTTCGGCACGCGGCGGCGGAGTGGAACACACCGTATCTCCACGTGGTGCCGCCGTTCTACGATCACCCGCTCTTCCTCGACGCGTGCGCCCGTCTGGCGCGACCGGCGATCGACGGGACCGATCCCGAGCGAGTGATCTTCAGTTTTCACGGGCTTCCGGAGCGGCACTGCACCAAGAGCGACGAGAGCGGCGAGCACTGCTTGAAGCGGCCGGACTGCTGTGACCAGCTGGTCGAGGCGAACCGCAATTGCTACAGGGCCCAGTGCTTCGCCACCGCTCGTGGGCTCGCCGATCTCCTGCGGGTTCCCGTCGAGAAGTGGATCATCTGCTTCCAGTCGCGCCTCGGGCGCACACCGTGGATTCGTCCCTACACCGACGAGGTCGTCGTGAGGCTCGCGCGCGAAGGCGTTAAGCGCGCGGTGATCTCGAGCCCCGCGTTCGTCGCGGATTGTCTCGAGACGGTCGAAGAACTGGGAATCCGAGCGGTGCAGAGCTTCCGCGAGAACGGAGGAGAGGTCCTCACGGTCGTTCCGGCTGTCAACGCCTCGGATGCGTGGGCCGATGCCGTGGTGACGCTTTCGCGCGAGGCCTCCGCATGGCTCCCGTCGCCCGGCGTCTCTCGCCATGCGTGAATCGGCCGACCCGCCCGCGAGCTGCATCGTCGTCGGGGGCGGGATCACCGGCCTGTGCGCCGCGCACCGCCTCGTTGAGCTCGGCGAGCTCGGCAGGACGCGTGGCGATCCCCTCACCGTCCGACTGCTCGAACGGAGCGATCGTCTCGGGGGGCAGGTCCGAACGGAGCGGGTCGGTGGGTATCTGATCGAGGGAGGTCCCGACAGCCTCGTCGCGCACAAGCCCGCGGCGGCGCGACTCGCGGAACGGATCGGGCTGGCGCCCGATCTGGCCCCGATCGGCGGGCGACACGCGGGCACGGAGATCGTCCGGAAGGGGAGACTGATCCGCGTTCCCGACGGATTCTTGATGATGGCACCGACGCGGTTGTGGCCCGCGCTGCGGTCGCCGCTCTTCTCGATGCGCGGCAAGCTGAGGATGGCGTGCGAGCCGTGGGTCGCGGCTCGCGGGGCGGAGGTCGAGGACGAGAGTCTCGCGTCGTTCGTGACCCGGCGCTTCGGCCGCGAGGTGCTCGAGCGCATCGCGGAGCCGATCGTCGCCGGGCTCTACACCGCGCGCGCCGAGAACCTGAGCCTGCGTCTGACGCTGCCTCGTTTTCTCGACATGGAGATGCGCGAAGGGAGCGTCATCCGCGCGCTGCGAAAGGCCGCGCTCGAGCGGTCAGGCCGAGCGACTTCCGAGGGACGCGGCGGGCACGGGAGCGTCCTCACTCTAAAGGGGGGGCTCGGCCGCCTCGTGGACGAACTCGCCTCGCGACTCCCCGACGGAACCGTCGAGACCCGGGCGTTCGTGGACGCGATCGTCTACGACGCCGCCGCAGGTGTGTGGCGCGTCCGCTGTGGAGAGGGTCGAGAGTTGAGCGCGGAAGCGTTGGTGCTTGCGTGTTCCGCGACTGTCTCCGCAGCGGTCGTTCGCGCGCTCGATGCGGAGCTGTCTTCGATGCTGACTGAGCTCGAGTACGCCTCGTGCGCAACGGTGACGCTCGCCTATCCCCTCGCTTCGATCGGCGCCCCCCTGCGCAGCAACGGGTTCTTCGTGCCCCGTGCGGAGAAGCTGCCGATTCTGGCCTGCAGCTACGTCAGCCGGAAGTTCGAAGACCGTGGTCCCGCGGACACGATGGTCTTACGGGCGTTCCTCGGCGGCGCGACGAATCCCGCGGTCCTCGAAAATGATGACGGCCACCTTGTGTCCCTCACCCACGCGACGTTAGCGCGCCTCCTTGGCATCCGGCACGAGCCGGTGCTCGCCCGCTTGCACCGGTTCCCCGGCTCGATGCCGCAATACCAACCGGGGCAGGCGAAGTGGATCGCCGGGATCCGGTCGCGCGCCCAACGGCACCCGGGCCTGTTTTTCGCCGGCAGTACGCTCGGCGCCTTCGGCCTCGCCGACTGCACGCAATCCGGAGAGGACGCCGCAAGCGCCGCGTTCGCCTTCCTGTCGAGCGCGAACAGGGTCCCGTCAAATCGATCCCTTGACTGCCGCGACACTGGTGATGGAAACTGCCGCTTGAAGGAATTCTAAGCGCCTTGCCTCAGACGGAAGCAGAACAGCTCGACAACCCTGTCGCGGGCCATCCCACGCTCATCCTGCGCTCGCCGGACTTCCACTCGATCACCGAGGTCGTCGCGGGGCCCGTCGAGCGGCGGACGCCGATCGGCTGGTGGCTCTTCTTCATCCCTTCCGTCGCGCTCCTGGGCCTTCTCGGCGTGGCGGTCTCGTGGCTTTTCTGGGAGGGGATCGGCATCTGGGGCCTCAATGTTCCCGTCGGCTGGGCGTGGGACATCACGAACTTCGTGTTCTGGGTCGGAATAGGGCACGCCGGGACGCTCATCTCGGCGATCCTCTTCCTCTTCCGCCAGAAATGGCGCACCTCGATCAACCGTTCGGCGGAGGCGATGACCATCTTCGCGGTCATGTGCGCCATGATTTTCCCGGGGATCCACATCGGACGCGTCTGGGTCGCCTACTGGATGTTCCCGCTCCCGAACCAGATGGACATGTGGCCCAATTTCAGGAGCCCTCTTCTCTGGGACGTCTTCGCGGTCAGCATCTACGGAACCGTCTCGGTCCTCTTCTTTTACGTCGGCTTGATCCCGGATCTGGCGACGATTCGCGATCGGGCGAAGACCGGCACCCGGAAGCTCGTCTACGGTATCTTTGCCCTCGGATGGCGGGGCTCCGCGCGGCAATGGCAACACTACGAATCCGCCTATCTCCTCCTCGCAGCGCTCGCGACGCCGCTGGTCCTCTCGGTGCATTCGATCGTCTCGATGGATTTCGCGGTCTCCCTCCTCCCTGGATGGCATACGACGGTCTTCCCGCCCTACTTCGTCGCGGGCGCGATCTTCTCCGGGTTCGCCATGGTGCTGACGCTCATGGTGATCTGCCGGAAGGTGTTCCGCTTCGAGCACATCATCACCCTCCGGCACTTCGACTACATGGCGAAGATCATGCTCGTGACCGGGTCGATGGTCGGCTACGCCTATGCCACGGAGTTCTTCACCGCCTGGTACAGCGGGAACCCCTACGAGCTCTACGCGTTCCTGAACCGCGCGGTCGGACCGTACGCCTGGGCCTACTGGATCATGGTCACCTGCAACGTGATCAGCCCCCAGGTCTTCTGGTTCAAGAAGGCGCGCACGAGCATCCCGATCCTGTTCGTGCTGTCGATCGTCATCAACATCGGCATGTGGTTCGAGCGGTTCGTGATCATCGTCACGTCGCTGCACCGTGACTTCCTTCCCTCATCCTGGGGCTACTTCAGTCCTACGATCTGGGACGTGGCGTGCCTGCTCGGAAGCTTCGGGCTCTTCTTCACGATGTTCTGCCTGTTCGTGCGCTTTCTTCCGATGGTGGCAACCGCCGAGGTCAAGACCGTCCTGCCGCAGGCCGATCCGCATTGGCAGCCCGGACCCGAACGCGAGATCCCCAAAGGCCAGATCAATGCCCGCCAAGTCGCCGCGGCCCCTGGGGACGCCGGAGCCCGCTCCCGATGGAGCTTCCAGATGCCACTGATCCCGCGGCTCCCGAAGGGGCCGTACTACGGAATCCTCGGCGAATTCGCGACGCCGGCGGACCTCTATCACGCGTGCGAGCGGGTGCGTGACGCGGGCTTCACCCGGTGGGACGCTCACAGCCCGTTCCCCGTCCACGGCCTCAGCCGAGCGATGGGGCTCCGACGCTCCACGCTTCCCTGGATCGTCCTCGTCATGGGACTGATGGGGGCCGCCGTCGGGTTCGTCCTGCAGTGGTGGGTCCATGCGAGCGCCTACCCCCTCGTGATCAGCGGCAAGCCGTACTTCGCCTGGCCCGCCACCGTTCCGATCACCTTCGAGGTCGCAGTCCTCTTCGGCGCGCTCGGCGCCGTCTTCGGCATGCTCGGCCTGGGCCAACTCCCCATGCACCACCATCCGCTCTTCCGATCCAAGGTCTTCGAGCGCGTGACCGACGACGCCTTCTTCATCTCGATCGAATCGTGGGATCCCCGGTTCGATCCGTCGGCCACCGGGAAGCTGCTGGAATCGCTGGGCGCACGAAGCGTCGAGCTCCTGGAGTCCTGAATGATCCACGAACGCGATCACGTCGCGCTGCGGCCCGAGCAGGCCACGATCCCGCCGGGGCACCCGTGGAATCGCATCCCGGTCATTGCCGGCGTCTGCGCCCTGCTCGGGGCGGTGGCCTGCGCGATTCTGGGGGCGGCGAATCCGAAGCAATTCTTCTTCTCGTGGCTCGTGTCGTGCCTGTTCTTTCTGAGCCTGGCCCTCGGCGCGCTCTTTTTCGTGCTGATCCAGTACGCGGCCCAGGGAGGGTGGGGGATCGTGCTGCGACGGATCGGCGAGACGACCTTCGCCACGCTTCCCGTGATGGCGGCTCTCTTCCTGCCGGTGTTGCTCGGCCTGCACGATCTTTACTCGTGGACCGTCCCCGGGGCAGCCGAGCACGATGCGCTGCTTCGCTGGAAGGCGCCATACCTCAACGTGCCGTTCTTCCTGATCCGGGCGGCGGTCTACTTTGGAAGCTGGTCCTTCATCGCCATCCTTTATTACCGCGGCTCGTGCGGTCAGGACGTGACGGGCGATCCCGGGGTGTCGGCCCGCCTGCGCCGCCTCGCCGGGCCCGCCATCATCGTCCTCGCGGTGACCCAGACCTTCGCCTCGATTGACTGGATCATGTCGCTCACGCCGCACTGGTACTCGACCATCTTCGGCGTCTATTTCTTCGCGGGTTCCTTCGTGGGGTTCATCGCGCTTCTCTCGGTCGTCATGGTGGCGATGCGCCGGGCGGGGCTGCTGGACACGGTCATCAGCGCCGAGCACCTGCACGATATCGGAAAGCTCCTGTTCGGATTCATGGCGTTCTGGGCCTATATCGCCTTCTCCCAGTTCTTCCTCATGTGGTACGCGAACCTCCCGGAGGAGACGATCTGGTACAAGGCGCGGATGGAAGGGTCCTGGATGACGGTCTCGCTCTTCCTCATGGCGGGACATTTCGTGGCTCCGTTCTTCTACCTGATGGGGCGGAGGGTCAAGCGGAAGGGAGCGACCCTGGCCGTCGGGGGAGCGTGGCTCCTCGCCATGCACTTCGTGGATCTCTACTGGCAGGTCATGCCAACGCTCCATCCCGAAGGGCTCCGTCCGTCGGCTCTGGACGTGGCCGCGCTCGTCGCCGTCGGCGGGTGCTTCGTGGCGGCGGCGAGCTGGCTGATGCGACGGCAGGCGCTCGTACCGCTACGCGATCCGAGGCTCGCCGAATCGGTCGCGTTCGAGAACGTCTGACCTGTCCGCCGAAGCCTCGGCGGAGGCGGAGGTCGGACAAGAGTCTCACGTCCGCGAATTTCCGAAAAGTATTCGGTCTAGTGTAGAGTTTGTTGTGGAAAGTCGCGTCGACGGTGACGTCGGAGGTGAGGTGTGCAAATGAAGGTGCTGAGCATGCGGTGGACAGGGAACAGGGTGTGGCTGGTGGCTGGGCTGGCGGCTGGGCTGGTCGCGGTGTCGGTCTGGCCGGGCGTCGCCGGCGCCGCCTCGTCCGTCACCGGAACCGTCACCTTCGACGGGAAAGCCCCCGCTCTCAGGCCGCTCGCCATGGACGCCGACCCCGCGTGCGCAAAGAAGCACTCGGCACCCGTGCCGAGTGAGATGCTGGTGCTCGGCAACGGCAACACCATGGCGAACGTCGTGGTGTGGGTCTCCAAGGGGCTCCCGGCCGGGAAGACCTGGCCTGCTCCCAAGACTCCGGTCGTCCTTGATCAGAAAGGATGTCAGTACATGCCCCACGCGCAGGGGATCATGGTCGGTCAGGCCTACCGGATCCTCAACTCCGACGGCATCCTCCACAACGTCCACTCGCTCCCCAAGATCAACACGTCATTCAACAAGCCAATGCCGCCGACGCTCAAGGAGACGACCACGACGTTCTCCAAGCCGGAGCCGGTCTTCCAGATCAAGTGCGACGTGCACCCGTGGATGACCGCCTACATCGGTGTCTTCACCCATCCTTTCTTCGCGGCGACGGGCACGGACGGGAAGTTCACGATCTCGGGCCTCGACCCGGGGACGTACGAGATCACCGCCTGGCATGAGAGGCTGGGGACGCAGACGGCCTCGGTCACGGTTGGCGCCAGCGGTACGAAGGCCCAGAACTTCAAGTTCGCCATGCCCGCCGCGAAGTAGCGGCCCGGGGAGCACCCGAATGAGTCAGCCAGGAGCCGTCGCCGCACCCGCACTGCACGGCGCGCACGAAGCCCATCACGAGGAGCTCGGCTTCTGGCGCAAGTACGTCTTCTCCACCGACCACAAGGTCATCGGCATCCAGTACGCCATCACCGGCCTCCTGTTCCTGCTCTTCGGCTTTGCGCTGATGATGCTCATGCGCTGGCAGCTCGCCTACCCGGGCGCCGCGCTGCCGCTGATCGGCAACCTCCTCGGCGAGGCGCGGATGCCGGGCGGGACGATGCTGCCCGACTTCTACAACGAGCTCGGCGCGATGCACGGCACCATCATGGTCTTCCTCGGCGTGGTCCCCCTCGCCGTCGGAGGATTCGGGAACTTCGTCCTCCCGCTCCAGATTGGAGCGCCGGACATGGCGTTCCCGAAGCTCAACATGTTGAGCTACCAGTCCTTCGTCCTCGGCGGCCTGACGATGCTCGTCAGTTTTCTGGTGCCCGGGGGAGCCGCGCAGTCCGGGTGGACCTCCTATGCGCCTCTCGCGATCATTGCGCCGGGCCAGACGATGTGGCTCGTCGGGATGATCTTCCTGATCACCTCGTCGCTGCTCGGCGCGATCAACTTCATCGCGACCACGATCCAGCTCCGCGTGAAGGGGCTCACCTTCATGCGATTCCCGTTCTTCGTGTGGACCCAGTTCGTCACGGCCTTCCTCCTGCTCCTGGCCTTCCCGCCACTCGAAGCCGCGGCGGTCATGCAGCTGATGGATCGTCTGGCCGGCACGAGCTTCTTCCTGCCGAGCGGCCTGGTCGTCAGCGGCCAGGTCCTCGCCGTAGCCGGCGGAGGCAACCCGCTTCTGTGGCAGCACCTGTTCTGGTTCCTGGCGCACCCGGAAGTCTACGTCCTGATCCTTCCCGCTCTGGGAATCGTGGCCGAGATCATCGCGAACAACACGCGGAAGCCGCTGTGGGGCTACCGGTCGATGGTCTACTCGCTCGTGTTCCTCGGCTTCATGTCGTTCATCGTCTGGGCGCACCACATGTTCATGACCGGCATGGGCACGGAGATGGCGGCGTTCTTCCAGACGACCACGATGATCATCTCGATCCCATCGGTCGTAATCCTCACGGCCCTGATCATCTCGCTCTGGGGCGGATCGATACGCTTCAACACGCCCATGCTCTTCGCGGTCGCCTTTCTTCCGATGTTCGGCATCGGCGGGCTCACGGGGCTTCCGCTCGCCTTCAACATCACGGACATCCCGCTGCACGACACCTACTACGTCATTGGCCACTTCCACTACGTCGTCGCTCCGGGGACGATCTTCGGCCTCTTCGCGGGGCTCTACTACTGGTTTCCGAAGGCTACCGGACGGATGATGAACGAGACGCTCGGCAAGATCCATTTCTTCGGCACGCTCGTCTGCATGAACGTTGTTTTCATGCCGATGTTCCTCATGGGAATGGCCGGCGTCTCGCGGCGATTGTTCGACGGTGGGGCGATCTACGACTTCGCGCAGCCGGTGCTCCACTTCAACGTCGTGTCCTCTTGGGGCGCGTGGACTCTCGCGATCTTCCAGATTCCCTTCATCTTCAATTTCTTCTGGAGCATCTGGAAAGGGGCGAAGGTCGGGGACAACCCGTGGCAGGCGACCACGATCGAGTGGGCGGCTCCTTCGCCTCCCCCGCACGGCAATTTCGTTGAGGCCCCGCAAGCGTACCGCGGGCCTTACGAGTACAGCGTTCCAGGCGCGGCCAAGGACTTCACGCCGCAGCACGAGGCCTGATCGAGATGGACATCCCCTACACCGTAGAGGTGCGCCGCGACACCGGTCTGACCAACGGCAAGATCGGCATCTGGCTTTTCCTGGCCTCGGAGGTCATGCTGTTCGGCGCCCTGTTCGCGAGCTACATCCTGATCCGTGTGGGGAACCCGAGCTGGCCGCGGGGAGACACGATTCTGAACGTCCCGCTCGCCACGTTCAACACGGTCGTCCTGATTTCGTCCTCCGTCACGATGGTCATGGCCTGGGCATCGCTGATGCGCCACCGCTTCGGGACCTTTCGGATCTACATGGGGGCGACGATCCTGCTCGGGTTCGTCTTCCTCGTGGTCAAGTACTTCGAATACAGTCACAAGTTCCACGACGGGCTCTATCCCAGCACCAACAACTTCCTCGCCCTCTACTTCACCTTGACCGGCCTGCACATGCTCCACGTGTTTGGCGGGATGGTGGTCA
The DNA here is from genome assembly GCA_038918905.1 of Vicinamibacterales bacterium. Classification (GTDB taxonomy): domain Bacteria; phylum Acidobacteriota; class Vicinamibacteria; order Vicinamibacterales; family SCN-69-37; genus SYFT01. Next base: position 18,556 of record JBCKZS010000050.1, read on the forward strand.
ACGCCTATTTCTGGGGCCCCGGCGCGAAGCTCTGGAAAACAAACCCGGTGTGGTTCACCAACCGGGTCGAGCACTCGGGCCTCTTCTGGCATTTCGTGGATCTGGTCTGGATCTTCCTCTTCCCGGTCTTGTACCTTCTGTAGGCGGCATCCTTTATTTTCTGTAGAAGGCAACGATGACGAGCGACCACGCGGCTGAACTCACGAGCGAACACGCAGCTGACATCGACAGACACGTCAGGGTCTACATCACCGTCTTCGTCGCGCTCATGGCCTTGACCATCGTCACGGTGGCGATCTCGTATCTCCACCTCCCAACGGCGATGGCCATCACCGTGGCGCTGTTCGTCGCGACCGTCAAGGGAACCCTGGTGGCGGGCTACTTCATGCACCTGATCTCGGAGAAGAAGCTGATCTACGCGGTGCTCATACTGACCGCTGTCTTCTTCGTCGCGCTGATGGCGCTTCCCGTCGTGACCCACAGCAACGGCTTCTGGATTCCCGAATGAACCTCAGGGGGTTCCATGCGCTGCTGATCCTGCTCTCCGCGGCCCTCGCGGGGCTGTTCGGGGTCTGGTCCCTGGGCGTGTACAGGCAGGAGGATGGGGTCGCAAGCCTCCTCGCAGCCGTCGCGGCGTTCGCGGTGGCGGTCGGCCTGATCGTGTACGACTCGTGGTTCCTGCGCAAGACGAGGACGCTCCGATGACCCTTCGACTCGCTCCGCTCGCTCAGGGCACGGCCCGCCACGGCTTCGCTACGGCGAGGCAGGCTGTCGTGACGGCTGCGGTCGTGGTCATCGGCGGCAGCGCGACCGTCTTCGCCTGCCCGGTGTGCTTCGGGGCGGAGGAGACCTCGATGCTCGACGCGACGAAGCTCGGCGTCCTGGTGCTGCTGGCCATCACGCTTGTGGTGCAGGGCGGATTCGTGGGCTTCTTTTTCTATCTCCGCAAGCGCGCCAGGCGCATCGCGGACATCGAGCTCGACACCGAGTGGTCGGAGCTCCAGAAGACACCGAGAACACGATGACTCAATGGCTCGGACTCCCGGAGCTCGCTTCGACTCACGGCGGGCAGATCGACGGCATGGTCGGTTGGGTTCACATCTTCATGCTCGTCCTGTTCGTCGGGTGGGGAGGGTTCTTCACGTACTGCCTGATCCGTTTCCGGCGATCGCGGCAGCCGGTGGCGAACTACGCGGGGGTCAAGTCGCACGCATCGAGCTATTCCGAGGTCGGTGTGGCCGTGGTCGAAGCGGTTCTCCTGTTCGGATTCGCAATCCCGCTCTGGGCCGCGAGGGTCGATGCCATGCCCCCGGAGAGCGAAGCGCTGGTCGTTCGGGTCATCGCCGAACAGTTCGCCTGGAACGTCCACTATGCCGGCCCCGATGGGAAATTCGGCCGCACGGACCTCAAGTTGCTCGACGTCTCGTCGAACCCGCTGGGACTTGATCGTTCCGATCCGGCCGCGAAGGACGACGTCACGATGCTCAATCAGCTCTACCTGCCCGTGAACAAGCCGATCATCGTGAAGCTCCGAAGCAAGGATGTCATTCACAGCTTCGGCGTGCCCGAGTTTCGCGTGAAGCAGGACGCCATTCCAGGCCTCACCATCCCGATCTGGTTCGTCCCCAACGTCACGACCGCGGAAATGCGGACCCGGAAAGGGAATGACGCGTTCCAGTACGAGATCGCCTGCGCCCAGCTCTGCGGTTTGGGCCATTACGCGATGCGCGGATTTGTCATCGTCCAGACCGCCGAGGAGTTCCAGAAGTGGCTGGCGGAAAAGAGCAAGGAGCAGAGCGCACCGGACCCCTTCCGGTAGACCGCCCGTACGATCTAACCGAACATCTTCGGGGTCGGCATCCGCGAGCGGATCCGCTCGAGCTCTTCGACGGTCACGCGGTCGAGGCCGCTCGTGCGGCAGGACTCCTCGACGGCCCCGACGACCATGCCCCGGACGAACGCGGGGATCTTCTTCATCCGCTCGGCAGCCGCATCGTCCCAGGCGATGGTCTTCGGCGATTCGGGGCCGTACTCGATTATTAGACCGGGGGGCTCCGCTCCGGCGGGGCCGCGGATGGCGAGAAGGGGGGACCCAGCGAACGTGCCGGGGGTGTGGGTGCAGAGGGGATCTTCGGCCATCAGATCGCCGGTCATCCCGTAGGCCCGGGCGCGGCAGCCCCCGCAGTGGCCGTTCATCTCGCACGCCCCGCACCGCCCGCCGAGCGAGGTGCGGCGGCGAATGTCGGTGAACAGTCCCGAGGAGGTCCAGAGGTCCGCGAGACTCGCGGTGCGAAGGTTCCCCGCGAAGACCGGGAGGTAGGGGCAAGGGGTGACATCCCCGTTCGGCCGTATCCCCATGTAATGCGTCCCCGCAGGACACCCGCCGGCCCCTCCGGAGTAGGTCCTGATCCGGGACAGACCGGGGTCGGTCTCGTCGCCGGCATTCTCCAGAACGGTCTTGAGGTAGTGCGGAGCGCACTTCGCGTTCACGAGCATCCGGCGGTCGTACTTCCCCTGGATCCGGTAGAGCGAGGCGAGAACCTCGTCGTACTGCGCGGGGGTGATGTCCGACACGAACTGCCCGCGCCCCGTCGGCACCAGGAAGTAGAGGTTCCAGACCTTGGCGGCGAGGCGATCGTGCGCGAAGTCGGCGATCGCGTCGAGCTC
>JBCKZS010000051.1:0-21012 GCA_038918905.1 Vicinamibacterales bacterium
CGAGGAACGACGCCGGCGGTTCCGCCTCGAACTGCCATGGTCGAGCGCGCCAGATCATCGCCAGGCGGCAGGCGTGCAGCGCCTGGCACGGCAACAGCAACGCGCGCGCGTCCGCTTCGGTCAGCGCGCCCTCCACCAACCGCAGGTACCGCAGCTCGTCGTCGCCATACAACTTGTCGCCCACGATCGGATGGCCGGCGTGGGCGAGGTGAAGGCGAATCTGGTGTTTGCGGCCCGTGCGGGGTGTGACGCGGAGCAGCGTGAACGCGCCCTCGGGGCGCGTGAACCGGCGCACCACCCGCGCGTCGGTCCGCGCGGCCGCGCCATCCTCGCGCACTCTGGCCTTGATGGCGACCGGGCTGGCCTCATCGGGCCCGAGCGCGGCCGTGATCTGCACCTCGTCGGCGGCCACCGTGCCGTGCACGATCGCGAGGTACTCCTTCTGGACGGCCGGGCCGCCGAACAGCCGGCCGAGTTCTCCCGCCACACGGCCGTTCTTCGCGAGTACCACCAGGCCGCTGGTCTCGCGATCCAGCCGATGGACGAGACGTCCCTCCGCGTGGCCGAGATACAGCCGCACACGGCCGATGAGGCTGGAGCCTTCCCCGTCCTTGGTCGGGTGGCACACCAGGTCGGCGGGTTTGTTCACCACCAGCAGGTCGTCATCCTCGTACACGATCGGAAACAGCGGCGCCACTGGGAGATCCTACTGTGCACACCGCGCGAGCGCGGCGTGGTGAGTCATCGCATCGACCCCTGCCGCGCCGCGGTTCTTCTTCACACGCCGCCACGCTTCCCACAGGACGTCGCTCGACCATCTGAAGGGGTTCTATCACCGGCGCGCCGGGAATCCGCGGCTGATCGATCACCGGCAGAATGCGTTCTGAACAGACCGCAGGGCGCGGCCGCGTGGTGTCTGGTAAGCTGCCTTCGGAGGCTTAGGGCCCTCCGCAAAATAAGGTGAACATCCTGGGCGTCGAGGCGCCCGGCCGACAAGGCGCGAGGAGCGCGCATACCCGGCGTATGGAAGCGTTGATGCGGCGTCAGTTGGAGCACTCGGGTCACGAGTTGTACGACGCTGAAGACGCGGAAGCCGCGTTGGCCGCCATGGCGCAGGTGCCGTGTGACGTGATCTTCTGCGACATCCAGATGCCCGGCCACGACGGCCTGTGGCTGACGGCCGAACTGCGGAAGCTGTACCCGATGTCGGCCGTGGTGCTTGCGACCGGCGTCAGTTCCGTGCCGCCACAAATCAGCATGCAGGCTGGCGTCCTCGCCTACCTCGTCACACCCTTCACGCGTCAGGCGCTGCTCGCGTCGCTGGCCACGGCGGTGCAGTGGGTGGACCACACCAGGGAACACGGAGCGAATCCCGAAGACCAGGGCGACAATCTCTCCGACTGGCTGGACCAACTCAAGGAACTCTGACGCCACTCTAGAACAGACCCACGACCCGCCCGTTGTCGTCGAGATCGATGTGTTCGGCCGACGGCACCTTCGGCAGACCCGGCATCGTCATGATGTCGCCGCAGACCATCACGACGAACTCGGCGCCCGCGGCGAGGCGCACCTCGCGCACGTTGACCGTGTGCCCTGAGGGCGCGCCGCGCAGGCTGGCGTCGGTCGCGAACGAATACTGGGTCTTGGCCACACACACGGGATAGTGTCCGTACCCGTCGTCCTGCAGTTTCCGAATCTGGCCACGCACTTTGGCGTCCGCGAAGATCCCGGCGGCACCGTAGATCTTCGTGGCGATGGCCGTCATCTTGTCCCACAACGGCAGCGCATCCTCATACACGAAGTGGAAGTTCGACGGCCCCTGGTCGATGATACCGACCACCGCCCTGGCCAAGTGCTCGGCGCCGGCGCCGCCGTGCGCCCAGTGGGTCGCGAGGATCACGGGGACGCCGCGGTGCGCCACGCTCTGCTGCAGCTTCGCGATCTCGGCGTCCGTATCGTCAGGGAACCGATTGATCGCGACGACACACGGCAGCCCGTAGTGGTCGCGCACGTTGTGGACGTGGCGATCGAGGTTGGCGAGGCCCCGCTCCAGCGCGCCGAGATCTTCCTGCCCGAGCGCCGCGCGATCCACGCCCCCGTGGTACTTCAAGGCACGAATGGTGGCGACGATCACACACGCATCGGGGCGCAGGCCTGACTTCCGGCACTTGATGTCGACGAACTTCTCGGCGCCCAGGTCGGCGCCGAAGCCGGCCTCGGTGACCACGTAGTCGGCCAGCTTCAGCGCCGTCCGGGTCGCCATGACCGAGTTGCACCCATGTGCGATGTTCGCAAACGGCCCGCCGTGCACGAACGCCGGGTTGTTCTCGAGCGTCTGGACCAGATTCGGCTTGAGCGCGTCCTTCAGCAACACGGTCATCGCGCCGTGGGCCTTGAGGTCGCGCGCCCGCACCGGCTTCTGGTCGCGCGTGTAGCCCACCACGATGTTGCCCAGGCGTTCCTTGAGATCGTGCAGCGAGATGGCCAGACAGAAAATCGCCATCACTTCCGACGCCACCACGATGTCGAAACCGTCCTCGCGGGGATAGCCGTTGCCGGGGCCGCCCAATGACGCGACGATCTGACGCAACGCGCGGTCGTTCATGTCGACGACGCGTTTCCACTGGATGCGGCGCACGTCGATCCCGAGCGTGTTGCCGTGGTAGATGTGGTTGTCGATCAACGCCGCCAGCAGGTTGTTCGCCAGGGCAATCGCCGAGAAGTCGCCGGTGAAGTGCAGGTTGATGTCTTCCATCGGCACGACCTGCGCGTATCCGCCCCCCGCCGCGCCGCCCTTCATGCCGAATACCGGACCGAGGCTGGGTTCACGCAGGCAGATGATCGCTTTCCTGCCGATGCGATTCAGCGCATCCCCGAGGCCCACGGTCGTCGTGGTCTTTCCTTCCCCGGCGGGCGTCGGACTGATGGCGGTGACCAGGATGAGTTTGCCGTCCGGACGGTCCTTGAGACTGTCGACGAAGTCGAGCGCGACCTTGGCTTTGTAGTGCCCATAGGATTCGAGGCGATCCTCGGGAATCCCGAGACCGGCGGCCACCTCGGTGACACGTTTCATCCTTGCGTTCTGGGCGATTTCGATGTCACTCAACGGCACAACGACTCCTGTCCATCTGGCATCCACACGCGCGCCTCTTCTACCGGTTCTGCACGAACTGCCACCCGAAGCGGCCCTTGATACACAGGTGGCCGCTGGTGACGTCGTGGTCGTGCGGGGACGTGACACGCACAATCGAATTGTCCTGCACATGGAGCTGCAACGTGCAGCCGACACCGCAGTAGGGACAGATGGTGTCGGTGACGGTCTACTGCGCCTCGTCCCACGTGCCGGCCGCGCGCATGTCGTGTTCCGACTTGAACATGAGCGCGCCGGTCGGGCACACGCCGATGCAGTTGCCGCAGTAGACGCAGGCGGAGTCGGGCAACGGCGTGTCGAATTCCGTGGCAATCGTGGCGCCAAAGCCGCGGCCGGCGACGGCGATCGCAAACGTGAACTGCGCGTCGGTGCCACAGGCCTCGACACACTTGTAGCAGAGCACACACTTCGAATAATCGCGGACGTACAGGTCGTTGTCGATCTTGACGGGCTGCGCGACCGTCGCGGTCGCGACGTCGCCGCCAGGGCCGGCGGGGTCGTGTGCGGCGAATCGCTCGGGCGCCGCCGCGTACTTCGCCATGTCCGCGCGGAACTTCGGGTCGACCGTCGACAAATCCACCGACGACCCCAGCAGTTCGAACACCAGCTTGCGACTGTGCCGCACACGCTCGGAGTCGGTGTGCACCACCATGCCGGGATCGACCGGCCGGGAGCAAGGCGGGCACCAGGGCACGTGAGCCTTCCACCTCCACGACGCAGACCCGGCAGACGTTCACCGGCGTCAGGCTCTCGAGGTAACACAACGTCGGCGTGTCGATGCCCACCGACGCGCAGGCGTTGAGGATCGTTGTGCCTTCGGGCACGCGGACGGTCTGGCCGTCGATCGTCGCCTCCACGGTGCGCACGAACGGCAGCGGAACGGCTGGAATCACGACCGGGCTTCCTGAGCCACCATGGGCAGTTTCAGGAACGCGCTTTCGATCGCACTTGAGGCGGTGTGCCCCAGACCGCAGATGGACGCGTCACGCATGACCTTCGCCAGATCATTGATCAGCGCCACCTCGCGGGCGGCGGCACCTTCCGTGGGCGCGGCCGCCAGGCGGTGCAGGGCTTCCTCCTGCCGAATGGTGCCGATGCGGCACGGCACACATTGGCCGCACGACTCGTCGCGGAAGAACGACGCGATGCGCATCAGGATGTCGCGCATGTCGATCGAGTCGTCGAACAACATGATGACGCCGGACCCCAGCGTGGCGCCGGCCGCGCGTGTGCCTTCGAACGTGAGCGGCATGTCGAGCTCATCGGGCGTCACGAAGACGCCCGCGGCGCCGCCGAGCAGCACCGTCTGCAGCCGGCGGCCGCCGGGCACGCCCCCCGCGCGATCGATCAGCTCGCGCAACGTGAGGCCGAACGGCGCCTCGTACACCCCCGGGCGCGTCACACACCCGCAGACGCAGAACAATTTTGTGCCGGCTGACCCGGCCGTGCCGGTGGCCGCGAACGCCGGCCCTCCGGCGAGGAGGATGTCGAGGACGTGGACCAGGGTCTCGACATTGTTGATGACCGTCGGTTTGTGGAACAGGCCGGCCTGCACGGGAAACGGCGGCTTGTTGCGGGGCTCGCCGCGGAAGCCCTCGATGGAGTTGAAAAGCGACGTCTCTTCGCCGCAGATGTAGGCGCCGGCGCCGCGCCGCAGGTCGATGTCGAACCGCGCGCCCTCGCCCATGATGTTGTCGCCCAGCCACCCGCGTGCCCGGGCCTGCCCGATCGCCGACTGCAGGCGCGCCGTGGCCCGCGGGTACTCGCCGCGGATGTACAGGTAGCCCTGCCCGGCGCCCGTGGCCAGACCCGCAATCGTCATCGCTTCGATCAGCGCGAACGGATCCTCTTCCATGAGCACGCGATCCTTGAACGTGCCCGGCTCGGACTCGTCGGCGTTGCAGACCACATAGTGTGGCCGCACGGGCGCGCGCGCGACGGCCTCCCACTTGCGGCCGGTGGGAAACGCGGCACCGCCGCGGCCGAGCAGTGTCGACTCGGTCACCTCGCGCAACACCTGCTCGGGGCCGATCGACAGCGCCCGCCGCAGCGCGCGGTAGCCCCCGTGCGCGCGGTAATCGTCCAGGCTGTCGGGATCGGCCACACCGATGCGCCGCAACAGCCGCAGATCCGGATCGCGCGGCGCCACGGTCTGCGGCGCGGCGAGGCCCGACGGTGCCGGCACGGCGCCGGTCTGCACGGCGGCGGCCAGCACGTCGAGCGTCGCGTGTGTGATGGTGGCGTCCTGCGCGTCCACCCCGGCGTTTTGTACCAGCGCGACGGGCGCCTGTTCGCAATACCCCAGGCACGGGCTGCGCAGCCACGTGGCGGCACCGGCGCCCTCCCCAGCCTTCCCGACCTGTGTCTCCAGCGACCGGCACAACCCTTCCGCGCCACGTGTGCGGCAGGCGATGTCGTCGCACACGTGCACCACACGAGGGGGACGAGGTTTCAGCGAAAACATCGCGTAGAACGTGGCGACGCAGTACGCCTCGGCGGGCGGCACCGACAGTTGTGTGCAGATGTGGTTCAGCGCGCCCGCGCTGATCCAGCTGATGCGCGCCTGCGCGGCGTGCAGGGCCGGCAGCAGGTGGTGCCGCGCCCGGGGGCCAGAGCCAATCGCCGCGTCGATCGCGTCGCGTTCTTCGGTGAAGGCCACGGCCCCCGGAATCAGGTGCAGGTCCACGTCAGCGTACGCCTCCCGAGGCCCCGGCAGCCGCCATCTCGGCCACGTCGATCTTGTCGATCTTCTCGATCTTCTCGATCTTCTCAACCCGAATCGCGGTGGCTTTGAACTCCGCGGTGCCCGACTTCGGATCCACCGCGTCGATCGTCAGGATGTTCGTCTCCACCTCGTCCGGGAAGTGCAGCGTCATGAACGTCAGGCCCGGCCGCAGGCCTGGATCGATCTTCACCGGGGCCTCCACGGCCCCTCGTCGCGACACGATGCGGACCACCTCGCCAGGCACCACCTCAAGACGTGCCGCATCTTCAGGCGAGAGCTCGATGCGCTCGCCATGGCGCAGGGGCGAGGTATAACCGCCCGTCTGCACGCCGGTGTTGAAGGAATCGAGCCTTCGCCCGGTCGTCAACCGCAGCGGGAACTCGTCGCTGAGCCGATCCACCGGCGGCGAATGGTGCACCACCTGGAACGGCGCGTGGGAGCCTTCGACGGGATCCTTCCAGAGCCGGTCGTGGAGCAACGGACTCCCCGGATGGTCCTCGGTGGGGCACGGCCACTGCAGGCCGTTCAGCGCCTCAAGCCTGGCGTAACTCATGCCGCCATGCCACGGCGACAGGCGTCGCACTTCTTCCCAGACCTCGGCCGCCGTCGGCGCCCCCCAGTCCTTGCCGAGACGCTTGGCCAGCGCGGCGAGAATGTCGATGTCGTCCTTCGCCGCTCCGGGCGGCTCCAGTGCCTTGCGCACGCGCTGCACACGCCGCTCGCTGCTGGTCACCGTCCCCTCGGACTCGCACCAGGACGCGGACGCCGGCAACACCACGTGCGCCACTTCGGCCGTCTTCGTCAGGAAAATGTCCTGCACGACAAGGTGCTCCAGGCCTTCCAGCAGATGCCGGGTGCGCTTCGCATCGGCCTCCGACTGCATGGGATTCTCGCCAAGCACGTACACCGTCTTCAGGTCACCCCGTTCCATCGCGTCGAACATCTGGCTCAGGTGCCAGCCGTGTGTGCCGGGAATCGTCGCGCCGTATTCACGCTCGAACATCGCGCGCAGCTCGTCGTTCTCGACGTCCTGCCCCCCGACGAACTTGTTGGGAATGGCGCCCATGTCGCCGCCGCCCTGCACGTTGTTCTGGCCGCGCAGGGGCACCAGGCCGGATCCGAATCGGCCCACATGTCCCGTGAGCAACGCCAGGTTGATGATCGCGAACACGTTGTCGACGGCGTTGTGGTGTTCCGTGATGCCCAGCGTCCAGCACACCTGCGCGCGGTCGGCGCGCGCGTAGGCGTGCGCCAGTTCCCGAATCACCCCGGCCTTCACGCCGGTCAACTCCTCGCCGCGCTCCAACGTGTAGGACTCCACCGCATCCCGATACGCCTCAAACCCCGTCGTGGCCCGCTCGATGAACGTCGCGTTGCACAACCCCGCCGCGATGATCTCGCGCCCGATCGCGTTCGCCAGCGCCACGTCCGATCCCACTTCGAGACCCAGCCACACGTCGGCCCAGGCCACGGAACTGGTCCGTCGCGGATCGATGGCATACATCCTCGCGCCCGCCTGCTTCCCCTTCAGCAGGTGGTGGAAGAAGATCGGGTGCGTTTCACGGGCGTTCGATCCCCACAGGATGATGAGGTCGGTCTCCTCGATCTCCTGGTAGGCGCTCGTGCCGCCACCTGCGCCGAACACCGTCGTCAGACCGACGACGCTGGGGGCGTGTCAGGTCCGGTTGCAGCTATCGATATTGTTGCTGCCGAGGGCGCCGCGGGTGAACTTCTGCGCGAGATAGTTCACCTCGTTGGACGCCTTCGAACAACTGAACATCCCGAAGCTCCACGGGCCGTGCTGTCCCACGATGCGGCCGAATCCGTCGGCCGCGCGGTCCAGCGCTTCGTCCCAGGTGGTCTCGCGCAAACGGCCGTGGTCGCGCACCAGCGGCTGCGTCAGTCGGGTGTATTTTCCGCTCATGCGTGGGAGCTTAACACGCCGCACTGCGGTCGATGTTCGACGGGCTGCTCTACGGCTTGGTCACCGCGGGCACGTTCGGCTGGTTGTGGCCGAGACTAGTAACCGCGGCCGTCGGGGATGATGTCCCACTTGCTGGCGTTGACGAAGAACCCGCGCACCAGACCGAAGGCCGTCGAAATCGCAGCCTGATTCGCGCGCTGCTCGGGCTCCAGGCGCCGCAGAAGGCGAGCCAGTGCGGTCATCTCCGCGTCGGTCATCGCCGTAACGTGCACCGCGTACGCCTCTGCCGCGGCCGTAATCTCGTCCTGCGGCTTGCCGGCCTGGATCGCCGCGACCAGGGTCGCGCGGGTGCCCGCCAGCCCCTTGCGCGTGTCGGCCAGTGCCTTGTACGCGGCGTCGAACCAGGTCTTGATGTCGCGCTTCTGGTCCCCCGTGAGCGTGAACAGCGTCGTCAGGATTTCGAGACGCCCGAGCGCACCGCCGCTCGCCCCACGACCGGCTCGTCCGGCCGACGTCACGGGAATGAAGAAGCCCCCCATCCGGTCGAACGCTGCCGGCGCCCGCGAATGCTGGTTGGGTCGCAACACGGCGTAGACCTCGGCAAACGCCGCGGCCTCGGTCGCCGCCATCCTGGCCGCCACCGCGTGGTATGACGCCAACGCCTGCGGCTTGTCCGCGGTGTTGTTCGACAGTTCGAGATTGAGCAGTTGCTGCCTGACCTGCAGCATCTCGCTTGCCATCGGGGCGGCGCCCTTCGCGCCCGCATTCATGCGCGCCTCCACCAGGGGCAACTGTGTCTTGACGTCCAGCCTCAACCGATCGACAAACTCCTCAAATGGTGTCATCACACGCATGGGCGGTGCGCCGCTTCCCCTGGAATCCTGGCCTTGAGCGGCAGCGTCCGCGGGAACGAGCGCTGTGGTGAGCAGCAAAGCGGCAATGAGGCTGTTCCGAAGTTCTCCGGTCATGGACAAGAAAATACACCAACCCACGGCTCCCGGCGCAAGAAATCAGGCCGGGGCGCCGGCCTCAGCTCACGACCAGGAGCGGGTGGCGCGCGAGTCTGGTGCGCGCCTCGCGCATGTCGTCGCCGCGCAGTTCACGCAGCGCTGACGTGACGAGGGATCGCACGGTCTTTTTCCGCCACACCAGCTCGAAGTCGGTGTTGTCCATCGGCTTCGCCAACGTATACGCGTCGTCGGCGACGGTGGCGATCAGGTCGTCCGTCAGCGCCTGACCCGCGAGGTGGGCGGCTGCGGCCGGCACCTCGAGTGGACGCGACGCGACGGCACCCAGGACAATCCGCGCCTCGACGATGTGGTCACGGTCGAAGCGCGCCGCGGCGGCGACCGACGCGACCGGAAAGTCGAACGACCCGCGGCGACGCAGCTTCCAGTACGTGCTGCGCCAGCCGTCGGCCTGCGGCAGGTACACGGTCGTGAGAATCTCGTCGGGCCGGCGGGTCAGATAGTGCATCCCGTCGTTGACGTACAGATCGCGCAGCGCGACGTCACGGCGTCCGGCCGCCGACACCAGCCGCACGGTGGCCCCAAGCGACATCAACGCGGGCGCGCTGTCGGTGGACGACACCGCGAGGCAGCGGTCGCTGGACGTCGCCACCCAGCACGTGTCGCCGTCCTTCTTCATGCAGAAGTTGATCGCCTTGCGCCACTCGTAGGTCTGGTCGTAATAGGTGCAGCGCGTGTCGAGGCAGATGTTGCCGCCCAGGGTGCCCATGTTGCGCAGGAGGGGTGTCGCAATCTGCGCAACGGCCTGCCAGAGGCCCGGATACCGCGCACGGAGCCGCGCGTCGTGCACCAGCGTCGTCAACGTCACACCCGCGCCGATCTGGAAGCCATCGCCGTCCCGCACGCGCGACAACTCCGCGACGCCGCGCAGTCCCACCACGGTCGATGGTGTCTGCTGGCGGCGTTTCATGTTCGGAATGAGGTCGGTGCCGCCCGCCAGCACCATGGTGTCTGCCGGTGATTCGGCCAGCCACGCGGCGGCCTCGTCCACGGTCGTCGGCGCGCGATAACGGTACGACGGCAGGCGCATCATGAGCGGGCCTCCGTGTTTTTCGCCATGCCCGCCGCCCGCGCTTCGATGCCCGCATCCACCTTGCGGCGGGTGGGCCGCGCCGGTTCATTCGCCGCCCGGCCGTCACCACCAGCCCAGGGTGGCGTCACGTGCAACGTCTCGGGCCAGGGAATGTCCGGGAACGTGGTGGGGCCGGACCGTGCGGGTTTGCCTGCCGCTTTCGCCTCAAGGGCACGCAGGATTTTTTCGGGGGTCACGGGAATCGAGTCGATCCGCACGCCGACCGCGTCGTACACGGCGTTGGCGACCGCCGGCATGATCGGGAGCAGCGGCCCCTGCCCCACTTCCTTCGCGCCGAAGGGGCCGGCGGGGTCGGGGTGCTCGATCAGGTCGGTGAACACCTCGGGCATGTCCAGACTGGTCGGGCTCTTGTATTCCAGGATGGACGGGAACTTGTGCACGAGCGCGTGTGAGAGCTTCGCCGGCAGGCGGCGGAACACCTGCTCTTCCATGAGCGCCTCGCCAAGGCCCATGTAGACGCTGCCCTCGACCTGGCCACGCACGAGCGTCGGATTCAGCGCGCGGCCAATGTCGTGCGCAATCCACACACGCGGCACGGTGATCCACCCCGTCTCCGGATCCACGTCCACCTCGACGACCGCGGCGGTGTATGAATAGGTCGGCGAGGGACCGACCCCGCCGCCCTTGAACTTCGCGGGCGACTTCGGCGGCGTGTACGAACCCGTGGTGCCGAGCGTGCCGAACTTCGCCTCGGCCATACACACGGCCTCGCGAAACGTGGTGCCTTTGTCGGGATCCGCGCTGTCGAACACGCGGCGGTCCGCGAAGACGAGACGGTCTTTGGGAATCTCCAGCTTCGCGCTCACGGCGTCGGCGACGAGGGCCCGCGCGCGCTCGGCCGCCTGAATGGCCGCGTGGCCCATCATCAGCGTCACGCGGCTCGAGTACGACCCGAGGTCCACCGGGGTCAGGTCGGTGTCACCCGTCACCGCGCGGACGTCGAACGGGTCGATGCCCAGCACCTCCGCCACCATCGCCACCAGCACATCGTCAGACCCCTGGCCGATCTCCGTCGCGCCGCAGAAGACCGTCACGCCGCCACTGCGGTCGAGTTTGAGCTGCACGCCGGAATGCGGCAGGTCGTTCCAGTTGATGGGCAGGCCGGCGCCGGACAGGTACGACGAACACGCGAGGCCGACGCCGCGGCCGTGCGGCAGCTTGCGGAACGAGTCGCGCCAGCCGGAACGTTCGACGACCTTCCTGATGCAGTCGGCCAGGCCGATCGTGCCCACACGCAGGAAATTCACGGTGAGGCTGTCGGGCGGCTGCACGATCTTGAGCCGCAGATCGGCCGGGTCGATCGCGAGCGTCTCCGCGATCTTGTCGAGCTGCACTTCCTGGCCGAACCGCGACTGCGGCGTGCCGTGCCCGCGCTTGGGACCACACGGCGGCTTGTTCGTGAACACGCGGCAGCCGCGGAAGCGGTAGGTGGGGATGTCGTAGGTCACCGTCTGCAGTGCGCCGGTGTAGAACGTGCTGGCCACGCCGTACGACCCGTAGGCGCCGCCATCGAGCAACGTCTGCAGGTCCAGCCCCGTGATCCGGCCGTCCTTCGAAACGCCGGTGCGGAACCGCATCAGTACCGGGTGCCGGCCACGATGGCAATAAAACACTTCTTCGCGATTCAGACAGATCTTGACCGGACGATCGAGCCGCATCGCGGCGTACGCGACCACGACCTCGTGGTTGAACGGATCGCTCTTGCCGCCGAAGGCGCCACCGTTGGGCGTGGCCACCACACGAATGTGCGCGGCCGGCATCGCCAGCGCCTTGGCCAGCGCGCGGTGCAGATAGTGCGGCGTCTGCGTGCTTGAGTAGACGACGAGTTTGCCGTCGGGATCCTTCGTCGCCACCGTCGCGTGCTGCTCGATGGGCAGGTGCGTGCTCCCCTCGAAGAAAAACACGTCGTCAAACACGTGATCCGCGCCGGCAATCGCAGAGTCCACGTCACCAAACTGCAGGGCGACCACTTTATGTACGTTGCCGAAGTCGCCGTACTCGTGAATCCGTGGCTCCGGGTACTTCAGGCTGTCGGCTGGCGACGCGAAGGTGCGCAGCGTTTCGTATTCCACATCGATGAGATGCGCCGCGCGCTCGGCGGTCGCCTCGTCCCTGGCGATGACGGCCGCCACGGGATCGCCCACGAACCGCACCACCTCGCGGCAGAGCGCATGTTCGTCGTGGCTGACGGGCAGGATCCCGTACGCAATCGGGAACGCCTCGCCGGTCAGCACCAGGTGCACGCCGTCGAGCGCTTCGGCCTTCGACGTGTCGATGCGGACGATCTTCGCGTGCGGCACCGACGACCGCAGCAGTTTGCCGTGCACCATGCGCGGCAGGAGGATGTCGTCCGCAAACTTCGTCTGTCCGGTGACCTTCGCGCGCCCGTCGACCCGACGCCGGGGTTTGCCGATGACGTCGCCGCGGGGGATCATTGCGTCCTCCCTTCGCCCCCGCCTTCGCCGAGGCTTCGGCGGGCTGCGGCCTCGACCGCGTCCAGAATCTGCTGATAACCCGTGCAGCGGCACAGGTTGCCGGACAGCGCTTCGCGAATCCGGTCGCGCGACGGGTGGGGGTCGCGATCGAGCAGCGCCTTCGCCGTGATGAGGATGCCCGGCGTGCAGTACCCGCACTGCGCCGCGCCGAGATCGGCGAAACACTCCTGCAGCGGGTGCAGGCGCCCGTCTAAGGTCAGCCCCTCGACGGTGACCACCGACCGCCCCTCGCATTCGTGCGCCACCATCAGGCACGACAGCAGCGGCTGGTCGTCGACCAGCACCGCGCATGCGCCGCACTCGCCGAGTTCGCACCCGTGTTTGGTGCCCGTGAGCTGCAGGTCTTCACGCAGCACTTCGAGCAACGTCTTGTTCGGGTCGACCAGCGCGTCCGCCGGTTCGCCGTTCACCGTCATCGTCAATCGCAGTTTCATGGGTCCTTCACCGCCGTCAACGCGCGTCGGGCCGCCGGAGACCGGCTGGCGATGCCGCGCACGAGATACCGGGCCATGACGTCCCCGACCGCGTCCGCCGACAGCGGGCCATCGGGCCGGAACCAGGTGACCGTCAGGTTCAGCGCACCGAGCATCGCGCGTGTGACGATGGCCGGCGGCATGTTGACGAGTTCGCCGTTCGTCACGCCTTCGGTCACCAGACGCCGCAGGGCCAGCTCATACCGATCACGTTTCCTGACGATCTTCTCGCGCAGCGGTGGCGGCAACGCGTCGACCAGCAGATGCGCCGACGCGCCGTCAACCTCCCCCAACAGCGTCTGTGTGTGCGCCCGCAGCACCTGGTGCAGCCGCTCGGCGACCGGCCCCCCGGCGCGGTGCGCGTCGCCGACCGACGCCAGCATCGAGTCGAGCGCGCGATCCTGGCAATAAAAGAGGATCTCGTCCTTGCCGCGGAAGTAGTAGTAGAGGTTCGCCGCCGACAGGTCGGCCGCCGCGGCGATTTCGCGCATGCCGGTGTCGGCCACACCCCGTTCGCGGAACAGCCGCGCGGCCGCGCGCAGGATCTGGTCGCGCTGCTGGTCGCGCCGCCGATCCCGCCGGGCCCCGGACGCGGGCTCAGATCTCGAACGGGTGTTCGTCTTTCGAACCACGGTTCGAATGATAGCCCAGGACGTGCGCCGTGCGCGGGGGTGCGGCACGTCGCACGGTGGTCGGTTTCAGTCGGTTCTTTACCAAGGCGGGACGCGCCAACGTCCGCCGGTCAGGTGGCAGGCGCTTGAGTGCCGCCCCGAGCTGCGCCACCTTGCGCCGGAACCATGCCCGCGCCCCCTGGCTTGTCATGTGACCGGTCGGTCGAATGCCAAGCCAGGGGGGTAGAGGCGAGCCGCGACCGGAGTGCTCCTTCAACCAGATACGATCGGGCTTCACGAATCTCATGATTCAGGCTCCTCGATTTTTTGTCGGCATGACACCACATTTCAGCCGCGGCGGCTGATGATTACGCCTGCCGCCGTCGTCTGCACATGTTTGTTGAACGGACCGGAAATGAGCTGCGAGCCGCGGCGCCCACGATAGAGCCCAGTGTCGCACGAAGAGGCATGGCGCCGCGGCTCGGCAGCTCCATTTCCATGTGAGTTAGGCCGAGTCTGATCTTCTTCTGGGGGCTGAGCTCACGGGGCGGGCAATTGGGACGTAGACGCCGCTTGGCCGTACGTCGAGGATGTTGTTACGTATGTACCGAAACCGGCTTGTGGATACGTGCCTCCTGCGCCGCCGCCTTGACGGCCTTCTGTATCACCGAGTCGCTCAGGACCACCGGCAGGCGCGCCCCCCCGCTTGGCTCACGCCGAGCGACACACTCTCCACGTTCAGACCCAGCCCCTCCCCGCACAGGAACAGAATCGCGCTGAACGCCTGATTCCGCGTGCTGGCCGACACCCGCTGGCGCACCGCCAG
This sequence comes from Vicinamibacterales bacterium, assembly GCA_038918905.1. Lineage (GTDB taxonomy): Bacteria > Acidobacteriota > Vicinamibacteria > Vicinamibacterales > SCN-69-37 > SYFT01. The sequence goes on from JBCKZS010000051.1 coordinate 14,327, forward strand.
GTGAGTCAGAGAGTCGCGCACCACCGCCGACTCGACGCGGGGAGGGGGAACCCCCTGCTGCTGGGCGGCGTAGTCGAGGAGCCGCCGCATCCAGTCCGCGTAGGTGCATTCGGTTCGGTAGGAATAATGACTCGAGCTCACGCATGTTTCACCTCGACCCCTGAGACGCCAGGTGCATGCCGCAACGACTCGTGCGCAGTGCCTCAGCGCCAGCAACACGTGACGCGATGCCCCGACACGGAGCACCCCCGTTCGGTGTTAACCCAAGTGACCTGTGTGCCACCCACGTTGGCGCCACTCCTGGGAATGGCACCTTCCGCCTATCCCCGGATGTCCCGGTAATTGGCGCCGGCACCATTTCCCGGATCCGGGTGCCATCACATTCAGGCGAATCGCACTGGCAGAGGGAGTTGCCCCCGGACCGACTGGCGGTATAATGCCCGCGAGGAGTGGGTGGTTCCCAAGCGCGAGCGGCGGCGCACCGGGCGGCTGACCAGCCATTGACGCCATCCCCCTATGTGAAGTTAGGCACCGGAAGGAGACCAGATGACAGAAGCGCGGCCACGCCAGGTGATTCTTGGCTTCCTTCTTCTTGCACCGCCGGCGGTCATGTTTGTTCTCTGGCTCTACGAGTTCAGTCGGCATCCGGCGCACGACGATCGAGTCGCGGCGTTTCTCGGTCATTTCCCTGCAGCTTTGCGGGACCCAGGCGGGTTGGCGTGGGCCGCGCTTGGCTGTTCGGCCGCGGCAGGCGTTCTGCATGCCGTGGCCGCTCCCAAGTCCGTCGGTTTATGGCGCGTCGCCGCGGTTGTGGGTGCTTTCGCGGCGGCCTGCCTTTTCTTCTTGAACGTTTGGCAGCTCCTATGACCGGTTTGTCTACCTATGAGATCCGGTGCCTAACACGCGCTGCAGCCGGCGGCGGGCGGTGCCCGCGTGGTCGAGCGCAATTCGCGCTTGTCCGCCGCGGCTGAGCGCGCAACGTTGATATGGCTGCTTGATACTCACTTGGAGGAACAATGGCTGCGCCTGGGCCCGGATTCAAGGTTTCCGCTGCATATCGCTTCGCGGTGGCGCATGGCCTCGAGAGCGAAGCACGTGAGATTCGTTCGATGCGCGTCCACCCGCGAACGAAGGCGTCCGGATACGCTCCGCGCAAGGGTGCTTTCGTAACCCTCTTCGAAAGTCGCGGTGTCATGAACGAGTTCATGGAGCAGTGTTGGCCTGCCGGCCATACGCAGGAGGGCCTACTGCGCCGGCAGGCGTACCTCGAATCGAAGGCCGCGAACGAGGCGCTACTGAGCGGCGAAGGGGACGACGAGGACGACGCACACGCTATTGGCGACGATGAAGCGCCGTCGGAGGCAGAAATAGCGGCGTTCGCGATGGAGGCCCAACTCCGCGACTTCATCATCGAGAACATCTCGCGTATCCCAATCGAAGGCCAAACCCTCAAGTTGTATCGAAGCGCCGAAGGTCGAGATGGCAGAGAATATCCGCCGGACGTCGGCCCAATCGACATTCTCGCCGTCAATGACGCCTCTGATTTCTTCGTATTCGAACTCAAGCTCGATCGAGGGCCAGACCGTGCGTTGGGACAATTGGCCCGCTACATGGGCTGGGTCAAGGTGCACCTTGCTGCAGGCCGCGAGGTCAAAGGTGTGGTGGTTGCTCGGTCAATCGATGAAAAGCTCCGATACGCCGCGTGCGTGATGCCGAATGTCGCACTGCTCGAATACGAGGTTGAATTCAGGTTGAAGGACGTGACTTCATTGCGGGCGCAGCCTAACCACGCGCTGGAGCCGTCGGCGCGGAACTGACGCTGGCGCGCCGCGGCTCAGCGCTATCGTTGGGCGTCCAAAGCCATGCACTCCTGAGGAACAGAAACAACATGGAATTCCGGCAGTTGATACGAGATCGAGCGTCGCAGAGGATACTCTTTTTACCGCATGCGGTGCGCCAGATGTCACGGTCAGATCGAATGATTTCTACTGCGGACGTGCGGAGGGTGCTTGAGGAAGGCGAAATCATAGAGGATTATCCTGAAGATACCAGAGGCCACAGTTGTCTCATCCTGGGCAGGGGAAGAGACGGAAGGCCTATACATATCGTATGTGCACCGAAGGACGAATACTTGGCGGTACTAACGGCGTACATTCCGGATGAAGCTCAATGGTCCAAAGATTTCAGAACGAGGATTAAGTCATGAAATGTATCTATTGTCAGGGCGAAATGGTGCGTGGAAGTGCGCCATTTCATATCGATCGTAAAGATGTTCACGTCAGCCTCGACAACGTTCCTGCACAGGTTTGCGCGCAATGCGGAGAAGTCTATTTCGAGGAAACTGAGGTGAACGCAGTCCAGGACATCATTAGGGCTGTAGATGAACAAACAGGCAAGCTGGTGCGCACGGCGTGAGGTTTACGCTTGGGCAGTCAACGTCGAACAAGCTCATCCAGCCGACGCCAAACAGCGGCGCGGCTGATGGGCAGCGTTGGGCTGACGACGGGAAAGACACTCAAATTCTGACGATGGTAGGATCATGACAATGGAAACGACAGAAAAGCAACGAGCCATCGAGGCCCTTCGCGCGTTGCCTGAACACGCGACGATTGAAGACGCCATCGAGCGGTTGTGTTTCATCATGAAGATCGAAGAAGGTTTGCACCAATCGGACGCGCGCCAGCTCGTGTCCCACGACGAGGTCAAGAAACAGTTCTTGTCGTGAGGGTGCTCCTCTGGACTGAGCAGGCCCGTGCCGACTTGGCGGCCATCCGCGCCTTCATCAGTCAGGACTCTCCTCACTACGCGTCGGTCATCATCGCTCGGCTCATTGCCGCGACAGATCGGCTGGTACCCTTTCCTGAATCCAGTCGAACCGTTCCTGAATTCGAGAACCCCCTGATCAGGGAAGTGGTCCTCAAGCCCTACCGCATCGTCTATAGACTTGTCGGAGTCGACGAGATTCACGTGCTCACGGTGCATCATGCTTCGCAGCGTGTTCCTGCGGAACTCTGAACAGCAGCCCAACAACGGCTTGGAGCCGTCGCGCCCGCTGTCCTGTGCAATCTTGTCACCGTGGCGCGCGGCTCATTCGGAACGTTGACCGAAGGCATTGAGAAAGATCTCAGCAGACAGCCAAGGAGGGGCACGTCCCGCACGGCGCACGTCCCCTTGACAGGGCATCGCCAAGTGACCATAGTGACCACATGTCGACGACCACCACCACGAGCGTCGTCCAGCTCAAGAGCCGGCTGAGTGAGTATTTACGGCTGGTGAAGGCGGGGGGTGAACTGGTCATCACCGAACGCGGGGTGCCCGTCGCCCGGCTGGTGCCGCTGGATGCCACGGAGCGCCGCACGACCAGACGCCTTCGGCTTTCCAAGACCGGGATCGTGCGTCCCGGTCGGGGCCGGTTGCCGAAGGTGCTGCAGGCCCCGCCGACCGGACCCGACCTGGGCCGCGACGTGCTCAACGCCCTGCTCGCCGAACGCGGCGACACTGGCGCGGACCGCTGATGTTCTGGGACAGTGCCGCCCTCGTACCGCTGCTGGTCGCCGAGGAGCACTCCGCGGCGTTGACGACCCTGCTCGCTGACGACAAGGAGATGACCATGTGGTGGGCGACACCGCTGGAGTGTCAGTCGGCGCTGCACCGCCGCCACCGCGAGGCGCCCCTCACTACCGAGGTCATGACCGCCGCCACCGAGCGCCTTCGCGCCATCGTCGAACACGCCGACACGGTGTCACCGACCGACGAGGTGCGCCGACGCGCGGCGCGGCTGGTCTCGGTGCATCCTCTCCGAGCGGCGGACGCGTTACAACTGGCGGCCGCGCTGATCTGGTGCGAGGAACAACCGCACGGCGAAGGCTTCATCAGTCTCGACGCGCGCCTGCGCGACGCGGCACAGCGCGAAGGCTTCGACGTCAAACCGTAGCGTCGCCCTCAGATGACCGCGGATTCGGCAGCCGCAGCCAATCGCTTGTCGAGGGTGACCAGGTCCGCACCGAGCGAACCGGCGAGCCACAGGTAGGCCGCGTCGTACGGTGTCAACCCGGTGGCCTGGGCGACCAGGACGACGTCCGTCGCGTTCACGTCCATCCAGTGGATGTCGCTGCCTTCCCCGAGCGCGGCCTGAAGCAGGGTGAGAATGGCGACGCCGTCCCGCGGCTGACGCCGCATCTTCTTCCACGCCACGTGCGCCATCTCTAATTGCAGCATCTTCGGCGCGTACAGTTCCACGTCCCGCAGCCGAAACGCGACATTCTCGGCCTCTGCTTCCTTGAACGTCACAGCCGCAAACGCGCAGGCGTCAACGATGACGCGCCTCATCGGGAATCGCGAGCTTCGCGCACGATCTGAACCGAATCGGAGGCCGTCTTAAGGCCCAGCGCGTCGGCCATTCGAAGCAACCGATCCACGTCAAATCCGCGAGTCTTTGGCCGGACGGCGGCCTCCAGGATGTGCATCAACTCACCCTGAATCGACCGATGGTTCCGCAACGCCCGCTCCCGCAGCGCCTGCGCAAGGTCGGCGGGGACATCTTTGATTGAAAGGCTCACGTGAGTCTGCATGGCGTCATTCCAGCACCACATTGGCACCGCCGCCGGACACCTGTACGATCGCGACTTTGGAGCCGCCGGCAACGGCGGCCTGCAGTTACACTACCGGCATCATGACCACGACGACCCTGCGACGGATTGGTGTGTGCGCGCTCGTACTGGGCGCGTTCGGATGGCCGCTGACCACAGTGCCGCGCGCGCAACAGGCGCCGGCTGTTTCGGCGGCCTCGACGGTGCCGAAAGACCTCCGGCCCATGCGGGCGCCCCGCCAAAGCGAGATGCGCCTGGTCACGCAGTGGTACACGGCCGACCGCAACACGTTGTCGCAGAACTACCTCCCAGGTACCGGCACCCCGGGCGGACGCGGAGGCGGTGGAGGCGGCCGAGGCAGTGCGGACGCGGCGCCTGCCGCACAGCCGGCCACGCCCCCAATCACGGTCGTGTCGCTCTCACCCAATCGCATCGCGCGTCTGAAACGTCTCGACCTCGATTGGCAGGCGGCGCTCGCCACCATCTCACCGTCAACGTTTTCTCCAGCCGCACAAACCGACCTTGACGCGCTCAGGCAGACCATCGCGGCCAACCTCGCGGCGCTTGACGAAGACGCGAAGACCATCGCGACGCTGTCACCGCTCGTGCCGTTTGCGCCGCACATCGTGGAGGTGTACGAGGCGCGTGTCCGCATCGAAAACATGGACGCGCGGAAGTCGGCGGGCCTCATCACGCAGGTACAGAAGCAAATCGCGCAGGTGCAGGCGGCCCTTGAGGCGGGCCTGGTGGCCGGACCGCTGCCGGCCGGCGCGATGCGCGCGGACGCGGACCTGGCGCGTCGCGCGGCGGCGGCCGTCGACAGTCTGCGCGCCAGCGTCACGAGCTGGTTCGGGTTCTACAACGGCTACGACCCGCTCTTCACGTGGTGGATGGGGCTGCCGTACACACATGTCGACACCGGGTTGCAGACCTACGCCACCTTCCTGCGCGAGAAGGTGGCGGCCGCCGGACACACGAGCGCGGGCCTCACACCAGGCCACGCCCAGATCGCGCCGGCCCCCGCGCCGAAGTACGCGTCGGTGCCCGACCTGCCGCGACTGATGACGCTGCCGCAGGACGAACTCGCTGACATCGTCCAGGCCTTCCGCGGAACCGCGGGCGGCGGTCGTGGGGGCGGCGGGGGACGCGGCGGCGCGGCGGCGGGCGGCGCTCCCGCGCCCGTCCGCGACGTGGCGTTCCACCAGGCGTGGCTCGACGCGTTGACAACCCTCGACTTCGATCGCCTCAGCCGCAACGCGCAGGTGAACTACCTGGCGATCAGGCAGCAGTGCGAGATGCAGATTGCACGCGCGACCTTCGTCGCGCAGACGAACATTCCGCGCAAAACCGACAACAGCGGCATCCCGGGCGCGGCACGGGGCCGCGACGGCCTGATCCTGGATCTGGCCGACGAGATGATTCCGTACACCCCCGAGGAACTCATCGCGCTCGGCAACCGCGAGTTTGCGTGGACCGTGGCCGAAATGGAGAAAGCCTCGCGTGAACTGGGGTACGGCGCCGACTGGTTCAAGGCGCTTGAACACACCAAGGACACCGCGGTGCCGCCGGGCAAACAGCCCGAACTCATCCGCGACCTGATGCACGACGCGGTGGACTACCTGCGCGCCAACGACCTCATCACCGTGCCGGCGGTCGCCGCCGAGTCGCTACGCATGGGCATGATGTCGCCCGAACGCCAACTCGTGAATCCGTTTTTCACGGGCGGCGCGATCATCAGCGTCTCGTATCCGACCAACACGATGGAATACGACCAGCGCATCCAGAGCATGCGCGGCAACAACCCGGGCTTCTCGAACGCCACCGCGCAACACGAGATGATCCCCGGCCACAACTACACGGGGTACCTCAGCCAGCGGCTCGCCGGCCATCGCGCCACCCTCGGCATCAACACACCGTTTTACGGCGAGGGCTGGCCGCTCTACTGGGAAACGATCCTGTACGACATGGGCTTCCACGACACGCCCGAAAAGAAAGTGGGCGCGCTGTTCTGGCGCATGCACCGGGCCGCGCGCATCGTCTTCTCGTTGAAGTTTCACATGGGCCAGTGGTCACCGCAGGAGTGCATCGACTTCCTGG
>JBCKZS010000052.1:0-19877 GCA_038918905.1 Vicinamibacterales bacterium
TCGCTTCACCTGCGCACGCTGGTGGCCGCCGGCCTGCTGGACGGGCGCATCGACGGCCGCTTTCGCCGCTACCGGGCCAACCGGAAGGCCTGTGGCCCCATGGCCACCCTGCTGGAGGGCATGTGGCGCGACCGCCTCTGGCACCTGAAACTCCTCGCCGAACTCGAACACTCGCGCCGCGGACCGTCACCCGCGCGTGCCTCGTCCCGCACCAGTCGCCCCCATTCCAGAAGGACCCGATCATGACGCCCGACGCGCTGCCCCACCACCTCGATCGTTCGATCCTCATCCGCGCGCCGCGCGCGACCGTCTTCTCGTTTTTCACCGACTCGGCGCGCTGGGCGTCGTGGTGGGGCGCCGGCTCCACGATCGATCCGGCCGTCGGCGGCACAGTCCACATCCGGCACCCCAACGGCATCGAATCGGGCGGCGAGGTCCTGGAGGTCGCGGCGCCCGATCGCATCGTGTTTTCGTACGGCTTTGCCAGCGGCACTCCCATGCCGCTGGGGGCATCGCGCGTGACGATCACGTGTGCGGACGAAGACGGGGCCACGCGGGTGCGTTTGCACCACGCGTTCGCGGACGCCGCACCACGTGATGAACACGTGCAGGGCTGGCGGTTTCAGTTCTCACTCTTTGCCAACGCGGTGGCCGCGATTGTCCACGCCGGCGCGGCCGACAAGGTCGACACGTGGTTCGCCGCGTGGGCCGAGCCGGACGGCGCGGCGCGCGAATCGATGCTCGCTGGTGTGGCGGTGCCCGGCGTCGTGTTTCGCGACCAGTTCAGTTGCGTCGAGGGGATGAGTGAACTGCTGCCGCACATCACAGCGGCGCAACGGTTCATGCCGGGTCTGCGCCTGCGCCGCGACGGGGGTGTGCGGCACTGCCAGGGCACGGTGCTGGCCGATTGGACGGCCGTGGCCGCCGACGGGCAGCCCCGCGGCCGTGGCACCAACGTATTTCACATGGGCGCCGACGGCCGCATCGAGTCGGCCACGGGCCTCTGGGGCTAGTTCACGTACAACGGCCGAATCTGAAACAGGATGTAGAGGCCGATCAGGCCCCCGACCAGCGCGCCCAGGATCGAGCCGGCCAGCAGCGAAAAGACGATGCCGACGAGCTGGGAGTAGAAGACGAGCGTCCACGACGACATCTTGCGGCCGAAGAGGCCCGGCAGCGCGATCACCAGCAGCGCCAACTGCGCGATCAGCACGACCGTCAGGTAGGTGAACCCGGCCGCATAGCCGACGCCGCCAAAAGGCATCAGGGCCGCGCCCAGCCCCAGCATCAACAGCAAGCCTGGCAACGCCAGGATCAGCAGCAGAATGGCGATCCACGGTCCGAACTTGACGATGAACTCCTTGCCCGCCGTGGGAATCTGAAACGGGGCCTTTTTCACGAGGTAGAAGTCGAGGGACGCGATCAAGCCCCTGGGGGGCTGCTCTGACGGGCTCTCAGTCGGGGTCATGGGTGCCTCCGGTGAACGATGGCGCTCATTATAGCGGCTTCCCGCTCCAACGCGGCATACCGGCGCCGAAGCGGGCCGTAAACGTCCGACGCTGCCGGGCCGGGCGTCACGCCACTGGCGCGCCGCGGCGCGGCCAGGTCGCGGACGATCTCGGACCATTCACGCGGGTGGCCATCCGCCTGTGCGTCGGCGTGCCACGCGCGCAGCGCGGCCCCCAGACAGGCGGCGTTGCCGACCTCGAACTGGCAGACCTCGGCGCCGAACACATCGGCCATCACCTGCAGGATGTCGCGGTTGGCCGCCGCGCCTCCGGTCGCGTGAATGACCCGCACGTCCACACCCATCCACCGTGAATGGTTCGCCATCGCCATCATCTGGGCCTCGACGACGGCGCGGACGTTGGCCGCCGCGTCGTCTGGATCGAGATCGACACGCTGCACGCCTGGCACTGGCACGTCGGGTGTGATTTCCGGTTCGAACCAGGGGAACAGCAGCCGGCCGTCGTTGCCGGGAGGGGTGTGGCGCAGCGCGGCGGAGAAACCGTCCCAGTCGAGGCCATACGTGTCCCGCACCCGTTCGCGCGCCAGCGACCCGTTCTTGAACACCGTGATGCCCATGTAGTCGCCGGTGGGCGCGCCGAAGACGTGACCCGTGCCGCCCGCGTCCACACGCGGCGTGCGCATCAGTCCGAACACCGTGTCGCTCGTGCCGAGCGACACCGCGAGGCGTCCCTCGTCGATCAGTCCTGTGCCGATCAGGCTTGAGGGATTGTCGCCGGTCCAGACCACGACGCGCGCCGGCGGCAGACCGAAGCGCGCCTGCCAGCGGGGCGCGAGCCGGCCGATGACCGTGTCTGACGGCACGATGGGCGGCAGCCGGGTGACGAGCCCCGGCGCGGTGGCCTCGAGCGCCTCCGGCCACCAGTCGCGTGTCGCGAGGTCCATCAGGTTCATGCCGCTGGCGTCGCCGGGATCGAGCGGCGCGTCCGCGTCGATGAGCCGCGACGCGAGGAACGAGCTGACCAGGTGGATGCGCGCGGTGCTGGCGTAGGCGGACGGATCGGTGTCGTGGAACTTGCGAATCTGCGGTCCGGTGAACCGTTCACACGCGCGCGAGCCCGTGCGCGGCGCCAGCACGCCGGCGCCGCCGAGCGCGGCCGTGATCCTGGCGCACGCGTCGCGCGTGCTGCTGTCCATCCAGATGGGCGCGACCTCCCGCGCGAACGACCCGTCGGCCGTCAGATACACGCTGCCGTGCTGCTGGGCCGACCCGGAGATGGCGCGGAGTTCCGACAGGTCGAGCCCGCTCGCCGCGACGGCCCCGAGCACCATCGCCAACGCGTCGGCCCACATCCGCGGCGACGACACGGCCACCAGCGGGTCGTCGCCGGGCAACACGCCGTGCCGCGTCCCGTACTGCGGCAGCGCGTCGTCAAACGCCAACGCGTGTTGCCAGACCACCTCGGCGCGGGCGTCTTCGACGCGAATGATGATCGCGGACAGACTCTGTGTGGAGCTGTCGAGGCCGAGGTAGAGAGCCCTCAGAGGTCCTGCCACTCGCCCGTCTCCGCCGAGCGGACGACCGCCTCGATGATTTCCATGTTCTTGACTGACATCTCGAGCGGATACGGCAGCGGCGTCTGCTCCATCACGGCGCGCGCGAACCGATCGCCCTGGAGGCGGTACTGGTCACACGTCTCGAGCTCGATGGTCTCGACGCCCCCGCCACACGCATCCCGCCCATCGTCCACCCACAGGCGGCAGGGCCGATCGTTGGGCGCGTTGAACGGAATCTCCACTTCCAGGCGCCCGGCGGTGCCGAAGACCTGGACGCGCTGATACGACACGGCGCGCGTGCTGCACATGCCGAGGGCCTGGCCGGACGGATAGTCGAGCAGGATCGACGTCAGCGTGTCCACGCCCGAGAACGGGTCACGGTCGATAAGGCCCATCGCGCGTCGCGGCTCTTCGCCGAAGACCATGCGCGAGGTGACGATCAGGTAACAGCCGATGTCCATGAGCCCGCCCCCGCCCCAGGCGGTCACGTTCCGGATGTTGGACGGGTCGTCATTGAAGTAGCTGAACAGGCCGACGTACGACCGCACGGCGCCGAGTCGTCCCGACCGGCACAGGTCCACGGTGCGTCGCCACTGCGGGTGCGTCCACACCATGAACGCTTCCTGAATCTTCACGCCGGTGCGATCGCGGATGGCGACCAGCTCGCGCGCCTCGGCGGCAGTCAACCCAATCGGCTTCTCGCACAGGACGTGTTTGCCGGCCTCGGCGGCGGCCTTCGTCCACGGCAGGTGCAGGTGATTGGGCAGCGGATTGTAGATGGCGTCGATGTCCGGATCCGCAAGCAAGGCCTCGTACGACCCATACGCCTTGGGAATCCCGAGCGCGTTCGCGGCCTCCTGTGCCCGCGCCTGATCGCGTGACGCAATCGCCACGACTTCCGTACGCGTCCCGCCCTGCATGGCCGGAATCACCTTTTCAACCGCGATCCTTGCGGCACCCAACACGCCCCATCTCAGCTTCTTCACAGGTGAAATCTACCGCGGATACGGTCGTGGTAGGCTTCGCGCACGCCACAACGCGATTCTTTGAAGGAGCCTGCCGTGACGAAGACCCTGCTGACGATTGGAGTGCTGCTGATGGCTGCCGCGACGACCGGAACCGCGCAGACCCCACTCCCCACCAAACAGGTGCTGACGCTTGAAGCCGCCACACGCGTGGCCGCGGCGGCCGAAGCCGAGGCCCGCAGGAACAATTGGGCCGTGTCGATTGCCGTGCTCGACGACAGCGGCCAGATGATCCTGTTCCGGCGCATGGACGGCGCGAAACTCGTCGCGACCGACATCGCCATCCGGAAGGCACGGACGGCCGCCTTCTTCCAGGGGCCGACCAAGGATCTCGAAGCCTCGGTCGCAGGCGGCCGCACAGCGCTGCTGGCCATTGACGGCTTCATGCCCCTCGAAGGCGGCGTCCCCATCATCGCCGGCGGCCAGATGGTCGGCGCGATTGGCGTCAGTGGCGTCACGGGACAGCAGGACGCACAGTGCGCCATTGCGGGCGCCGGCGCCATCAAATGATGACTGAGATGGCTGAGGTGACTGAGGTGTTTCAGCTCAGCCATCTCTGTCATCTCTGTCATCTCAGTCATCTCTGTCATCTCGCCAGTTCAGCCACGGGGTGCGCGCACGGCCGGAGTACACTGGCGTCAGTATGACGATCCGGCCCACCCGTTCGGTCGATCCTGTCGTCGAGGCCTACAAGGCCCACGTGGACCAGACGCTGTTCGTCCGCACGCTCCGACTCACGCCGTCTCAGCGTATCGACCAGTTGCAGCAGTTCGTTGCATTCCTGGCCGACGCGCGTGCCGCTGGCCGCCGGGCCGAGGAGGCGCGTGCTGTCCGCCACACCGACTGATTTCCGAGGTCTCATCGAGACCCTCTCCCGCCAGGCGGTCGACTTCATCGTCGTCGGTGGTATCGCCAACCGTTCATGGGTCCGCGCGCGCCACGATGGTTTTGGACGTCGTGTATCGCCGATCGGCGGAGAACCTCAGCCGTCTGGTGGCGGCCCTGGCGCCACTCTCGCCCTGCCTGCGAGGGGCGCCCCCCAACCTCCCGTTCGTGTTCGACGTGCCCACGGCGGAGCGCGGACTCAACTTCACGCTCGACTCCGACAAGGGGGCGATCGACCTCCTGGGCGAAGTCGTGGGTGGAGACACGTTCGACGCGCTGCTCCCGCACACGGAGACGATCGACCTCTTCGGCTTCCCCTGCCGGGTCGTGACACTGGACACGTTGATTGCGCTCAAGCGCGCGGCCGGACGGCCGAAGGATCTCGAGGTCATCGCGGAGCTGGAACTGCTGGCCAGCCAGCGGCGACCGTCGCAGGGGCCAGGCGGCCTGCGAGATCGAGGGTTGAGAGATGACTGAGCTGACGGAGATGGCTGAGCTGAAACACCTCAGTCACCTCTGCCAGCTACCATCTCAGTCATCTCTTCATCTCAGCAAGCGCCAGTAACGTCGCGAGCGCAATCTCGATCCCGCGCAGGCTTGGCATTTTGTCGACCGCAATCCACTCGTCGAGCGCGTGGGCGCGGCCGCCTCGGCCGCCGGAGTCGATCGTGATCGCCGGGATGCCCAGGCTGATCGGGATGTTCGAATCGGTGCTGCTCCAGCGGTAGGTGGGACGGCCGCCAGCCGCGCGGATGGACGCCGCGGCGGTCTGGACGATCGGCGAGTCCAGCGGCGTCTCGCCGGAAGGGCGATCGCCCATGAGCCTGAGATCGACGGTGATCGGGCCCTGCGCCGTGGATCGCGCGGCGTTCTCCTCCCGAACGGCCTCGTTGACGAGCGACACAAAACTCTCGTCCAACTTCTGCAATTCCTGGCGCGACTCCGAGCGCATATCGATCTCCATCCACGATTCAAACGGAATCGAATTCACCGACGTGCCGCCGCCCACGACACCCACACTGAACGTCGTCTTTGGCGTGGCCGGCACGGTGAGCTTGCCGAACCGCTGCATCGCGCCGGCCATCGCAAACGCGGGGTTCACGAGCCCGAACGCGCCGTAGCTGTGGCCGCCGGGTCCCTTGAACGTCACGTGATACCGCCGGCTGCCCACGCCGCCGTGCGTGATGTCCGCGCCTCCACCCGCGCCGTCCATCGAAATGAACATCGCGATACGGTCTTTGTACTTGCCCTTGCCGAAGAGGTACTTCATGCCGCGCAGGTCGCCCGGGCCTTCCTCGCCGACATTGCCGATGAAGAGAATGTCGGTGGCGGTCTGGACGGCCGCCTCGTTCATCGCGCGACTCATCGCCAGCAGGACGGCGAGCGACCGTGTGGCGTCGCCGATGCCGGGCGCGGACAGGCGCGTGCCGTCGCGCTTCACGGTGACGTCCGTGCCTTCGGGAAATACGGTGTCGAGGTGCGCCGCGATGGCCATCAGGGGCCCGCCGCCGGTCCCCTTCCGCAGCCCCATGACGTTGCCCTCTTCGTCCTGCTCGACGTCGGTCAGTCCGGACGCGCGCAGCATCTCCAGATAGGCCTTCGCCCTGCGGTCTTCCTTGAAGGGCGGCGCGGGGATCTCGGTCAGCGTGACGATCTCGTCGATCAGCCGGTCGTGATCGCGGTCAAGCACCGCGAGCGCCGCCTTGAACCCGTCGCTGTTTCTCACGCGCGCGATTGCCGCGTCGTAGCGGTCCGGCGGGGCCGCCGTCTGCGCCCACACGGCGCCGGTCGCCAGCACCAGCCCCACGCCACAGACGTATCCGGCCCCTCGTCTCCACCGTGTGTGCATTCGTTCTCCTGATGTGCGGCGGGGCTGAAGCCCCGCCCGCCGTTTTCGACCGTCGCCAGGCCCGCGGTCAGGCCAGAATCTCCCGGATCACCTTGCCGTGCACGTCGGTCAGACGCATGTCGCGGCCGTTGAAGCGATACGTCGACTTCTCGAAGTCGATGCCGAGCAGGTGCTGGATCGTCGCGTGGAGTTCGTACACGGACTTCGCGTTCTCCACCGCGGCGTATCCGTACTGATCGGTCGCGCCCACCACGGTGCCGCCCTTGACGCCGCCGCCCGCGAGCCAGACGCTGAACCCTTTGTTGTTGTGGTCGCGGCCGTCCATGCGTTCGGAGATCGGCAGCCGGCCAAACTCGCCGTGCCACACGATCAGCGTCTCGTCAAAGAGCCCGCGGCTCTTGAGGTCCTTGATGAGGCCCGCCAGCGGCTTGTCGGTCTCGGCGCAGTGGAGGCCGTGGTTGCCCTTGAGATCCCAGTGCGCATCCCAGCTCGGCTCGAAGTTGCCGCCGCCTGAGAAGATCTGCACGTAGCGCACGCCCCGTTCCACGAGGCGGCGCGCCATCAGCGCCTGCCGGCCGAAGTAGTCGGTCGGCTCCACACCGACGCCGTACAGATGCTTCGTCGCGTCGGTTTCCCGGCTGATGTCGATGGCCTCGGGCGCGTGCGACTGCATGCGGAAGGCGAGCTCGTACGAAAACACGCGGGCGGACAATTCGGTGTCGAGCGGATGCAGGTCGCCATGTTTCTCGTTCAGCTCGTGCAACATCCGCAGCCAGCGCTGCTGTTCCACGGGCGTGCGATCGGCGGGCGGTTTCAGGTCGACGATCGGGGATCCCTTGTCGCGAAACTGCGTGCCCTGGTAGGCCGCCGGCAGATACCCGTTCGACCAGTTGGGCGGGCCATTGATCGGGCCGCCGCGGTGGTCGGTGAACACGATGAAGCCGGGCAGGTTCTGGTTCTCGCTGCCGAGCCCGTACGTGACCCAACTGCCGACGCTCGGGCTGCCGGCGAGAATCGTGCCGGTGTTCATCTGGAACAGCGCCGGTCCGTGGGCGGGACTCACGCCGTACATCGAGCGAATCAGCGCGATGTCATCAACGTGTTCGGCCATGTGCGGAAACAGCTCGGACACTTCCATGCCCGACTGCCCGTGCTTCCTGAACGCCCACGGCGACGGCATCAGGCCGCCGGGGTTGCCCATGACCGTCCGCACCTCGCCCACGCCCTGCATCGTTTCGCCCTGCCACTTCACGAGGTCGGGCTTGGGGTCCCAGGTGTCGATGTGGCTGACGCCGCCGTAACAGAAGATCGAGATGACCGCCCTGGCTTTCGCCGGCAGCGCCGGGGGCTTCGGGGTCAACGGATTGCGCGGGTGTTGCGCGTCGACCACGGCCCCGAGGCCGTGCTGCGACAGCAGGTCCGCAAACGCCAGGCCGGCCAGGCCGCCGCCCAGTCGTCCCAGCAACTCGCGCCGGGAGTACATCAACTTTTCGTAGTGGCCGCAGCCGTAATGGTGGTGGTGGCTCATGGGCGGTACAGGAATTCGTTCAGGTTCAGCAACACGTGACAGAACTCGGTCAGCCCCTCCGGGCTGCCCTGAATGAACGCGGCCCCGCGCCGCAGTTCGATGGCATCCGCCGGCCGTCCCAGCGCGAGTTGCACGGCGCGCCGGACCTGCGCGGCGGGGTCGTCGCCCGCTTCGGCGCGCACACGCGCGGCGAACCGGCCCGCCTGAAACACCACCATCTGGTTGTTCATCAGGATGAGCGCCTGGGGTGCGATCGTGGTGCGGTTGCGCCGGTCGATCGAGTTGATCAGATTCGGCTGATCGAAGGTCTCGAACATCGGATACCGGATGCTGCGCTTCGAAAACACGTACACACTGCGGCGCCAGGTGGCCGGGTCTTCGTCGGGCCTGCCGCGCCAATCACGGTTGGAACTCTTCTCGAACAGATCCGGATCGATGTACGGAAAGATCGCCGGCCCGCCAATCGTGCGATCCAGCGTGCCCGCCGTCGCCATGATGGTGTCGCGGATGACTTCCGCTTCCAGGCGGACGCGCGGCATGCGCCAGAACAGGCGATTCTCGGGATCGATGCCGTAGTTGGTCGTCGTGTCGGTGGTGGCCCTCTGGTACGCCTGGGTCGTCAGCATCAGGCGGTGCATCGCCTTCAGGCTCCAGCCGCGCTCCACGAACTCCACCGCCAGCCAGTCGAGCAACGCCGGATGTGACGGCGCCTCACCCATCACGCCAAAGCTGCTCGGCGTGCGGACGATGCCCTCGCCGAAGTGATGCTGCCAGAGGCGATTGACCATGACGCGCGCGGTCAGCGGGTTGTCCTTCGAGACCAACCACTCGGCGAACCCGCGGCGCCGCCAGCTCGACGTCGCGTCCGGAGGCGGCGCGGGGAACGACCACTCCCCGCGGTGCGCCACCGACAACACGCCAGGCGCCACGGCCGAGCCCATGGCGTCCGGGCTGCCGCGGTGGAGGAAGTGCACCGGCTGGGGCGTGCGACTACGCTCGCCGATCGCGCGCGCCGTGGGCAGCCGGCGCGGCTTCCGGGTCTCAAGCGCGTCGATCTCCCCCTTCACCGCCGCATGCCCCGCCCTCGCCTCGTCGGGCATCAGCGCCACGACGTCTTTCTCCGTGATCAGCTTGCGCAGGGAGTTGAGGCCGACCGTGTCCTCGATTTGCTTCACGTTCAGCCGCTGGCCCTCCGTGCGCTGGGTGGCGGGTGTCTTCCAGGCCTCCTGCATGTAGGGCGACAACTTCGCGATCTCGCGGTCGATCAGGATCTGGTGATACGGCTGCTCGATGGCTGACTTCTTCGCGCGCAGCGGCTTCTGCAGCGCCTCGATGCGCTGGGTCTCGGCGCGGTTGGCCGCCACCTCGTGTGACGGCACCAGCGGAAATTCGACGGCGGTCGTCGGAGAAAAGATGGCCTGAATCCGATAGTAGTCCATCTGCGGAATCGGGTCGAACTTGTGGTTGTGGCACCGCGCGCACCCGACCGTCATCCCCATGAAGGTGAGCGTGGTCGTGGTGACGAGGTCGTCAACGGCGTCCAGACGATCGCCGCCGCCCTCGGGACCGAGGCGCAGAAAGCCGGTGGCGATCATCGCCTCGTCACTCCCGGGCGCGTACTCGTCGCCGGCCAACTGTTCCTTGACGAAGCGGTCGTAGGGTTTGTCGGTGTTGAACGCGTTGATCAGATAGTCGCGGTACCGGTACATCTCGGGACGGTCGACGTCGAACTCGTAGCCGCCCGAGTCGGCATACCGGACGAGGTCCATCCAGTGACGCGCCCACCGTTCCCCGTAGTGCGGCGAGGCCAGCAGGCGATCCACGAGCCGGGGCCATGCGTCGGCCGACGTGTCGTTGACGAACGCCTCGGTTTCTTCGGGCGTGGGCGGCAACCCGATCACGTCGAGATACGCGCGGCGCACGAGGGTGCGCCGATCCGCCGGGCCCACCGGCGTCAGACCCTTCGTGGTCATCGCGTCGAGCAGGAACGCGTCGATGGGATTCGCGGACCCGGCGGGACGTGCGACCGAAGGCACGGGGTGCCGCACCGGCACTTTGTAGGCCCAGTACTGGCGCTCCTCTTCGGCGATCGGCCGCGCTTCGCGCCGGCGCAACTCTTCGGGATCGGTCGCCGCGGCTTCCGTGCTGGCTTCGGGCACCGTCGCCCACGACGCGCCGGCTTCGATCCACAGGCGAATCGTGCGGCGCGCGGCCTCGGGCAACTGCGGCGAGTCCTCCGGCATCTGCAGATCGCCGTCGTGCATGATGGCC
The DNA here is from genome assembly GCA_038918905.1 of Vicinamibacterales bacterium. Classification (GTDB taxonomy): domain Bacteria; phylum Acidobacteriota; class Vicinamibacteria; order Vicinamibacterales; family SCN-69-37; genus SYFT01. Next base: position 10,583 of record JBCKZS010000052.1, read on the forward strand.
TTGTAGAGCAGGCTCTCACCCGGCTGATGCGCCACCACCGCGAGGCCCGTGCGTCCGCCCTTCCGCAACCCGGCTTCGGTTCTCAGGTCGAGGCCCCCCTCTTTTGCCTCGCCGTGGCACTCGATGCACTGCACCTGAAAGAGCTGAAAGACTTCCTTCGCGAGCTCGTCAGGACTCCGCTGGTCCTCTCCGGCAGGATCCTGCCACGGGAGGACGGCGCCCTCCGGCGCCCCGGCGCGCACCCCGAGCGCGGTGCCCCACGCCAACGCGATCACCAGGCCGCCGGCCGCGACGCTCACCCGACGGAACGTCGGTCGTTGCTGCATTCCACTGCTCCCAATCCCGCTGTGGGCGAATTCGCTCGAATGGTCCCTCACAAGAGCGGTGGAGTCAACACGCCGGGAAAAAGAGGTCCAGGGGTCCAGGGGTCCAAGGGGTCCAAAGGTCCAGGGGCCTCGGTACGTTATCGTGTTGCCCATGCGAAGTTCCGTGACTGTCGGGATCACCGCTGTCGTGGTGTGGGCTGCGGCGCTGGTCGTCAACGCCGAGACGCCATCGGCTCAGACCGTGGCGCGCTGGACGATTCCGCCGACCGCTGAGGAAGAGACGAACCCGTTGCCGATCAACGCGGGCGTCCTCGCGGGCGGCAAGAAACTCTTCGACACCAAGTGCCAGCGGTGCCATGGCCCGGCCGGCAAAGGCGACGGGCCGGACGCGGACACACAATACCTCGACACGATGGACCTGACGCAGGCCGCGCGCGCGGCGCGCAACACCGACGGCCAGGTGTTCCACAAGATCTGGAACGGGCGGCTGAACCCGAAGATGCCGGCGTTCTCCGAAGAGATGACCAAAGAACAGGTCTGGACCGTCGTGGCCTACGTCCAGACACTCAGAGGGACATAAGAGGTCTAGGGGTCCAGAGGTCCAGGGGTTCAGAGGTCCAGGGGTCCAGAGGTCCAGCGGTCCAGAGGTCCAGCGTGATGTCGAGTGCAGTGCCTGATCCGGCCGGGCGGTTTGAGCAGAGTCTGCTCATCAACGCCAAACCCGCAGACGTGTTCGCCTGCTTCTTTGACCACGATGCCCTGAAGGTCTGGTGGCAGACCGTGCGCTCGGTGGTGACGCCGGTGCCGTTTGGGGTCTACGCGATTGAGTGGGCGCAGACGCCGTATCGCGACGATTTGCTCGGGCCGCTTGGCGGCGTCTTCCACGGCACCGTGGTTGACGTGCGCCCGGGGCAACAACTGCTCGTCGCCGACTGCTGGTGGGTGCCGCCCGAGGGCGATCCGCTCGGCCCGATGGCCCTGCACATCAGTTGTCAGCCCGAAGGCGACGGCTGCCGGCTCACCGTCCGTCAGGACGGCTACGCGCCCTCGCCCCGCTGGCGGCGCTACTACGCAGTCATCTCACGCGGGTGGCAGCTCTCGCTCACCGCGCTCAGACGCCTGGCTGAAGAACGCAGGGCTGGCTGAGGTGGCTGAGCTGGCTGAGGTCAGTCCCTCGCCCCTCCTACGCCTTTTTTCACCCCCAGCAGGCGCGCGACGATGAGCGCGAGCGGCGCGGCGAAGAAGCTCAACAGGGCGCCCATCTTCGCCTCATCCAGATGCGGTGACGTAATCGGAAACGCCGCAGTCGTAAAAAACAGTGCGACGGTAAACCCGATGCCCGCCGCAATTCCCAGCACGATCATCTCCGGCACATCGAGTCCTTTGGCGCGCGTGAACCCGAAGACCCCGGCAAACAACGTGAACGCCACGATGCCAAGCGGTTTGCCGATGACGAGGCTGCCGAGCACCATCCAGGTCACCTCACCGACCGAAGCCAGCGGCACACCCGCGTTCACCAACCCGAAGAACAGCAGCACGACCTGCACCGGCGCTTTCCACCAGTGCTCGAATTCGTTCATCGTGTCGTGCCGCTTCCCCTCGTCTTCCGCGAACACACCGAGGTCTGTTTTGGCGTGAGGCATGAAGGGCACGATTGGCACCAACGCGAGCGCGGGGTGCAGGCCGCCCGTATAGAGGCCGACCCACGCCATGACACCCGGCCCCAGCAGGTAGATCCAGAAGTTGCCGACGCGCTGCCGACGGAGCAACCACGCCAGCGCCACCGCGCCCGCCAGCCACACGCTCAACTGCCCAAGCGCCAGCGGGCCGCTCGGGTAAAAGATCGCCAGAATCATCAGCCCCATCGCGTCGTCGGCAATCGCCAGGAGGAGCAGGAACGGGATGGCCGGGTGCCCCGGGGGAAACACCGCACGCGCGACGAAGTAGGAAAACGCGATGTCGGTGGCGCAGGGAATCGCCCAGCCGCGCAACACCTCCATGTCGTTGACCACGTAGACCGAAAGCACATACAGGCCGGCGGGGGCCATCATGCCGCCGACGGCGGCAAACACGGGCACGACCGCCTGTTTGGGAGACGCCAGCGGCCCGCCGGGCAACATCGCCTCCACCACTTCCTTCGTCGCGAGCGCGAAGAAAAACGCCATGCCGATGTCGTTGACGCCAAAGTGCAGCCGGTGCGCGAAGGCCTCGTACGTCTCGAGGTTCAGGTTGGCCCAGACGAGCGCGATGACCGTGCCGCCGATGAGCAGGAGCGAGTTATCGAGGATGAAATGAATGACGCCGGACTTCGGGGACGCGTGTGTCATCGGCCTACATCTGCTCCACAAGAAGATAGTTGGCCGCGTCGCGCCCGAGGGCGGCGTGCATCGCCACGAACACGATGGTATCGCCAGCCGGCACCAACGCGCGACTGAGCAACGTCTCGCGCACGGCCGCCAGCGTGGCGGCTTCGGTCACCACCGGGGTCACCCCCCACACCAGTCCCAGTCGCGCCGCTGTCCGCGCGCTCGGGGTGGCGGCAACGATGCGGGCGGCGGGACGGAGGGCGGATAACAACCGGGCGGTCATGCCGGCCCTGGTGATGGCCACAATCGCGGTCGCGCCGGCGCGCGCGGCAAGGGCCACGGCGGCCTCGCACAACGCCAACCCGTGCCGGGTGGCGATGATGTCGTCGGCCGGCAGGCGTCCGGTGTCCGAAAGGGCCAGCGCGCGCTCGGCCTCGACGATGATGGCGGCCAGCGTCGCCACGGTGCGGGCCGGATACAGTCCCACACTGGTCTCGCCCGACAACATGATCGTGTCCACGCCCTCATCCACCGCGTGCGCGGCGTCGGTGACTTCCGCGCGGGTGGGGCGCGGCGACGATCGCATCGACTCGAGCACTTCGGTCGCGACGATCACGGGAATCCCCCGGCGACGCGCGGCCTGAATCACCCGCTTCTGCACGGCCGGCACCGTCTCGAGTGGCAGTTCGATGCCGAGGTCGCCGCGCGCCACCATGACGCCGTCGCTCACGGCCACGATCTCATCGATGCGGTCCACGGCCTGGGGACGTTCGATCTTGGCGATGATGGGCAGGTCGGGCGCGCCGGCCTCCCGCGCCACGATCCGCACGTCGCGGATATCGTCTGGCGTCTGGACAAAACTCAGCGCCACGACGTCGACGCCCATCGCCACGCCTGCGCGCAGGTCGTCGCGGTCCTTCTCCGTCACGGCGGCCGTGCGCACGGTGCTGCCAGGCACGTGAATCCCTTTTCGGCTGTCGAGCAAGCCGCCTTCCAACACGCGCGTCACCAACTGGCCCGGGTGCACGTCGGTCACGACGAGTTCGAGACGGCCGTCGTCGAGCAACACGCGCTGGCCCGGCTGCACTGACGCGAACAGTGGCGCGAAGGCGCAGGTCACGCGGCCCGGCTCGCCGACGTCGTCCCCCTGATCGATCCGCAGCGTGGCCCCAGGCACGAGCGCGATCGGCGCAGCCACCCGGCCCGTGCGGATTTTGGGTCCGCCAAGATCCTGGAGCACCGTGATCGGGCGTCCCTGGCGATCGGCTTCCGCGCGCACGGCGCGGCACATGACGGCATGGCCGTCGACCGTGCCGTGCGAGAAGTTCAGACGCACGGCGTCGGCGCCGGCGGCGATCACCTCGCGCATCGTGTCAGGGTCGGCGGTGGCGGGGCCCATCGTGGCCAGAATTCTCGTGCGTCTCATGCGAATACGACGAAGGCAGCGTACAATCTCGGGTGGTCACGGGCAAGTGACACCGCCGTGACCAGGGAGATTCACCAGTGACCCGACGTCTCATGGGGGCCGCGTGGGCCGTGCTGCTGCTGACGAGCGCGCCCGCCTGCGCGCAGTCGTCCGAGATTGCCGCGCTGCGCAAGGAAATCGCCGACCTGCGCGAAGACCTCGCCAACCTGCGCGCCGGCCTCGGCCGCGCGCGGCCGATCGTGGATCTCGCCGGCGGCCAGCAGAAGGGCAACCCGGACGCGCTGGTCGCGCTCGTGGAGTTCTCCGACTACGAGTGCCCGTTCTGCATCCGGCACTCGCGCGAGACGATGCCGTTGATTGAGAAGAACTACATCAGCACCGGCAAAGTGCTCTACGCTTTCCGCGACTTCCCGATCGATCAGTTGCACCCGCAGGCGATTCGCGCGCACGAGGCCGCGCGGTGCGCCGGTGACCAGCAGAAGTTCTGGGAGATGCACGCGCGGATGTTCGGCCCGCCGGCGCAACACACGCCTGAGGCGCTCGACGCCACCGCGGCACAGGTGGGTCTGGACCCGGGCGCGTTCACGTCCTGCACGGCGAGCGGAAGACACACGGCGGCCATCCGTCAGACTGGCGAAATCGCCAACGGCCTTGGCGCCAACGGCACGCCCGCGTTTTACATCGGCCTCGTGGACAAGGCCACCAATACGGTGAAGATCACCCGCCACATCAGCGGCGCCGTGCCGTTCGCGACGTTCGCGCAGGCGCTTGAGGCAGCGCTTGCAGAAGCGCTGGTGAAATGACTGAGGTGGTGAGGTGGCTGAGATGCCCACCCCACCTCAGCCAGCTCAGCCACCTCAGCCATCTCAGGCACCTCGTGACAGGGGGTGGGCCGATGCTAGGCAATTGGCACGTCCGGGTCACCGTGAGCCGGCGCGCGACCGCGCGTGCGCCAGCCTCACTGCGGTTGCCGAAACCGATCGTGCGCCACTGGACCGCCGTTCGGAGGGCGCGTTCGGCGGCGTTGTTCGTGGGCTCGACGCCGTCCTCATGGACGAAAGGGAATCCGCTTCCACCCAAGCCGGCGGTGACCTGCCCCTTGGTCCTGGGATCGTGGCTGAGGATCAACTCGCAGACCGAGTGAGGAGTGACCTCGTCGAAGGTGACGGTTGCGCGAAGACGACCGTTCACCATCTTCACGTCCGACAGCAGGATTCCGACGGTTGACAAGAATTCAGGCCCTGGCGTTGGCTGTGGTTGACCAGAGGCCGGAGCGGGAACCCGCCGACCCTTGAACAGCAGCGGCTCGCTGCTTGTGTCGAACTCGCCCATGATGGGCATCCATCACTGGGCTCACATGACCTCCCTGGCGCCCGTGCTGCCAACGCCTGCGAATGCGCCGCGCGCGATCACGAGCCAGCGCGCGTCGGCTCCATTCGTTTGTCAGGCCTTGAGGATGGACGCAATCTGATCTCGCAGCGCCGGAACGCGCTTCTAGACAACGTCCCACACCAACTCGAAATCGACACCAAAGTAGTCGGGAATCAGCCGGTCTCGCATGCCGGCCATTGCGCGCCACTCAACCGCTGAGTGGGTCGCCCGAAATTCATCGGGGACTTTCTTCGCTTCGCCAATGATTTCCAGACTCCGAACGAACGCTCGACGCAGGGTCTCGTCAGCCCCAAACGCTTCGAATGAAAGGCCGGCGCTCCGACCGATCAGGTAGTCGGCTTCAACCAGAATGTGGCGAAGGTAGTCACGCGGCTCGAAGGACATCTTGCGCTTCCGCCAAGATTCGCGGGCCGAGAAATGGGGAAAGAGCCTCCGTGGTCACGAGTTCAACGCGTCGGCCGAGATGGTCTTCAAGGAGTTCGGACAACGCGAAGAAGCGACCGTAGGTCTTCGCCCCTGGCACGAACTGGACGAGGAGGTCCACATCGCTGTGCGCATGCGTCTGGCCACGCAGGACGGATCCAAACAAGGCGAGGCGGGCCACCCCCAAAGCGCGAATCTCCGGTTCGCACTGGGTCAGCCGTTGAACGGCCTGCTCGCGGGTGAGAACGGGAGATGGCATGGTCACAGAGTATCCGTTATGGGCCGGGGAGCCAACAACATGACCGAGAGGCCCAACGTCAGGCATCAGCCGCGGCGCTCTTGACTGCACAGCGCCGACGGCTGCATGCCGTGTTATGCCGCTACGCCGATTCGAATGAGCCATCGCTCCGAGCTAATCCCACGCGGATATCAAGCGCGCCGTTCGCCTTTAGCCATAATGCCTTTCGGAAATTCGCTGAGGTGAGACGGGAGATTCCCCTTGTACATTTCGCGTGAAGTCGGTACGTACCTTGGGGATGCGCACACATTCCCCGGTCCGAAACCGACTCTCGCGGCGGCGCCGTCTGCCCAAGGTCCCCGCGTCGGAGGCGCCCACGGGCTTTCTCGGCGCGTGGGCGACCCTGGTGGGCCCGAACTGGATGCCGCCGCTGCCCCGCCGCCGCGGGCGCAAACCCCGCGTCCCGGTCGACCACCTGCTGCAGGCGCTGACGTGTCACGTGATGCAGGGCGCCGGCACGTTGGCCGAGCACTTCTTCGAGGTGTTCCAGGAGCCGCTGGCCAACAGTGCCTGGTCCGATCGGCGGATCCGCCTGCCGTGGGAGATCGTTGCCGACGTGATGCGGCGGGCGCTGCGCCCCGTGGCGACGCGCCGCCACCATCACGAGGCGTTCTGGCGCGGCTGGCGCCTCACCGCGCTCGACGGCACGCAATACAGTGTGACCAACACGCCGCAGATCACCGCGACGACCACCAAAGCGAAATCGCGGCGCGGGCGCGCCGCGTTCGCCAAGATCACGGTCAACGTCCTCCTGGAACTCGGGATGCACAATCCCCTGGCCGCCGGCATCGGGCGGCAGGGCGAGTCAGAATGGGAACTGGCGCGCCGGCTGTTGGCCCAGTTGCCCACGCGCGTCGTGTGGCTGGGCGATCGCTTGTATGGCGTGCCAGCCTTCATCGTCCACGCGTGGGCCGCGTGCCAGCGAGTGGGCAGTCATTTCGTGTTCCGCGTCCCTCGCCACCTCACCGCGCAGGTCCTCAAACGGCTTCCCGATGGGAGCCGCCGGATCCGCGTGGCCGTCCGGGAGAAGGGACGGCCCTGGCGCATCCAGCAGTGGCTGGAACTCCGCGAGATTCGCGTGCACATCGGCCGACCGGGCTTTCGCCGGCAGGCGCTGCGCTTGTGGACCAGTTTGCTGAGTCATCGAACGGCCCCCGCCATGGAGCTTGCGCAGCTGTACGCCGCCCGCTGGGAACACGAGCTGTACTTCCGCGAGACCAAACGCGTGTTGCGCCAGACTGACCTCTTGCAGAGTCACACGGTGGTCACGGCGGCGCAGGAGATTGCCGCCATCGTCTTGGCGACCGCGCTCCTCGCGCGCGAGCGCGCTCGAGTCGCCACCGGGCAGATCCCCGCGTTGCGGGTGAAGTTTGGCGTGGTCCTCGCCATCGTGCGATCCACGTGGTTCTTCCTCGGCCCGTGCGAGGACCTGCTGACGGCACGGCAGAAGGATCAGATGGTGCAGCGAGGCGCTCATGCGCCGCTGCGTCACCGCCAAACGGCGGTCGCGCACCTGCTCGCGCGCCGTGCGCCAGCCCGTGAGAAAGTGGCCACGGCTTATGGAGACGCATTCGGTCGAAGGGCCGCTGCAGTTCCACCTTAAGTGGCGACGTGAACACCGAATTTCCGAAAGGCATTAGGGCCAGCCGGGCCCCTCGGTTGCTCGCTTGAGCCAATAAAGCTGGCGTCGCTTCGCGTGCGCGATGGCAAGCACGAAAGCATGATCTGAATGCAGTTCGAATGCGATGAGATACGGGAACCGATCAAACACCACCTTGCGAATCGATGCCGACGATTCTTCGGTGCCGGGCCAGACCGGGAAGGATGTAGGCGTCTGCTCAACGCGTGCGATGGCCCTCGAGACTTCGTGAACAAAACCATCACCGAGTCCCGCGCGGCGTTGTTCGTACCAAAGTGCGGCTGCCCGAATCTCCGAGCGAGCCTCAGGATGAAGTTCGACCCGCACGCCGTTGCTCGAGCTCTCGTAGGATTCCTGAACGAACGGTCTCCCACGGAATCGTCTGAACGCGTCCCTCCGCAATGTCCTGGGATCGGCGCTCCAATTCCGCAGCCCAGGACGCGGCGACCGCGTCGTCGGACTCTTCTAGGCTCGACAACAGATCTTCGGCAATCCGGGCGCGCTCTCGTCGCGGCAGACGCAACGCCTCCGCTAGCAGCTCGTCTGTCAACATGTCCAAAGTGTAACACCGTCCTGCAAAGCCGTGCGACTTCGAGGAAACGTCGTGGAAATGTACCGCCTCTTTGGCTCCGGCTAACGCCCTGCCGCTCAGCCGCGAGCGGCGCTCACTGCCCTTCGAACCACGCGAATGTACTGGCGCCGCTCGTCAGCTGCAGCGGGTTAGACAGCGGCCTGTCCGGAGGCGCGCTACCGCTGGCCACCAACGAGTTCGAGGTACTTATCCCGGGGCTCCGCCGTCCAGCCGTTGATGCCGTGCTTGGGCAACCAGTAGAGATGCACCCAGGCTGCCCCGAGGAGCGGCAGTACGAGGACGCCGTACGCCAAGAGCCGCCCCACCGTGGCCGAGCAGGCCAGGACCACAGCGAGCACGATCGCAGCCTTGAGCAACCGGCGCCACCGCGGCTTGTGCTCCTCAAAGCGGCCGAACAGAACGCTGCCCACCGTGAAGATCGTCATGACCACAGCGACGTCGAACCAGAGCGTATCGATCCGCCACATCGAGATCTCCTTCACCAAAGCTCCCAGCCGTAACGTACACGTGCCGCTGGCTAACGCCACGGTTCAGCGGCGGGCCGCGCAGCGGACCGTCCGCTGCAACCGGTTGTTAGACGCTTTTCCAGGCGGGCCAGTCATTGAGCAGTTCAGGTTGTGCATCGCCGTTGAGTACGGCCGCCAGCTTGGGCAGCCAGGCAGCCTCGGAATGGCCGTCCAGTCCGGCGCGTTCAACATTTTGCGACAGGTCCCAGCCGGGGGAGCGAACACCCTGCTCCACCAACCTTCTGGCGGTCCGCAGAGCGTCTATGCGCTGAAGCGGCGGGCCGTGCGCGAAGAGATAGAATGCACATTCAAGCTCCAATTGTGGCAGAGGGTTCTCGTGTAGTGACTCGAGCGCTCCATGAAGAGCCCCGAGTCCATCAGCCTTAC
>JBCKZS010000053.1:0-19024 GCA_038918905.1 Vicinamibacterales bacterium
TTGCTCTCTCGTTCTGATAACGGAGGGTAGTGATGGGTGAACATTTCCGCAGATTGGGCCCGAAATTGTGGGTGGCCAGCGCGTTTCTCGTCTGGCTGGCTGCGTTCGGGAGCATGCGGGCGAACGGGGCAATCGGTGTCGGGCCAGTGGCCGCACCTGCGGAGGATTCCGCAGTCGTGCAGAATCCCGCACAGGCGCAGCCGCAGCCGGCTGGCGCCACTTACGTGGGTGAAGACACCTGTTTGATATGTCACGACGCCGTCGTCGGCACGTACACGGATTCCGCACACCATCGGGTGGCCGACCCGCGATCCCCGGCTGCCAAACAGGGGTGTGAAACCTGCCACGGTCCCGGCAGTCTCCATGCCGAGGATCCCGTCAGTGTCAAACCCATGTCGTTCAAGACCATGACCGCGGACCAGGCCAATGCCACGTGCACGACCTGCCACACGCGCGGCGAACACGCCCTGTGGGACGGCAGTCAGCATGAGTCGCGCGGCGTGGCCTGCATCACGTGCCACTCGGTGCACAGCGCGATGTCGGAAAAGAGCCAGCTCAGGAAGGCGACTCAGACGGACGTGTGCGCCTCGTGCCACCGCGACAAGGCGTCGAAGGTGGACCGCTCCGGCCACATGCCGGTGCGTGAAGGCAAGATGCAGTGTTCGACCTGCCACAACATCCACGGCTCGACGAACGTGAAGTTGCTGCGCAAGGGCGATTCGATTTCGGAAAGCTGCACGTCGTGTCACGCCGAGAAGCGCGGCCCGTACCTCTGGGAGCATGCGCCCTCTCTCGACGGGTGCGCGACCTGTCACGATCCCCACGGGTCCGCGAACGATCGGATGCTCGTCTCGAAGCCGCCGGCCCTGTGCCAACGCTGTCACATCGCGACGAACCACCCCAGCACGATTTACGACGCCGGCCTTTTGGCCACCAGCGTGCGGGTGTTTGCGCGGTCGTGTGTGACCTGCCACTCCGCCATCCACGGGTCGAACCATCCCGCGGGCAACATGTTCGTTCGCTGACGGAGGGCATCATGCGCAACTTCACCTCACACATTCTTGTTCTGGTGTGCGCCCTGGTGCCGGCCGGCGCCCTGGCGCAGGAGGCCTCATCTGGCGCGCCGGCGTCCAGGGGCTGGGTCGATTTCGGCGTGCGTGGCTCCAGCCTGACGGGCGATGCCGCGCGTTACGAGCGCTATCGCGATCTGGGCGACGGGCTCTTTCTCGAAGGGTTCCGCTGGCGCGCCGGGCGGAACGGGTGGTTCGTGCAGTTCGGCGCGGACCACGCTGGTCGTCGCGACCAACGCTACACGGGCACGTTCGTGCGGCCCGGCACGTTCAAGGGCTGGGCGTCGTGGGATCAGATTCCCATGCTGCTGAGCCGGACCACGCGCACGCGTTATTCGGAAGTGGCGCCTGGCGAATTCCGCCTCGACGATGCGATGCAGGCTCAGTTGCAGGCGCTCGCCGCGGCCGCCAGACCCGCCGCGTTGCTGGCGTACGTCAATGGCGCGCCGACGTTCGACCTCAAGTCGCGCCGCCACAGCGGCGAAGGCGGCTTTGAGCTGCTGCCGGTGCCGGACGCGTCGTTTACGGTCAACGTCAAACGCACGCTGCGCGAAGGCGCCCAGCCGTACGGCGGGTCGTTCGGACAGGGTCAGGTTGTGGAGTTCGCGTCGCCCATCGATCACACGCTGACCGACTTCGACGCCTCGGCCGAGATGGAGCGCGGCCCGGCGTTGTTCCGCGCCGGCTACACCGGATCGTGGTTCTCCAACGACGTGACCTCCGCGATCTTCGACAATCCTCTCCGTGCCACCGACATCGCCGGCACGTCGTCGGCGGGCCGCCTGTCGCTGCCCCAGAGCAACACCCGGCTGGGCGTGAACGGCATGGTGTCGGTCAAGTTGCCTCGCAAGTCGCGGCTGACCGCCTACGCGGCGTTGGGCACCCTGCGCGACGACGGGCGGACGATCCTGCCGCACACGATCAACAGCGCGGTGCTGACCGCCGCCGGCCCCCTCGACCGGCAGACGGTGGATGGGGAAGCCCGCACGACCGCCATGTCCCTGACGTTCACGTCCCGGCCGACGTCGCTCGTGAACCTCAACGTGCGCGTCCGGTACTTCGACTTCGACAACCGCACCCCCACGTTCACGAACGTGCGACGGGTGCCGTTCGACGGCAATGTGTCGACGCCGGCCACGCCGCTGAGGACCGCCGCGTTCGGGTTGACCCGGAAGAACGTCGACGCCGACCTGCGGTTCACCCCGCGCGGCCCGGCGGCCCTCACGCTCGGCGTCTCGCGCCATCAGGACGACCGCACGCACCGCATCTTCGAGTCGACCGTCGACAACATCGCGCGCGTGAAAGTCGACACGCTCAGCACGGGCCTCCTCAGCGTCCGCGCGATGTACGAACACGCGCAGCGACGCGGCGAAGGCTTTGACGTCACGATTCTGACAGGGGCGAACGAGCAGCCCGGCATGCGCCACTACGACCTGGCCAATCGCGACCGCGACCGGTTCACCGTGCTGGCGTCGTTCATGCCGGTGACGAACTGGGCGTTCAACGTATCGACGGCCATCGGACGCGACGACTACCTGAACAGCGAGTTCGGCCTGCGGGACAACAACCACGACGTGTACTCGATCGGCCTGGACGGCAGCCCCACGGAGAAGTGCTCGATGGGCGCGTCGTACAGCTACGAGGACTACCGGTCGCTGCAGCGGTCGCGCCAGGCGCGCCCCGGCGTGCAGTTCACCGACCCGTCCCGCAACTGGGCGACGGACGCGGCGGACAAGGTCCACTCGTTCATGGCCAATGCGGACTTCACGGGCCTGGGCGACAAGCTGGATCTCGGCTTCAGCTGGGACTACAACCGCACCCGCGCCACGTACGAGTACATCACCGGCGCGGTGCCGAACCGGACGCTGCCCGAAGAGGCGATTGTGCCGACGACGTTGCCGGCGCCGGTGGCCCTGCCGCCGGTCAAGAGTGACCTGACGCGCGGCACGGTGGACGCGGTCTACAACATCAACCGCCGCATCGCGATCGGCGTCTCGTACTGGTACGACAAGTACGCCGTCGAAGACTTCACGCTCGACAGCACCGCGCAGTCGTCGCTCGTGACCGGCAACAACATGCTGCTCTACTACACCTACGCGCCCTACACCGCGCACACCACGTGGGCGCGCGTCATTGTGAAGTGGTGACAAAATGAGCTCGGAGGTGATTTCGGGACGAAATCACCTCCGAGCTCAATATTCCACGCTCTCCAGAAATAACCCCGCCGCCGGCGCCGTCAGTTGCGCCGGCAGCGGGGAGTCTGTTTTCAGGAACCGCTCCACATCCGCCGTCGTCAGGTCACCGCGACCGACGCCCACGAGCACCCCGACAATCCGCCGCACCATCTTCCAGAGGAAGTGTGATCCGGACACGCGCACGACGATCAGCGGGTCCTCGTCGAGCACGTCCAACGTCGTGAGCAGCACCTGCGTGGACTTCTCCTCCGGGTCATCGTCGGTAAAGGAGCGGAAGTCCGCGAAGCCCACCAGGTGTGCGGCGGCCTCGCGCATGCGCGCCATGTCGAGGGGCTCGCGGACCCGCCAGATGTACGGCTTGTGAAACGCGGAGCGCCGGCGGGAGACCTGGTAGCGGTAGTGCCGGGCCACGGCGCTGTGGCGCGCGTGAAACCGCGGCGGCATCCGCTCGGCGGACAGCACGTTGATGTCGTGGGGGAGCCCGTCGTTGACGCGCGCCACGAGGGTGTTGGGCGGCAGGGCCGCCGGCAGATCGACGTGGACGACCTGGCCGAGTGCGTGGACCCCGGCGTCGGTCCGGCCCGAGCCGCAGGTCTCGAAGCGCTGGCCGCGCACGGCCTTCGAGAGGGCGGCGTGGAGCTCGCCCTGCACCGTGCGGGCGTTTTTCTGAATCTGCCAGCCGGCGTAGCGGGTGCCGGCGTATTCGATGACGAGTTTGTAGCGGGGCACGTGAGTACAATACCCCCATGGTCATGAAGCGATTCTTCGAACCGACACTGGCGCAGACGAGCTACGTCATCGGGTGTCCGGACGCGAAGGCGGCGATTGTCGTCGACGCGAATCGCGACGTTGACCAGTACATCCGCGCGGCGGAGAGTGAAGGCGTCGCCATCACGCACGTCACCGAAACCCACGTGCACGCCGACTACGTGTCGGGCAGCCGGGAACTGGCGGCGCGCACCGGGGCGCAGTTGTTGCTCTCTGACGAGGGGGACGCGAACTGGAAGTACACGTTCGCGGCCGAGGCGGGCGCGACGCTGCTGAAGGCCGGGGATCGCATCACGGTCGGCCGCGTCTGGCTGGACGTCGTCCACACGCCCGGGCACACGCCCGAGCACCTGTCGTTTCTGGTGACCGACTCGGCCGCGGCGACCGAGCCGATTGCCGTCGTGTCGGGCGACTTTATCTTCGTGGGCGACGTCGGGCGTCCTGACCTGCTGGAGAAGGCCGCGAACATCAAGGGCACGATGGAGGTGGCGGCGCGGACGTTGTACGCGAGCCTGCGGACGTGCGCGGCGTGGCCGGACTGGCTGCAGGTGTGGCCCGGGCACGGCGCCGGATCGTCGTGCGGCAAGGGCATCAGTGCCATTCCGCACAGCACACTCGGGTACGAACGCCGGTTCAACTGGGCGTTTCAGGTGAAGAGCGAAGCCGAGTTCGTGACCGCCGTGCTGGCCGGGCAGCCCGAGCCGCCGAAGTACTTCGCCGAGATGAAGCGGGTGAACAAGGAAGGTCCGCGCCTGCTCCACGGGTTCAAGCGGCCTGACCTGCTGCAGACGCGCGCGCTCGAGTCGGCGTTGCGTGACGGTTCGCTGGTGATCGACGCGCGCCCGGCGGCGGCGTACGCGGCGGGCCATGTGCCTGGGACGATCAACATCCCGCTCAACGCGAGTTTCACCACCTGGGCCGGCTGGCTCGTGCCGTACACCAGGGACTTCTCCCTGATCGTGGACGACGCGATCGACACCGCGGTGCGGGATCTGGCGATGATCGGGCTCGACCGGATCGCGGGCTACTTTGACGCCAGCGTGATCGACGCGTGGGCGTTGGGCGCGCAGCCGCTGGGCACCGTGCCGCAGATCACGGTGCACGATCTGAAGGAGGCGCTGGCGCACGACGCGGTGACGCTTGTGGATGTGCGCAACCAGGTGGAGTGGAACGGCGGCCGCATCGCCGGCGCCGTGCATGTCTCGCTGGGTTCGCTGGCCGATCGGGTGGCCGGGATTCCCACCGGCAAACCCATCGTCGTCCAGTGCGCGACGGGCGCGCGGTCGTCGATTGGGGCGAGTGTGCTGAAGGCGCACGGCCTCGACAACGTGGTCAATCTGACGGGCGGCATCGGCGCGTGGAGCAAGGCAGGATTCGATGTCGAAGACCCACACCACGCCTGAGGCAGCCGCGGCGTCGTTCGGCGTGGGGAAGCTGACCCGGCATCTGTTCGTGTGCACCGGGCCCGATTGCACGGACGCCCTGCGCGGGCAGGAGACGTGGGACTACGTGAAGCGCCGGATGAAGGAGCTCGGGCTGTCGGGGCCTGACGGTCCGGCGTATCGGACGAGGTGCGCATGTTTTCGGATCTGCACGGGCGGCCCGATTGCGGTCGTCTATCCGGAGGGCACGTGGTACCGCGGCGTCACGCCAGAGAATGCCGAACGGATTCTGCAGGAACACATCATCGGTGGCCGTGTGGTGGAGGATCTGCGTTTCGCCAGCAATCCGCTGTGAGTGGCCCACTCCGGCAGGCTGCGTGACCGCGGCGTGACGGCGCGACTGAGATCCCGTAAGCTGAATGCCGGAAGGAGATCAGAGCATGGCCTTGCTTGATTGGTCCCAGTGCCCGGCTGTGGAGAGCATCCCCGGCAAGGTCAGCGGCGCCTGGGTGTTCAGGGGCACCCGCACGCCTGTGGCGATCGTCTTCGAGAACCTGGAAGACGGCATGACCCTTGACGAGGTGCTGGAGCAGTTCCCTGTGACGCGGGAGCAGATCAAGGCCGTACTCGAGTTCGCGGCCCGGAGTCTCGACGCGCCTGTGGCCGGGCGCTGATGCGCATCTTTTTCGACAACGGCACGCCGAGAGGCGTCGCGAGCGCTCTATCGGGTCACACGGTCGAAGAAGCCCGTTCACACGGCTGGGATACGCTCAGAAACGGCGAGCTGTTGGACGCGGCCGAAGCCGCTGGCTTCGATGTGTTGCTCACCACCGACCGGAACATTCGTTACCAACAGAATCTGACTGGTCGAACGATTGCCATCGTCGTCCTTGGTAATGGCCGATGGAGGCTCATCAAGAACAGCCTCCCGGCGATTGCGGCAACCGTGGCTGCTGCCGAGTCCGGCAGCTTCGCCGAGGTTGAGATCGCGGACTCCGGATTGCCCCCGGGCGCCGTGTGAGCCTGATGAGTAGAACGGGTCGAAAGGCCGCTCTTACGCGTTACGAGGCTGCGTGGGTGGCCGCCGCAGGGAAGCAAATGATCCGCATAGCGACACTTGGGGGCACCTCAATCAGAATGCTGCCTCTGCGATCGCGACGCGCCGCTCAGGCGCACAAATACCGTCGAGGCCCTTTAGAAACTCTTTCGCCGTCGTTGTTCGGCTCCAATCAACTTCGACAAATTCACGCTTTGGAGGCTCACAAAACCACCCGCCGGCGCCCCACACGAAATAGACCACAAACCAACGTGGACCTTGGCAGTCCGGACAATCCGCAAAGGCGTTTCCAATATGGGAAGCGGTTGTTGCTGGTCCGGGCGGTCTAGATTCCACAGCACGACTCCCCACTTAATGTCTCTTGCGATCATCTCGGATTCGTTGACGTGGGCATTATACGGCCGTGCCTGGGGCCGGCGGCGCGGGGCCGATGATATCGCGGCGGACCCTTCATGCGGTGGAGGAAACCCGCTCACGCGGTTGGGACACGCTCAGGAACCGCGATTTGCGGTGGGCCTGTGATAAGCTCGGACGCTGTGCGCCCGTAGCTCAATTGGATAGAGCACCGGGCTTCGAACCCGTAGGTTGGGGGTTCAAGTCCCTCCGGGCGCACCAGGACACGGACCAGTTTTTTTGGATGAATGCGCCCGTAGCTCAGTTGGATAGAGCGTTGGCCTCCGAAGCCAAAGGCCGCTGGTTCGAATCCAGCCGGGCGCACCACAGTCCCGTGACCATGTCAGCGGTCAGCAATGGCCGACCCACCCTTGTGGGCCCGTAGCTCAACTGGCAGAGCAGCAGACTCTTAATCTGTTGGTTGAAGGTTCGATTCCTTCCGGGCTCACCATTTCTCTCGCCAACCTGGGCACTTCAAACTCAGGAACGACCCGTCGTCTGGCGCGTGTAGCGCGTGTGCTACCATGACTGCGATGAGCCGGCCCGTATCACTCAACGAGAGCTCCGCAACGAAAGTGGGCGAATCCTGCGGGCACTGGACAAGGGGAAAGCCTTCATCGTCACGCGCAATGGTGTGGCCGTCGGTGAGCTGACTCCTCTGCGACAGCGGGTGTTCGTGCCTGCCGAAGCCGCTTTGGCCGCCTTTGCCGGCGCTCCACGCGTGGCGCCCCGACGCTTTCGGAAAGACGTGGATGCTCTGATCGACCAGAATCCAACGCCGCGTGGCTGATTCACGCCATCCCCGTGGGCTCATCGACACCTCCGTTGTCATCGACCTGGAGCTGATCGAGCCAGCCGATTTGCCCCTGGAACTCGCGGTCTCGGCCATCACCATGGCCGAACTCGCGGCAGGACCGCACGCGACAGCCGATCCGGCGGAACGCGCCCGCCGCCAGGACCGGTTGCAGCGGGCCGAGGCAACGTTCGAGCCGTTGTCAGTCGACGCTGCGGTGGCTCGTGCATACGGCCGTATCTAGGCTGCCGTCAGCGCGGCAGGCCGCAAAGCGCGGGGCCGGCGCGCGGTGAATCTGTTCATTGCAGCTACGGCGGTTGCGGCGGGTCTGCCCTTGTACACGCGCAATCCCGACGATTTCGCTGGTTTGTCAGACATGCTTGAAGTCGTCGCGGTCTGATCCGGTCAGGGAGGGTGCCGCTTGCCGGTACCGCCGCACCAGTCCTGGAATCCCGCCTGCGGAACAAGCCGTGGGCTGAAACGGCACGAGGTTGTCGATCTGCGCCGCGCCGAGGGCAGGCTCCGCCGCGGACTCCGACACGCCAATGACCACGCCGCCCATCTGGAGTTTGTTGTCCGACGGTCCTGGCACGTCCACCGGAAGCTGAATCGTGCCCGCGCGGCCAAGCGCGCGGCTCGACACCCTCAGTCGCACCGTCAGCGGCTGTGCCGGCAGGTCAATGGCTTCATTGATCAGGAACGTGATCACCTCGCGGTTGGCACGTCCTGGCTTGACGGTGTACTTCCGTTCCGACGACGCGCGGACCCTGGCGTCGGCATCAAGCGCGGCGACGTGGACGGTGACTTCGTCGAACGGCAGGTCGTCGTCGGCCAGCAGCGGGCAGGTCACCTGAGTTCCTCGCTCAGTCCGAGTTTCACCGCGGCGGCCGACGAGGGCTCCGCGACACCTGGATAGTAGACGGGGACGTAGCCCGTGGCTGGCGGTGGCGGAGGCGGCGGACCTATCCGTGCCGCCTCGGCGCGCGCCGTGGCCAACATGCGGTCGTCACCACTGAACTGCGCCTGCGCGATCCTCTGCGCCGTGCGCTGACGCACCTCGTTGGCCGTCGCGGCGACCACCGCGACGGTTTCCCTGGGCACGGCGCTCACCAGATAGTCGCCGGGCAGCAGGCCGGCCATGCGGTAGGCGCCCCGGTCGTCGGTCACCGCGTTGCCGGCGGGCGTCAACACCCGCTCGCCATTCTGGTAGCTGAAGCGCAACGCGCGCACGGGCGTGTTGAATGCGGGATCGCCAAACTCGTCGATGATGACGCCAGAAATGACGCCGCCGCGCGGGAGTGGCAGTGTGAGCTTCTCGATCCGCTGATCCTCGGCGAGTGTGAGTGGCGTCCCGACACTCGTGGCGCCGGGTTGCCGGGCGCCGTGCACGGTGTCGAGGTAGCCAGGCCGCGAGGCGGACAGCGTGTAGTCGCCGGCGGGCAGATCAGAGAAGGTGAAGCGGCCCTCGGCGTCGGACACGGTGGTCCGCGTCACGCCGGGCGCGACGCGCACCAGCCGCACGTTCGCCCTGCGGACCGGCGTGCCCTTGTCCGCGCTGACCAGCACGCCCGCGATCACGCCTTGTCCCGAGGGGGCGGGGGTTGGGGCCTGGTGACGGGCCGGCGGCGCCTGGCCCGCGCTGAAGGAGGCTCCAATCACGACGACGAGGACGCCGACGACGAGGACTGTAGTTCCGAACGTGGCTCGTATCATGGCACCTCCGCCCATGGGCCGGACCACTATACGATGTTGGCCCTGGCGCGGGCGATCATCCGGCTCACATCGGGGTTGGCCTCCGCCACGACCACATCCACCTTCGGGTGTTCGCGAACAAATATCCGGAAGATCTCATCCGTGAAGGCCTGGCCAATTGAGGGCACGCCCCTGAAATTCAGGATCACCGTTTTGAATGCCTCAACGCGGGCCATGACGCGTTTGGCCTGCGACCGTGAGATCAGTTTGTCGCTGCCATATTGCGCCAGGGACACGGGCACCACCGTCTTGGTAAAGCCCGGATCTTCAACGCCGGACGTGTACTGGTCGAAGACGTCCTTCAGCGTGCGAGATGCGTGATCGCTGAGTCTCATGACCACGAGGGTGCCCTCGCCAGGATTCTCGTTCTCCAGAATCCAGTCGTCTTCTCCGAAGTCGTGAGAAAAAAATACGCCTCCAGACAGGATGGCGAACCGATCAAACACTCGTGAGGTAAAGAAGATGCCTTCGCCGGTGTGCCGGTCAGGGTCGGTCGTCAGCTTGCCCTTCGAGAGTTCGAAAATCGCGTGGCGTTCATCGTGCAGACCGAGCGCGTGCTGGATCTTCCTGAAGATCCCGACCCCGTCGTCGGCAATGGTCATCTCCGTCGTGACGGCCGTCTTCCTGATCGAGACGTGGATGGCGGCGCCCGACGAATGGTCGCAGGCGTTGTTGAACATCTCGGTGAATCCATAGAACCAGATGTCCCTGACGTTCTCAGGAAGCGGACCCAACGCCGGGGCCACGTCGTCGCGCCAGACGAGATCTTCCGCGGGCCTCTGGTCGAGCGCGTACGACCGGCTCCACTCCGCCAGCGGTGCCAGTTCGTAGGTCTTGGCGCGCGTGTGTCCGAGTTCGCGGAGGGTGCCGTCGGCCACCAGGTTGCGCAGGTGCCGGTTGACGGCCTGTCGGGTAATGCCGAAGTGCCCGGTGGCCAATCGGTTGATGGAAGAGGGGTGATCCTGAACGTGTTTCAGGATGAACCGTCGGATCTCCTCACCTCCGGGTCGCACGCTGGACAATGGAAACCTCCGACGCCGTGATTGTAAACATTCGATTGATTATTGTCAACATGTCCGAGGCCGGGTGTCCGAGGCCGGGACGCGCTCTTGAGAGCCGTTGATTGCCGCCGAACCCTGGCGTAAGCTTCGCCCGCAGGTCGCCGTCACGTGGCGGCCGCGGGAGCACACACCATGAGACGCGCAGCTTCACTGGTCGTGTTGGCCCTGCTCGCCGACGTCGTCGTCGGAGCGCAGCAGCCGAGGTTCACCCCCGACGACATGTTGAGTGTCGTGTCGGCCACCGTCGTGGCACTGTCTGACGACGGCCGGATGGTGGCGATGACGGAACGCCGGACCCGCGACAACGCCGAGACGAATCACTACCGGTACGGCGATCCGACCTACCTCGCCCCGTCGGCCACGCGCTTCGTGGTGATCAACACCGACACGGGTCAGCGTTGGTTCCCGATGGGCGATCGACTCACGCAGGTGCGCCGCGCGGGGTTCTCACCGGACGGGCAGCGGTTGGCGGTGGTCGCGACCGATGGCGCCGAGACACCGGTCGCCTCCTTGTGGGTGGGACCGTCGAGTGGGCCGGCGCTGCAGGAAGTAACGCTCACGAGCACGAACCGCCTGACGCCGAACACGACCCTGGAGTGGACGGCGGATGGCGCGCGCCTGGTGGTGTCGATGCGCGCGCCGGAACGGGACCGGCAGGCGGCCGCCGCGTTCAAGGCGCTCACTGAGGGGCCTGTCATCGTGCACTCGTCCCAGGAACCGTTCCTCGAGTGGGACGCTCTCAACCGCGAGTCGCGGTGGCGGAATCTGGCCGAGGTCGATTCCACCACCGGTGCCGTGACGGATCGGCTTCCCGAGCGGAAACTGTCGAGCGCGAGGATCACCCGCGACAACAGCGCGGTGGTGTTCCAGGAAGACGCCACCGGGAAGACCGACTACGACGTGATCGGCGGCACCGAGAACCGGCTGCTCGTGTGGACGAGGGGCGACGCCGAACCGAAGACGCTCATGACGCCGAAGGATCTGAAAGGCCTGACGCTGCAGTTCGCCGACGACGGACGGTGGTTCGCGTACGCGAAGCAGGGCGAGGTCTTTGTGCGGGGGATCGATGGCAGCCCGGCGCGCAGCCTCACGCCGAAGCCGACGCCCCCGGCTGAGGCGCCAGCAGTTGGCACACCTGACGAGACAAAGGAGACGGAGCCAGCCGAGTCGTTTTCCGCCGGCGCGTTCAGTCGTGATGGATCGAAGCTGGTCGTCACCAGCGCGAAGGGCTGGTACGTGGTGACGGTGGCTGATGGCGCGCGCCGTCAGATCCTGACCCTCGACCGGGATGCGGAGAAAAATCTGCGGATCGCCATGCTCGACTGGCTGCCGGACGGCTCCGCGGTGCTGGCGAGCTGGGCGGCACGTGACCGCTGGGACCGCGGCATCGTGCGCATCGATGCCACGACCGGTGCGATGACCACGCTCGTCAAGGACAGCCGTCTCTACAGCGGCGTGCGCCTGTCGCGTGATGGCCGGAAGGTCGTGGTGTCGGTCTCGGACGGCGACCGGCCGTCAGACCTCTTCGTCACGGACCCGACGTTTGCGACGCTGAAACCGATTACCATCCTCAATCCCTGGCTGGCCGATCGCGCGCTGCCGGTGTCAGAACTGGTGACGTACCGTGACGCGGACGGCAAGGAACTGCACGGCGTCCTGCGGTATCCGGCCAACTACGTCCGCGGCCAGCGGTACCCGACCGTCTTCGAGATCTACGAGACGTTTTTCGACAACGGGTTCAACGCCCGCGCGGCGTTCCTGGCCAGCCACGGCTACGCGGTGTTCCATCCGTCAGTGAATCTCGTCGTCGGCCGGCCCGGCGAGTCGTGGCTGAAGGGCGTGACCGCTGCCGCCAACAAACTGATCGACATGGGCGTGGCCGACCCCGATCGCCTCGGCGTGCACGGTACCAGCTACGGCGGCTACGCGACGGTGCTCCTGATTACACAGACCGATCGCTTCAAGGCGGCAATCAATGTGTCGGGCAAGGTCAACATGGTCAGCTTCTACACCGACAGCCCGCGTCTGGGCGTGCGCAACACCCACGCGCCCGAGCGGAGCCAGGACCGGATTGGCGGCACGTTATGGGACTACCCCGAACGGTACCTGGAACACTCGGCCGTGCTCCAGGCCGACCGCATCAAGACGCCGCTGCTCAACATGTCGGGCGACCAGGATCCCAACGTGCCGGGCAGCCAGTCGCGCGAGATATACTACGCGCTCCGCCGCCTCGGTCGCGAGGTCGAGTGGGTCCGCTACGTCAACGGCGGCCATCGTCCTCCCAACAGCGTCGCGGAGGCGATCGACTTCGAGACCAGAATTCTGAAGTGGTACGACAAGTACCTGAAGCCGGAGGCGCCAGCACCTGCGGCGGCGGGACGCTGAGCCGGACGAGAACGGAAGAATGAGGAGGTCACATGCGCGTCAGTCGTGTCGTCGTTACCGTCACCGTTGCCCTGGTCGGCTGGACGTCGGTCCCCGACGCCCAGCAGAAGAAGTACGTCGACAAAGCCACGTTCTTCGAGATGGAATCGGTGTCGAATCCGCGGATGTCGCCGGATGGGTCGACGGTCCTGTTCTCGCGCGGGTTCGTCGACATCATGCGCGACCAGCAGGCGTCGAACCTGTGGGTCGTCGGCGTGGACGGCTCGCGCCTGCGGCAGTTGACCGACGGCGGGTGGAACGACGCGTCGCCCGTCTGGTCGCCCGACGGCAAACGCATCGCCTTCCTCTCGAATCGCTCCGGGTCGACACAACTGCACGTGATGTGGGCCGACACGCGTGAGACGCTCCAATTGACGCGCCTCGAGCGCGCCCCCGCGGACGTCGTGTGGTCGCCCGACAGCAGTCAGATCGCATTCACCGGATTTGTGCCCGACGACACGCCGATCCTGCCCGTGCGGCTACCGCCCGTGCCGCGCGGCGCGCAGCTCGCGCGCGGGGCGGTGCTGGTGGACCGGCCTTCCTGGGCGTCCGATGGCTCGGGCCCGACCACGAAGGGACACACGCACGTGTTGACCGTCGATGCCTCGGTCGGCGGCACGGCGCGGCAGATCACGTCAGGCTTGTTCAACCACAGCGGGCCCTCCTGGTCAGCCGATGGCAGGACGATGTTGGTGTCGGGCATTCGGAAACCGGACGCCGAGTATCTGCGAGGCGACTCGGAGATCTATGCGATCACCCTCGACACGCTGGCGGTGACGGCCCTGACCGACCGGCCGGGTCCCGACAGCTCACCCCTGGCGTCGCCCGACGGCGGCTGGATTGCCTACACGGGATTCGATCAGAAGAACTACACGAGCCACCTGTCCAGCCTCTATCTGATGGAGGCGACCGGTGGCCGCCAGCGTCTGTGGGCCGGCGATCTGCCCAGCTCCCCGTCAGGCGTCACCTGGGCCGCGGACGGGTCCGGCGTGTATTACTCGATGCAGGAACAGGGCGAGGAGAACACGTATTTCGTGGCCACGGACCTGGGCGTGCCGCCGAAGAAAGTGACCAGCGGCACCCACGTGCTGACGTCGGTGTCGATCGGGAAGAACGGGCAGGCCGCGGCCGTGCGTGGCCGTGTGGCCGAGCCGGGTGTACTCGTGTCGTTCGCGGTGTCCCGCCCTGGCGACCTGCGGGTGCTCGTGGATGTGAACCGCGACGTGCTCGGGGATCGCACGATTGCGGGCGCCGAGCAAGTGTGGGCGACGTCGAGCGACGGCGGGAAGGTGCAGGGCTGGCTGATGAAGCCGGCCAACTTCGATCCGGCGAAGAAGTACCCGATGGTGCTGTGGATTCACGGCGGGCCGTGGAGCATGTACTCCGTGAACTGGAGCTGGGCGTGGCAGAACTTCGCCGCGAACGGCTATGCCGTGCTCTGGACCAATCCGCGCGGCTCGACCGGCTACGGCCAGGACTTCGTCAACGGCATCCAGCACAGTTATCCGGGCAAGGACTACGACGACCTGATGGCGAGCGTCGATGCCGCCGTCGCCACCGGCTGGGTTGACGCCTCCAATCTCTTCGTGTGCGGCGGCTCAGGCGGCGGCGTGCTGACCGCCTGGATTGTCGGACACACCGATCGCTTCCGCGCGGCCGTGTCGATGCGGCCGGTGATCAACTGGCACTCGTTCGTGGGGACGACCGACGGCATCAACTGGTACAACCAGTTCCAGAAGTACCCGTGGGAAGACCCGATGGAGTACGCCGTCCGTTCCCCGCTGCACTACGTGGCCAATGTCACGACACCGACGATGGTGATGACCGGTGAGGCCGATTTGCGCACGCCGATGTCGCAGAGCGAGGAGTACTACCGCGCGCTCAAGATCCTGCGCAAGGCCGACACGCTGCTCGTGCGGATGCCGGATGAATTCCACGGCTGGCGGCGGCCGTCGCACCAGTTGCTGCAGCAGCTCTATCTGATGGCCTGGTTCGAGAAATACCGGACACCGGAGAGCAAGGCGACGGTGCCGGTGCTGGATCGCTGAGGGTCGCCAGTGACGCGCGATGGTGGGGTGACGTGCACCGGACCAACGTGCGGAGCAACCTGCCGGCGCACACGCGCGTTCAGTAATCGCGTGGCGACGATCGGGTGGCGGGGAGGGCGCGGCCGCCTGGCCGGGCACCTGTCGCGTGAAACTCACGATCGGCAACACGGTCGTCAAGTCGACCGCTCAACCGCTCGGGTGGGGTGCAATCAACAGTGCGAGTCAGTATCAGCCGGTGAAGAGGATCGGTGGGGACCGCTTGGCACGGGCTGATGGGGTGGGGCTGAACACATCGGGCGGAATCCTATTTATCTATCCTGCCCTCAAACCCCCGCCCCGCCCTCGGCCCCTTGTTGTCGCGGGTCAGGGTGCGGTCGGAGTTCGCGACGTTGAACCAGGCCTGGTAGACCATCTGGGCGATCGCGGTGAGCTTCGGGTACAGGATCTTGTCGGCGTGGTCGCCCGCGCCGTGGTAGTCCGGATGGGTTCCCGTGAAGAAAAACGCGATCGGAATGCCCTTGACCGCATAGCTGTAGTGGTCGCTGCGCGTGTAGAAACTGTTGGGGTCGGACGGGTCGTTGTACTCGTAGTCGAGGGTCAGCGGCTTGGCCAGCGTGTTGTTCGTCTCCACGACCAGGTTGTGGAGGTCGGTGCTGATGCGGTCGGCGCCGATGACGAACACGGTGTTCGACTGCTTCGGATCGTCGTCGCGGTTTCGACCGATCATGTCGATGTTGAACTGCGCCTGGACTTTTTCGAGCGGCACGACCGGGAAGTCCGCCATGTAACGCGATCCCAGCAGGCCGGCCTCTTCACCCGCGTGCCAGACCAGGACGATCGACCGCTTCGGCTTCGGTCCGGTCGCGAACGCCTTGGCGATGCCCATCAGCGCCGTCGATCCCGACCCATCATCGTCGGCCCCGTTGAAGATCAGGTCTGGTGGCCCCGCCGGGGCCGCCGGCGCCTGGCCTTCCGCCCGGCCTTCCCTGCCGGCCGCCGCGGCCGTCCGGTACCCAACATGGTCGAGGTGCGACCCAAAGAGCACGTACGTATCCTTGAGTTTCGGGTCGGTGCCTTCGATCATCCCCACCACGTTCTTGCTGAGTTGGGTGGAAATCACGTCGTAGGTATTGTCGATGTTCACCGTCACTTTGGCATTGGGCATCGTGACCGGCGTCAGGTTTTCACCGTTCTCCGCCCGTGCCTTGACGTCCGCGAACTTCATGGACGACCCGCTGAACAGAAAGTCGTAAAAGGTGTCGTCGCCCGTGATCTGCGGCGGAACGATGCCGTCCACTCTCAGCACGGTCGTGATGTCGGGTGCTGCGGCCGCCTGGCCGGCCCGGCCGGCTGGAGCGCCGCCGCGTCCGCCGCCGCGCGCCCCGCCGCCGCGCACCCCGCCGCCGCGCACCTGGGCCTGCGCCGTCGCCACGGCCTGCTGGGCTTGCGCCAGCGCGTCCTGGGCCTGCGCGAGCGCCAGATCGGCGGGTGAGGGCGGTGTGGGCGCGGGCGCGTACGCGAACACGGCCGCGGCGCCCGCCGTCTGCAACGCGTTATTGGTCCGGTTGCCGCCGATTCTTCCGCGGCCGCCCTGCGTCAGGACGGCTGGCGTGCCGGGCATCACCATCACGGCCTTGCCTTTCACATCGCGGCCGGCGAAGTCGTTGTAGTTCAAATTGTTGTTCGCGGCGCTCGGCAGCGCGATGAGGCCGTAGCCGACGAACTCGACGCCATTGAAGTTCAGCGTCTGTCTGCCCCCGGACCCAATCGAGAACGTCACGTGATCGCCGTGCTTGAACGTGCGCGACTCGCCATTGACCTCGACCGTGACGGACGAGTTCCGCGCCACGCGGTAGCCGCGCATCTTCACCGACTGGAAGTACGTCCCGTCGTCGCCCATCGGCTTCAGGCCCCACCGGCGGAGGTGGTCGGCCACGTAGGCCGCGGCCAGGCCGTAACCTTCCGTGTAGATCTGGCGTCCCTGAAGCGCGTCGGACGCGAGATACCCGAGGTATTCCTTCATGTCCGCTTCATGGATTGTGGCGAACCTGACGCGGCTTGGCGTCGGCGCCTGCGTGAAAAGCGCCCAGGGCTGCGCCACTGCCAGCGCGAAGATGCCGAGTGCCAGGCTGCCGACGCGGAGCGATCTGCTGTGAATCATGCGGTTCATTTCCTGCCTCCAATAACCCGGCGGCCCTGGGGGCCGCGGATCCGGTCCGTCGGTCATGGGTGTGGTCGGGGTGATCCTCCGTGAAACCGACCGGCGTGTCGCCGCGTTCGTTCGCCTCGTGGCCGGCGGCTTTGCCAGTCAACGGTTTCACGGAGGATCACCCCGACCACACCCATGACCCGACCCGGAAGCATAACCGGGTGGGCGTCAGAAGCCGAACCGCATCCCAATCCCGGACCACATCGGTCGCTCCAAGCTCCCGATTGGTAATGAGTGCCGTTCGCTTCCTGGCCGGAGTGGCGAAACTGGCAGACGCGCGAGACTCAGAATCTCGTTCGCTTAACGGCGAGTGTGGGTTCGATTCCCTCTTGAAGGATCGGCGCGAGGTGCCGTCCGGCGTCCGAGGTGCGTTTGCAGCCTCTTGCTCTGGAACGATTCTAGACGGTAAGTTAACCGCATGAAGAGGCTGGCCGCAGTCATCGCGATCGCTGCCCTCGTTGTTGCGCGACCAGATTCGGCCGTCGCGCAGTCAAATCCGGATCGATTCGAGCTGGGCATCCACGTGGCGTCGGCGATCTCGAGCCAGTTCGATCGCGCCGATGTCGGACTCGGCGGACGGTTGTCGTGGCATCCAGTCGGACTGGTGGGGATCGAATGTGAAATCAACCTTTATCCGGGAGACTTTCCGGACCAGCGCCCGTTCAGTCGCGGGCGTGTGGAGGGTCTGTTTGGTGTAACGGTAGGGCCCAGGTTCGAGCACGTGAGGCCCTTCGTGAGGCTGCGGTCCGGCTTCATGAGCGTTCGCGAGGCGCCGCAGCCATACCCCTGCATTCTGATCTTCCCGCCACCGCTGTCATGCGCCCTTGCTTCGGGCGACACTCTCGTTGCGCTCGACATTGGAGGCGGCGTCGAGGTGTTTGCGACGCGGAAGACATTCCTCCGCGTAGACGCCGGTGCCCGCCTCCTGAAGTACCCGGGCCCGGT
Organism: Vicinamibacterales bacterium; assembly: GCA_038918905.1. Classification (GTDB taxonomy): domain Bacteria; phylum Acidobacteriota; class Vicinamibacteria; order Vicinamibacterales; family SCN-69-37; genus SYFT01. Next base: position 18,098 of record JBCKZS010000053.1, read on the forward strand.
CCTCGACAACAAGGGCATGCCGCGGGACGCTGCGTTCTTCAGCCGCGACTTCAGGTTCGCGGCCGGTGGCGGCCTGCGGTTCTGAATGCGAGCATTCATGGTGAGACCAGGATTGAACAGCTCGAGATGGATCGACAGGCGGGGTCTATGGTCGCCAACTGAGTAGCGGCAAACCTGCCGAACACCCCTGGAGCCGTCGGCGCCGACGCAGTGGAAAGGGTGCAATCGAAAGTGCGAGTCAGTGCTAACCAGTGAGGAGGACCGTGTCGCCCGGGCGGACGGGTTGCTGCTGTACAAATCGGGCGGAATCCTATACAGAGACAGGGGTCACTCGCGTGAACCAGCAGGAGGAGCCCATGGCAGAGCGGTTTTCAGACATCGCGGCGTCTTCTCCCGGCCCGCGGAATGTGATTGCACCCGTGCTCGGGTGACGTGGAGCACCTGATTCGGTGGCAGTCTACCGGGTGCGCTCGGGTCCGAGCATGGAGGCCAGCCGGGATCGGAGCGTCTCCACGGCTGACGCTTCGGTGCCGGCGAGCTCACGGAACAGCCGATACTCGCGGTCGAAGAGGGGATCGCGGGCGCCGTTGGACTGAATTTTCAGGGCCCACGCCACAGTCTCGCCCGAGAGCGTGCGCTACACCAGCACTTCGCACGTCGTCGTGCCGAACGTGAACTCGCGCACGACGGGTGGGTCAGTCTGCATAAAAAGTTTGAACACGTATACGTGGTGCGTCGTGCACACTATGAGCACAGCGATCGCGTCCGCGGCTTGGCGAGTGGCGGGATCGGGTTGATGCATCAGGTGGCGCGACAGGTCGGGCTGGTGACGGCGATCGATGAGCACGTCGACGTGTTGAAGGTGCCCCTGCCCTATCACGAATCGGATCACGTGCTCGGGATCGCGTACCACGTGCTGTGCGGCGG
>JBCKZS010000054.1:0-18725 GCA_038918905.1 Vicinamibacterales bacterium
TGTGTCTGGCGCATGCACCGGGCTCGGTGACGCCCCACTTTGGCGCCACGATGGGGCGCGTGGACGCGGCCGGCGCGCCGTGGTGGGCGTGCGCCCTGGCGGCGGGGGCCGGCCACCAGACCCGCGTCCATGGGGGGGGCGATGGGGCCCCCCCTGGATTCCCGATCACGTCGCGCGCACGTTCGGCACGCAGGCCACGTATCTGGTCGATGTTTACCATCGGTGCGGCTACCTCGCGGCGGCGGCGGCCGTGATCGCCGGCCCCGAGCACGCCGCGTGGCTGGAAGAGAAGAAGACCTGGTTGAAAGCCAATCGGTGGCGTGAGGTGCTGGACACGCTCCGCCCGTCCGTGGAACCGGCCAGCGTGGCGAACGACGACGCGCCGATCCGCGCGCCTGCTTCCGCTCTCTCTCGAACCTGACGACGTTGTTGGATGACCAAGGGGCCTTGGCGGCGGGGCTCCCGATCGGCTCGGGCGAGATCGAGAGCGCCCATCGGTACATCATTCAGAGCCGGCTCAAGCGGGCGGGGGCGTGGGGGACGCTCGACACCCTGGAGCACAGGCTCGCCCTTCGTGTCGTACGGGCCAACCGCGAGTGGGAAGATTACTGGCGCCAAGTCAATCAGCAGGCTGCGTAAACTGACTCGCACTTTTGATTGCACCCTCCGCGCACCTTCGACTTGACAGACTGTAGCTTGTAACGCTACAGTTATCATATAAAGGTGCGGAGGTTTGCCCACAAAGGCCTGCGCCGCCTGTACGAGGACAACTCCTCGAAGGGCCTGAGCGCAGACACCGTGGACAAGCTCCGCAAGATGCTGGCGTTCCTCGATGCGATGCAAGACCCCGAAGAGTTGCGCGCCCTTCGCACGTGGAAGGCGCACATTCTGGCCGGCGCCCGCAAGGGCACATGGAGCCTGCACGTCACCCGCAACTGGCGGATGACCTTCCGGATCGAGGACGACGAGATCATCGACATCAACCTTGAGGACTACCACTGAAAGGGAGCACGACCATGGCTATCCGCACTCCGGTTCACCCCGGCGACTTCATCAGGACCGAGATCATCGAGGCGCACAGGCTCTCCGTCACGGCCGCGGCGAAGGTGCTCGGCGTGTCGCGCCCTGCGGTGTCGAATCTCCTGAACCAGAATGCTGACCTGTCCGGTGAGATGGCTCTGCGTATCGAAAAGGCGTTCGGCGTGAACATGGACACGCTGATGCGCATGCAGGCTGCGTACGACATCGCTCTGGCCCGCAAGGATGCGGGCAAGATCCGCGTCCGGCGCTACCAGCCCGATTCCGCGCACACCTGAATCGGCAGGCCCGCCGCTGTGGCTGCTCCGCCCGTGCGAGAACGTGCAGGATGGAATACCTCAAGAAGGACGCACCTCCGGCAAGTCGTTGAAACCCTGCGCCAGGCTGAGCACGGGCCGGCGAGTGCTGGCGCCCGCTGGAGATCCTGGAGAACGCGCCGAATGTCGCCGTATGGGCGCTGCTGGTTGGCGGCAGCAGTCGATGAGGCGATATCGCTCGCGACCGGCGGCCGGTACGGCCCGGTGCGGACGGACGGTTCCGGCTTCCCAATCCGATTCCGGACATCGACCTGATCGCGGCCGAGGAAGTCTCCTGCACCGTCGTCATCGCCGAACTGAACTCGAAAGACCCGCACTTCGTCGACAAGTTGCGCGACGTGGTCGGCCTGTATTTGAATCCGCCGGACAAGGCCGTGGTCTTCTGCGTCGATGAAAAGCCCAACATTCAGGCGCTCGACCGCACGCGCCCAGTCCTGCCGTTGCAGCCGGGCCTGCCCGAGCGACAGACCCACGACGACACGCGGCACGGCACCACGACGCTGGATGCCGCGTTGCGCCTGATCGACGGGTGTCGTGATCGCGAGTGCCACGCCCGACAACGCGCGCGCGAGTGTGTGCTGTTCCTCAAACGCCTCGACGCCGAGACCGACCCGACGCTGGCTCGCGCGCCATCCGCGCGTGCACGTGCACTTCACCCCCACGAGCAACTCGTGGCTCAATCTGGTCGAACGCTGGTTTGCCGAGATCACCCGGCAGCGCATCCGCCGCGGGATCTTCGACAGCGTCCCGGCGCTCATCGCCGCGATTCTTGAGTACCTCGATCGCTACAATCAGTCGCCTCGCCCGTTCGTCTGGACCAAAGACGCGGATACGATCCTGGCCAAGATCGACCGGGCGCAATCTTGTCCGAAAGCGTCACACGCAGGACAGCCCTGGGCTACGGCGGGCAGCCCCCGCGCATCCCTCCGCACGCCGACGCACCCCGCACCTCGCACGATTCAGTCCGCCCACAACCCTGTCAGCGCCAGCACCGTCTCTGCGAATGGCGGCACCCGCACCTCCTCGTCGCCAGCGTGGACCGAGGCGATCACCCAATGGCCGCCCTCAAGCTGCAGCACTTCGAGGGTCCGCTGCAGCGGGTCGATGAGCCAGGCGTGGGCCACGCCCGCGCGGGCGTAGACCTCGAGCTTGCGATGGCGATCCAGTCGAGCGGTCCCTGGCGACAGGACCTCGCAGACCCAGTCCGGCGGCACCGTGAAGTAGGCGGTCTCGGGCATCACCGGCATCCGTACGCGCCACCAGCCCGCCAGATTTGGCACCACCACATCGTCGGCATCGTCGGCCCCTGGGGTCACGTGCAGTTCAGGCTCGTCGAGAATCCACCAGCCGCGCCGTGGCGCGGGCCTCGGCGACACAAAGAGATCGCCGCCGATTATCTTGCGGCCAGCGAGGGACCGGCGGATGCGTTGCTACACCAGCGTGCGCAGCCACGTCAACGCGGGCGCCACGCGGATTCCCTCCGGCGTCTGGTAGTCCGCGCGGCCGTGTGCCGCGATCTGCCACGCGTCCACCTTCGGAAACTTCGTCTGAAAATATCGCAGCGCTGCGCTGACTGGTGCGTCATCGAGTTTGCACTCGACCGCCAGCACGGGCAGGCGTCCTTCGACGATGACGAAGTCGACTTCGCGGCCGTCGGTGTCGCGGAAGTACCGCAGATCCAGATCGCGCCCTTGCGTATCCTGCTGGAAGTGCACCCATTTGAGCAGGTGCGCGGCCACCAGGTTCTCGAACCTGGCGCCGGGTTCGGGCACCAGGGACCAGTCGAACAGATACAGTTTCTGGGCCTTCTTGATGGAGCGCAGCTTCGGGCTTCCCGCAGGCGAGAGCCGAAACACGGAGTACAGCCGTTCCAGCACGTCGAGCCAGGCGGACGCCGTCTGGTGGCTGACCTGCAGGTCTTCGCGCAGCCCGTTGATGGACAGGGGGGCGCCGACCAAATCGGGAAGCCGCAGCATCAGTAACTCGAGCGAGCCGAGGTCGGAGACGCGCTCGAGGTCCACCACGTCCTCTCGCACCAGGCGCGTGCGGTATTCACGCGACCAGCGCCGCGCGTCCACGACGGACCCGCCGAGAAACGGTTCGGGAAACCCGCCCAGGGCCAGCAGGGTCTCGAGGTCTGCCGTGCTGGTGATCTGTAGTTCCGCGACAGAGAACGGGTGCAGGCGCAGGAAGTGGTATCGGCCCTGAAGCGAATCACCGCCGAACCGATACGCGTCCAGCCGGCCACGACCGGTGACCAGGATGTGCTGGCCGGGCGGGCGTGTGTCGTAGAGGCCCTTGAGGTAGTTCCGCCAGCGGCGGTACTTGTGCAGTTCGTCGAACACCCACAGCGGCGAGTCTGGCAGGCGACGAGTCAGAATCCGGTCACGGCCTTCGGCCGAGTCCCACGTCAGGTATCCGGCTGGCGCGCCCTCCAGGCTCAGGGCCAGTGTGGTCTTGCCCACCTGGCGAGGGCCGGCGAGCAGGACCATCTTCCTGGCCAGGTCGTTGGCAATTTGCGAGCGGAGGTAGCGCGGGCGGTCCATGTGGGGAGAACTGACGTTTTCACCCCCAGTGTAAATCAACTGCCGACGTTTTCGGTGAGGCCTGAAAACGTCTGTGGTCGCACCCCGCCGCACGTCCGCACGCCGCACGTCGCACTCCCACACGGCGCACGCCGTACCCCGTGAGGGCAAATTATCCTGATAATATTCCCACATGGGGAAAATCATCCGGCGCCTGCTGGACTTGCGCCTGCCGCCGGGCCAGTCCGCGTTTCTCTGGGGACCGCGCCAGGTTGGGAAGAGTTAACGGACGTCTTTGCTGAGTATGCCGCGCGCCCTGCCCTCTTGCGTGAGCGGCTGGTGGCGGCGCCGCCCGGCCTGGTGGTCCCCGGGCTGGTGGTGATTGATGAGGTCCAGAAGATTCCGGCCTTGCTCGATGAGGTCCATTGGCTCATCGAGCACACGAACCGGCCGTTCTTGATGACCGGGTCGAGCGCCCGCAGGCTCCGCCGGGGGCACGCGAACCTGCTGGCCGGCCGCGCCTGGCGGCGCTCGATGGTGCCGTTGTCCATCCAGGAAGTTGATGACCTGGACCTCGAGCGGGTGATGGTCAGTGGGTTGTTGCCTCCGCACTTTCTGGCGGCGGATCCGACCGAGCATCTGCGCGCGTACGTCTCGGACTACCTGAAGGAAGAGATCGCCGCTGAGGCGGTCGCCAGAGACATACCGGCGTTTGCCGAGTTTTTGCGCGTTGCCGCGCTGACCAGCAGCGAGCTGTTGAACTACACCAATGTCGGCCGTGAGACGGGCGTGTCCGCCAAGGTGGTGCGTGGGTACTTCGACGTGCTCGAGGACACCTACCTCGGATTCCGGTTGCGCCCATGGCAGCGGGTCGGGCGACGTCGTCTGATCGAGACCGAGAAGTTCTACCTGTTCGACGTGGGCGTGACGAACTACCTGGCTCGACGCCGGCCGCGGCTTGGGAGCGCCGAGTTCGGCAAGTCCTTCGAGCACTACATTCTGATGGAGCTGCGCGCGTATCAGGCCTACCGCCAGCCCGATCTTGACCTCGCGTTCTGGCGGACGGCCTCGGGTTTCGAAGTCGACTTCGTCGCCGGCGACCTCGACCTGGCCATTGAGGTGAAGGCCGGCACGCGCGTGCACGACGGCGATCTGCGCGGCTTACGCGCCCTGGCCGATGAACACGTCGTCCGGCGTCGCGTGGTGGTGTGCCTGGAAACTCAGGCCAGGGTCGTGACCGGCGGGATCGAGGTGTTGCCGTGGCGCCTGTTCCTCGACCAACTCTGGGCCGGCGACCTGGGGGTATAAGACCGCACCCCGCACCCACCTCCGCCCTCCGGGCTACGGCGGGCAGGCCCCGCACTCCGCGCGAGTCAACCGATGAGTTCCACCAGGCCGCTGGCGTCATCAACGAGCGCAGACGTACACGACGCTTGAAGCCTGGGGCAAGATGCCATAAAATTGTGGGCAATATGCCGCCTATCCTCGTCCCCTCGGAGCCGGGCTTGCTCAAGCGCGTTCAGGCGATGCTCGGCGTTCGTCGTCTGCGCTCGGACCAGGACCTCGTCACGTTGGTCGAGGAGCGCCTGGGCACCGCGTCACTTGAGGGGCTCCGGCGGTCCGGGCTGACCGATGACGAGATGTATGTGCTCATCGTGCCCAGACGCACCCTGACGCATCGCCGCGCTCGTCGTGAGGCCTTGAGCCGGGACGAATCGGACCGCGCCGTGCGCCTCGCCCGTCTTGCCGCGCTTGGGGAACACGTCTTCGGGGATGCCGAGCGTGCGTGGCGCTGGCTGCGCGCCGCAAAGCGGCAGTTTCACGGCCGCAGCCCACTTCATCTCATGGCCACTGAAGCCGGCGCCCGTCTCGTTGAAGAACTGTTGTACCGCATCGACGACGGCATGGCGGCCTGATCCGCGTGGTCCTCTGGCGGATCAGCAACCATCAATCGCTCGTGGGTGATGGCGCATTGCGCGCGCCGGGACGCTGGCATTCACGGGGCCGCCGCGTCGTGTACTGCGCCCTCACGCCGGCCGCCGCGCTTCTGGAAATCCTGGTGCACTTGGAGGTCGACCCTCAGGATCTTCCCGATCGTTATCGCCTGCTGAAAATCGAGGCGCCCGACGATCTGCTGGTCGAGCGTCTCTCACTCGACGAATTGCCCACGGATTGGCCGGGGAGCCCCGAGGTGACGCGGGCGATTGGCGACGCGTGGCTCATGAAGGGTCGCGCGCCGCTGTTCATCGTGCCGTCGGCGATCGTCCCCGAGACCTTCAACGTGCTGCTGAATCCTTCGCATCGGGACGCCGCGCGCGTCGTCATTGGCCGCATCAGTGAGCACGCGATCGATCCCCGATTGGTCAGGTAGGGCACGGTCGATGTTCAAACCGCCGTCGAGCGTGAGGGGCGGCGTCGATGCTGCCTTCGCTGGGTTTCGGCAGGATATGAGAAGGCACCGGCGCTGGCTCATGGGTGGCATGGTCGGCGCGGTGATCACCATCATCATTGCCATGTTCGCCGCCATGTTCGCCAAGGACCTGCCGTGAGCTTGCTGAGCGGGGATCTGCGCGATGCGGCACGGAGGGGGGGCTGCGCTTCCGCACTCCGCACGTCGCACCGCGCACGTCAGCGCCAACGTCTCTCGAAGTGCGGCCTCCACTGACCGCAGTTCGTCTGCCCGGGGAGGGTGCCAATCGTTCGGACGAGCACGAGGCTCCCGCGCTCACAGGTCGTCATACCGGCGGTCGTCGGGATTGTTCCAGAGCTGCCCCAGCAGCGGATCGCTGTGTTCGTTGAGGGCCGTCAGGTCTGCGTCTGATGGGTGCCCGATCCCGTCCAGTTCCAGGCGCGTCTCAACCGCCTCCCAGACGTAGTCGCGGATGGACTGGTCTCTTCGGGCGGCCGCGATGTTCAGTCGGCGGCGCGCTTGAGGAGCGACGTCGATGCTGAGCCGCACGCGCTTCTGTGTGGTCGCCATGTTGACACATTGTCAGATTGGCACATATCAGTCACTCCCCACCCCCCACCCCCCCACCCCGCACCCCGCACCCCACACTTCGCACTCCGCACTGATCTGAGCACTCCGCACCGCGGCGGCATGCTAGCATGATGGCATGAAAGCCCAGCCTGAAGCGCCGGTGGTACGGAGCGTCGAACTCAAAGTGGTGGGCCGGAGTGGCCAGATTTCTTTGGGCAAACGGTTCGCGGGAAAGGCGTTGCGACTCGAACGTCGTGAGGATGGCACCGTATTGCTCACGGCGGTGACGATGGTGCCCGAGCACCAGATGTGGACGCTTGAGGAACCTCACCGATCGAGGATTGAGCGAGGGCTCGCGTGGGCCGCGCGTCACGACCCGAGCGAGACGGACGTTGATGGCCTGCTGAATCGGCACCCCGCGCGCGCCGGACGTCGTCGTGGTCCCGCCTAAGTCGATTCGCCTCGACCTCAACAGTCCTCCGTTCCTGGACGTCTTCCTTCGCCTGGAACAGGACGACCTGAAACAGGTCGTCGCCGCGTTGCGTCGGCTCCGCCAGTTGGACTGGACCCTGTTGTATCGCCACACCGGGTTCCGATGGGAGGCGATTCAGCATCTCAACGCGCCCAACGGGTCTGCGGTCTATTCGCTACGACTCAGTCAACGGATTCGCGCTCTGGCGTTTCGGGATGGGGACTTCCTTCGGATGATTTCGTTACACCCCGATCACGACTCCGCGTACAGGTAACGCACTGAGCACCCCGCCCCCCGCCCTGAGGAGTGCCATTACGGCCCAAGGGCGCCGATCGGGATCACGCCCACGCCATCCTCGCGCTGGTAGGCGTAGCCCGTGGCCACGATAACGGCGAGCGCGGCTGGGGTCCCGCATTTTCTGGTATCGATGCGGTCGCGGAATTTGCGGAGGTTTGCGGCACCTTCGTCGATCAGCCGACTGCCGAGCTTGACCTCGAACGCCGCCCAGCGGCCGTCACCCGCCTCGACGACCGCGTCGACCTCGAGGCCCGTGTTGTCGCGGTACTGGAGAACCGCGGCATCGGCCGCCTGCGCGTAGACACGCAGGTCGCGTATCACCAGGGACTCGAACAGGAATCCGAGGAGGTTGAGGTCTGCGAGCAGGCGCTCCGGCGTGCCTCGCAACGCCGCGACCGCCAGCGAGGGATCGACGAAGTGCCGTTTCGGCGAGCCTCTCAACGTCGACTTCGACCTCAGATGGGGCGCCCAGGCGGGTTGATCCTCGATCACCATGAGGCGCGCGAGCGCGGACAGGTACTCGCTGACGGTGTCGCGTGCCAGTGCGCCGTCCGCCCCACCTGCGTCGGCGGCCAGGGTCGTGGTCGTCACGTACGTCGACACATGTCGGGCGAGCGCGCGCAGCACGCGGCCGACCCGCTCCGGATCCCGGTGCGTGCCGCCGACCCGCGCAACGTCGGCGCGCCGGATCTCGTCGAGATAGTCGCGACCGGCCTGCAGCGCCTGTGGCACGGTTCGGCGCAGATGTCCGGGCCAGCCCCCTACGGCAATACGTTCCGCGAGGGCTGGGACCGACAGGACGGATTCTGGACTCTGCGGCGGTTGACCGTCGAGCAGCGCCTTCAGAGAGACCGCACCGGTCGCATGGCCGGTCTCGAACAGTGACATGGGACGCATGCGGAGGCGCGTGAGGCGCGCCGCGCCGGTGTGGCGGGTCAGATCGTCTGGGGGAACCGCCGAACCCGTCAGGATGAACTGGCCGGGACGACCTCGGTCATCGACGGCTCTCCGGAGGTGATTCCAGATCGCGGGTTCCATCTGCCAGTTGTCGATCAGACGGGGCGTGGGGCCGTCCAGCACCAGGGCGGGGTCGACGGCGATCGCTCGACGTGCGTTCTCGTCGATGTCGAGCAGGACCTCGCTCGTCGCCACCTGCCTCGCCGTGGCGGTCTTGCCGCAGGCCTTGGGCCCCTCCACCACGACGGCACCGGTCGATGCCAGTCGGCGACCGAGTTCCTCGTCGACCACGCGCGGTGCGTATTCCATGTCCAGTTTGCCCCGCGCACTACAAAAAGTAACGACCTGAGACGGCACAATGTAACCCATCGAGTAGGCACAATCGGCGGCACTTTCATCCAGGCAAAATTGCCGCCGCCTCAGTGGGCAGAACCCATCCGGGAAACACCAGCACTCCGGGATCACACTTGAGCGCTCGCGCGAGAACCTTGGCGCGCTCGACACCCAGGCGGACTCGGTCGTTCTCGATCGCCGAAATCGTGGCCTGTGGAAGCGCCTCCGAGCAGAGCAGCGCCACCTTCGAGGCGGGCCCCACGCGTGGCGAAAGAGCTCGTAGCTCAGCGTGGCCGACCGGGCCTGCCCGATCGTCCGCGTCTCGTCTCCAGCAGGGCCTCCAGCTTGCGCGCCACGAGTGTCCGTCGTCGAGACGGTCCGATCCGTTTGACGATGGCGCGCGCGGCGCTGACCCTGAATCGCGCCGGCCACTCAAGTTCCGGGAGCGCACGAAACAACCTGGACCGCGCCGGCGTGAGGTACAGAAAATCGACCAGGGCCTTCTCCGGCGTCGCCAGACGACCACCGGCACGACCGGCGTCCTCGAAGCTGAAGAAGAACGCCGGCTGGACGTGATGAAGGGAGACGGTGCCGAGAGGCGTCGCAAACCGCCTCGTCCGGGCGAGCGTGACGGCGTAGGTCATGGCCGGAACCTGCGAGATCATCCCGTGCAGATACAGCGCGCTCTGAAGCGACACGTAGGCCGGGAAGGGAGACGTCAGGTACTCCGGCAGCGCGAGCGGATCGACGCGATTCGGCAGGGCCCAGACGCCGCGCCGGAGGCGAATCACCTGGCCGGCTGCCGCGAGGCGCGCGAGCGAGACACTCGCATGGCCGTTCGGCACGCGCAGGCGCCCGGCCACCTCGCGCGTCGTGAACACTGGCGTGTCCATCGACCGAATCGCCGCGAGCGAATCCAGGAGCGTCATGACGGATCTGCCCGGAGCGCCTCCAGCAACTCCAGCACGATGGTGTCCCAGGCCGAAGGCGAGTCGAACGGCGCCTGGTCGTCGGCCGCAAGATACGCGAGCACCTGGCTCTTGAACATCCCGAAGTCGATCGTCATCGCGTTGGTGCACGCCCGTTCCGCCACGTCCCGATTTCGTCTCTCCGTCGCCACGAGCGCAGCACCGCTCGCGAACAAGTGGTGCAGATCGAACACATCGCGCGCCTGTGTTTCGCGCCGCCCGGCCAGCGCGCCAATCTTCTGGCGCAACGCCGTCGCCGCGTCATAGTGGCTCACCATCAGCGGCGGCAACCGGTACGCGCGCGCGACGTGCGGATCGATGCTGCCGAACACCACGCCATCGTCCGAGCCCCGACGCGAGCACTCGAACTTCGTGGGGAGCGGCGCAGCGATACCCTCGACGCGGAGTCCGAGTTTCCACCGCTGGGTCGTCTCCGTCTGCCTGGGTTCGGTGACGCGATTGATTTCGATGCCCCTGGCCTCGAGGATCTGAGCGAACGGGCGGGACGCGAAGACGTCCCTCACTTTGTCCCGGAAGATCCGGGCGTCGATCTCGCCCAGGTCGAGGTCCATGTCCGCCGAGTAGCGGAGGCTCTTATGGAAGAAACGGAGGTTGCAGCCGCCCTTGAGGACGAAGAGCGAGGGGTTCACGCGTCGGCCGAGCTGGGCGAGGAAGAGCAGATGAAACTGTTCGACGAATCGGATCGGCGCGATCGCGTCCATGTTCAGCCCGTATTAGTAATACCTGTTATAGACATGTGTGTCAATTACAGGTGTTTAGTGTGAGCCTTACTTTTCGGAATTGCGCCCGCGTCGGACGAAGTCGATCGAGCGGCGCCAGTACGCGCGGGACGACGACAATCAGCGCGGCGACGCCGGTCGCGTGGCCCCGTTCACCGATTCGCCGCCAACGGGTTGTCCCACTTGAGGCCCGGGAACTTCGCGAAATCAGTGGCGGCCGAGCAGAGCGTGAGGCCGTGCTCGATCGCCAGGGCGACGAGGCGGAGCGCCGCCGCCGCGCGTGGGAAAACGGCAAGGTGTGACGAGTACGTTCACGAACGCGGTTCGGCGCATGGAAGGAACTGCCTGCCGGTGGACTAGAATAGCCACAGCATGACTCTGGAGGGTTCGATCTTCCCGCCGCTGACCCCTGCGCTGCTCGACGAGATCGTGCAGCGCATCCTCCGGGCGGGCTCGCCGCGCCGCATCGTGCTATTCGGGTCGCGGGCCGGTGGCGAACCCCGTCCCGACAGCGACCTCGATCTGCTCATCGTGGAGGATTCGGAAGTTCCGCGGTATCGTCGCCCACCCCGGTACTTGCGGGCACTCCTCGGAATCTTTCCTGCCAAGGACATTGTCGTCTGGACGCCGGCCGAGATCGAGGCTTGGCGCGAGGTGCCCAACGCCTTTGTCACAACCATCCTGCGCGAGGGACGAACGCTCTATGAACGATAGACGTTCCCACGCGCGCACGTGGCTCGCCAAAGCCGGGAGCGATCGGTTGGCCGCACGACGACTGCTGGAAGCTGGCGGGCCGTTCGATGCGGTGTGCTTTCATGCGCAGCAGGCCTGCGAGAAGGCGTTGAAGGCTGTGCTCGCGTGGGCGGAAACGGATATCCCGCGGACGCACAACCTCGAGGAGCTGCAGGTCCGCTGCCTGCGGTCACTCTCTGGCCCAACGGCCCTTGCGCTGCAGCCGCTCGATCTCTCTGAACTGACACGTACGCCGTGGAGACCCGATACGACGCTGAGTTCTGGCCCGACCGCGATACCGCGGACACGGCCGTCAGGTGCGCCGACCGGGTCGTCGACCTCGTGTCGGTGTTTCTCGAGTGACGTTCCTGAGCTTCGCGGCACAACCCCCCATCGCACGCGCCGAGGTCCAACACCATGTCTTCGGTCGGTCGCGTGGCCCCGTTCACCGAGTCGCCGCCAGCGGGTTGTCCCACTTGAGGCCCGGGAACTTCGCGAAGTCGCCATCGGTCGAGCAGAGCGTCAGGCCGTGCTCAATCGCCAGGCCGGCCAGGTGAGCGTCGGGCACGAGCCGACTCGTCACCCATGCGTGGGTGACGAGGGCACCCAGGATCTCGTGGTGGCGGGCCCCGGGCAGCGGGATCCACGCCGATTCGCAGCCCAGCCACTCCTCGGCCTGGCGCCAGGCCTTGGCTGGCGTCACAGGCTCACGAACGACGAAGGGGTTGGCAGTAACCAGTAAGCCGTGGAGCGTTCGTTGCCTCCAACTGCCAACTGCCAGCTGCCAACTGCGAGCTGCCTCCTGCGCTGACGCGCGACCCTCAGATCAAGCCCGAGAGAAACGCGGCGGCCGGCACGCACCGCATGCCCTGTTCGACGAAATCGCGCGAGCTCTCCGAGGACCACCTGATAGTCCTCACTAGGCAATCCGAAGCGCCTTCTGAACGGCATCAGGCGCGCGGTCAATGACGAGCAGGTACGCTCGCGTTGGCCCTTCCGGTGCGCGCTTTCCCTGTTCCCAGTGCCGCAGCGTGTTGATGCTGAACCCGAATCGCGCGGCGAACGCGTGTTGCGTCATCCGCAGCTTGGTGCGGATCGCCTTCACGTCGACGTGCGACGGCACATGCACGCGATAGTCCTTCTTCGACGCGCGGCCCTTCGCGTACGCGACGGCCTCTTCGAGGCCCTTGCGGATGCTGTGTGCTGCCTTGCTCATGATCGTCGGCTCCTGTACGTGTCGACCAGCCGCTTCGTCATTTTTCGAAAACCGTTCCGATCCGCCTGCGACAGATCCGTCCGCTCGTTTTTTGCGAACGCCGTGAGGAGGAACAGCGGCAGGCGTGTGCTGTGGAAGAAATAAGTGATCCGTGCACCACCACGCTTGCCGCGTCCTTCCAAACCCCAGCGCAGTTTTCGAACGCCCCCAGTGCCGGGGACCAAATCCCCAGCTGTTGGATTCGCCGCCAGGAATACGATGAGCGCTTCTCTCTCGTCGTCCGTCATCCGTTTTTCGACGCGTCGGATGAATTCCGGCGTTTCGACAACCGTAACGAGCAACGACTCGGGCACTGAGTCAGTGTAGTGCATTGGACGACTACTTGTCGAGCGCAGTACTGCCACGGAGCATCCGGGTAGCACGCACGTCAGGGCTGTCGGCCTACGAGGCGCTGAGGATCACCAGAGAATGTGATCTTGAAAAGACCTCTCCTGGTCTCCTGCCTCCTGTAAAGAAACGCAACTTATTTTGCTTAGAGGCATAAAAGGTACGGTCAACGCCGAGGGGCCAGGGAGCCCTCAGATGCCCGTCGCCCGTATCGGCACGTCCCGCCCGAATCCCGAGTCCCGAATTCCGGAGTTGCGCTATGCCCACCTGAGACGGTGCCAAATGTCAGAGCCTCGTTCCCTCGAAACCATCGAGAAGACGCTCTCGGATTTGAGTCCGGGCGAGAAGGCCCACCTCCTTCAAACCGTGGCTCGCCAGCTTGGAGGCGCGGTCCCCGGCATCGATACCACGTCCGGGGTGTGCGGCGGCGACGCGTGCATCGCCCGCACGCGGATTCCGGTGTGGCTGCTCGTTCGAGCTCGGCGCCTTGGCACATCCGAGGCGGCGCTTCTTCACGCGTATCCCGCCCTGCGCGCGGAAGATCTGGTCAACGCCTGGGCGTACGCCCACCTACACGAGGCCGAAATCGGCGACCTGATCGAGGCGCACGAAGCGGCGTGACGAATGGCTCGGTTCTACGCCGACGAGAACGTGCCTGCGCCGGTGATCGTCGAGTTGCAGCTTCTTGGTCACGAGTTCGAGACATCGTCCTCTGGCACGAGCGCCTCTCACCTTGACGCCCGACCAGGTCCCGCCCATACTGAATACACGAAACGTACAAAATGGGTATTTCACGATGACTCGACTTGCCGCAACCGCCGTCCGGGACACGTTCGGGGACACCCTCAACCGCGTGGCGTACCAAGGGGAACGGATCGTCCTGGAACGACACGGGAAGGCCGTGGCCGCGCTCGTGTCCGTTGAGGACCTCTTCCTCCTCGAAGCCCTCGAGGATCGCCGCGACGTGAAGCTCGTTCGCAAGGCACGACAGGAAGCCGGCTCCGTCCCCTACGAGGCGATCCGCCGGAAGGCGGGGCTCGTGTAGGTGGCCCGCTACCGGATCGTCTTCAAGCCGTCAGCGGAACGCGCGTTCCTGGCCCTCCCGAAGGACGTACGGAAGCGACTCGACAAGCGGCTCCTTGCCCTCCAGGACCACCCGCGCCCGCCGGGAGTCAAGGCGCTCACGGGGGAATCTGGCGTCTACCGCCTCCGCGTGGGGGACTACCGGGTCCTCTATGAGGTGCTCGACGATCGAGTCCTGGTGTTGGTCGTGGCGATCGGGCATCGGCGGGAGGTCTATCGGAAGTGACACCGAACCAGCGGGGCGTCCGCTCTTCGCGGTGCCTCTCTACTTTTCGCGTGAAGGGGTGCGGGGTTCGGTCCAGCGTGGCTTCAGAGTCCGGCGGCGTCGGCCACAGCCGCCAGGAACGCCCGCAGACTGGCGACTCCTTCCTGGGCTTCCCGGTGCACGCGCCGCTTAAGCGCCGTCGAAGGGAGCCGCGCCGAAGGCAGACCCGGCGGACACAAGCGCCCTCAACGCTCAAGAGAGGAGGAGGGTCAGCAGCACATCGCGATCGAGATGATGATGTCGCGCGAGATCGGAGGTGACGCCGGATAGCGTACCGACCCGCAGCGTCGAGTGACGAGGGATGGTGATGTGATGCTCGCCGTCCCGTTCTGTGGTGAGCCTCAGATGACTGCCGCTCTGCCTGGTGATGCGGTAGCCCATCTGGTCAGCCGCGCCGCGAGATCCTCCCCAGACAGATCGCGAGGCAGCCTCACGTGGTCAGCACCTCGTCCCGAACCATGTGCAGGCGAATGACCTTGGGTTCGGCACCTGGCTCGAAGTGGCACCGGACCGCGTCGCGCACGGTCTGACGCAGCTCTTCCATCGTGTCTGCCTCGGTGAACACGGCTTCCCCGAGACCTCGAGCCGTGTATCCGCCCTCCTGAGCCTCCTCGACAAGAAACACGAGTTCGGTCACAGCAAGTCTCCCATGTGTGCTCAAAGAATACCCTCATCGGTGCCGGAAAGTCATGGAACGTCGAAGGGAGCCGCTCCGAAGGCAGACCTGGCGGAAACGTCTCTGGAAATGTGTTGTCGACCTGCACGCGCAGCAGGCGGTCGAAAAAGGCTTGAACTTGAACTCGGCGTGTTGCTGATGGAGCGCCGGGACGCCGCCCAGGGTGGGGTGTTACGCGCCTGGCTCGACGGCAATGATAGTTGCCACCCGGAATGTCTCCGACTTCGCGCCCACCGGCGTCGGTACGCTCAACCCTTGGATCTGCTGACGCCGCCGAGCACCCCGCACCGTCATATCCATCTGTAATCCCCAACGTCCGTCCACGACAGCACTTCGCCGGCGCTTCGGGTGTGCGAGTCGGAGCCGCCGTACACCACGACGTGCCGCTGTGTTCCCGCGGGTGGGTTGTCTGCCCGCAGGCGGGTCAGTGAGTCGAAGACGTCCGACGCCAGTGTGCGTCCCGACTTCGCCTCGACAGCGATGACATCCGCGCCGAGATCGACCAGCAGATCCACTTCAGCCCCCTGACGAGGCCGCGGCAAGCGGGCAAGACCACACTGGCGTTGGCTCTGGCTGAAGAAGGGCCGTCGTTTCACTTCGCGTGTGGCGACCTGCGCCCGGCCCATCGGTTCTTCGTGAACGCAGGCCACGACCGGTATCCCATCATCGGCGGTGTTGAGGCGATTGGTTTGACGGGCATCATGACGATCCTGGTGGCGCTGCGGTAGGCGTTACACAAGCGTCCGCGGGCGACTCCGCACCCCGCACTCCGCACTGAGCACTGAGCACTCCGCACTCACTCAATAAGTTCAACCAGCCCAGACAGGCGGCGGTCGAATGTCGCCAGGCGCCCGTGATGCGCCTCGCACAAGGCGAGCAGGTGGACGTCGGTCACCTGTCGATGGCCCGCGACTCGCCGCAGGCGCATGTCCGGCGAGTCGATCAGGCGGCTGCGTGGTGGATGTGATTGGGCCACGCCAGCGCGACCAGGACGTTGACGTCGAGCAGGCAGGTCAATCCTCAAGCGCCCGCTGAACCATCGCCGGCGTAATGGCCGGGGCATCGGCCGCTACCTCGAAGGTGGGGAACTGGCCGGTGGTCAGGCGTGGCCGAGGGGCCAGACCAAGTCGCGCCAGCCTCGACACCACTTCCCCCACGGTTCGACCTTCGACGTCAGCGATCTCCCTCGCCACCCTCAACACGTCGTCATCAATCTGCAGTGTGGTGCGCATGGCATCAGGCTAGGGTGTTGATGCGGTGATGTCGATGTTGCGACGCACTCTGCACTCTGCACTCTGCACTGCGCCTGCGTTCGCACGGTTCATTCGTTCTCGAGCAGCCATTCGTACACCGGCGCGGCTGGGACTCGGGACCGATCGACCTGCGCAAGGCCATCGCGGTCCAGCACCAGCAGACGACGGGTCGCGGATGGGTGGTCTGCCGCGGCAGCCTCCAGCGCCCGAAGCTCCCGCTCGTGCGTGCCGGCAGTGGACGGATCCGCGCACACCTGGATCAACTCCTGGCCCGCGGCGGGATAGCGGGCGAGGAAGTCCACCTCAAATCCGGGCGCGGTCTTCACGTAGCTCACCTCGGCATTGCGCCGCTCCAGTTCGTTCAGCACGACGGTTTCCAACGCATGCCCGAGGTTCGTCCGGCCACTGGCGTCGAAGGCCCGGATGAGGCCTGGGTCCGCCGGATAGAGCTTGCGCGGGTTGGAGTTGCGGCGGCGTTCCGATTCGGTGGCCAGGGGAACGGTGCCCCTGCGACTTGAGGTCCTGGTGCATCCGGTGGACGCTGACTCTTCCGGCCGGATTGCGCAGACAGTGCCGCACCAGCCATCGCAAGGCGATCACCTGTGATACGCCGTAGCGTTCCACCACGTCCCGAAACAGGACGGTGTCCACGTAGCCCTGAAGGAGTTCAATCCCGAGCGTCGGCGGCAACCCCTGGACCTCTGGAACCCCCCCTTGGCTCAGGTACTCGCGGAAGCGCCTTTCCACGAGCGAGCGATCCGCGGACGTCCACCGGCTTGCCGGCGTGGCCGGCTCCTCGCCCCGATGCCGGAGGAACTCGCGAAAGCTGAACGGCCGGATGACCGTGGCGATGCCGCGACCGCGCAAAGATGTGTGGACCTCGCGTGACAGCATGCGGGCTGACGATCCAGACACGACGATCTCGACCTGTTCGGAGTCCAGCACGCGTCGAACGAAGCGTTCCCAGCCGGGTACGAGTTGGATTTCGTCGAGGAACCAATGCACCGTCTCGCGCCCCCGCAGTTCCGGATGGCTTCGGTAGTACTCCTCAGAGCAGAAAACCGAGTTGGGCCACGTCAAGCTCCGCGAGCCGGTCATCGTCAATACTCAGGTAGAGGGCGCGCTCGGGAGGGAGGTGGTCGCGCTGCGTGTCGCGGAGCTGCCGCAGGAAGGTGGTCTTGCCGGCCCGGCGCATGCCGATCACCGCGTGAACCTTGCCGGGCACGGAGGGCAGGCTCGCCTCGCGCCGGGTCATGGTGGTCCGCCGCGTGTCCGGTGATAACGCGGCGTTGAGCTTCTCGAGCAGGACGGGGTGCAGGCTCACGAGGACAGGATGTGGCCAATGTATCCTCGTGTCAAGGACACATTAAACTCCGCACTCTGCACTATTCCGCCCCATAGCGCTCCAGGTCCGCGTCCACCATCATTTCCACCAACCCTTTGAAGTCCACGGTTGGCGTCCAGCCCAGGTCGGCTTTGGCTTTTGATGCGTCACCGATGAGGTGGTCCACTTCGGCGGGCCGGATGAATGCCGGATCGAGGACGCCGTGTTGTTGCCAGTCGAGGCCGGCGTGGGCGAAGGCCACTTCTACCAGTTCCTTGACCGAGTGGCTCTCGCCTGTGGCGATGACGTAGTCGTCGGCGCGGTCCTGTTGCAGCATCAGCCACATGGCGCGGACGTAGTCGCCGGCAAAGCCCCAGTCGCGTTGTGCGTCCAGGTTGCCCAGGCCCAGTTGTTGCGTCAGTCCGGCCTTGATGCGGGCCACGCCGTCGGTAACCTTGCGTGTGACGAACTCCAGGCCACGGCGCGGCGACTCGTGGTTGAAGAGGATGCCGGACACTGCGAAGAGGTCGTAACTCTCGCGGTAATTCACGGTGATGTAGTGCGCGAAGACCTTGGACACGCCGTATGGGCTGCGCGGGTAAAACGGCGTCGTCTCCGTTTGCGGAATCTCGCGGACCTTGCCAAACATCTCGGACGAGGAGGCCTGGTAGATGCGGATCTTCGGATCCACGACCCGGACGGCCTCAAGGACGCGCGTGACGCCCTGCGAATTGAATTCTCCGGTCAGCATCGGCTGATCCCCACGACGCGGGCACAAAGGACATCGCCGCAAGGTTGTACAACTCTTGGGGCTGCGAGCGTTCCAGCGCGCGGATGAGCGAGAGCTGGTCCAGCAGATCGCCGGGGATCAGCGTGATGCGATCGAGGAAGTGCTGGATGCGCCAGTAGTTGCTGGCGGAGAGGCGGCGGGTGAGGCCGAAGACCTCGTAGCCCTCAGCGAGGAGGAGTTCTGCGAGATAGGACCCGTCCTGCCCGGTGATGCCAGTGATCAGTGCGCGCCGTGATGCCATCGGACGATAACGATAACGCATAATTCGGCCACACGTCTCGGTATCGCTGGCTCTTGACGGCCGCTGCGGTGGAGCTGGTCGTCCCCGGTTTCTGGAAGCGTCTGGCGTCCGCTGTATCCCCTTGACGCCAA
>JBCKZS010000055.1:0-18674 GCA_038918905.1 Vicinamibacterales bacterium
CGGGTGCACCCGAACACCTAGAATGCTCGTATGCGTATACGTTCGTTCGGGCGATTAGGGTGGCCGGTGTCGGAAGTCGGCTACGGGCTCTGGGGCATGGGGGGCTGGACGGGGAGCGACGATGGGGAGTCGATCGCGGCGCTGCATCGCTCGATCGAACTGGGGTGCACGTTTTTCGATACGGCGCTGGCGTATGGCGACGGCAAGAGCGAGCAACTGCTTGGGCGGGTACTGCCGGCGCACCGCGACCAGGCGCTGGTCGTCGCCACGAAGGTCCCACCCAGGAACGGCAAGTGGCCCGCGAAACCCGAGTACGCGCTGAACGACGTCTTTCCGGCCGGCTACGTGCGCGAGGCTACGGACCGGAGCCTCGCGAACCTGGGTATTGAACGCATCGACCTGCAGCAGTTCCATGTCTGGACCGACGAATGGGCCGAACAGGACGAGTGGATGCGCGCGGTTGAAGACGTCAAGCACACAGGCAAAGTGCGCGCGTTTGGCATCAGCATCAACCGGTGGGACCCCACCAACGTCGTCGAAGCCCTGCGCACGGGGCTCATCGACAGCGTGCAGGTCGTCTACAACATCTTCGACCAACACCCCGCAGACGCGCTCTTTCCGCTGTGCGAGGAGATGGGAATCGGCGTCATCGCGCGCGTTCCGCTCGACGAGGGGAGCCTCACGGGCACGCTCACCAAGGACACACGCTGGCCGGAGGGGGACTTCCGTAACCAGTACTTTCCCCCCGACAAGCTGGCTGCGGCGGTCGACCGCGTGGCGCTGTTGAAATCGGAACTCCCCGAAGGCATGACGCTGCCGGAAATGGCGCTGCGGTTCATCCTGTCGCACCCGGCGGTCAGCACCGTCATCCCCGGCATGCGGAAGGCCGGGCACGTCGAGGCCAACATGGCGGCCGGCGACGGCCGGGGACTGCCGGCGGAGCTGGTCGAACGGCTCAGGCCGTATCGGTGGAATCGGGGGTATATCGTTGAAAAATAGCGTCCAAAGGTCCAGGGGTCCAAAGGTCCGAGGTGGGCTATAATCGCAGTTCGTCCGTGGGCACAAGGAGCTGTCTGTGAAGCCTGGAATTCATCCCAAGTACACCGAAATTGACGTGCGATGCGCGTGTGGCGCCACGTGGAAGTCGTTTTCCACGAAGAACGAGCTGCACCTCGACATCTGCAACAACTGTCACCCGTTTTACACCGGGCGCCAGAAGCTGATCGACACCGAAGGCCGGGTCGAGCGCTTCGTGAAGCGCTTCGGCGCGCAGACCGCCGAAGGCCGGAAGAAGCAGGTCGAAGCCAACAAGGCCGCGAAAACGAAGACGAAGACCAGGTCCAGGAAGGCTGCGGCGACGGCTTAAGGGGTCCAGAGGTCCAGAGGTCCAGGGGACCAGGGGTACGTAGGGCGTGGCTTCAGCCGCGCCGAACACGATGACGGGGTCAACGGCGCGGCTGAAGCCACGCCCTGCGTACCGAGGGTCAGGGGTTCGGGGGTTCGTGTTCCAACAAAGGGGCGGCCTTGGGGCTGCCCTTTTTCTTGTCCATCTTGCGGGCGAGGCGGCCGAGGCGATGGTCGGCGTCGGCAATGCGGTGGCCCGCGGTCTGGCCACGCACCACCTCCGCGTAGCGCCGCGCCGCCTCAAGATCGTGCGCGCGGTGCTCATGGTGCATCGCGAGCGCCTCCGCCGCGCGGCGCTCCAGGGATGTGAACGGCCGGCGCGCGCCATCCACGATGTGTTGCCACGCGGCAGCCGCGTCCTGATGCCGGTCCTGACGCCGCAACAGCAGCGCCAGCCGATCGAATGCGCGCGCGCGCAGATCGCGGTCGTCGGCCCCCTGCGCCGCCATCGAGTACGACTGCTCCGCCAACTCCAGGTGGCCCTGCCGTTCGTACAGATGCCCCAGACCCAGTTGCTCACACGCCTCGCGACACCATTGCGGTCCCTCGGTGGCCAACTGCAGCGCATGTGACGTCACCGCCGCCAGCGACACGAGGTCGAGACGGTTGTGCTCCAGCACGCCTTCGATCACACCGGGATCGCCGGTTCGCAGGAAGTGAAAATACCGCGCCGGAATCTCGAACCCTGGAACGTCACCCACGCGGTAAAAACCGAGCACGGATCGCTCGAGGGCGGTGAGACTGCAACGGCTGTCGTCCTCGCGCCGGCTCCACAACCGGCGCGCGGCGGGCAACATGTCGAAGTGCGGCAGGTCGCCGGTCGGTGTCGGCTGCCGGTGAAACGCCCACCGCATCTCCATGAACGGCACATCAAACGTCCGCCCGTTGAACGTCACGAGCAGCGAGGCGTCGTGCATCACCCGGGCGAGCGCGTCCAGCAGGACGCGCTCGCCAGAAGGACCGGTCATCAGCCACTGCCGCACACGGAACGCCTCGCCTTCGAACCAGCCACACCCGACGAGGAACGCCACCGTGCCCGCGCCGCCGCTCAGTCCGGTCGTCTCGATGTCGAAGAACACGACCCGCGACGCCCAGTCCTGGTGCGTCGCGAGTCGTGGTTCGAACAACCCGACTGGCGCCTCCGGCGCCAGCCGGCAGGCGTCCACGCGACGCCGGCCGTGGTAACGGTCGGCGTCGAACACGCGGTCGATCACCAGACACGCGGGGCGGTCGTCGCCGCCGGCGACGACCGCCCCGCCCAACGCGCGCGCCACGTCGCCGCGCGCCGAAATGAGCTCGGAGGTGATTTCGGGTGAAATCACCTCCGAGCTCAGACGGTTGTCCCGAACAATCGCGCGAAGGCGGGCGGCCAGGTCCTTCATACACTCACTCCGCCAGCACCGGCTGCGCCAGCAGGCGCAGCAGGTGCGACGCCACCGTCTTGGCGAGCGGACCGGTCGCGCCTTCCGGCCCGACACACGACGGACAGCCCGACTGACACGGACATTCCTCAATCAATTCCCGCGTCCGCGCCACCAGATCGTGGTGCATCCCGTGCAGCGGCTCGCTGAAGCCGATGCCTCCGGGATAGTTGTCGTAAATAAAAATCGTCGGTGCCACCATCGCCGATGCCTTCGCCGCATCGTCAACACTCACGCCGTCCACCGAGAGGCCGAGGTCGTGGCTGTCGCACATCAGCAACAGCGGCGCCACGTGGCGCATCGCACTCGCGAGTCCCAGCACACCGTCACGCCGGTCGGCGATCCCATACGGCAGCGCGTCCATAATTTCTCGCGGAATAGTCACCCAGTACGACGACGTGTGCATCTGCTGTTCTGGGAGGTCCAGCTCACCCGACCCGATGTTTTCGTTGGTATAGAACTTGATTTTCTTGAACCCGACCACCCGTGAGACGACGTGCACTTCGCCGTGATGGGCGGGGAACGACGAAATGAGCTCGGAGCTCATTTCCTCCAGAATCGTCACCTTCGTATAGTCGATCGCGTCCGTGTAGTAGTCGCAGTCCACCGCGCGCACGTAGGCCTTTCGCCCGTCGAAATCGAGGCGCTCCACCTGATACAACTGCCCTTCCACGATGTAGATGGCCTTCTCGTGGAGCACCGACGGGCCGCTCGTGAAATCGGTTTCGCCAATCACCCGCTCGCCGTTGGTCTGGTCGACCACGATGAAGTTGTCGGAGGTGACCGAGCGCAGGCTCACGGCGTCGGCGGGGTACGACTCGTGGGTCCACTGCCACTGGTCACCCGCGAGCTGCACGAAGCGCTCTTCGCTCAGAATCGACAACATCTCCTGCACGTTGAGCGCGCCGAAGGTCTCGGTCGTCGTGAACGGCAGTTCGAACGCGGCGCATTTCACATGGTCGAGCAGAATGTGCAGGTTGTCGGGATTGACCAGCGCGTGTTCCGGCGACGCGCCGAAGAAATAGTCCGGATGCCTGGCGACGAACTGATCGATCGGCGCGCTTGAGGCGACGAGCACGGCTGCGGATCGTCCAGAGCGCCGGCCCGCGCGGCCCGCGCGTTGCCACGTGGCGGCAATGGACCCCGGGTAGCCCGCCATCACGGCCACATCCAGCGCGCCGATGTCGATCCCCAGTTCCAGCGCGCTGGTGGACACCACGCACCGCACCTCGCCGCTGCGGAGGCCGCGTTCGATCTCGCGGCGCCGGAGCGGCAGATACCCGCCGCGATACCCGCGCACGACGTCGGCCGCGCCCGGCGGACCGGCACACGCGTCCTTCATGTACGTGGTGAGAATCTCGGTCGACAGGCGGCTCTGAGAAAAACGATGATCTGGATGAGAACCTCCTCGAAGGTCGGAGGCTCAGGCTAGCCTGCAGCAGCCAAGTGTTGCAGGCGCTTGAGCGTGTCCGGGTACTTGCGCACAAGTAGAATGAGCGCCGCGGCCTGGTCGTTCGGCTTGCTTCGTCCCTGCTCCCATCGCTCGAGTGTGCGGGGGTTGACGCCGATGCGGTACGCAAAGGCCGGGCGCGACATGCGCAGGCGCTCGCGCGTGCTCCGAATCATTTGTTGATCAAGACGCGGCAGCGACAGCCGTTCGACGTGATGCGAGCGCAGCGTGATCCGTCCCTCACGGTGGCCTCGCATGGCGGAGACGCCCTCCATTAATTCACCAAACAAATCGCGCTTCTTCACCTTGCTCGATGCCATATCGTCATCTCCTTCGTCGCGCGCCGCGCCGGTCCTGGCGAGCCTTCCGTTCCGTTTCAATCGCCGCGCGCAACTGTGCCTTCTGAGCCGGTGTCAAGTCGTCCGCTTCGTTCTTCCCGTACAGCGTGAACAACCACACCTGATGCGCCTCGGGAAGAAAGACATCGATGATACGCAGGCCGCTGCGCTTTCCTTTTCCCCGCGTCTCGTCGCCCCACCGCAACTTCCGGAATCCCCCGGTGCCGGGCATGACCTTTCCGGCCTCGGGATGGTCGATCAGCAACAGCTAAAGCGCCAACAGTCCCGCATCGTCGAGATACGCACCGAGATGGCGCGTAAAGGCGGGCGCCTCGAAAAACTCCACAGGCTAAACCATACGCTGAATGCGTATAGGTTGCAATGTCATTGGGCTGCTTCCCCAGATCGAAATGTCACGCGGCAATGTCACTCGGGCCGTTTCTGCCTGACGAACAGCCGAATTGCTGAGTGTCTACGCGAGAACCGAGGAGGATGGCAGAGAGAATGTGAGTCTCGCGATTTCAGTCGAAATGCTGAGGAATAACGCTGGAAATGAATGGCGGAGAGGGTGGGATTCGAACCCACGTGCCCTTGCGGACAACACGCTTTCGAGGCGCGCCCGTTACGACCACTTCGGTACCTCTCCGCGAGGGGGGACGGGCTCAGTAGGAGCGCACATCGTCACCAGACCCGGCAACCGGGAGGCGGCCTTGCGATCACCGGGCCCGCGCGATCGGAACCTGCACGCCGATCATCCAGTGCCACGCACCGGCTTCAAAGGAGCTCAAGAGCACAAGTTCCGGCCAGACACTGACACCGGCGGTCGGGAGGCCGCGCCGGCCAATGGCGAGGCCGATCGCAGGCGCAAGGCTGGTGGCCTCCCCAGCGGATGCACCCGACCAGCTCCGAAACGCGACGCCGAGACTCGGCCGGACGTACGTGCGGCGTCCGATCTCGATGCCCACCTGCGTATAGAGCGAACGCAGCGTTTCGTCGAAGTGCGGATTGCGGACGCCGACCGGCTGAAGGACCGCCTCAAACACCAGGCCCGCCCGGCGTGTGGGAGACAGCCGCACCTGCAGCCCTGCTGTGACGCCGAACGTCGAGCCGGCACCCTCGGGGTCGTCATCGCCGAAGACGCCGCCCTGTCGGACCACGCCTGGAGAGAATCGAAGTTCAGCGATCCCGGTGCGAGTCTCCTGAGCGTCAGCGGACGCCGCTGTCATGATCACGACAAGCAACACGGCAATGGGAACGACACGTGGGCGCATAGGGCCTCCTGCCTGCGAATGCGAAATCCTCCATCCTCCATCCTCAACCCTCAATGCAGGCTTCCTGCAGGCTTCCTGCCTCAGCCCTTCCCTTTGGCGTACGCCGCCACAATGCCACTGAGCCCAATGAGGCCGATGATGTTCGGGAAAACCTGCAGGCCGTTCATCAAATCGCCCCAGGCCCAGACCAGGTCCACCCGCAGCACGGCGCCGATCGGAATCAGCAGGCAATACACGTAGCGATAGGGCAAGGTCACCGATCGGCCGAGGATGTACTCCAGAAACTGCTCACCGTAATAGGCCCAGCCGATGAGCGTGGTGTAGCCGAACAGGAACGCACACAGCGCCACCACCCACCCGCCGACCACCGGCACCGCCTGATTAAAGGCGCTGGCGACAGCCGCCGTGCTGGTGAGGCCCACCTCGCCGGCCGCGCGCGCGGCGATCGACGCCTCGGCGACGCCACTGAGCAGAATCGCCATCGCGCTGATCGTGCCGGTGACAAACGACACGATGAACACCTCCATCACCGCCTGCAAGCCCTGCTGCGACGGCTGGCTGGACTTTGCCGTGCCGTACGCCACGGCCGCCGTGCCGTACCCGGCCTCGTTGGCGTAGATGCCGCGCGCGATGCCGTACCGCATCGCCGTGAACATGCCAAACCCCAGGGCCGATCGCATCGTGAACGCTTCGTCCACGACGAGCGCCATCACGTAGGGCAGCCGGTCGATGAACGTCAGGATCACGACCGCGCCGCCCACGAGGTAGAGTCCCACCTTGAGCGGCGACAACTTCTCCACCGCCCGGCCGATCGACTTGATGCCGCCGATGATCACGGCCCACGTCAACACCGCCAGCACGAGCCCCGTGAAGAACGCCGTGCGATTGACGACTCCCAACCACGGCAGCGTCAGCTCACCACTCGGCCACATATATTCCACGGCCACCGCGATCGAATTCGGCTGCGTAAACGGCGTCGTCGTCAACGCCGCGATGCCCGCGACGCAGGCGTAGATCCACGCCAGCGCCGGCGACTTGAAACCGTCGCGCAGGTAGTACATCGGGCCCGATCGCAGATGGTCGCCCTGTTGTTCGCGAAACTTCACGCCGAGCACGGCTTCCGAGAACTTGATCGCCGTCGCAAAAAAGCCGTAGACCCAGATCCAGAACAGCGCGCCCGGCCCACCCGTGATGATGGCCGTCGCCACGCCGGCGATGTTCCCGGTCCCGATCGTCGCCGCGAGCGCCGTCATGAACGCCTGGAACGGCGACAATGTGCCGGTCGCGCCCGCCGCCTGGCCCGCCACCATCGCGCGGAAGGCCTCACGAATCCGCCGCACCTGGACGACCCTGAAACGCAACGTCAAGAACAGCCCCGTCCCCAGCAGGAGGGTGACGATGGGCGGCATGAAGAGGAGGTCGGCGAGTCGTTCAATCGCAGCCGTCATGGGGCGGGATCCTCAGATATTCGAACGAGACTGGCAGCCATCAACTGTCACACACGCGCCCGATACCCAGCCGGCGCGCGGCGACGCGAGAAACGCTACCACGGCGCCCACCTCTTCGGCGCGGCCGAATCGTCCGAACGGCAACTCCCGCGAGATGAACTCCGCGATGCCTGCTGGATCCTCCTGCTGGCGTTTCCACCACGAGCCGCCCTCAAACGCAATCGAGCCAGGCGCCACGCTGTTCACGCGAATGTTGTCCTTCGCCAGTTGCTGCGCCATGGCTTTGGCGAGGCTGATCTCGGCCGCTTTCACGGCGTTGTAGGTCATGCGGCCGCCCGACTCGCGGCCCCAGATCGACGCGATCATCAGGATGACGCCCCCGCCGGTGCGCCGCATCTCCGGCACGGCGAGGCGCGAAAGACGGATGGCGGGAAACAACGTCTGGTCCAGCGCGCTCGTCCACTCATCGTCGGTGGTCGACACGATGTCGGTGCCGCCGGCCTTGCCGACGTTGTTGACCAGAATGTCGAGCCGGCCGAACGTCGCGACGGTTTCCGCCACGACCCTGACCGCGCCGGCGGCCTGCGAGACGTCCGCCTGCACGGCGTGCACGGCCTCGTCGCGTCCCGCCAGTGCGCGCAATTCCTTCGCGGCCGCCTGCAGCGTCTCGGCACCGCGCGCGCAGATCGTCACCCGCGCGCCTTCCTCCACCAACGCCCGCGCCGACGCCAGCCCCAGTCCCTGGCTCGAACCCGTCACAATCGCGACCGTGTCGCGCAACTGCAAATCCATCGCTGTTGACTCCTGTCGTGATTCCTATCGGGGCGCGCCGCCCGTGAGGTCGTTCAGCCGCCAGTCGTAGGCGCCAAACTGCACTCGAAACGTATTCAGCGCCAGAAACTCCCGCTCGCTCGGAAAGAGGTGGGGATAACTCATGATCATGATGGCACGCTCAAGGGGTGAACGGTTGGACCACATCTCGCCGCCCGTGGAGAACGACTGTACGAACTGCGCCTCGCGCCAACTGAACAGCGGCGACACTTCCACGACGCTGGCGGCGCGGTCGATGCGCAGCGTATTGGAGCGGGTGACCCACTCGCGCAGGGCTTCGCCCAACTGGACGTCGAGCGTCGCCCCGCGATACACCTCGCTGCGCAGGCGGCCGCTGCCGAGCGTGCCGCGGCCGAGCGCGAACAGCAGGCGCGCGTCGCCGAAGCCGGCGATCACGGACTTCTCGATCTCGTCGAGGCTGAGCACCTGGCCGGCCACGCGGTGTTTCACACGATCGAACCCGCCGGGAATCTGCGCCACGCTCACGGCCGGGTACTCACCCTCTTTGCCGCGGATCGGGTACGCGTTGATCACGGTGCGCAGCACGAGGGCATTGTAGGCGTTGACCCAGTACGCGCGCCGGTCCGCCTCTGACATCCGCGCCACCCGATCCGCGTCGTCGTCCAGGCTGGCCACGAATCGATCGAGCGTGGCCCGTTCCGACTTGAGCGCCTGGTAGTAGACCAGCCCGTCCCGCACGTAGACATCCAGCACGCGGTCGAGTCCCGTGTAGGGATCGGCCTGTGCGCGCGCGCCTGGCATGGCCCACAGCCACGCGCTCCCCGCCAGCAGCAGCACCAGGAATCGTCTCGGCATCAGCGCCAACATCATAGCCGGGCCAGGAACCGCGCCAGCGCTTCGTTGAACGCCAGCGGCGCTTCCAGGTTCGACAGATGCCCCACGCCGGCCAGGGGGATGTACTCCGCACCCGGGATCGCGGCGGTCATCGCCTCGCTCTCGGCGGGGGGCGTCAGCACGTCGTCGCTGCCGCAGATCACCAGGGTCGGACACGAAATCCGGGCGAGGTCCGGGATGGAATCGGGACGGGTTTTCATCGCCCCCAGCGCCGAGGCCACGGCCTCCGGCGTGTTCCGCACGATCAACGTCCGCACGGCGTCGATCAGATCCGGCTGCTCCTGCTGCGTCGTCTTGCCGAGCAGTTTCGGGAGCATCGCATCGGCAATGCTGCCCACACCTCCCTGACGGACCTTCGCGATCATGGTGTCGCGTCCGGCTTGCCCCTCCGGCGTGTCGGCGCCCGCCTTCGTATTGGCCAGCACGAGGCCGTCGAGGCGTGTGGCGGCGGCCCGCGCCACCGCGAGCGTGACGTAGCCGCCCATCGACAACCCGCCGACCACGGCCCGGTCGATGTCGAGATGGTTCATCAGGCTCAATACATCCGCCGCGTGTGTCGCCATGGTCGCGGTCTCGAGCCCGACGTCCTGACAGGCCTGTCCCACACCTCGGAACCCGCGAAGGTCAGGCGCGATCAGGCGCCATCCCGGCGGAACCCGGTGCAGTTGCGGCAACCACTGATCGGCGCTCAGGGGAAACGCGTGGATGAGAACCAGCGCGCGGCCGGAGCCGGCCTCGTGATACCGCACCGTGCGGTCGAGGAGATGAGCGTATTGGGGTGTCATTGGTCCACCTTACAGGGTGGTCGGGATAAGATGGCAGACATGATTCGTCGTCTGTGCACTGTGATTCTGGCGGGTGCCGCGCTGGCCGGGTGCGCCCCTGAACCTGAGGAGGCGCCGATGAGCGCACGCGTTGAGCCCGCGGCGATCCCCGCGCCCCCGGACGTGGCCGCCGCGCCCGCTGACGCGGAGGTGACCGCGTCGGGTCTCGCGTCCAAGGTGCTGAGGGCCGGCTCGGGCTCGTTGAAACCCACCGCGTCTTCACTCGTGCTGGTGCACTACACCGGCTGGACGACGGACGGGAAGATGTTCGACAGTTCGGTCGCGCGCGGGGCACCCATCGACTTCCCGCTGAATGGAGTGATTCCCGGCTGGACCGAGGGCGTGCAGTTGATGGTCGTCGGTGAAAAGCGCCGCTTCTGGATTCCCGGCAAACTCGCGTACGACGGCATGCCGGGCAGGCCGCAGGGCACGCTCGTGTTCGACGTCGAACTGCTCGACTTCAAGTAACACCGCGGTGACACCGCTCGTGTCTCCTTGAGGTTCCCGCGCTCCCGGCGCCCCTGCCATCTCATGTCGTCACTCCAATGCCCTCACCTCAGTCACCTCAGCCATCTCAGCCACCTCCGACGACCACCGTCTCTCCAGTCGTCACGGCCTCATGGGCAAGGATGCCAACGATGGACGAGCGGGCGCCGTCCTGAAATGAACACGCCACGGGCGCGCCCTCGGTCACGCTCTTCAGGAAGTCCATCAGCGCGTAATAGAGCGACGGGTGCGGCAGACTGGCCCCGGACTGAAGCTGCCCCTGCGCCGCCAGTTGCGTCGCGTCAGCGATGAGCACGATGCCTTCCTGATCGAGCACGTCCTGGCGGGTGGCATAGACTTCCCATCCTTGGGTCGGCGCATCGGCTTCCTTGAACAGCCACCCGTGCGTCCACGCCAGGCGAATCGATCCGTTGATGCCGTGCACCAGCTCGAATTGACCACCGTGCGAGTTGGCCAGCGTGGCCTCATACCGCATGACGATCCCGTCCTCCCAGATCAGGTCGACCGCGATCGTGTCAGCCACGGTGCGTCCGTCCTTGTGGAGGCGGACGCCCCCGCGGCCGGTGATGCGCGTGGGGTACGACCCGCGGCACCAATGGGCCACGTCCATCTGCTGCGCACCCACCTCGCCGGCCAGCCCGGTGGACACGGCCGGATCGAGGCGCCAGTTGGCCTCCTGCTCGGTCTCGCCGGCCCCGGCCGGCACGCGCCAGGTCGTCTTCCGATGCCACTGCGCGAACATCGATACGAGGTCGCGCAGCTCGGTGCGCACGAGCGGCTGCGCGCGGCGGTACGTCGGATTCGATCGCCCCTGGAATCCGGCGTGGCACACGGTCTTCGCCGACGCCGCGGCAGCCGCCATCGCGTGACAGTCGGCCACGGTGGACGCGATCGGCGCTTCGCAGAAGACATGCCGCCCGGCCGCCATCACATCCTCCACAATCGCCCGATGCCGATGTGTGGGTGTGGCGACCATGATCGCCGTGATGTCCGGCCGCGCGTCGAGGAGCGCGCGGTGCTCCGAAAACACCTCGGCGTTCCGCGCGCGGGTGCGCGCCGTTTCAAGGCGGGCCGCGGATCGGTCGCACAACGCAGCCACCTCAATCTGCGGAATCTTCTGGAGCTCGGTGAGGATCGCGCGGCCCTGCCGGCCGGTGCCAATCACGGCGACACGGACACCTTGCGACCGCAGCGTCGGCAGCAACCACGACGGATCCGGCATCAACGCCAGACCGCTCAGCGCGCCAACAGTCTGGGTGATGAACGTGCGCCGATCGTGAGGCGGTCTGGGCATCAGGGTTCACTCCGAAGAAATCGCGCGTGGTACGCACCTGGAAACCCCGGCGGCACCGCCCCCAGCACGACCAGGGCGGTGGACCACGCATCGGCCACACGCGCCGACGGGCCGGTCACCACGACGCGTCGCCTTTCCGTCGGCAACGCCATGGGAGGCCGGGTCTTCAGACCCGGCGCGTCGGCCGCGGCGTCGCTCATCGCGGCGCGCGGATCGACGATGTGCCGGCCGAGTGGGGCGTCGGGCTGACTTCCGTTATCGGAGACCGCGAACGACGCATCGACCAGGTCGACCGTCTCGCGCTCGGGATCGGGCGCCAACCCCACGCGCCACCCGCCGGCGCCGGGCGGCCGGCCCAGGCCTGTCCCGCTGCTCGTGCCTCCCTGCAACAACGCGCGCGTGACGCCGTACCCGCGCAAACACTCCGCCGCGCAGTCGAGCGCATGACCCTTGCCGATGCCCCCAAGATCCACCGACACATCGTCGTGCAGAAATCGCAGCGTCAGGTCAGTGTCGTCGAGCACGAGCGCGTTCCCATGGCCGCGCGTGATGTCGAACGCGCCGCCGGAGGCCCTCCACACCTCTTGCGCATCGTGGAAGAGCGCGAAGGTGGCCTCGTCAAGCCGTACCGGTTCGCGGGCCGCCGTGCGGTTGAGGTGGCAGAGCCAACTGTCCGGCTCGAAACGCGTCAGGCGCCGATGCCAGTCCCCGATCGCCTCAAGCGCCTGTTCCCCCACCGCGCGCAGGCGTGCCGTCGAGTGGTCGTCGCGATCGGCCACGAGCGCAAATTCGAAGCGCGTGCCCATGGCGGCGGTGGCCAGTCGAAGCATTCGATCCGTCAGAGGCGCCTGACCCGTCCCGTGCGCGGGTCGTAGCCGAATGCGCCTCCCTCCCAGAACGAGCGCTGCGCGAGGTCCACGATGACCATGACCCTGGTGCCGAGTTCGACATCGCTGCGCGGCGCCTGACGGGTGCGGATGCAGTCGAGCCAGTGGCGCCGCAGCGCCTCCTGCGAATCGAGGACCGGACCCGGCGGTGGCGGCACCTCGCGTTCTTCGATTTCGTCGGCCCAGATGCGCTCGGGTCGAATCACGGCGTTGCGCCCGCCAACGAAGAGGTTGGCTTTGTGGCCGCGGATGATGCGCTCGAGGCCCAGTTCATTACACGTCGACCCGGCCACCACCATCGTGTGCTCGTGTTCGAAGTCGATGTTGATGTTGATCTGATCGGGATTCTCCATCGCCTTGTCGATGTAGTGTCCGCCGGTGGCGACGACCTTGATTGGCCAGCCGACGTTGAGGGCCTTGAGCGTCGGCGTGATGTGGTGCACGAGCAGGTCGCCGATGATGCCGGACGAGTACTTCTTGTAGCGCCGCCACCGCGCATAGATCTCCGGATTCCATTTCGCCTTGCCCAGCGGCTTGCACCACTGGTCCCAATCCAGGTTCACGCCGGGCTGCCACGCAGGATCGATCTCGTAATAGTTCCACTCGCCGGTCTTCGAGTTGCGGCAGTAACTCGTCTGGCTCCACACCGGTTTGCCGATGGCGCCGTCGGCGATGAGTTGTTCCGCGGCGATATAGCTTGGCGTCATCACGTACTGGGTGCCCACAACCACAATCACCTGTGGATTGGCCCGCACGACCTTCCTCAAACGCAGGGCGTCCTTGAGGTTGAGCGTCATCGGCTTCTCGACGTAGACGTCCTTGCCGGCCTTGATCGCGTCTTCGGCCAGACGCCCGTGCCAGTGCTCCGGCGCCGCGATCAACACCCCGTGAATATCCGGCCGCGCGAGCAGATCCTCGTGCCGCCGATAGACGGGCACGTCACCGCCCTGCGCCTTGTCGACCCGCGCCTTCGCGTTCTGCACTCTGATATCACAGAGGTCGCACAACCCCGCGACGCGCACGGTCTGCGAGTCGCGCGCCAGCGCCGCGAACGCCTGGGCGTGTCCGGTGCCCATGCCTCCGGTGCCGATGATGCCGACGTGCACCGGCGCGTCCGGCGCCAGGGCCGCGCGCGGCCTGGCTTGCGGAATGGGCGCGGCGTCCTCCTCGCCCGCCAACGTGGCCGGCAGCGCCGACGCCAACGCGGCGGCCGCCGTCGCCTTCCGGAGAAAATCACGGCGAGATTCTGACCTACCCATTGACGGCCTCCCCTTTGGCACGGCTGAACTCGTCGCGCACACGCTCCAGCAGTTGTTTCGTCTTCGCGATACCCTCGCGTTCGGGCAGTTTCGACCCCTCGTACTCGATCCCCACCCATGAGCGGTAGCCAGCATCCAGCACGATCTTCATCAGGCGCCGGTAGTCCTTGTTCGTGTCGTTGCCGTCCTCGTCGAAGTCGTGCGTCTTGGCGGACACCGCTTTGGCAAACGGCATCAGGTCTGCCACGCCCTGGTAGCGGTCGTACTCGTAGAAGTTGCCGAAGTCGGGCAACGTGCCGCAGCGGGGATGATCGACCATTTTCATCACGCCAGCCAGCCACTGGCCATTCGACGACAGGCCGCCGTGGTTTTCGACGACGACGTTGAGATCCAGAGGCGCGGCAATTTCCGTGAGCTGGCGCAAGCCGTCGGCCGCCAGCTTCTGCTGCTCCTCAAACGTGCCCTCGCTCGCCGCGTTCACGCGAATGGTCACGCACCCGAGGGTCTTCGCGGCCTCGAGCCACTTGCGATGGTTTTCCACGGCCTGCGCGCGGCGCGCCGGGTCCGGGTCACCGAGGCGGCCTTCGCCGTCGCACATAATCAGCCACTGCGTGACGCCTTCCCCCGCCGCGCGCGTGTTCATCTCCTTGAGGTAGGCGGCATCCTGCGCCTTGTCCTTGAAGAAGCTGTTCACGTACTCGATGGCCTCAATGCCGAAGTCGCGCTTCGCCGTCCTCGCGAAATCCAGGTGATCGAGCCGATTCGCCCGCAACTCGCGATGCAGCGACCACTGCGCAAGCGAAATCCTGAACAGGGGCGCTGCGGCCTGCGGTGGCGGCGCTCCCATCAGGACACGCGACCACGGCGGCACGGCCAGGGCGGCAACCGAGGCGGTCAGAAACTGGCGGCGGCTCCAATCTGCACTCATCACGACTCTCCTCCTTGCGCATGTTAATCCCGAAACCCGTTGGCGCGGCTAGAGCCACGCCCTACGTCTGCCCGCTATAGGCGCACCGGGCGTCCACCCCGGGCCGCGGACCGGTCCGCGGCCAGACAGACACGCATCGTGCGCTCAGCGTCGAACACGTTCAGGTGTGTCTCGCGGTCCTCAAGGATGCAGGACACCAGCTCGTCAATCTCCCCCTGAAACGGGTGATGGGTCACATCCGCCGACCCGGGCATCGTCGTCTCAATCCGAATCGCCTGAGCGCCAGTCGTGGTCTTCGTCTCATGCAGCATCACATCGTCATACGGGCAAGCCCGTCGGAGTGCCGGCAGGTCCACCGGCGTGTCGTGCCACAGGATCAGGTCGTCGCGCAGCGACGCGCGGTCCCCCATCATCTCCACACCGAAGGTGTAGGGCAACTGCAAATCGGTGGAACTGGTGAGCTGCGCCAGCACGGGCACGCCCGTGCGGCCGCCCTTGAGCGTCAGGTTGACGACGATGGACGTTGGGAATTGGTAGCCGCGGGTGACCGTGGTGTGAAACGCGGAGACGTCGACGACCTCAAGGCCCGTGCACCAGCGAAGCGCGTCGACGGCATGGCAGCCGGCGGCCAGCAGGTGGCTGCGGCCGCTCTTCTTCGTACGCACCCACGACCAGCCCGAATACCAGTCGGTCACACGTGACAAATACTGGAACCTCGCAAACACGAGGCGCCCGAGCCACCCGGCCTCCCGCAGCCACTTCGCGAAGCGCAGGTACGGGTTGTAGTGCAGTTCGAAGGACACGATCGTGCGCACGCCAGAGCGTGTCACGGCGTTGCGGATGCGCCTCAGTTCCGCGAGGTCGAGCCCGGTGGGTTTTTCGAGCAGCAGGTGTTTGCCGGCGCGCGCGGCGGCGACGGCCTGATCCGCGTGCAGGTGATTGGGCGTGGCGATGGAGATGATGTCGATGTCGGGCGCATCGAGCAGGTCGCGGAACCGGGTGGAGAACCGCGCGTCGGGCAGCGTCAGTCCCGCGTCGGCCAATCGCGCGCGCGCGCGGCCTTCATGGCGCCCGCACAACGCCACGACGCGTGTGTGCGGATTGCCCTGAAACGCCTGCAGGTGCCGGGTGGCCACCCAGCCCACGCCGACCAGTCCCACGCCCAGCGTCCGCATGCGGGAGAGGATACTTCACTCGCGTGGGGACGCGAAACGCGTCACCTTCTTCCTATGGTGAGGGTCGCAGCGCCGCGACGATTTCCGCCGGCTCCGGAAAGCGACCCGCCGAACGTTTCGAGAACACCGTGCGGCCGTCCACGGCGACGTCGAAAATACCGCCCCGGCCCTCGATGAGCGCCGGCGCGATGGCCAGTTCCTTCTTGATCGCGGCCGCCAGACTGGTGGCCCTGGGAAGGTAGTTTCACTGCACGCAGTACGTGATTTCGATCATCATGAGTCCCTCCGGAAACGACCTTCACCGTACACCACTGTCCGTCGGAAATCCATGACGAGGGGCACGACTGTCTGCTTGACGCCACTGATTCGATGTCAGGACCGCGGCGGCAGCACGGTGAACCTCGCGCGGCGAGGCAGCCGGTACACGGTGAAGTGGTGGTTCAGCGTGAGGATGCGCGACAGGCCGTACCGCTCGGCCGCGCGGACGAGCGCGGCGTCGGCAAAGTCCATCGGGAGATCCGCGTACCTTTCCATGAGCTCACCCATCCTGGGCAGATCCTCTTCGCCCAGCTCGGCGACACTCAGCGCGCCGTCGTGCACCATATCGAACAGCGTCGCCGGTCCGCGCCGCACGTCGGCGATGAGGTGCACGGCCTCGGTCAGGGCGGGCCAGACCGTGACGAGCGCGTTCCCGCGCGGCTGCGTGGCGAGATCCCGGAGGGCGTCCACACACCGCGCGTGGCCCGCGTCGCTGCGGTCGAGAATCGCGACGAGCGCGCTGGCGTCAACGAGCACGGCGGACGCGGCTGCGTTTGCGCTCCAGAAACGCGCGGTACTTCGCGTGTGTGTCGGTCGAGCGCTGGGCGCCGTCTGTCGTCACGGTGCCCATGAACGGCTGCAGGCGATCGAACAGCGATGTCCCGGGCGCGCTCGGCGCTGCTTCGCCGTACTCGGCGACGGCCTCACGCACGACCTCCGATTGCGACCAGCCCTTCTGCTGGGCAAGACGCCGTATCTTCGCGGACGTGTCGGGATCGAGGCGGAAACTGAAGGGCATCGCTGTGTCCTACGAAAATGTATTACTCACGGGCTCCGATGTCAAGCCCCTGGGGCAGCGGTCGCGAGATCGCCCGGCAGTCGGCTGGCTCCGGTCCCGAGGCACACCGGCGCGGCCGGGTCAAGGCGCCGACGATGTTGCGGGGGTGCCAGACGGCCCGTCATAATCACGGGGGATGTTGCCAAGAACTCGCAAATGGGTGGAATCGTGGGACCGCGTGAAGGGGCTCCCCGAACAGGAACTCCAGGAGTACGTCCTGGGCAAATGCCGGAACGGCTTTCAGGTCGCGAAGAAACCCGCACGGAATCAACGAGAAGCCTGGGTCACACTCCTCGCCGAGCCGGACAAGACGAGAGACCAGCTCAGTCCGCTGGCGATGCGCGTCGTGGACCATGTGCGCCAGAGGCTCGAACAGGACGGCTACGACTTCGCGCTGAACCTGGACGAAACCGGCGGCGTCGCGTACGCCGAGGTGCACTTCCGCTCGTTCAAGAGGAACCCACCGAAGTAAGGCAAGCCAACACCTCATCACCTCAGCCATCTCGCCATCTCACCACCTAATAACGGCACATCGCCGTATTCGCCTTGACGATGTAGGAGCGGTAGTTGGTGGCTTTGGGATCGGCGCAGCCTTCGAGATTCACCAGTTCAATTTTCCGAAAGTCCGTGGGAGCCGTCTCGGACTGAATCGCAATGAACCCGGCTGTCAACGGCGTGCCGTCGACCTTGACTGACGGATCGGTGGGCGACGCGTTGCCGCCGCCGATCCGCGGCTTCGTGTACTCGAGGACCGTCCCGCCTTCGAGAAAGTGCCGAATCACCTCGTCGCCTTCGACCAGTACTTCGATGCGCACCCACTGATCGCCGTCGTAGGTCGAGGTCCTGGCGTTGATGCAGTGCTCGGTCCGCAGTTGCCCGGCCATCCGCACGTGGGTGCCGGGCGTGCACAGATTGGCCGTCGGTCGCGCCGCACCGGTGCCGGGGCCGCCCAGCAACTGCACCTCGAGCGAAATCGGAAAGTCCTGATCCTTCATCATCGTGGCCGGGTCCTGCGCGTGCAGCATGAGGCCGTTGTTGCGCACGGCCCAGCCAAGGCGGGCCCGCGCGGCCGGCAACTGCTCGCCGACGAACCGGTACTCCGCGGCAATCAGGTAATACGAAAACGGCTCCTTGTAAAAGAGGTGGCCGAACTCGCCGTTGAAGTCGGTCCACTTGTCGTACCGGACCTTCAACAGGCCGTCCTCGACACGAAACGTGTCGTGCAGGTTGACGCCCAACTTGTGTTTCGAGAACTTCGGCGTCCAGTCGGTCAGGTCCTTTCCGTTGAAGAGCGGGATCCAGTCGAACCGCGGCGGGGCCATTTGCGCCGAGGGGGACGCCGTGAGGAGTGCCAGAGCGAGCGTGACCAGCCGCACGTTCATGCGCAGAGGTTACCGCACCGGGGCGGGGACGCCAACGGATTCCAGAAGGTGAATGTGGGCCTCCGGAAAACGCGCGCGCAGTGCGGCCAGACCGCTGGCCCCGACGACGGTGGCCGCGGTCGCCAGGGCGTCGGCCGTGGCGCCATCGGGGGCGATGACGTGCGCCGTCACGTGTGACGTCAGGGCCTGCCCCGTGCGGGGATCCACCACATGGGAATACCTGACGCCATCAATCTCGACAAACTGCGCGGACGCCCCGGAGGTGGCAAGCGCCGCATTGGTGAGCGCGGCCGCCTGCGAAATG